>JBHGBA010000052.1:0-27100 GCA_041946775.1 Terriglobales bacterium
GCGGCGGCGCTACCAAACCAGGCGTGACTTTCATCTTGTTTGGTGGGCCGAAGGCCCATGTGGCACTCGGGATGACATCACTGGGGCCTGGCGCCGGGACGTTGGCGCCACTTAGGACGGCGGCGCTAGCACTGATGAACAATCGTGGCGAATAAGGCGAAGTGGTACGACAATCCGAAGGCGCGGCTGTACCTGCTGGGTGGGTTGTTGATGCTGTGGGTATTCGCCATTGGATGCCGGCTGGCCAGCCTGCAAGTGATCCACTACCGCGACTGGCTACAGCGCGCGCAGAAGCAGCAGCAGCGGACGATTGAGATCACGCCGGCGCGCGGTGTCATCTACGACCGCAACGGCCAGGAACTGGCGATGTCGGTACAGGTGGATTCGATTTTCGCGGTGCCCGCTGACGTTCCGGATCATGCGATGGCCGCCGAGCTGCTGGGACGCGTGCTGGGGATGAACGCGGCGGAAATTCAGCAGAAGCTTGATTCGGGCAAGACCTTTGTATGGATCGCGCGCAAGGTGGACAACCCGATCAGCAGCCGGGTGCGTGACCTGCGGCTGAAGGGGATTTATTTCCAGAAGGAACCGAAGAGGTTTTATCCCAAGCGCGAACTGGCGGCGCAGGTGCTGGGATATGTGGGCCTTGATGATGAAGGGCTGGGTGGGATCGAGTTGAGTTTCGATGAAACGCTGCGCGGCATTCCCGGGCGAATGCACGTTTCGCTGGATGCGCGGCGCAAACGCCTGGGACGCGTGGAGCGCCAGCCCGAGCCGGGACAGAACATAGTCCTGACGATTGACCAGAATATTCAGTACATCGCCGAACGCGAGATCGAACGAGCTATGCAGGAGACCAAGGCCGAGGCGGCGACGATCGTGGTGCAGAACCCGCGGACCGGCGAAATCCTGGCACTGGCCAACCGGCCGACGTTCAATCCCAACCGGTTTTCCCGCGTGCCGGCCGAACAACTGAAGAACCGCGCGATCAGCGACGTCTACGAGCCCGGCTCGATGTTCAAGACGGTGACGGTCTCGGCGGCACTGGAAGAGAAGGTCACTAAGCCGGATGACCTCTATGACGCGTCGCAGGGCTTTATCGTGGTCGGCGGCCGGCGCATGCGCGACGCGCACCGCATGGGCGTACTGACGACGGCGGAGGTGGTGGCGCAATCGAGCAACGTAGGCGCCATCAAGATCGGCATGCGGCTGGGCGAAGAGCGGCTGCACAGCTACATCCGCGCCTACGGCTTCGGGCAGGCAACCGGAATCGAGTTGCCGGGCGAGACGCGGGGGCTGGTCAAGCCGGTAAAAAACTGGTCGAAGACTTCGATTGGCGCGATGTCCATGGGCCAGGAAGTGGGCGTAACAGCGATCCAGGCTACGTCGGCGATCTCGACGATTGCGAATGACGGTGTGTGGAACGCACCGCGAATTGTGGCCGGGGTGACTCCGCCGAACGCCGGTCCGCAGACGATTACCTTTCGTCCGGCCGAACAGCGGCGGGTGGTCTCGACGCTGACGGCCGTGCAGATGAAGCAGATGCTGGAACGTGTGGTCTTGTTCGGTACCGGGCGCAGGGCATTGCTTGATGGGTACACGTCGGCGGGCAAGACCGGCACGGCGCAGAAGGTGGATCCGAAGACGCGCCGCTATGGAAACAAGTACGTGGCGTCGTTTATCGGATTTGCACCAGTGAACCGGCCGGCAGTAACGGTGGCCGTCATTATTGATTCGGCAATGGGACTGCACCAGGGCGGACAAATTTCCGCGCCGGTGTTTCAGCGGGTGGCGCAGCAGGTGTTGGAGTACCTCCAAGTTCCACACGACACGGAGTTGAAGCCGGAGACGCGGCGACAGTTGCTCGCCTCGATCAGGGACAGGGACCTGGATGAGGACGCGCCGGACCACGTAGGCGAACCGCTGGAATTGGCCGAGACGACTGCGCCGGCGACGGATACGCGTCCGGTGCTCGCGAGTCGAACAACGAAACCGGCCCTGATGCCGGCGGCGAGCACGCAGGCGATCTTCGTGCCCGCGGCCCAGGCGGCAACTCCGACGCCGGAACCGCTGATGCCTCCGGCGCAACCCGGTCCGCAGCCGGCGACCGGAGTGGTGGTGAATGTTGACGGCGTGATGGTGCCGTCTTTCTTGGGCAAGTCATTGCGCGCAGCCATTGAGGCGGCGCAGGCGGCGGGCGTGGTGTTGGACGTGCATGGGTCTGGCATCGCCCGCGAGCAAGCGCCGCTGCCGGGTACGCGAGTGCCGCCCGGCGGACGCGTCGCAGTGCGCTTCGCCCGTTAGGAACATCTATGGCAGGGCTCGCTGTTGCTCCTTCGGACCGCTACGAAATCCCCATTCTGAGCCGCAGTGTGTCGCGGCTCTACGTGCAATCCGGGTTCGACATCCAGTTTGTGGACAAGGGCGAGGTGCCCACGATCCGTATTGCCGACCCGATTGCGGTGGTGACGGAGAATTCAAATCTGCTGGCGCGCAGCACCCGGCCCCTGGAACAACGCTCGTTTGGCAGGATAGTGGTGCGCGGTTCGGCTATGCGGGCAGGCAGCGCGCTGGAGATCGTGTTCGATCCGGACGTGTGGTTCTGGGTGGAGGCCGAACATACGAGCGAAGCCGACGCGTGGGGTCCGTACGGGAGCCGGGGATTGATGCTGGTGTGCATGCCGGGGCGAGAGATGGCGATCTGGTTCGGCAGGAAGCGAAGCCGCTTAACTGACGAACCGGCGAACTGGTGAACTGGCGAACCGGGACAGCGGCACATCGGGTCAGCGGTAAACGAACCGGTGAATTGGTGAACTGGTGATCGGGAGATTTGGTGAAGTGTTACCCCTGTGAAAGTTAAAGGTGCTGTGCACTAAGGGCCACGCCGCCGCCCACGGGATGGCGGCTTTACTACTTCACCAAATCACACCTCACCAAATGGTAGTGGGCAGCTTCATCCAGCTATAATTTTCCACAATGACTTTGCAACAGCTTCTGGATGGCGCCGAGGTGCTCTCGCGCAGCGGGGATGCCGACGTCAGAGGAGTCGAGTACGACTCCCGACGACTGCATCCCGGCGGTGTGTTCGTCGCCATCAAGGGCGAAAGCACCGACGGCAACCGATACATTGACGCAGCGATCCAGGCGGGCGCGGTGGCAGTGATTACCGAGTCAGGGCAAGAAACGCCGCGCCCTGGGGTGGCCTGGGTTGTGGTACCGCACGGGCGGCGCGCGCTGGCCCGCGTCAGCGCGAATTTCTTCAAGCGTCCGGCGGAGAAGCTGGCGGTTACGGGCATTACGGGAACGAACGGCAAGACCACGACGGCGTACCTGGTGGAAGCGATACTGGCGGCCGCAGGGCGCAAGTCGGCGCTGGTGGGCACGATCGAATACCACATTGCAGGCCGAGTGACGGCGGCGCCGCACACTACGCCGGAAGCGCTGGAGTTGCAGCGGATTTTTGCCGAGGCGGTGAGTAAGGGCGCGACCGAAGCGGTAATGGAAGTTTCGTCCCACGCGCTGGCGCAGGAGCGCGTGTATGGGATTCCGTTCAACGTCGCGGTGTTCACCAATCTCACGCGCGACCACCTCGATTACCACGGCAATTTCGAGGAGTACTTTGCCGCTAAGCGGGTGCTGTTCGGCGGGTGCGGGACCGAGCCGCCGGCGCACGCGGTTGCCAATATCGATGACGAGTGCGGGCGCGAGCTGGCGAAGTTCAGCAAAGGCAAGTCGGAAGTGCTGACGTACGGGCTGGCGAAGGCGGACTTCTGTGCAGAGAAAGTTGATATCGGGCAGAACGGCACGCGGTTCGACATGGTGACGCCGGAAGGCAAGCTGCCGATCTGGTCACCGCTGATCGGGCGGGTGAATGTGTACAACGTGCTGGCGGCGGCGGCTGCGGCGTACGCGCGCGATTGCCCGGCAAAGGCAATCATTGATGGAGTGGCTGCCCTGGCGCGCGTCCCCGGGCGTTTTGAAAAGGTCAATATGGGGCAGCCTTTCACTGTGGTGGTGGACTACGCGCATACCGACGACGCGCTACGCAACCTGACGACGCTGGCACGCGAGTTCGTAAGCCGCAACAAGGGACGGGTGATCACCGTGTTCGGCTGCGGGGGTGACCGCGATCGCACGAAGCGTCCGCTGATGGGCGAGGCCGCCGGCCGCGGAAGCGATTTTGTGGTGCTGACGTCGGACAACCCGCGCAGCGAAGACCCGATCGCGATCATGAATGATGCGCTACCAGGTCTCCAGCGCAGCGGGACCAAGTATGTGCTGGAGCCTGAGCGGCGCAAGGCGATCGCGCTGGCCATTGACGAGGCGCGGGGTGGGGATATTGTGCTGATTGCCGGCAAAGGACACGAGAAGGTGCAGGTCACGCGCTCCGGGGCCGCGCCGTTCGATGATGTGGAAGTGGCACGCGAGGCGCTGGTGCGCGCAGGTTACGATACTCCAGCGGAGGCAACGGCAGAGGGGCGTAAATGAAACTTCCTCTGGGCCGCATCGCCGGGTTCATCAACGCGGCAGGCACCTTTGACCGCGAGGCGCTCGCCACGGGCTACTCGATTGACTCGCGGACGGTGGCGGCAGGTGACCTGTTCTTTGCCGTACGCGGCGAACGTCTCGACGGACACGAATTCGTCATGGATGCGCTTGCGAAAGGCGCTGTGGGGGCGGTCGTCCGCGAAGACCAGGCGTACCGCTACACGGATTACTCGGACTATTCCCGGCTGCTGATCGTGGATGAGCCACTGGTGGCGTTGCAGACGTTGGGTGCAAGCGTGCGCGGTGTCTGGGGCAAGCCGCTGATCGCGGTCACCGGATCGGCGGGGAAGACGACCACCAAGGAGATCATTGCGCGGCTGCTGGCGACGCGGTACCGCGTGCTGAAGACGGAAGGCAACCTCAATAACCATTTCGGCCTGCCGCTGCAACTGCTGCGGCTGGAGCCGGAACAAGACATCGCAGTGATCGAGCTGGGCATGTCGCATCCGGGCGAGATCACAGCGCTGGCGTTGCTGGCGCAGCCGAATGTGGGCGTGGTCACGAACGTTGCGCCGGTACACCTGGGATTCTTCAAGTCGGTCGGTGAAATTGCCAAGGCGAAGAAGGAACTGATCGACACGCTCACACCGAACGGCGTGGCCATCTTGAACGCGGATGATGAATACGTATCGCAGTTCGGGCGGGAGTATCGCGGGCGCGTCATCACCTATGGCGCGCGCAATCCAGCGGACGTGCGGGCCGAAGGTATCGAGCCACTGGGCGAGGAAGGATCGCGGTTCGTGGTGGTTACCACGCAGGATTACAACCTGGTGCGGCTCCCGTTGATCGGGAGACACAACGTGTATAACGCGCTGGCAGCGATTGCCGTGGCCATGCAGTATGGCATCGGCGCCGGCGAGGCCGCCGTGCAACTGGCGAGCCTGTCACCGGTGGACAAACGCGGACAGGTGCTGCGCCTGGGCGGCGCCACCGTGGTGAACGACTGCTACAATTCGAATCCAAGGGCACTGGATTCCATGGTGGATGCGCTGGTGGGCATGAAGCCCGGGCCGGGCGGGCGCAGGATTGTGGTGGCGGGTGAAATGCTCGAACTCGGCCCGGCGGGCGACGACCTGCACCGGCGCGGCGGCCAGCACATGGTCGAGCGCGGGGTGGACGTGCTGATCGGCGTGCGCGGCCTAGCGAAGCTTATGGTGGAAGGTGCACGGCAGGCGCGCGACAAGGCGAATCCCGCAAAGCCCGTGCAGGCCGATTTTGTGGAATCGCCGGAGATGGCGGGCGAATGGCTAGCGCGGAACGTGCGTGCCGGAGACGTGGTGCTGCTGAAAGCGTCCCGGGGTGTGCGGTTGGAACGAGCGCTGGACGTGTGGCGAGCGAAGTCGGAAGCACCGGCGGAGCGGGTCATCGGGTCAGCGGGCCAGCGGGTCAGCGGGTGAGAAACACAAGGTCCCTCGACTCGCGGCAAAGGCGGCCGCTCGCCCGGGATGACAGTCCTCATATGGCTGCACGCTCGGGATCACGATGATTGTGATTTGGGGAATGACGGAAGGGAACTGACACTTGCTCTACTGGCTGCTTTACGAAAACCTCTACCAATTCTTCGGGCCTTTCCGGATTTTCCGTTATTTGACGTTCCGCACGGTGTTTGCCAGCCTCACGGCGTTGTTCACCGGGTTGATCATCGGGCCGCTGGTGGTGCGGCAACTGCGCGAGTTCCAGATTGGCCAGTACATCCGCGACGAAGGTCCCAAGGCACATCAGAAGAAGGCGGGCACGCCGACTATGGGCGGCGTGCTGATCGCCATAGCCGTAATTGTGCCTACGTTGTTGTGGGCCGACTTGCGCAACAAGTTCATATGGATCGCGTTGCTTGCCACGGTGGCATTCGCCGCCATCGGCTTCGCTGACGATTATCTGAAGGTGGTGCATCGCCGAAATCTGGGGCTGACCGGACGCACCAAGCTGGGCCTGCAAATACTCGCCAGTACTGGCGTGGCCGTATCACTGGTGGCGTTGCAGACGCACGGGCTGTACTCGACGAAACTGATCGTGCCCTTCTTCAAGCGCTTTCAGCCTGACCTGGTATTGGAGCGCTTGCTGCACAATCCCTACACGTGGTGGCTGGCGTTCGTGCCGTTTGTCGCTTTCGTGATCCTGGTGATCGTCGGTTCAAGCAATGCCGTGAACCTGACGGATGGCCTGGACGGACTAGCCATAGGGTGCACGATCATTGCCGCAGGAGCACTGACGGTGCTGACGTACGTGAGCGGGCACGCGGTATTTGCCGATTACCTGGAATTGCAACGCATGCCGCAAGTGGGCGAACTGACAATCTTCTGCGGGGCAATGGTGGGGGCGAGTATCGGGTTTCTCTGGTACAACACGCACCCGGCAGAGATCTTCATGGGCGACGTGGGTTCTCTGGCGCTGGGCGGCGCTATCGGCACCGTCGCGGTGATCATCAAACAGGAGTTGCTGCTGCCCTTTATCGGCGGGGTGTTCGTGATCGAGGCCCTGTCGGTGATCCTGCAAGTCGGCTCGTACAAGCTGCGGAAAAAGCGGATCTTCAAGATGGCGCCGCTGCACCATCACTTCGAGCTGCTGGGCTGGTCGGAGTCGAAGGTGATCGTGCGCTTCTGGATTGCGTCGCTGGTGTTTGCGTTGTTCGCGCTGACCACGCTGAAGCTGCGGTAAGAACCCCTTTATCGCAGAGGGCACAGGAGAAGCGCGGAGGGCGCAAAGGAAAACGGGAACGCGGAGGACGCACGGCCCGCGAAGGCCGCAAAGGACACTTCTGTCTGATACATAGCTGAGGTTAGGGCGCTCAACCGCTCAGAATTACCTTTGCGCCCTCTGCGCCCCTTCGCGCGCCTTGCGTTCGGGTTTTGATCACGCTTTCCCAGGTAGTCACTGAACTAGCGCGCGGATTCATGCCAGAATGCTGGTGCGGTCAGGAAACGACAGATCATGGCTGAAGGTTTGGACGTCAAAGGCAAGCGCGTACTGGTGGTCGGGCTGGGCAAGTCGGGCGTGGCCTCGGCGCTGTTTCTGAAGGACCTGGGCGCGCGGGTTACGGTTTCGGATACCAAGACCGAAGAGGAATTGGCGCAGGAGATACCAACCCTGCTCGACCATGGAATTGTGGTCGAAGCCGGGCAGCACGGCGAGCGCACGTTCCGCGACCAGGACCTGATTGTCGTCAGCCCGGGCGTGCCGGTGGACGTGCCGCAACTGGCGCACGCGCGCGAGCTGGGCGTTCCGGTGATCGGCGAGATCGAACTGGCAGCGCGGTTTCTGAAGGGCAGGACCATCGCGATTACCGGCTCGAACGGCAAGACCACGACCACCGCGTTGACCGGCGAGGTGATTTCCTGGGGCGGATGGGAAGTGCAGGTGGGCGGCAACATCGGCACGCCGGCAATCTCGATGGTGGGCTGCTCGACTGACGATACCTATAACGTGCTGGAGGTGTCCAGCTTCCAGCTTGAAACGGTCACGACGTTTCACCCGTATGTGGCGGTAGTTCTGAATGTCACGCCTGACCACCTCGACCGTCACCACACTTTCGAGGCGTACGCTGCCGCCAAGGCACGCCTGTTTGAGAACCAGACCGCACAGGATTACGCCGTGCTCAATGCTGAGGACGCCATTTGCGTGCAGATGGCGAAGATGACCAAGGCTCAGGTGCGCTGGTTCAGCCGCGTGCGCGAGGTAGAAACCGGCGCGTTTGTGCGCGGAGGCAAGATTTTCTATCGCGACCGTGACGGAGAGCGCGAGGTCCTGGCGGTCAGCGACACGCAACTGAAAGGCGCCCACAACGTGCAGAACATCCTGGCGGCGGTTTGCGTCGGAATGATTACCGACTGTGAACCGGGGCGCATACGGCGGGCAGTGCAGGAATTCAAGGCTGTCGAACACCGCCTGGAGTATGTGGCGACCATAAACGGAGTGGAATACTACAACGATTCCAAGGCGACCAACGTGGACGCGACCATCAAGGCGCTGGAGTCGTTCCCGGGCAATATTCACCTGATTCTCGGCGGAAAGCACAAGGGCAGCCCATACACGGTACTCAACGATCTTCTGCGGGAGCGCGTGAAGCGGGTGTACACGATCGGGGCGGCGGCGCCCATCGTTGAAAGCGACGTGAAGGGCGCGGCGGAGGTGGTGCGCGCGGGCACGCTGGAAAATGCGGTGCGGCGGGCGGCGGAGGCAGCAGCGCCGGGGGATGTAGTGCTGCTGGCGCCGGCATGCGCGAGCTTCGATCAGTTTCAGTCGTACGAGCAGCGGGGCAAGGTGTTTAAGGAAGTGGTGGGCGCACTGGCCGCGCGGCAACTATCGGGTGATCGAGTGATCCGGTGACCGGGACATCGGGACAGCGGGACAACTGAAGAACTGGCGAACTGGTGAACTGGCGAACTGGCGATCCACCGACAGCCGAACCGGTAGCCGAGAGCCGACAGCCGAGAACCGACAACCGGCAACTGGCAACTGGCAACTGCGAACTGACAACTCTCCATGGCCAAGCGTGTAGCGGTTGATAAGACGCTTTTCTTCGTGACGCTGCTGCTGGTGTTTACCGGCCTGGTGATGGTGTTCAGTGCGTCGGCGGTGATGGCCAAGGAGAGCGCGCGGTTTCACAACTCGGCGACGCATTTCTTATGGCGGCAACTGGCGTGGGCGGTCGCCGGGCTGGTTGTCATGTTCGTGCTGATGAACGTGGACTACCGACGGTATCGCGCGCCCGCCGTGGTGTTCACGCTGCTGGGGACGACCGTGCTGTTGCTGCTGGCGGTGTTCTTTCTCGACCGGCACGCCAACACGCACCGCTGGGTAGCGGCCGGGCCAGTGCGCTTTCAACCGTCGGAAATGGCGAAGGTGGCGCTCATCGTGTTTCTCGCCTGGTTCCTCGAGCAGAAGACGAAGCTGATACAGGACTGGCGCACGCTGATCGCGCCGGTGGGCGTAACGGTGGTGCTGGCCGGCTTGATCGCCGCGCAACCAGACCTGGGGACGGCAATCGCGTGCTTTGCGATTGCGGCGACCGTGTTCTTCGTTGCCGGGGTGCGGCTCAGCTATTACCTGTATCCGCTGGCGGCGTCGCCAGTGGCGTTCTACTTTCTGGTCTGGCGCGTACCGTGGCGGCGCGACCGCATCCTGGCGTTCCTGGACCCGTTTGAGGACCCGCAGGGACGCGGGTTTCACATCATCCAGTCGCTGATCGCGGTAGGCACGGGCGGCATCGCCGGCACCGGGTTGATGGAAGGCAAGCAGAAGCTGTTCTACTTGCCGGAGCCGCACACGGATTTCATCTTCGCGGTCACGGCCGAAGAATGGGGGCTGGTCGGGTCCATCTTCGTCGTGGTGCTGTTTGCGGTGTTCTGCTATCGCGGTATCCGCGCGGCGCTGCTTTCGCGCGACCTGTTTGCGCGTTACCTGGCGACGGGCATCACGGCGATGGTCGTGGTCCAGGCGCTGTTTAATATCAGCGTAGTGCTTGGCATGTTGCCGACCAAGGGCATTCCGCTGCCGTTCGTTTCCTATGGCGGGTCGTCGTTGTTCGTGAACCTGGCGGCGGTGGGCGTGCTTCTGAATATCACTCAACAGACGGATTGACGATGCGAGCGATCCTGGCGGGCGGCGGCACCGGCGGGCACGTGATCCCTGGGCTGGCGATTGCACACGAACTGCGCGCGCGCTACGCAGCCGAGGTGGTGTTCGTCGGTACAGCGCGCGGGATCGAAACGCGGCTGGTGCCCGCCGCAGGCTATGAACTGAAGCTGATCGAAGTGGGCGCGCTCAAGAAGGTGTCGCTGGCAACGCGCTTCAAGACGCTGTTTGCGCTGCCGCGGGCAATCCTGGCGGCGCGGCGGTTGATCAACGAGTTCAAGCCTGATGTCGTGATTGGCGTGGGCGGCTATGCGTCAGGGCCGGCGATGCTGGCGGCGGTGCTGGCGCGCGTGCCGACCATCGCCTTTGAGCCTAACCTGGTGCCGGGGCTGGCGAACCGCATTGTGGGACGGATGGTGTCGGCGGCGGCGGTGCAGTTTGAGCAGACGTGCCGCTACTTTCGCAATTGCCGCGTGACCGGCGTGCCGGTGCGGCAGGCGTTTTTCAGTACAAATTGTCATCCTGAGCGGGCGCAGCGAGCGAAGGAGCTGGGCGAGCGACCGGAGCGCGCCGAGCGTAGCGAGTCGCCGAATGCGCCGCCGCGAGCATCCGCTCAACCGACGTTGCTGGTCTTCGGCGGGTCGCAGGGCGCGCACGCTATAAATCAAACCTTGACGGCGGCGATTGCGACGCTGTACGCGCGCGTACCGGGGCTGCACGTCATCCATCAGACTGGGCAGCGCGACTTCGAGGCCACACAAGCGGCGTATTTGGACGCGGGCGTGTCGGCGGAAGTTTATCCGTTTATCGAGCAGATGCCGGAGACGTTTGCTCGGGCCGATTTGCTGGTGTGCCGCTCGGGAGCGAGCACGGTTGCGGAAATTACGGCGGCGGCAAAGCCCGCCATTTTTGTGCCCTTTCCTCATGCGGCGGATGACCATCAGACGAAAAATGCCGAGGCATTGGTCGCGGCGGGTGCGGCGGTGTTGTTGCCGGAAACGCAGTTGACGCCGGAGCGATTGGTGGAAAGTGTGGCGTCATTGTTGAACGACCGCGCGCGCTTGGCGGAGATGGCGGCGGCAGCGCGGCGGCTGGCGCATCCGGGTGCAGCGGTCGAGGTGGCGCGGATGGCGGCGGAACTGAGTAAATCGGGTGATCGGGTGGTCCGGTGATCGGGTGACCTGGCGAACTGATGAAGACGCGTGGACGGCGGCTGTATGGGACCGCCGCAGGCCCTTCACCAGTTGTGACCCACGGCGTCATAGGAGCGCCGCACGAAGGTTTTGTGCGGTATCATCAGCACAGGCATTCCAAGTTGCGCGCCAGCAGCAATGGTCGAGGGTGTGTGATGGGGTTCCTCAGCGCCTAAAGGCGCTGTGTCTTTTGGCCGCATGACGGCACCGCTGAAGCCGTGCCTCTCCGAAAGACGTACCGACGAGCTGGCAACTGACAAGTGACGAGTGGCAGCCTTAGGCTGTTTATCTCAACCGAGGGTTCCACTCCAAGCTGAGAACTGGCAACTGACAACTGGCAACTAACAACTGCTTTCCATGTTTGCAAAGATTCAACGCGTGCATTTCGTCGGCGTTGGCGGCATCGGCATGAGCGGTATCGCCGAGGTGCTGCTGACGCTGGGCTACAAGGTTTCCGGTTCCGATCTGCGCACCACGCCGGTGACGCAGCGGCTGGCTTCGCTCGGCGCGGTCGTGTACGAGGGCCATCGGGCCGAGAACATCGAGGGCGCGGAAGTCGTGGTCACCAGCAGCGCGGTGTCGCGGGCGAACCCCGAGGTGGCCGAGGCGCGGCGGCGGCACATCCCCGTGATCCAGCGGGCCGAAATGCTGGCGGAGCTGATGCGGTTGAAGTACGGCATCGCCATCGCCGGAATGCATGGAAAGACGACTACCACGTCAATGGTTGGCGCGGTCTTGCAGGCGGGCGAACTGGATCCCACCATCATCGTCGGCGGGCGCGTTGATGCACTGGGATCAAACGCGCGCCACGGCAAGTCGCAGTACCTGGTGGCCGAGGCCGATGAGAGCGACCGCTCGTTTCTCAAGCTGTCCCCGATCATCTCCGTCGTGACCAACATTGACCGCGAACACCTGGACACCTATCGCGACCTCGAAGACATCGAGCAGACATTCCTGGATTTCATGGACCGCGTGCCGTTCTACGGGACGGTGGTAGTGTGCAACGACGACGATCATCTGCGCCAGATGCTGCCCAACGTGCAGCGCCGCGTGGTGACGTACGGCACGCGCCCGGATTCGGATTTTCACATCAGCCATGCGGAGACCATGGTGCCGAACGGCGGGCCGGGATCGCGGTTCCAGGTGCATCTGCGCGGAGAGTTGCTGGGCGAATTTCAACTGCATGTGCCGGGCGTACACAACGTGCTGAATGCGACGGCGGCGATTGCGGTGGGTGTCGGGCTGGACATCGCGCCGCAGAGAATTCGCGAGGCGCTGGCGAATTTCCGCGGAGTGGACCGGCGGTTCCAGTTGCGCGGGCGGGTGGGTGGCGTGAGCGTCATTGACGATTACGGCCATCATCCGACGGAGATCAAGGCTACGCTGGCGGCGGCGCGGCAATGCGGGTTTCAGCGTATTCACGTGGTTTTCCAGCCGCATCGCTACACGCGCACGCACGCGCTGCTGGATGAATTCGGCACGGCATTCGCCGATGCGGATTCGGTTGCCGTGCTGGACATTTATGCCGCCAGCGAGCAGCCGATTGAGGGCGTTTCCGGCGAGCTTGTCGCGCAACGTATCGGCGAACTGGGGCGGCGTCCGGCGGCGTACCTGCACTCGTTTGCTGACGCGATTGCGGCCGTGGTGGAGATTGCGCAGCCTGGCGATGCTGTGCTGACCCTGGGCGCCGGCAACGTTTCGCAGTTGGGGCCGCAGATTGTCGAAGCGCTGGAGAAGCGGCCAAGGGCGGCGGGAGCCGGGTGATCTGGTTATTTGGTTATGTTCGGGTGGCGCGGACGTTTCGCACGAAGTAAGGAGCTCGGTGGTGCGAACGGAACGCAAGGTCCCTTCGGCTTCGCTCAGGGCAGGTCCTCAACTCGCGCCAAAGGCAGGCGCTTGCTCGGGACGACAACCTGGAATGTACCTGCAAAAGTGTGGATGTTCATTCTTCCTCGTTGCTTCTAAAGCGTTTTCCGGGAAGGTAAGGTTTCTTCCTGAAAATATCCTTGCGAGTGTGCTAACCGCCAGCGGGCTGGTTCGTCTGATGAGTTGTACGCAGCAGGAGCCGATGATGCTGGGCAAGGTGCGAACGGCGATAGTGGCAGCGCTAATGGTGGCGGGAGCGATGGGCGTCGAGCGGGCGGCAGACGCGATGGCGAACAACTCCACAGTGCTGCGGGTCGCGGCGCAATACAAGATGGTCACCGGTGATACCCAACGTGCGGTCGAACTGCTGCGGCGGGCGGAGGCGAAGCGTGTGCCTCCGCCCGCGCAGCCCTCCAGCGCCCACTCCCACGCGCACGAGCACTGCGCGTATTCAAAGAGCTAACGTCCGATAATTTCCTCTCTGCATTGCCTCCAAAACCAGCTATATTGAGTTTCGCGTTGGCGTTTCTTTCGCGACTCCATCCGGTCCATGGCGCGGAAACAGTACCCCGAGGACGAGGGTGTGCCCATCGACGAGACCGCCGGTTTGCGCAATCGCGGCGAGCCGGGGACGCCGCGGACGCGCATAGTTTCCCGCAGCGAGCTAGAGGGCGAACCTGCGGGACTGGATCTGGATGCACGCGGTCTCGACCTGGAACCGGAGCAGGAGTCGCCTTTTCTGCGGGCGCAGAAACGCGTACCGGTGCGCCGCGGGCCGCTGCCGAAGAAGGCCGCCAACCGGCTGAAATACGCCTTGGTGGCGGTATGTGTCGTCGCGGTTGTGGCTGTGACTTGGGCGGCACTGGCGCGATACGGGCGCCGCTCGTGGCGGTTTCGGCTGGAATCCAGCGACCAGATTCAAATCACCGGCAACCACAACGTGAGTCGCACCAGGCTGGTCAGCGTGTTCGGCGGCGACATTTCGCGCAATGTGTTTCTCATCCCACTGGAAGAACGCAAGCGGCAATTGGAACAGGTGCCGTGGATCGAGTCGGCGACCGTGATGCGCTTGCTGCCGAACCGCTTGCGAGTGGACGTCCGCGAGCGCACGCCGATCGCCTTTGTGCGGGTGGGGAAGCGGATCGCATTGGCCGATGGCAACGGCGTGATTATGGACGTGCCGGTGGGGAACAAGTCGTACTCGTTCCCGGTAATCGTGGGCATTTCCGGCGCCGAGCCACTGTCCACGCGCGCGGCGCGCATGAAGATCTATAAGGCGCTGCTGGCCGAGCTTGATTCGGGCGGGGCGAATTATTCGCGGGATGTCAGCGAAGTGGATTTGTCCGACCCGGAAGACGTGAAGATCACGGTGGCCGATCCGCAAGGTGATGTGCTGGTACACCTGGGCGCCTCGGACTTTCTCGAGCGCTTCAAGATCTACAAGGCGCATGTTCAGGAGTGGCGGCAACAGTTCGACAGACTTAGCTCGGTGGATCTACGGTACGACCGACAGGTGATTGTGAATCCGGATGCGCCGCGAGAACCACCGGCGGCAGCAGTGAAGCCGCCAGTAGCGAAAAGCGCGGTCGCACGGCCTGCGGCGAAGACGCGCAGTACAACGCGAAATACGACCGGAGACCGATGACTCGCTGAATCAGTGAATCAGTGACCCAGTGAATTGATGGCCAAACCAAATTCAAGTCTGCTAACGGCGATTGATCTGGGGAGCGCAAAGACGTGCGCCCTGGTGGCCGAGATCACGCAGGAAGGCCTGCGTTATCGCGGCCACGGAATCGCCGAATCGCGCGGCAGCCGCAAGGGCCTGATCGTTGATCTGGAGAAGGCGGTTGCCAGCGTGCAGAAGGCGGTAGAGGAAGCCGAGAAAGTAGTTGAGGCACCGATCGAGCGCGTAGTGGTTGGTGTTGCGGGACCGCACGTGCGCGGGGTGAATTCGCAGGGCGGCATCCAGTTGGGATCACGCGCGCGGGAGATCACGCGCGACGACGTGCGCCAGGCGGTGGAAAAAGCGCGGGGCATCGCACTGCCCTCCGACCGTCAGCCACTGCACCTGTTGCCGCAGGAATACCTGGTGGATGACCAAGGCGGCATCCAGGACCCGCTCGGTATGGTCGGCAAGACACTGGAGGTGCGAATCCATATTGCGACTGCGTCGTCCAGCGCCACGCAGAATGTCGTCACGGCGTTGAACAAGGCCGGCTTGCACGTGGATGACACGGTGCTGGAGCCGCTGGCCTGCGCGGATGCAGTGCTGCGCAGCGATGAGCGCGAACTGGGTGTCTGCCTGGTGGATATCGGAGCGGGTTCGACCGACCTCATTGTGTTTCACGAAGGCGCGGTGCAGCATACCGGCGTGGTGCCGATCGGTGGGGATCATTTCACCAACGACGTTGCAGTCGGATTGCGTACGCCGCTGGCCGATGCGGAGAAAATCAAGAAACAGTTTGGCTGCGCGGTGGTGACGCAGATTCCCGAGGGCAACGAGATTGAAGTGCCGTCGGTTGGTGACCGTCCATCGCGCCTGATGGCGCAGCGGCTGCTGGGGGAGATCCTGGAACCGCGCACGCGCGAACTGTTTGAGCTGTTGCGCGACCACCTGCGCCAGGCGGGGGCCATGGGTCTGCTGGGCGCCGGGTTCGTGTTGACTGGTGGTGGCGCACGGTTGAACGGACTACTCGACGTGGTGGACCAGGTGTTGCGTAAGCCGGGACGGATCGCGTCACCGGCGGCACTGAATAAGCTGCCGGTGGAGCTGATCGCGCCTGAGTATTCCACCGGATTGGGATTGCTGCTTTATTCGTATCGCTCGCGGATGGCGCGCGTCACGGCGGGGGAAGGGACGTTGAAGGAAAAGCTGAAGGCGTTGTTTGGAAGGGCCTAAAGCCGCACCGCAGAGGACGCAAAGGTCGCGCAGAGGGCGCAGAGGAAACAGAAGGCCCGCCGCCGGGACGGCGGCGCTACCGACAACCGGCAACTGGCAACCGGCAACTGGCAACTGGGTACTGAATCATGGCTGACGACATTCGCATTCAATTCAACGACGATCCACGGAACAACGCGAAGATCAAGGTCATTGGCGTAGGCGGTGGCGGTGGCAATGCCGTGAACCGCATGATTGACGCCAAGCTTGAAGGCGTTGACTTTGTGGTGGCCAACACCGACTTGCAGGCGTTGCGCATGTCGCGCGCCGAGGTCAAGCTGCAACTCGGGGTGAAACTGACGAACGGTTTGGGCGCGGGCGCGAACCCTGAGGTTGGGCGCAAGGCGGCGCTGGAGGACGCGGACAAGATCATCGAGGCGCTGGAAGGCGCGGACATGGTGTTTGTCACCGCGGGCCTGGGCGGCGGTACGGGCACGGGTGCTGCACCGATCATCGCATCGTTGGCGAGCGAGATGGGCGCGCTCACCGTGGGCGTCGTCACCAAGCCGTTCGCCTTTGAAGGCAAGCGGCGCATGACGCAGGCCGAGCGCGGCTTGCAGGAGCTGATGGATTCGGTCGATACCACCATCGTTATCCCCAACGAGAAGCTGTTGGCGGTGGCGCAGAATGCGGGTTTCTTCGAGTCGTTCCGCGTGGCCGACGACATCCTGCGTCAGGCCGTGCAGGGCATCTCGGACATCATCACCATTCCCGGCATCATCAATCGCGATTTCGCCGACGTAAAGGCCATCATGGCGGGCATGGGTTACGCCGTGATGGGCACGGCAACGGCCAAGGGTGACACGCGCGCGGTCGAGGCGGCACAACGGGCGATCGCTTCGCCCCTGTTGGAGGCGGGCGCGATTGACGGTGCGCGCGGCATCCTGATCAACATCACAGGCTCAAGCTCGCTGAAGCTGGCGGAGGTGAACGAGGCTTCCACCATCATCCAGAGTGCCGCACACGAAGACGCCAACATCATCTTTGGCGCCGTGCTGGACGAAAAGATGAAGGACGAAGTGAAGATCACGGTCATCGCGACCGGCTTCAAGTCGGTGGAGCGGCGGGAGCGGAGCGCGTCGGCAGCGGCAGCGGCCATCCACCAGACACGCACGGCTGCACCCTGCATAGCTTCCACCGAGCGGATGGAGCGTCCGCATGCAGAGGCAGAGGCGCCGCGCCCGGTAGTGGCCCCGGCGCCGGCTCCGCCCAAACCGCAACCGCCGACGCCCGCGCGGGGCGAAATCACTCTGGACGAGGTCAAAAGCAATACCAAGGCGTTTGGGGACGACGACCTCGATGTGCCGGCGTTCATCCGCAAGCGCCAGGAAAGTCAGTAATTGCTAATCCGGTAGTTTGTAATTGGTAATTTGCTGCTGATTACGTTTCCGGGCCGGAACACAACTGGCCCAGTTTTCATTTTGGCGCAACCGCATTGAGCGGCATGGTCGGCCGCCAAATAGTGTCAAGGCCACTCCGCGTCTTCGAATATCGGATGGAAAATGGAATCAGACATACCAGGAACTGGAACTCGCGTGTAGGCAAACCATAGAAATCGCCCCTCCAAATATGGGTTCCCACTTTGATTCCCCCTCGTTACAGAGGTGCATTGAACCTCCGCAACTCTGGCGTAAGTTGCTGCATCTCTAGTGTTTGAAGCAGAGTTACCACGGGCGGCAAGGAAACGCTTTTCTCGTTGCATTCAGGTGTAAAGCTTCTTACTATCGCGACAGGTACTCTGGGCCTTGTAGGCGAATAGATTGGCCGGCGGATTGAACGGTCAGCGACGCTCTGGGCTCTACGGCTCAAGGAAAAATGAAAAACGGTTCTGCCATACTTCGTCTCATCCTGGTTTTTCTTGTCGCTGGCGTGTTGACCTTGTGCGCTTCGGCCGCGTCAATCTCTTCCAAGTCGGTGGGCCGTCTGGCGCGGTCGAAATCCGCTTCGGTGACCGAAAACTCGCGCACCCAGAAGCGCATGAGCCGCATGCGGCAAAGCCGCCGAGTGACGCGTGCCAGCGTGCGGAGGCGCCGGGCGCGGCGGGCCCGCCGGGTGCGCTACTACGAGCGCTTCAGCACGAGTTCCTTCGCTGATGACGTAACCGTTGGTGACGTGACTGCGGGCGAGGATCCGGTCGTTCGCCAGGCCGCGATTGAGGCCCTGGGCAACATGAACGGCACTGTCCTGGCGATCGATCCCGCCAGTGGCCGCATTCTCGCCATGGTCAACCAGAAGATGGCCCTGTCGGCGGGGGCAACGCCCTGTTCGACAATCAAGATCCCCGTCGCCCTGGCCGCATTGAGTGAGAACCTGATCACCAAGGACACGAAGGTGCCGTTGGGCAAGCGCTGGTCCATGGACCTGACCACCGCAATGGCGCACTCGAACAATGCCTACTTTGAGGTTGTCGGACGGCGGCTGGGTTTCGAGAAGTACAGCTATTACGCGCACCAGTTTGGCCTAGGGGAGCTGGCCGGGTGGAACATTCCAGGTGAAAATCTGGGCACGTTCCCCAATGAGCCGCTGGCCGAGAAGCTCGGCGGCGTGGGCAAGATGTGCTCGTTCGGGGAGAGCATCCACATGACGCCGCTGCAACTGGGCGCGCTTGTATCGGCGATTGCCAATGGGGGGACGCTCTACTACTTGCAGCATCCGACGACGGTGGATGAGATCGTCAACTTCCAGCCGAAGGTGAAACGTCATTTGGATATCGGCCCGGTGCTCTCGGACATTTTCGATGGCATGGCCGGCGCGGTGAATTACGGCACGGCGAAGAGCGTGCGCTGGAGCTTCAGCGAGGAGCCGGTGCTGGGTAAAACCGGGACATGCTCAAATAACGCGGGCACGCGCTATGGATGGTTCGCATCGTACGCCAACACCGAGTTCGGGCGCATCGTGACCGTGGTCTTTTTGGAAGGCGGACGCCCCACGTATGGGCCGAAGGCGGCGGAAATCGCCGGCCGCATGTATCGCAACCTGTACGACCACAGCTTTTTCAACGCCAAGCCGCTGCAGCCGACCAATACCGCAGAGCGCGGCCGAGCAGTGGTTGGCGCGCCGCAGTAGATTAGACTAGCTGGGTCACTGAGCAAATGAACGCCTCGCGGTTGCGGGGCGTTTTTCTTTAGGCCTCACCAGAGAGCACACCGGGGACACAGTGGCGGATCAAGGCTGCAACTGCTGAATGGCGCGCTGAAGGGTTTGCTTCCATTCAGCGTCCTGTTCGGTGGCGAGCTGGTCTTGCAGCCATTTGAGGGTGCGTGCGCGGGAGATGCGCGGTCTGTTCAGATTGTCAGTGCCCAGGACCTTCCAATCGTCATTGTCCGCGACAGCCTGAATTTCAAGCGTTACAAGGCGCGGTTCGGGCGTGTAGCCGACGCCGATCTCGAAGCGGCCCAGCACGACGTAATTCACAGTCACCAAGACGCCGCGGGCGTTCGACTTGGCACCGGCGATTTCGTAACGGGCGATCACATCGAAGCCGTGCCACTCGGGCAACGACTCGAAGGTGGTCACGCTTTCGAGGCGCTTGGCAGTATCGCTGGCCAGGCGAAAGCCTTGGGCGTCCATCTCGCAATAGCGGCGAACGAGGGTCTTAGGTTCGATCAACGCCGCCGGGTCGCGCGGACTCAACCGCACGCCAGTTTGTGCTGCCGCCGCAGTCGCAAGCAATAGTAAGCCGAAGATAGAAAAGCCCACCTGCATACTTCTGACTTCAGAATACCGCAATCGGCGGGTGCGCTTCACTCCGCGCAACGCCTTAGCGACAAATGATGGTACAGCAACGCGGCGTTTCCACGGCGCAATTAAACCGGGGCCGGTAAGATGACACTTCGCCTGCTGCTGCGAATGCCGGTGCAGCTTATTACTTCTTGTTGCGGGTATCGCCGGCGATGACACCGTCCTTGAGCATGATTACCCGATGAGCGTATTCGGCGATGTCGTGCTCGTGGGTGACCAGCACGATGGTGTTGCCCTGCTCATGGAGGCGATCGAACAGCGCCATGATGTCCTTGCCGGTCTGCGAGTCGAGGTTGCCGGTAGGTTCGTCGGCCAAGATGATGGATGGGTTGTTGACGAGCGCGCGGGCAATGGCAACGCGCTGGCGCTGGCCCCCGGAAAGCTCGTTGGGCTTGTGCATGATGCGCGCACCCATGCCAACCGCTTCCAGCGCCTGCTTGGCGCGGGCGATACGCTCGTCCGCGGAAACACCGGCATAAATCAACGGCAGCTCGACATTGTGCAGAGCCGTGGCACGCGCCAGCAGATTGAACGTCTGGAAGACGAAGCCGATTTCCTTGTTGCGAATGCGCGCTAGTTCGTCATCGTCCAACTCGCTGACCAGTTGGCCGTTAAGCCAGTACTTGCCGTCACTGGGGGTGTCGAGGCAGCCGATCAGGTTCATCAATGTGGACTTGCCCGATCCTGATGGCCCCATGATGGCCACATACTCGTTGCGTTCAATGCGGAGGTTGACCCCGCGCAGCGCTTGCACCTGCTGTTCGGAACCCATGTCGTAGGTCTTCCACAGGTTCTCGGTACAGATCATGCACCCATTGGGTGGGGCCTGCGCTTCCTGAACAACATTGGCAACTTCCGTGGCCATGGAATCTCCCTTTGCTGAAATAACGTTGTATTGGACGTGCGAAGCCGCCAATCGTTGCGGCAACTACGACTTATCCTCGTCCTTCTTGCGCTCCTGGTTATCAATCTTCACGCTGGCGCCGTTACGCAGCGTGCGCAGGACTTTGTAGCTGCCGGTGACGATTTCGTCGCCTTCATTTAGTCCCTTCAGGACTTCGATTTCCGTCGTGGCGGAGATGCCGGTCTCAACGGGCACGAATTCCGCACGGCGGTTGCGAATGACGAACACACCCTGCAATTCTTCCTGGTCGCTGCTGCTGTCCTTCGCTGTTTCAGGTGCCGCGGCCTGCACGCTGCTCTTCTTGCCGTTCTTTTTCTGTTCGAGGTCCTTGCGGGGGCGAACCGTCAGCGCCTGAATCGGCATCGCCAGTGCATTGCTCGTAGTCGCGGTCGTGATCTTTGCCGTGCAGGACAAGCCAGGGCGCAGATTCTCCGGCGGATTCTCCAAGGTGACCACGACCTTGAAGTCCTTCGCCTCCTGCGAGCCAACGGTGCTCTGCGAGGTAGCGACGCCGGTGGAGCGCAGCATTGCATTCTCGCCGATCTCGGTTACCTTGCCCTTGAAGATTTTCTTGGGCAAAGCGTCGATAGTGACCTCGGCAGGCTGGCCGAGCTTCACGTTGACGATGTCGGTTTCGTCCACTTTGACTTCGGCGGTAATGACGGACATGTCAGCGAGAGTCATGAGGGTGGACCCCGGGGCATTCTGGATGCCCATGACCACCGTCTCGCCTTCACGCACCGGCAGGTTCGTGACAGTGGCATCGAAGGGGGCGCGGTATTCGGTCTTGCTGAGCACGTCCCCGGCGCGCTTCAAGGTGGCGGCGTGCTGGGAGATACGACGGTGGGCCGAGTCCAGTTGCGCCTTGGCCTGTATGACAGCGGCCTCGGCTTGCGCCACGGTGGCATCGGCAGCTTCGGCGGCGGCCTTCCTGGCGTCGTATTCCGCCTTGGCAATGAGGGCAGCCTTATAAAGGCCCTCGGCGCGCTCGTAGTCGAGGCGGGCACGCTCGGCGTCGGCCTTGGCGCGATTGCGGTTTGCTTGCGCGGTCCTCATGCCAGCTTCGGCGGCCTGTGCGTCAGTACGCGCTGCCTGGAGCGCAGCTTGCATGGCCGCGACGTCGGCTTCGGGCTGCACTTTGTCGATTTGCGCAAGCATCTCGCCGGCCTTGACCCGGTCGCCTTCCTTGACGTAAAGCTTCACGATCTTGCCCATGGCGTTCGCGCCGATGTTGGCGAACGTCTTCGGCTTGATCTCGCCGGAAGCGGACACCACGGATTTCAGGTCCTGCCGCTTCACCTTGGCCGTCTGCACCGCGACGACGTTGCGGCGGCTCTGTACGATGGTGAATCCCAGGATTGCGCCCAGCACGATGACGGCAGTCACCGCGATGGCAATTTTTTTCCAGGTCTTCATTCGTCCTCGTCAGGCCCAGCGACACCGACTGGATGCTTAGAGATACGGTGTCGCGGGGCCGAAAGTTCCGCTCGCCGCAGTCCGCCGTGAAACCGCAGGGAAGCTGCCAGCGATTCAGGATGTAAGTTGATTATAGCGCCTTGAATAAGGCGGCACCGGGGCGAGTACTGCGCGACGATTTAGCTTCAAGTGATTGGCAACCCTGAACTTAGTCCAGTAATCTGAGTCAACTGAGCTCTTTTGAGGGGAGAGGCAACTCGGGCGGATTCTTGCGTTGCGACAGACGAGAACCTACAATGTAGGCACTCGGAATGCTTGAGGAGCTCACGTCTTTCATGTCGTCCCAGGGTCTGAAAAGCCGGATTCTCACGTTGGCCATAGTCTGGTTGTTGGCAGCTATTGGCGTTTCCTCCGCCCAGAACCCCGCCGCTTCCGAAAAAGGCGGGAAACAGGCAGAAAACCAGGAAGTCGATCCGCTTAAGCGCCAGGTGCCCGAGAGCGTACGGAGAGAGCAGGCGAAAAAGCTCAGGGAAGAGCTGGGAAAGACCTATAAGAAGTGGCTCGATGAAGACGTGCGCTGGATCATCACGGACGAGGAGAAGCAGGCGTTTCGGCAACTCTCGAACGACGAGGAGCGCGACCAGTTCATCGAACAGTTCTGGTTGCGGCGCGACCCGACTCCGGACACGATTGAGAACGAGATGAAGGAAGAGCACTACCGCCGTATCGCCTATGCGAACGAGCGGTTTGCCGCCGGGATTCCAGGTTGGAAGACGGATCGCGGCCGGATCTACATCATGTACGGCCCAGCCGATCAGATTGATGCTCACCCCACCGGTGGCATGTACCAGCGTCCGCAGGAAGAAGGCGGAGGCAGCACCTCGACCTTCCCGTTTGAAGTTTGGCGGTATCGGTATCTGGAGGGTATCGGCCAGGAGATCGAGATCGAGTTTGTGGACACCTGCATGTGCGGCGACTACCACATGACCATGGACCGGTCGGAGAAGGACGCACTGTTGCACGTGCCGGGCGCCGGCCTGACGCAGTGGGAGGCCATGGGCCTGGCGAGCAAGACCGACCGCTTCACGAGCGGCGTGGAGCGCCTCGGGCGTGGGCCGTTCAATAGTGACCTGCAATCGAAACAGTTCGATCGGCTGGAGACCTTTGCCAAGCTGAGCCGCGCGCCGCAGATCAAGTTCAAGGACTTGGCGGAAGTGGTGACACACAAGATCAACGTCAACCTACTGCCGTTCGACGTGCGCGCGGACTTCGTCAAGGTAACCAGCGACACGGTGCTGGTGCCGATCACCATCCAGGTGCACAACCGGGACTTGACGTTCGTGAACAAGGACGGAGTGCAGCGCGGCACGATCAACATCTTCGGGCGGGTGACCACGCTGACCGGCCGCATCGCGCAGACCTTCGAGGACACCGTGCAAGTGGACACACCCGCGGACCTGTTCGAAAGGACGGTGCAGAACGCGTCGGTGTACTGGAAGGCGCTGCCGCTGCGTCCCGGGCGGTACCGGGTGGATTTGGTGCTGAAGGACGTCAATGGTGACCGAGTAGGTACCTGGAGCCGGGGAATATTGGTGCCGGAATACAGTGAGGATAAACTGGCATCTTCGTCTCTCATCCTGGCGGACTCGATTGAACGGGTCGCCACGCGTAACGTGGGAACCGGGAACTTCGTCATTGGAGATACGAAGGTACGGCCGCGCGTGGAATCGGCGAACGGCCAGCCCGCGGCGTTCAAGCGCAACCAACGCATGGGCGTCTGGATGCAGGTGTACAACCTGGGCATCGACCAGCAGAACAACAAGCCGTCGGCCACGATCCAGTACGACATCGTGAACGCGACAACGAAGAAACCGGTGGTGCACGCGGTGGAAGATACCGCCCAGATGGGCAACGTGGGCGATCAACTCACCTTGCTGAAGACCCTGCCGCTCAACCACCTGGAGCCGGGTGTCTATCAGCTCACCATCAAGGTGGACGACAAAATATCGAAGCAGAACATCAGCCCGACAGCGAAGTTTGTAGTCGAGTAAAATAAGCGGACGAATGCCCCAAGCCTGGCGAGTGGGGGTGCGCAGCATGGCCCGAAATCTCGTACCTCTCGTGATCGCGTTCGTAATCGCTGCCCCGGTGTGGGCTGCGGGGCTACCCGGGACGATTTCCGGAACCGTGCGCAACAGCGGCGGGGTCGCACAGATGGGCGCGGTGGTGGAAGTCCTGGCGTCGTCGGCAGTCCCGGTGGCAACGGTATTCACCGATTCCCGCGGCTATTTCGAAGCGCGCGGTATCCATGCCGGAAACTACCAGATCAAAGTTACCGCGCCTTCGTTCCTGCCTTCGCTGCGTGAAGACCTCACGCTGAAACCGGGCGCCAACCTCATCGTTAATGTCACGCTGAACACGCTGTTCGAAGCGATGCAACTGGCGCCGATTCGCCGGCGCACCGCGGAAGATCAGGATGATTGGCGCTGGACGCTGCGGTCGGCGGCGAACCGTCCCATTTTGCGCGTGCTGGACGATGGCCCGCTGGTGGTGGTCGCCAAGGGACCGGACGAAAACGAGAAGACGTTAAAGGCGCACGTGGCATTTTTCGCCGGTTCGGGCGCCGAGGGTTTTGGCAGTGCGGGTGAGATGACAACCGCGTTCAAAGTGGAGCGTTCGCTATTCACCGCGGGAAAGCTGTCGGTCGGCGGGAATGTGGGCTACAACACTGCCGGATTTGTGCCGGGCACAGTGTTTCGGGCTTCGTATTCGCACCGCATGGCGAACGGTTCCGAGCCGCAGGTGGCGGTCACGGCACGCCGCTTTGCCACACCCGGCATGGCAGCCCGCAATGCTGCACTCCAGGCGCTGGCGGTTTCGCTTTCTGACAACTTCAGCCTGATGGACTTCGTTGACGTGGAATTCGGCAGCGAATATCAGGTCATCCAGTTTATGCGTGATGTGTCCGCCATACGGCCGTTTGGCAGCGTTGATTTCCACCTTTCGCCGAACACAGTAGTCGAATACCGCTACACCACCT
Organism: Terriglobales bacterium; assembly: GCA_041946775.1. Classification (GTDB taxonomy): domain Bacteria; phylum Acidobacteriota; class Terriglobia; order Terriglobales; family Acidobacteriaceae; genus JBHGBA01. Next base: position 25,218 of record JBHGBA010000052.1, read on the forward strand.
CACGGCCGACCACGCGGGCGATGAAGGGGTTCGACAGCGCGCCGGCGGACCTGACAGAAGCTGATCCGCGGGTATCGCTGAGTCATTCGGTGGCGATGCTGGAACGAGCGCGCCACCACGAAGTTTCGCTGTCGCGCCGCATCGGCAGGAACAGCATCCAAGTGGCGGCGTACACGGACCGCATCAGTGATCCGGCGCTGATCGGAGTGGGTGACGTCGCTGATGATACGCGCGATTTCCTGCCGGATGTGTATTCGGGCACCTTCACGTGGAATGGTGCGCGGTTGAATAGCAGTGGTTTGCGGGTGGTGATGCAGCGCAAGCTGACCGATGATCTGACCGCGACCGTCGGTTATTCTTACGGCGGCGTGCTGCAACTCGACCAGGCATACCTCGACTGGAGCCGGGTGAGGGACGCGCTGGAGAACACCCATCAGCACGCGTTGGCCTACAAGATGGCTGGCACGATTCCGTTGAGCCAGACGCAATGGGTGGCGTCATACAAATGGAGCAGCGGCCAGTATGTGCTGACCCCGGTGGATATGTTTAATTCGTCGCCGGGGCAGGCCGACCCGTATCTGAACGTGTTTGTACGTCAGCCGATCCCCGGCACCGGGTTCATGCCAGGCCACATGGAGGCGCTGGTGGACGTGCGCAACCTGCTGGCGCAGGGCTACGTGCCGGTATTCGGCAGCAACGGCCAGACGTTGTATCTGGTGCAGTCGGCGCGAGCGGTGCGCGGCGGAGTGGCCTTCACCTTCTGATCTCGTTCTTTAGGTTTCGCACCGCAGGTTTCGCACCGCCGCGGCCTTTCAGATTTGCAGGGTGAACTGGCAAACGGGTGAACTAACCGGCGAACCTGGCGAACCGCGAGCGGAACTACTGCTGCGTGGGTTCGGCAGGAGGAGTCTTGGTGAGATAGTCACCGTAGAGTTTCTCCAGGCATTGCGGACAGAGTCCATGGGAGAAGTCCACTCCGATGTACTCGTGAAAGTAGCCGTCCACTTGTTCCCAGTATTCCGCGTCGTTGCGGATGCGTTTGCATTGCGCGCAAATCGGGATGATGGACCGCAATTTAGACATCTCGGTGATGTCTTCCACAATGAGGAGCACCAACTTGCCGTTGGCTTGGAGAAACGGACTGGCCGAGATTAGCAATTCCAATTCTGTTTTCTGGGGCCCAGTGCGGAGTTCGAACTTCATGCGTCGCCGAGTAGCGGTAATGCCGGTCAGACTGCTGCTTACCGAGTTCCGAATAATGCATTGCCGGCAGGCCGGCGCCCGGCCGCAGCCCTCTGGGACATCCTGCGAATGGAGGCAATGGAGGGCTTCGCCGCCGCGCCGCTGGTAAACCGCATGCCTGGTGACGCCGAACGTTGTCGTCGCGGCAGCATTCAAATCGAGAATGCGCACGTCGTCGTCAACCAGGAACAGTGGCACGGGAATGGCGTTGACCAGATCGGCGCAGTGGAAGTCGGCAAAGCCGTTCATTGTTGGACCTCGAGGTGGCGTCTGCAACTATGGCTGATGCTCACGATGTAGGCAACACAAAACAACCCATCGGTGGTCCGGTGATCGGGTGATCAGAATGTGGGGGACAGAAGCAACGGTCCAGCGGCACATCGCGTGACCGGGGTCATCGGGACATCGGGTCACTAATCGGAAGGGTAGTGGCGCTCTGGAACCCTGAGGGTGCGAGGGTGCGCCACCCGTCAGGCTACGCTCCACCCGAAGTCGCGAAGCCTGAGATGTTTTGCTGATGTTTCGTAATTCGTGTTATTGAGCTTCGCATAATATTGTGACAGCCAAGTGGATTGTCATTCCGTGGATTGTCATTCCGAGCGAAGCGAGGAACCTGCTTTTGGTCGCATTCGGGAAACAGC
>JBHGBA010000053.1:0-27051 GCA_041946775.1 Terriglobales bacterium
CGTACAGGTCTCCCCAAAAGCTCTCTTTCAGATCGGCCAGGAAATGTTGGAACTGCTCGGTGATCGTTCCGGGACGGGAATTGCGGATGTTTCTTCTTTCACAGCCACTTCGCTCGGAATATCTGCAATCCCGAGCATTGTTTGCACCTGATCCACGATCTCCATGTTACTGCCGTGCGAGATGAACACCTTTACTCCTGCGGTCGCAGGTTTCGCAGGCACAACAATGGAATTCTTGGCCACCGATTGATGCGCCGGAGGTTGGGTGGCGTTCTCACTCGACAACGCTACGTCATCCGCGTCAACTTCCTCTGCTGCCTCAGATGAACCACTACCCCAAGGAGGCGTGCTGGGCCCTGCTTCGATGTACTGCGCCAACTGTGACTTGTCGAGCGATAGTCGCGTGGGCTGACCTTTGCGCCCGATGACGAGCTTACCCAATCCAGCAGCCACACACAGATGGAAGAAGCATACTGCGGTATTCTTGATAGTGTCTTCATTGTCCGTACCCAGCAAATTCCTGCTAGTCGCATGAAAACACACGAGCGGCAGGGGAGGGGTATCCCCCAGAATTCCCGGCTTGGAATCTGATGTCCATCAGTCCGCAGCGAATCGCGGAAGAGCTTTTGCGACACTCTCGCGCGGCAAGCAGCTTGGCTGCGAGTGTTCCTGCCTCAGCGCAAGCACCGTCAGCGCCGCCAGCGCCTGCACCGTGGCCACGCGGCGGTCGTCAAAGGCATAGGCCTGCGCGGACATCACGGTCAGAATGCCGATCACCTTGTCCAGATTGAGCAGCGGGGCGACGACGAGTGACTGCACGCCAAGTTGCCGGCAGCGGCGCAGATCAACCCGCGAGTCGCGCGCGGCGTCGTCGCAGCGCAGGGTGCGCCCGGTGCGGACGCACAGGCCGGAGATGCCCGTTTCGGTTGCCACTTCGGCGCCCAGCGAAGGCGCGGCATGGCCCAGTTGTGCCGTGCAGACCATACGCTGGCCGTCGCTCAAAGCGAGCGCGCCGCCGTCGGCGCAGGTCAGCGTGCAGGCATGTTCCACGACCCGGTCCAGCGCCGCATGCACGGCCGGAAGGCGTCCGCCGGAGGTGTCCAGCAATCCTGACGCGGAGAACACTTCGGCGGCAACGCAGTCCACCTCTTTGTCGGCGACGATCCGGGCGGTCGGGGCATTCCGCAGCGACCCGCCGAGAACGCGCGCCAGGCTGAGAACGGCGCGGCTTCCGCAAGCGAGGCACTGGTCGGTGTTGTTATAGCTGATGAGCTCGCATTCGATACAGATCACTGCGGGCTGAAGTTTCAAAAATGTGACGTGGCGCGCGTCCAAAGCCGGCATTGTTCGATCCCCTGGGACTGAGGGCCTTTTAATTGGCCAACACAATACCGGCAATGAGGATGGTGAACGAGTGGCAATGCTGGTTCACGCGCGCATCGCGCTCCGAGACGCTCAGTCGTATTCCAGTTCGCGGATAAGGCCGTACATGCAATAAAGCCGCCAGGCAATGATGCAGTGCACAATGATGGCGTAGAGCACCATGGGGCTCCACATGGTGAGCAGAAACAGCGTGTCGCCGGCGTAAACCAGAGCGCCGGCCAGGAATGCGTTCTTGCTCATGCGGAAGGCGAACATGCCGAGCACGGTAAAGAACAGCGCCACCAGTACGGCGGCCGCCGCCAGCGGCAACAACTCGTAGCCGGCGAACAGCGCCGCTTCTACGCCGGAGATCACGGCCACCAGGAAGAAACGCAACGACATGGCGCGGGCTTTCTTGCGGGTGGCCGCGACTGCCACGCTGTTGTCGGTCTTGCGGGCGACGAAGGTAGTTTCGTCGAACACAGTCTCGGTCTTGGGGGCATCGCCGGTGCCGCGGCGGTTGCCGCCCCACAGATTTTCCACGGGGACTGACGGGCCGTTGTACACGGTGCCGCCATTGATCAGGTCAGAATTGCTCGCCATGTGACTTGGTCCTCAGACAGGGGGACCATAGTAGGCGGGAGCGGCGGTTGCGGAAAGGTAACCAAAGTCATGTGATCGGCGGCATCCCTCGGTGTGATCACCAGCGGTTGCCTGCCAGCTTACTTGGGTAAGTTAACTTCTGTAATCTTTGCCGCGAACAACAGTACCCGTACACTGGCCGCATGAACAGCCAAGGCTCGCCGCTGTATCCTTATGAACGGCTCGTGAACGTCACCGTGGACGGCCGCCAGGTGGTGCTTCCCGAGAACAACTCCATCTTGCGCGGGCTCCAGTTCCTGGCGCCGGAAGACATTTCCGTCGGACACTTCTGCTGGAACGAACATTGCCATACCTGCCTCATCGAATACGACATGGGCGAGGGCACGGAAAAGCGCGCCGCCCACGCGTGCCGGCTGGCGGCGTGCGAGGGCATGCGCATCCGGCCACTCACCCCGGAGCTGAAATATCGCGTGCAGCTTATCCAGAACGCCTGCGCGGAAACCGAACCGCGCAGATAGGACTCATTTCTCGCGCGCGATCGGCGCAACCGTGGCATTGGTGGCGCGCAGGTAATCGCCCGGCGCAAGCAGGATCTGCGTGCCGCGCACCCCGGCGGAAATCGAGATCACGTCCCAAAGCTCAATGGTCTCGTCGGCGAAGACGGGGAAGTCTTTCTTCGCTCCCAGTGCAGTCACGCCTCCGCGGACATAGCCGGTCAGGGGCTGAACTTGCTTGAGCGGAACCAGCTCGATCTTCTTGTTCCCGCTGGCCGCGGCGAGCGCTTTCAGGTCGAGTTCATAATTGCCGGGAATAACGGCGAAGCAGGCACCGTGGCGGTCGCCGCGCGCCACCAGGGTCTTGAAGGTCTGTTCCGGCGGCAACCCGATTTGCGCAGCGACGTGCTCGGCGCTGAGATCGTCAGGGTCAACTTCATACTCGCGCAACTCGTAGCGAATGCCGAACTGCTCCAGCAGGCGGGCGGCGTTGGTCTTGCTCATATAATCCGTGTTGATCGCTGACGTCTCCGGCGAGGAAATCAAAACTCAAAATTCGCAAGTCAAAATTATCTTCTGATCCGTGTGAATCCGTGTAATCCGTCTTAAACCGTGTTGATGGGTCTCGGCGCCAGGTCGCGCAGTGCTGCTACGATTTCCTCGATGTCTCCCGTCTGAAACAACCGGATGGCGGCGATGCCGGCGGCGCCGGCCGCAAGGCACGCGCGCGCATTTTCGAGCGTGACTCCGCCGAGTGCCAGCACCGGCATGCGGCCTGCGCCAACGCCTTCTACGTTCGGAGCCGCGGGAGTGGCGGAACACGCCTCGCGGAGTGTTTCGAGTCCTACGCCGGCGCGCTGCGGAGCAGTGGTCTTCTCGAACACTGGAGCGAACACGGCGAAGTCAGCGCCGTCGGCTTCGGCGCGGCGCACTTCGGCAGGCGTATGGCAGGAAACAGCAAAGATTCCGTTTTCCGTTTTCCATCTTCCGTTTTCCGCCTTGGACCAGATGGCGCGGGCGTCGGCGGCCGAAATGTCGTCGCTGCGCAGGTGGACGCCGTCGGCCCCGGCGGCGAGCGCAACGTCCACGCGTGAGTTGATCAGCAGGCGACAGGCAGAAGTCCCCGCGCGACGCTTCTGGTTGGCCGGAGAATGCATAGGACCTTCGTCGCTTCGCTCCTCAGGATGACAAGTGCGGTTACGCTCCGCGATCGGCTCAGATTGACAGGTGCAGTCATGCTTTGCGGTCGGCCGGTCAGGATGACAAGCATCGTTATGCCCTGCGGTCACGCGGCATTGTTCGTTGACGGAGCGAACTATGGCCGCTGCTTCCCTTGCGATTGCTTCAAGTTCTCGGACCGGGAGGTCGCGTTCGCGTAGCTGGATGAAGTCCACGCCGGCGCGGACGGCGGCTGCGATGCGCGCAAGCAAACACTCGCGCCGGCGACGCTCGTCCCCGGGAAGCTGATGGCGGTCGGTGATGTAGTAGAGGAGCATGAGCAGCAGTAGCCAGTACTCACTACCGAGTACCCAGTTGGCCTGATGCAAGCAGCGAGCGGCCTGCGCGCATCTGCAACTTAAGTGTCGCCTTTCGAGCTGGGTACTGGCAACCGGGTACTGGGTACCGTCTTCACGGCATCGAACCTCTCATGAGCCTTGCCCTGCAGGTAATCTGGCTGTTCATTCTGGCAATTCCGATCGCGTGTATCACCTGGACAGTGACTCAGGAAGAGGTGTTTAGCGAGGCGCGGGACTACTTCCAGCGACGCTCCGATATGGCCGGGAACATCGTCACCCGCAAGTTCTATTACCTGTTTACCTGCGAGTACTGCTTCAGCCACTACGTCACAGCATTCTTCCTGCTGATCACCGGCTACCAGTTGCTTTACCCAGACTGGCGCGGTCATCTTATCGCGTTCTTCTCCTTGCCGTTTGTCGCCAATGTGTACATCGGCTTGTTCGGGCAGGTGAAACTTGTTGTCAAGAAAGAGCGCGTGGAGATCAAGGCGATCGAGAAAGAAGTGACCGAACCGGAACCGCAACCCAAGCTGGAAAAGCCGGCCGCTTGAAATCTGTTTGCTGTTGTCAGTTTGCAGGTTGCAGCAAAACCAACAAGCTGAACGTGCTCCGCAGAACAGAAACTAAGACTTCTTTCATCTGCCTTCATCAGCGTTAATCAGCGGCAAAGGAAAGACCCTTAGCGGGCAACTGGCTGGTTGGTGTAGATGTGCTTGCCGCCGTAGCGGGCGAACTCGTAGGCGGGCAGGCCTTCGGGAAGTTTGGAGTGCTCGGCGTTGGTCCAGAGGAAGACGCGTCCCGGGTTTGCCCAGCGGCGCGCCAGCGATGCTTCGTCCTCATAAATTTCCGGCGTATCGGGCCAAAAGGAGCCATACCACAGGTTGCCGAACTTGCGCACCACGTGCACCTGCTGGCCAGTGTAGAAGTTCATGGTTGAGCCGGGCTCGTATTCGGCGTTGATGACGATAATGTCGCCCGGTTTCAACACGCGCTTGACCTCCAGCGCCAGTGGCTTCGAGGTCAGAATCGGGCTGAACTCGATCATGCCGAGGTGGACGCAAAAGAGCACGGCCATCATCATGAAGGTCAGCGCGGTGTTCGCCGCCGCGATACGGCCGCGCCGCCGCAGCCACAAGTTGAGCGCGGTGCCCGCCAGCAACGCGATGCCAAAGCCGGCCAGCGGCGCACGGAACGCGCCTAGCGCTTGCGGCGTCAGGTCGAAGATGTGGCCGAAGGCGAGCGCGTAGGTGTTCTCGGGATTCCGCTTCAGCAGGTCAGCCAAGTCGTAACCGGGCGGCGGCGCCTGTGCAAAGTGCAGGAAGAACATCGCCGCGCCAAACGCCGCGGTGCCGATGACCAGCAGGAATGCTGAGCTCCACCGGCCCCAACGCCGCAGGTCCGGTGAAGCGTGTTCGCGCGCCAGCACTCCCGCAAGCAGCAGTGCAAGTCCGGGCGCGGCGGGAATTGTGTAGTACTCTTGCCGGGTCGAGAAGCTGAAGAAGCCCACGATCACCACCACCCAAATCGCAAGCAGAAGCGTAGCCCGCTGCGTCAGGTTGTTCTTTACCGTGGTAGTGAACTCGCGAATCCGGTGCGGCACCTGCGCAATCGCCTGAATGACGAACGCCGCCCAGGGGAACGCCCACACCAGCAGCAGTCCCCAGAAGACAACCAGCGGCACGGTGCCGTAGTCCATCGGCACGCGCTTGTTCAGATAGCGCAGGAAGTGCTCGTTAACGAAATAGAACCAGAAAAAACCGTGCACCACCCCGGGCACGCCGGGGTTGCGCAGTCCGGCGAGGATGTGCCACGGCGCGGCGACGGTAAGAAACACCAGCGTGCTCGACAGCAGCCGCATTCGCAGCAGGTGACGCAGATTGCCCGTCAGCAGCAGGAAAGTCACGATGATGATGACGGGAAATACCAGCCCGATCAGCCCCTTGGTCAACACGTTGAGCGCGGCAGTCACGGCAAGTCCCCAGCAGTAGGGCCGCGAGGGTTGGCGCTGCTCCAGCGTGCGCAGGAAGAACAGAAGACCGAGGGTGATCCACAGGCCGACGAGCAAATCGGGAATCAGGATGCGCGTGAAGACGTACGGGCCGAAGCCGGTGGCGACGATCACGGCGGCATACAGGCCGGCCCGCGCGCTGTAGATGTGTTTCGCGAGCGCAAAGGCGGCGAACAGCGTGGCCAGCGTGGCCAGCGCCAGCGGCAGTCGCGCCGGCCACTCGGCCACGCCGAACAGTTTGAAGCTGGCCGCCATCATCCAGTACATCAGCGGCGCCTTTTCCAGGTAGCGGACGCCATTGGCGTGCAGCGTGACCCAATCGCCGCTCAGCGCCATCTCGCGCGCGGCTTCGGCGTGGACAGAGTCGGCGTCGTCGAGCAGCGGCGGATGGAATAGCCCTGGGATGTAGATCGCCGCCCACAGGCAGACGATCAGCAGCGGATACAGCCACCGCCGGCTGGCGGTGGACGGGCGCTCCACGAGGACAAGGCGAGGTTCGGCGTGAGCGAATGTTGTCATGCGGTGAATAGACGATTATACGAGGGCGATTTGGCTACGCAGCTCCGGAGGAATATCTGAGTACTTTCAGGGTTGTCCTTCCGAGCGCAGCGAGGAACCTGCTTTTTGCCGGCACCAGACAGCAGATTCCTCGCCGCGCCAAACCGGGCGCAGCTCGGAATGACAACTTCAGGCGTGGCTTCTACAGCCGTCGTGCCGGCGTTGGCCCCGGGCTCGCGGACCCCAATCCCTGCGCCTAGGCGGCCTTGCGGCGCGTGCTGCGGGTGCCGCTGGAGGCGGCGCGTTGCTTGTTCATCTTGCTGGCGGCGGTGGTACGCATCTTGCGCGGCGGCTCGCCGCGCCTTGAGACCTTGGCCGCCTTGGTCGGCTGGCGCTTCGCGCTGCGACGGCCAGTCTCGCGTTCCGGATGACGCCGCGACGCGCCCGAGATCCCCCGCGAACGCTTTTCCGCAGTCTCGCGCCCGACGAGCTTGTTGAAGTTGCTCTTCTCGCCGCGCGCCGTGGTGTCCTGCACCAGCAGGGCGAGATTGCTTTCGTCGAACTTGCGGAACCACTCGTCCCAACTGATGTGTTCCAGCGACTCTTCGCCACCGAAGCCGGGGAAGTCGAGACGGATCATGCCCACATCTTCGCCGCCGCCGGTGCGCCGCACGCATGCCGGTCGTGCGCCGCGCTCTTCGGCCCAACGGCGAATTTCGTCATGATCGGTGAGCGCGCGTGTGCGTTTACGGCTGCCCGAGATGGGGCGCGCCTGTCGGCGCTGCGCCGCGCTGGCGCGCGTGGAACGCGCCGATGGCTGGCCCCCGCGCCGCTGCGCGCTCTTGCCGGCCTGCCTCCGCAAGCGACTGGCGCTGGCGCCGCGCGTGGATGCCGTGCGACTGCGCCCCGGACGTCCCGCGTTCGCGCTGCGCGATCCTCCTGCCTGTGTGCGCGCGTTGGCGCGTCCGCTGCTTCTGCCGCCACCCGTTGTTCGTGCCATGAACTACCTCCCTATAACTGCAAATCGGATGCTACCGCTGCGCGCGAGTTTGCACGCGTGCGCCACTAGCCCGCCAGCGCGCCGGACCTGGGCTCGTGCCGTTCGGGAAACTGGTTGAACTCCTCCGCCGCGCGCCGCCCCAGCGCGGTGATGAACGACTGGGTGACGGCGGTCTCGCTTTCCTTGCCCGTATGCCGCTCCCGCGCCTCTCCGGCCGGCAACATGCGATTGAGCAGTCCCATTAGGTCGGAGGTGATTCCGGGAAACACGCCGTTAAACATGGCCGCCAGCTTGGCTTGCGGAGTCAGGATGATCTCGGAGCGCCCACTGCGCACGGCGGTCACAATCTTGTGTGCTGCGCGGCGGGCATTCATCGAGACCAGCGGCAGCGTCGCTCCCAGGCTGAATAAACTGTATTCGGCGCGGTTGTTGCCTTTGAAGAAGGCGTTCACGTGCGAGCCGGTGCGCATGAGTCCCGGCACGACGGTGGTGACCGTCACACCATCCTTGGCGACTTCAGCGTGCAATCCTTCGCTGAAGCCGACCGCAGCGAACTTGGCGCAGTTGTAAGGCAAGAGGTGGGGCACGGCCAGCTTGCCGCCGATGGAAGTGATGTTCGCGATTTGCCCGCTGCGTCGTGCAATCATCTGGGGCAACACCGCCAATGTTGGATAAACCATGCCCCAGAACATGACGTTCATGGCTTCCTGGAAATCCGCGAAGGTCTGCGATTGGAGCGGGCCTACCTCGATGACTCCGGCATTGTTGATGAGAATGTCCACGCGCCCAAAACGCGCGTTGGCCTCGCGCACCAGGCGCTCCACGTCGTCCTGCACGGTGATGTCGCAGCGCACTGCCAGCACCTCGGCGCCGTGCCGGGCGAGGCGTTCGCGTGCCAACTCCAGTTCCACGGGGTTTCGCGCGCAGATCACCAGACGCGCGCCCAGTCTTGTGAATTCCTCGGCCAGGGCGAAGCCGAGTCCGCGGGAACTGCCGGTGATCAACACTACCTTGCCGCGCACTTCCTCGCGGCGCAAGCCCAGGCGGCGCACCAAGCTCACGGCGGCGACTCCGGCGCCGATTCCCACCAGCGTGACCCCGAGACCAACCGCAGCCGCACCTGCGGCGCTGAACCATGCCAGGCGGCGCAACTTAACGCCTTTTGCGTCCCCTCTTCCGGCAAACCAACTCAGCTTACGCTTCATGTGCTTTTTCCTCCGTCCTGGAGAGCTCCGATGCAGTTCCCTTGCAGCACACCGCGCAGGTTTGTTTAGATGCACGGCAGGCGCCCGGGTCAGGCCGGAGCTCAGCGTCTGAGTTCGGCGCGGGAGCGCAGCACCTGCAACAGGTGCCCGCGAGTCAACACGCCTTCCAGGCGGCCGTCGGCCACCACCGGCACCTGGTTGATGTCTTCACGACCCATCAGCTCCAGCGCCTCATCAGCGGGAGTATCGGGCGTTATTGCGTGGATACGCGACGTGGGCACCATCACGCCGGCAATCGGCGTGTCTGCCCATTGTTCCGCTGGAACTGATTTGATTTCGTGCGGCGTGACCATGCCGGCCATGTGGCCGTCATCAACCACGATGAAGCAGCGGCGCCCGGTGCGCAGCAACTCGCGATCAACGAAGTCGCGCAGGTTCATCCCGGCGCTCACCACGCCGCATTCGCGCGACATCATGTCGCCGGCGCGCAGGCCGCGCAGCGCCGCCGAGGCCTCGGTCTGGAGGTAGCTGGCGCTCGCGGCCTGCATCAGAAACCAACCGATGAACGCAATCCACAGACCACTCAGGCCCGCGCCGGCGAAGAAGCGGAAGATCCCCCAGCCGATAAACAGCGCGGCTATGACCTCGCCCACGCGGGCGGCAATGAGTGTGGACCGCCGTTTATCGTGGTTGATCCACCAGATGACGGCGCGCAGCACGCGCCCGCCATCCAGGGGAAAGCCGGGAATCATGTTGAAGGCGGCGAGCGCCACATTGATGTAGCCCAGCCAGACGGTAATCGCGGTCAGAGGAGAAGCCGGCGGGTGGCCCGGCTGCCAGCCCAGGGCGAGCGCGGCACCCAAACAAATGGCGCCGACGATGGCACTCATAATCGGCCCGACGATCGCCATCCAGAATTCGGTCGCCGGGTCCTCAGCTTCCTTTTCGACTTGCGCCACCCCGCCGAGCAGAAACAGCGTGATGCGGCGGATCGGCAGGCCACGCATTTTGGCCACGAAGGCGTGCGATAGTTCGTGAGCGAACAGCGCGGCAAAGAACAACACACCAGTAAGGACGGCGGCGCTCCAAATCACTTGCGGGCCCCACTCCGGATTAGTAGTGCTGAACTGCTGCGCCACTGAGAAGGTGATCAACAGGGCAATGACGATCCAACTGAAGTGCAGGCCGAGTTCAATGCCCCAGATGCGCCCGAGGCGAATGGAAGCTTTCAATGGGCGTGCCTCCTTATTAGTTAAAGATGCGCCCAGCGCGCGACCAGAGTAGTCCGCCCGCAACTTGCATGCAATTTCATCAGGCAAACCGCAGGTGGCGGGTGGCGTCTTACAACTCAAATGTTCCACACCAAGAGACGCTACATGCGCCGGCTGCGGTTCGTCCTAAGTCTTCTACTGGGGACGGTCGTTCTGTTAAGGCCGGGATTGGCGGTTGCGCAACGAGCGGCGACGCTGCCGCCCTCTGACTTCGGCATAGGCAACCAGTCGCTGTCGCCTGACGCAGGCGCGTATGGCGGCGCGAACAACAGCCTGAGCTTCAGCCCCAACATCAACCAGATCATCACCAACACCACGGGATCAGCCGTCGGCAATCAGTACCCGAATGCGGCCTTCGGCGGTTACGGTACCGCGCAAACGTCCGGCATCGCACTGGCCCAAGGCGCCACGGGCGCGACGCAAGATGCCTCGGCAAGCGCCGGACTGTGGTTGCCGCCTGCAGTCCATCCGGTGACCATGGTGAACTTCGTCAGCCCCGCGGCGGGCAGCGGCCTTGCGCAGGCGATGGGGCGGAAATAAGTTCGCAGTTTACAGTTCGCGGTTTGCACCTAAAGCGTCTCTTGCTGGCAGGGTAAGGTTTTCAGTGCGGTGAGACGAATCGGTGTGGCTGCCAGCTGCCAACTGCAAACTGTGAACTACGTTCCCGGCGGCGCTTCGTTCAACACCAGCCAATACAGGCCAAGCTGCCGAGTGGCTTCCACGAACTGGATAAAGTTCACCGGCTTGCGGATATAGCTGTTTGCCCCCAGCCGGTAGCTGCTCACCAAGTCACTTTCTTCGTCCGATGACGTCAGCACAACCACCGGAGTAAGGTGGGTGCGTTCTTCGCGGCGTAATCGTTGCAGTACTTCCAGGCCATCCAGCTTGGGCAACTGCAAGTCGAGCAGCACCACCTGGGGCAACTCAGGAAGCGCCTTTTCCCCGAAGAGGAACCCGAGCGCCTCAGCGCCATCACGGGCCACGATAACCGGGTTCGCCAGCCCCGCCTTCTTCAGAGCGCGAATGGTCAGCGCCTCGTGGTCCGGATTGTCTTCCACCAGCAGGATGTAATTGTCAGCCATGCGCCTCCGCGTGGTCCAGCCGCGCCTGGTAAAACCCCGCCCGGCCGCGTGAAGTTCGGGAGCCCAACCGCGCAATGCTAGTGGTGCGGCTGCTGCGGCTTCGGCGGCGCGAGCGTGAAATAAAACGTGGCGCCCTCGCCGACCTGGGAATCAGCCCATATGCGGCCGCCGTGGCGCCGGATGATGCGCTCTACCGTAGCGAGCCCAATACCGCTGCCTTCGAACTCCGTTACTCCGTGCAGCCGCTGGAACGCGCCAAACAACTTGTGCGCGTACGCCATGTCGAAGCCGGCGCCGTTATCGCGCACGAAGTAGACCGTCTCATTGTTTTCGATCCGCGCGCCAAACTCGATTTCCGCGTGTTCGCAGCGCATGGTGAATTTGAAGGCGTTGCCCAGCAAGTTCTCCAGTGCAACCTGGAGCAGGTGGCTGTCGGCGGAGACGACGAGCCCATCGGCGATGCGGAACTCCACCTGGCGCTGCGGCGCCGATTGCCGCAGCGATTCGGCGATCGAGCGCACGACGCCGGACAGATCCACGCGGTCGTGGCGCATCTCCGAGCGGGTGACGCGCGAGAGTTGCAGCAGGGCATCAATGAGCTGGCCCATGTGCTGGCTGGCGGCGCGCACGCGCCCCAGAAACGCGCGACCCTCCTGGTCGAGCTTGTCGCTGTACTCGTCGAGCAGGATCTGACTGAAGCCGTCAATACTGCGCAGCGGAGCTCGCAAATCGTGCGACACGGAGTAACTGAAGGCCTCCAGTTCGCGGTTGCTGATCTCCAGCTCGGCCGTGCGTTGGCGCACCCGCTCCTCAAGTTCCGCGTTCAACTGCGCAATTTCGGCGTTCTTGGCCTCCACTTCACGGCGCGCCTGCTGTTCGCGATGCAGCAAATCGGTGCGTTCGCGCTCGGCGCGCTGCCGCTCGCCGATATCGCGAAACGAAAGAACGGCGCCGGCCACCTTGCCCTCCAACAGCAGCGGCGCGCTGGTGTACTCGACGGGGATGAAGCTGCCGTCGCTGCGCTGAAAATAGTCCTCCGAGGTGTGATACGGTTCGCCTAAGCGAATGACGCCAAGCAACCCGCAATCCTCGGGGTGGCGTTCGGTGCCGTCAGGCAGGCGCGAGTGGACCAGGTCGTGCATATTGCACCCGCGGATCTCCTGCAAGCGGTAGCCGAGCATGCGTTCGGCGGCGGCATTCATGAAGACCAGCCGGCCGTCCTGATCCAGGTGATAGAGCCCCTCGCCCACGCTGCTGACCACCGCATTGAGGCGCATCCGCGCCTCTTCCGCTTCCCGGCCACGACGCTGGATCTCCAGCTCTGCGCGCTTGCGTTCGGTAATATCGCGCGCGATGGCCGACGTTCCGGTGACCTGGCCACTGGCGTCAACGAGCGGCGAAATGGTCAGCGAGACCTCCATCATCGCGCCGTCTTTGCGCACACGTCGCGTCTCGAAACTCTGCACCCGCCGGCCCGCGCGCAACTGACGAAGCTCGTCGGCTACTTCATGCCGGAGTTCAGGAGGGCAGGTGATGGCGATGTCCTGGCCGACCATCTCGGCCCGCGTGTAGCCGTACATCTTTTCCGCCCCGCGATTCCAGGCAATCACTTTGCCCTCAAGATCCGTGGCGATGATGGCGTCGTCGGTGGACTCGACGATCTCGGCCAATCGGTGGATGTCGGCATCGGCCAGCTTGCGTTCCGTGACATCCTGCACTACGTGAACAATGCGCGTGATCTTGCCCTCGGCATCGAGTACCGGATCGGTGCGCACGCTCAGGTATCGCCGCAGACGTGGCTCGAAAAACTCGCCGGACTCGGTGCGGCCGCTGGCCAGGGTCCGTTGCATCGGGCAGTAGTCCGGTGGGCACTGGGTGCCGTGCACCACCTCGTAGCATTTCGTCCCGGGAAGCCGGTCAGGGCCAAGTAATGCGAAGAACGCCTCGTTGCCGCCGAGCACCGTGTAGTCGGGGGCATGATAACTGAGGCCCTCGGTCATGCAGTTGAAGGTCAGCTCCCACTGGTCGCGGCTACGGCGCAAGAGCGTCTCGCTGCGCCGGCGATGCGCATCGATTTTGTCCAGAGTGCGCGCGTTGCGCACGACAACAGTGCCGAGGATTACCATCAGGCCGAGAACGAAAAGCGCGTGGCCCATGGGGCTGTCATACCAACCATGCTTCTCGGGTGAAGCGACCGCCCATCCGAACAATGGCGCCAGCAGCAGGGCCAGGGGCAACAGCCGGCGGAGGGTGAAGCCGCCGAGCCCGTCGCTGGCCAGGTGGGAAGCCCATCCCCAATCCGCTGCTGCGGCGAGGACGCCGACGCTGAGGACCACAAAGGCGACTGCCGTGGGAAGCGCTACCTGCGTATACGAGGCAAAGCCGTACAAGCTGCTGACGCCGAACAGGTAGCCAAGCAGGGCCAGCACGGAGATCACGGCGGCGGTCAAGGCCAGCAGATCAGTTACGTGCCGCTTGCGTGCGGTCTCGCGACGCAGCAGCAGCAGTGCCGTTCCTAGCAATACGAAATTCAAGGCGGCATTAACCGCCATGCGTCCCGGCGATGCGGTGCCGATTGTGCCCGCAGGCTCATGGAAGAGTGACTGATCAATGTGCAGATCAAGGGCGAAAATGTACTCAGCCAGCGTCGCAACGCCCACCGCCGTGATGACTGCGGCGAACACTTGGCCGCACCTGACGCGCAAGCCACGGCCCTCGCTGCGCAGCAGCCGTATTGAAAGGCCGGAAAGCACAAAGCCCAGCGCGGTGTTGGCTTTCATGCTGACATGCCCGGGCAGAACCGACTTTAGCGTCTCGTTACCAAGCACCCAGCCGAGCAGCCCGATAGCGCCCAGTGCCGCTGCGGCGAAGCCGGCCCAATCGGCCAGACCCTGGATACGCGCCAGCAGCTTGGGGTTCAACGGAGCGACCGCTAAAGCTCCGTCGGACGCGTTCTGGGGCGCGCCCGGCGCTGCGACCGGTTCGGCTGTGGCGTTCAACACGTGGCCCCTCCGAAGGTCTTTCTGCTCGCGAACGGCCTTCTAAACTTACACCGTATTCTGCGCTACAGCCAGAGCTGATGCGGGCGGCGCAGCTGCCTCGGTCTTGTCCAGTACCGCCCGTATCCGCCTCGCCAGCACGCGAAAACTGAACGGCTTCTGGAGGAACTCTGTCGGCGATTCCGCGATTCCGTATTGCAGCACCGTGTTTTCCGGGTAGCCGGACATGTACAGCACTCGAGTTGCCCGGCGGCGGCTCCGCAGTCGCTGCTGAAGCTCAGGGCCGCCCAGGCGCGGCATTACTACGTCGGTGAGGAGCAGGTGGATGCGACCCGGGAAATCCGCCGCGACCTGGAGCGCGTGTTCGCCGTCGCGCGCCGCTAACACGGTGTAGCCGCGCGTCCGGAGATAGGCGGCGATGACCTCGCGCAGCGCGCTTTCGTCTTCTACCAGCAGGATCGTCTCCGTACCGGCAGGTTCACTATCACTCTCAGCGGGCGGGGAGGGAGACGGAGCGACGGCATCCGCGCGCGGCAGGTAGATCTTGAAGGTGGTGCCACGGCCCGACTCGCTCGACACGGAAATCCGTCCGCCGCTTTGCTGGACGATGCCGTACACCGTGGATAGACCCAGGCCGGTACCGCTGTCCGGTTCCTTGGTCGTGAAGAACGGCTCGAAGATGTGCGGCAACAGCACAGGGTCGATGCCGCACCCGGTATCGCTGACGGCCAGCATCACGTATTCGCCGGGAGGAATGATGGCATGCCCGCAGGTGGAGGTGCCCCGGACGTTCGCGGTTTCGATCACAAGCCGGCCGCCATGCGGCATCGCATCGCGCGCGTTGACTGCCAGGTTCAGGATGACCTGCTGGATCTGTGCCGGATCGGCGCAGGTCTCGTGCAGCTCGGCAGCGAGACGAAATTCGACTTCGATGTTCTCGCCGATCAATCGGGGTAACATTCGGCCTAGGTCGCGAACTACCACATTCAGGTGGACTGGCTGGCGCGCTGCGGCTTGTCGCCGGCTGAACGCCAGCAGTTGCCGGGTCAGTAATGTCGCGCGTTGCGCAGCATCGGCAATCTGCGCCGCCCGGTAACGGTCCTTTCCCGCCAGCTTGTTCACCAACAGTTCGGCATAGCTGGCGATGATCGTCAGCAGGTTGTTGAAGTCGTGGGCAACGCCGCCGGTCAGCTTGCCCATGGTGGCCATCTTCTGTGATTGCAGGAGCTGCTCGTGCAGGCTGCGAATCTCAGCATATGAACGGCGCAGCAGTTCCGCGGTCGCCACATAGCGGATGGCAAAGCGCAGAGTGTCGGGCGTCAGCGAAGACTTGCGCAGGCATTCAACCCCACCTGCGCTCATCCGGCAGTTGGCGGCCGGTCTGCCCTCAGTCAGCAGTACGACAGGCACGTGGAAGCCGCTCTTTTGGCAGCTTTCGATGAATTCGCTCGCCGCCTGCCGCTCCAGATCGGCAATACAGACGCTGACGTCTTCTTCCAGGCGTTGCAGCGCCTGGTCAGGCGTATTCACGTGTTCGATTTCGACTGGCAGGTCCGACGAGACGGCGTGCAACAGGTCGCGGACGTGCGCGACGACGCTCCGGTCGTCTGCTACCAGTAAGACGCGAAGCCGCTCGGATGTGATCATCCCTTCAGCCCTGCTTGATGGTCGTACCGCACGTTCACGCTACACCCGCACCGTTTGCCGGCGACATTCAAGCGCCAGACGTTCCGGGCGCGCTTCCCATATCGGCCAGGCTCCCCGAATCGGAAATGCGGCCGGCTTCGAGGGTTGACATCCTGGCTGCCGAACGCAGGAACCGGGCGTGACAAGCAGAACCGACGGAGATACAATCCCGCTGTTCTCAACAGCAGGTCGGAGCGTTCGGCGCAGCACGCCGTCCTGCTGCTGTCAGGTGGGGGACTCTTCAGTACAGGAGATCTGCGATGAGAAAGCTGGTTCTGCTGTGCGTAACGGTTCTGGTTGCGAGCCTCGCGTTACATGCCGCCGACACTGCGCGCAAGAAGCGGGTGGCGGTGCTCGATTTTGACTACGGCACCGTCAAGTCCGGGACCGACGCCCTGTTCGGCACCTCAGTGGATGTTGGCAAAGGCATGACCAACCTGCTGGTGAAACACCTCGTAAAGGACGGCACCTACTCGGTGATCGAGCGCCAGGCGCTAGACAAACTTTTGGCCGAGCAAAACTTCTCTACCAGCGACCGCGCCAACCCGGCCAGTGCCGCGAAGATCGGCAAGCTGCTGGGCGTGGACGCCATCATCGTGGGCGTGATCACCCAGTTCGGAGCGGAAACCAAGAAGAAAGGCATCGGCGGCGGAGGCGGCAACTGGGGCGGCTTCGGCATCGGCGGATTCAAACGCAGCAACTCGAAAGCGATTGTCAGCGTGGATGCCCGCATCGTGGATGTGGACACGGGCGAGATCCTGGTCGCCGAGGAAGGCAAAGGTGAGTCGTCGCGCTCCAGCACCTCGTTGCTGGGCGGCGGGGGCAATTGGCACGGCTGGGGCGCTGGTGCCGTGGATTTCAGCAGCTCCGACTTCGAGCAAACCATCATCGGTGAGGCCGTCAAGGCCGCCATGCAGCAGTTGAGCACCGGCCTGATCGCGGGCGCGCCCAAGCTGAGCGCGCGCACCATCAGCATCCAGGCGCTGATCGCCTTCGCCGATCCTCACCAGGTGGTGTTGAACGTGGGCGCCAAGTCTGGGCTGAAAGTCGGCGACCAGCTCTCGGTGGAACGCGTGACCCGCGAGATTAAAGATCCCGCAACCGGCCAGGTGCTGCGCCGTATCAGCGACAAGATCGGGGCGGTGCAGGTGACCGACGTGGACGAGATCTCCGCCGTCTGCAAGATCGTCAGCGGCACTGGCTTCAAGGTCGGCGACTTGGCCAAGACCACCACGCAGTGAGCGCCTGCGGCCGGCGAAAGTGCGAAGGGGCGAGTGTGTGCTCGCCCCCGTTTTTTTTTGACAAACTTCGCTGGCGCACGCCGCATAACGGTACGCAATCCGGTCCTCATCTCTTCGGCGCGGTCGTCGCCCGGTGTGATGGCGTACGGCGCGTCGGCGCTGCTTGCGTCCGGCTGCTGCCCGCGAACGGCTTCTGCCGGTCAAACTCTGGCGCGCGCGAAAAGTTGCCAAAGGTGAACACCGGCGCCACTGGCGTAAAGGGCGTGAAAGCGCCACCGAAGGCAAACGGATTGGCGAACGGGTTAGTGGCCAGCGCCGTGTTTCCTACGAAGAAAAACGGACGGTGATCGAACACGCCAAAGGTGAAGCGCGAGCGCGGCCGTGTGTTCACATTCGGAAGCAAGCCGGAAGTGGTGAACGACGGCATCGGGCCGACACCGTATGGATAGTACTCGTAGACCCCTCCGAAGGGAACGTAGCCAGGAGCGCCGTAATTGTAATAGGCGGGCGGTACATACTGCTGCTTGTTCTTGCCGGTCAGGATGTCCACATCGCGCATGTCCAGTGGATGACCGGGCTGCGGCGCCCGCAGCATGTCGGGGCTGACCTCGGGATACATCGGGTGCGTGCGGCTGGTGGTCGTGGGCGGTTGCTGGCCCACGATGCCGAACGTCATGCCTTCCAGGGGCGGCGCCGGAGCGGGTTCGGCGGCTGGTTCCGCGGGTGCGGCGGCAGCCGGTTCGGTCGCTTGCGCCGGAGGGGTTTGCTCTTGCTGCGTAGTGCTGGCGGCTTTACGACGCTTGGTGGTGGGCGTCTGCTGCGCCGCGCTCAGCAGCGCAACGCAAAGGAGTAGCAACAGGGCCGTCTTCCTCATGGCCAGCCTCCTTGAGCAGACATAGCATATATCCCTTTTGCCCGTCCGGCGCAACTTCCGGCGGCACTGGCCAACGCAGACGGACAATTCCGGGAAAGATTTCGGGAATTAAGTAATCGGGTATTTGCGTAATCGGGTAATTGTGGGTGGCGCGCACACTCCTCACGCCGAGCAGCGATGCGAAACTAACGGCTAAGAGCTAAAGGCTAAGAGCTGTTCAAATACCCAATTACCAGATTACTCAATTACCCAATTACTCGAACCACACCGACCACACCGTATCCACCGTGGCGTGGGTAATACCGGCGGAGAACAGCCGCCGCCGGTCGCCCCAGGCGCGGCCGTAAAACACCCCCGCAATCGTAGCCAGCAGCACATACCGCCAGTTGAACGGCAAGGGCTTGTTGAAGTGAAAGAGTCCGAAAATTGCTCCCGCGACCAACAGCGCTTGCCAGCGCCCATTCCCGCCACGGCGTTCAAATCGCCTCTCCACCAAGTTCTGCAACACTCCGCGAAAAAAGAATTCCTCCGGGATGGCGATGAAGGAGAACGTAACGAACCAGGTGCCGCCCACCGCTCCAGCAGAGGGCAGGTGCGGATGGAAGGTGATGAAGTGCACGCCCAATCCGACGGCGGTCCCAATCGGTGCGAACAACGCCCACTCGCGCAAGCCCACTGCCAGGTCGCGCCGGCGCGGACGAAGGTCGTAGCCCACATCCGGCAGCTTGCGTATCACCAGGAAGGCGTACAGTAGTGCGTCCATAAGCAAGAGTTTGGGCATGAAGCCAAGCCCGCGTTCCGGCCATGCCCCGCGCAGCATTCCAAACTGTACGGGAACGCCCGCTACTGCAAGCACGGCGATGTCCTGCCACGTGAGGGCATCGTCGAGACGCGCAAATTCGAACACTGCCGCAACCGCAATCGGCAGGCACGCAAACGCCGCCGCGTAGAAGACGCGGAACTCGCCCCTGGGTAGGGCAAACACCAGATACGGCACGACAAGGGTACCCGGCAACAAGACGCGCATCCAGCGTGCGTGCAGCGCTGCCCGGAGTGGTGGTGCAAAACCGAAGCCGAAGAACCAGTACGGCGCCCAGAGCAACGCAAAACTAGTGAATGCCCAGCCGAAGTGCGCGACAGTCTGATTGAGATTCTGGTAGCGGGCGGTGTTCCAGAAGACAACCAGCAGCGCCGCGTAGCTCGCGGCAGCTACAACAGTGCCGCCTCGCTTACCTGGGCGCAACGCGCTGGGACCCGGCACACTCACCTATACTCGTTCACTGCTTCGTGAAGTCGCACACCCCGTTTCTAAGCTGCGCTGGTGGCGACGGTGGTGTCGCCCAAGGTGGATTCGCGAAGTCAAAGAATTCGGTCATGTCCGGCATGGAGGCGTCGCGCTGCGTCAACGGCGCAAGGTTCCAGCGCGTCTCGATGAACTTCAGCATGGCCGTGAAATCCATCGGCGTGTGGGAAACGTAGTGGCGCCGCGCAAACGGGGAGATGATCATGGTGGGCACGCGGAAGCCCGTGATGTTGAAGTCGAAATTCGCGCAAGGCTGGCCGAAGCAGTCCTTGTCGGGCTCGAAGTCGTTTGGCTTGAGGCCGTCGGGGCTGACCACGTTGATGGGCGGCACGTGGTCCATGGCGCCGCCGCCCTCGTCGAAAGTCCAGAAGAAGACCGAGTCTTTCCACGAGGGGCTGTTCATCAGGGCATTGATGATCTGCGCAGCCCATGCCGCGCCGCGCTGCACGTTGATCATCTGGTCCGGAGTCACGGCCATGCCGGGGCCGCGGATATTGGTGGGATGCTCGTCACGGCCAGTCAACATGCCGGTCTCGATAAAGGCCACTGCCGGCAACGTGCCGTTTTGCACATCGCTGAAATACTCATCAATGGACACGATGTTCTGGCGCATCGCCGGGTCGTTGGAATCGGTAAAGAAGTTAAAGAAAGTGAAATTGTTGATGCCCCAATCGGAAATATAGATCTTCCAACTAATGCCTTTCTCGCTGAGGGCGCGCCAGATGGTTTTGGGATTGATCTGTGTGACAAGGTTGGTGTCAGGATGAACGCGGCCTTGTGACGTGGCGGCATGGATGTAGAGCCGATTCGCTGAAGTACGGCTTGCCACCGGCGAGAACATCATGTCGGGCATGGCGAATTGCGAGGCCATGAAGTAGTAATAGTTAAGCTGCGTCTCATCAAAGTAACCCATGGCGCGGTGCCCGTCCTCATCGGTGAGCACGCCGTAAAACTGGGAAAGCCCATAAGCGACGGCGACAAAGCCGTCCATGGGCGAGCCGGGCCCGGCCGCCGCCGGGTTTTGGAGGTTCATTGCCTTGTGGCTTTCCGCCCAATCGGGACTGAGGGTCTCGGTGCAGACGGAACCGGTATGGTACGGAGGAAACGCCGGATTTCCCGCCGCGGGAGAAGTATTCGTCCATCCCGGAACCTCGCTAAGGTCGCGGATTTTGCCGTCGCTGCTGTTGATCGGGATGCCGTTGCGCCGCCGGTAATCGGTCATCACGCCAAAGTAGGAATCGAACGAGCGGTTCTCCTGCATGAAGATGATGACGTGATTGACCGCGGTGATGCTGCCGCCCGGGCCACCACCCTCAGCCGAGTCGGCCGTGCCTGCCAGCCCTCCGCATCCCTGCAACACCAAAGCCAGACACACTAATGCAACTGCCAGCGCAATTGCCTTCCACACGGATTCCCTCTCGCGCAGCATGCCTCTACTAGAGATGGTGCACTGGCCGCTGCTGTTGGCCGGAGCAGCGGGGCAGAGTCGCGGGATTCCAGACGCATAGTGCCGCCGTCCCGGTCCCGCTTTTCCCAGGCTGTCCTTTGCTCCCTCTGCGTTGAGCTCTGGCTTAATCGCGAATGTCCTGTGTGCAATCCACTTCACTGCCGGCTGAAGTCACACACGCCATTCATGTTCTGCGCCGGTGGGGTGGGCGGCGCCATCCAGGGCGGATTGGTGAAGTCGAAGAACTCAGTCATGTCCGGCATGGCGGCATCGCGCTCGGTCAGCGTCCGCAGGTTCCAGCGCGCCTGGATGAAGCCCAGGATGGCCGTGAAATCCATGGGCGTATGCGAAACGAAGTTCTTCTTCGCAAACGGCGAGACGATGAAGTTGGGCACGCGGAATCCGGTGATGGTGAAGTCGCCGGGTGGATCGTCCGGCCGCAGGTCTTGCGGGCGCCGGCCGTCCGGATTGGGAACACGAATCGGCGGCACATGATCAAACATTCCGCCACCCTCGTCCATCACCCAGAAGAATACCGACTCTTTCCACAACGGACTTTCCATGAGTGCGTTGATGATCGTCGAGGCATACTGTGCGCCCACCTGCACGTTGATCGGGGTAACTGGGGCGCCGGGCTGTTCCGGGTTGAAGTTGCTGGGATGCTCGTCCCGCCCGCTCGCCATGCCGGTTTCGATAAACGATACAGCCGGCAGCGTGCCATTCTTCACATCTTCGAAATATTCCGACAGCGGCACGATATGGCTCGCCGTTCCCGGATCGTTGAAGAAGTCGAAGATCGAGAGATAGGTGAAGTTCGGCGGATTATCGGTAATGTAGATCTTCCACAAGATCCCGCCGGCTTGCAGTTCCTCCCAGATGGTGGTGGCCGGCACGGTGGTTGTCGGATCGTGCGCGTGTCCATGTGACGTGGCCGCGTGAAAATACATCCGGTTCACTGCGGTGCGCGCCGGCAAGGGCGAGAACATCGCATCACTCATGGCAAACTGCGAGGCCATGAAGTAGTAGTAGTTCAAGTCATTCCAGTCGAAAAAGTGCATGGCGCGCACGCCCGTCTGGTCCACCAGGTTGACGCCAAGGCTTTTCGCGAACTGCGCCACGTCCTGCGCCGTCTGCGCAAAGCCGTCCATCGGCGAGTTCGGTCCCGCAGCGGACGGGTCTGTCAGGTTCATCATCTTGTGGCTCTCGGCCCAGTCCGGTGTGAGAGTCTCGGTGCAGACGGAACCGGTGTGCGCCGCGGGAATCACGATTCCGGGCTGTACCGTGTTGGTGAACGTGATGCCGGTCAGGTCGTTGATCTTGCCGTCGCTGCTGTTGATGGGGATCCCGTTCGCCTGGCGGTACGCGGTCATCAGGCCGAAGTAGCTGTCGAACGAGCGGTTCTCCTGCATCAGGATGACGACGTGGTTGACCACGTTCATCTCAGGGTTACCGGCCCGGCGGGCCCCTCCCGTAAGTCCCTGGCAGCCGCACATTGCGGCCATTAACGCAAAAACACACAAGCCCAGCACGGGTAATCTTCTGTGCATTGTCTTCACCGGCGCTCCACGGCGGAGCGCCTCATGGACGGCTAAGATGTTGGTGGCAAATGGATGTGTTTGCTTCCGGAACCCCGAAATCGCGCCGCTTGGGGCGGGGCAGAGGGCCGATGCTGGATGGCTCTTCCGGGGTGGCTTAAGGCGTTGCCTGCGCGCTGTCCGTCTGTTCTTCCTCGGCGTGCATCAGGCCGAACTTCTTGAGCTTGTAACGCAGCGCATCGCGGCTGATATCAAGCAGTCGCGCCGCGTGGGTCTGGTTGCCCGAGGCCTGTTTCATCGCCATCTCTACAAGTGCTCGCTCGACTTCCTCCAGCGAGGTGCCACCATCCGGAATCGAAAGCTTGGGCAACATGCGGCCGTTGGCCAGCTGCGGGCCCGCGCTGCCGTTGCCGCCGAACGATGTCGATTCGAAAGCGGTTATGCCGCTCTGCTGACGGGCAACGGAAAATGGCAGGTACTCCGGTGTCAGCAAGGGCTCATCTTCCAGAATCATGGCGCGTTCGATGGCGTTCTTCAGTTCGCGGACGTTGCCCGGCCAGTCGTGACTCATTAGCAATCGGCGGGTCTCATCGGTCAATCCGCGAATCGAGCGCCTGAACTTGCGGTTGTAGCGCTCGATGAAGAACTCGACCAGCGGGAGAATGTCTTCCCTGCGCTCGCGCAGCGGCGGCAGGTAAATCGAAATGATGGCCAGACGGTACCACAGGTCCGGGCGGAAGTGCCCCTCGCGGACCGCGCGCTCGAGATCGCGGTTGGAAGCGGCGATGACGCGCACGTTCGTCTGCATGTCGCGCGTGCCGCCCACCCGGCGAATGACCTGGTCTTCCAGCACGCGCAGCAGCTTCGCCTGCAACAGCGGCGACAACTCGCCGATTTCGTCCAGGAACAACGTGCCGCCGTCGGCGATCTCGAACAGTCCCTTCTTCATCGCCTTGGCATCGGTGAACGCGCCCTTCTCGTGGCCGAACAACTCGGCCTCCATCAGGGTCTCGGGGATCGCCGAACAGTTGATGGCAACCCAGGGCTTGTCCTGGCGGCTGCTGTGGTAGTGGATGGTCTTGGCGATCAGGTCTTTGCCAGTACCGCTTTCACCCTGAATCAGGATGGTGCTGGCTTCGCTGGCGGCGACTTTGTTGACGAAGTTCATCAACTCCGTCATCTTCGGCGAGACCCCGACCACGGCGTGGTATCCGGTGCGGCGCTTCACCTCGCCGCGCAGCGATTCCACTTCACTGCGCAAGCGCGTGGCTTCCAGCGCGTTGCGGGTGGTGATGCTGAGCTCGTCGAAGTCCAGCGGCTTGCCGACGAAGTCATAAGCGCCCAGCTTGAGGGCCGCCTTCACGTCGTCCAGTTGCGGGTCGGCGGTGATCATGATGACGGCTCGTACGTCCCCGCTCTGCTTAAGCTGTTGCAAGACCTCCAGGCCGCCAATATCGGGCAGCCGCACGTCCAGCAGCACGAGGTCAGGGGTCTCGGTGCGCGCCGCCCGCAGCGCCGCAGCCCCGTTCTCCGCCTCGGTGACGAGATAGCCCCATTCCTGAAATTTCTGGCGCAGTGACCAGCGGACGAGCTTCTCGTCGTCAACAATCAGGACTTTTTCGCGAAGTACCATTAGCTCCCACTACTCTACTACGTTTGCGCCCCCACGGCTGCCGCCCGCAGCGGAAGATAGATAACAAAAGTACTCCCGTGCCCCGGGGCGCTCTGCACCTCGATGTGCCCGCCGTGGTCTTCCACGATGCGCCGTGCCAGCGACAGGCCCAGGCCGGTACCGTGGCCCTTCGTGGTGAAAAACGGACGGAAGATGTTGCCCAGGTGTTCCGTGGCGATGCCTTTGCCGGTATCGCTGACCTTCAGCACCGCGAATCCCGCGTGATCGCTGCAAACCTCCAGGCGCACCTTGCCCCGGTGCTCGATCGCCTGGATAGCGTTGAGCAACAGGTTAAGCAATACTTGGTGGATTTGTGCCGTGTCGTGCTCCACCGGCGGCAGCGTCTCGGATTTCACCAGTTCGATCTGGATCTGCTTGGAGCGGACCTGCTGCTGGGCGAACATGACGGCGTGTTCCGCGGTGGAATTCAGGTCGGCGCGGCGGAACTGCGGCGCCTTGGGGCGCGCCGTCTCCAGCAGGTCGGTCACGATGCGGTTGATGTGCTGCACCTCGAAACGCACTTCTTTCAGCACGTCGCGCGCGGGGCTGTCCAGCGGCAAGTCGCGCCCGATGATTTCCATCACTCCGGCGATGCCCGCCAGCGGATTGCGGATCTCGTGCGCCAGCCCGGCGGCCAGTTCGCCCAGGGTCGCCAGGTGCTCGGCGCGCGACATCTGCGTCTTGTGCAGACGCTCGATTTCTTCCCGGCTCTCCCGCAACTCGCGAATCATCCCGTTGAACGCCTTGCCGAGATCGCCAATCTCGTCGTTGCGCGCGGCGAAATCGAGGGAGACATCCAGATCGCCCGCCCGGATCCGCTCTATCTTCGCGCTTAGCTCCTTCATCGGCTCGCGCACGATCAACGCCAGCATCAGCAGGAACACCGCGCACAGAATTACCGCCCCCGCGGTTGCCACCACCAGGACCGCCTGCCGCTGGGCGTTCTCGAACGACGTGGTCGCCAGCACGAACAGCAGCAGGCCGTTCACGAGCACAACCGCGACGGGCAGAATGACCTTGAGCTGCCAACTAAGGCGAGGCACGGAACCGGGATCTCCTGAGGTGTGTATCTGCTATTATCACTGTTTTATCCAGCCTTTCTCAAGCTGCCGCCCTAGGTGATTTCCCCTCAATTGGCCGGGCAAGACTGTGAATGGCAATATTGCCAATGCCCTGTTCCGATTTCAGAACAGCAGGCACACTGCGGTTGACGTTGGCGTCGGCGGTTACGTGCGACCTTTCGATTTTGCGCCTGTATCTCGCGAATCGCAGTGAGGGCTAACCTCTTGATGAATCGAGAGTTCCTCCTCCCTGGCTGCTGACCACACGGAAGTCGTTTGAGCACGACATCGTAACGCGTTCTCATTTCAGAACAACAGATAGATTTCCCTTGATGACTGTGAGAACGCGCTTGTCCTCCCCGCCGCGCCAGAAGCCGGTAGATCCACGGGTACTTTTGACGCGTGTTCTTGGGGCTCTGTGCAGGAATCTGAAAAACTCGTGGATTTATTGGATTCCAGACTAGCGGGCTGGCCGGTATGTTCGGCGGGTGACCGACAGCGAATGGACGAAGATTCTGGGATGGCCCGGCTACCGGGTCTATCGCAGCGAGATCAACGAGAGCGCCAAGACCCTGCGTTTGTGGGTACGACGCAAGCGTGGCAACTTGAAGCTGGTCTGTTCCGGTTGCGGGCAAAGGGTGCGGGACATCGTCGCCAGCTATGAGCGCGAAGTGCGCGATCTGCCCTGTTTTGAGTACCGCACCACGGTGGTGATCGAGTTGTACCGAGTCCGCTGCCCGGGTTGCGGGATCAAGGCGGAGAAAGTCGCGCAACTGCCCAGCAAGGCGCCCTTCAGCAAGCGCTTTGAAGAGGCGGTCGGCCAAGCTTGTGAAGGGGCGGCAGCGCGGCGGGTAGCACAGCAGTTTGGGTTGGCGGCGACTACGGTGCGGGCCATGGATTTGCGTTATCTGAAGCGTTGGGCGGAAGCGCGACGGAAACCGGCACTACGGCAGATGGGCGTGGACGAACTCTACCTGGGCAAGCAGCAGAAGTTCCTCACGGTGGTGAGCAACCTGGAAACGGGCGAACCGCTGTGGTTCGGCCGGGAGCGCAAGCAGGAGACGTTGGACGAGTTCTTCTGCACGCAGCTCAGCAGCTTTCAGCGGAGTGCGATTCGGGCGGCCTGCGTCGATATGTGGGAGCCCTTCCGGCGAAGTCTGGAACAGTGGGTGCCGCAATCTCGCATCGTTTATGACAAGTTCCACATTCTGCAGCACGCAGCGGCGGCGGTGGACGAGGTGCGGCGGGCAGAGTTCTTCCGCAAAGGCGGCCCCGCCCGCGACCTCATACGCGGCAAACGCTGGCTGTTGCTGAGCAGTTGGGTTCATCTCGACTGGCAGAAGAAACAGCAGCTGAATGAACTGTTCACCTTGAATCGGCGCGTGATGAAAGCCTATCTGCTCAAGGAAAGCTTGACCCGGCTGTGGGACTACACCTACGAGGGAGCGATGATGCGCTACCTCCAAAGCTGGATCGACCAGTTGCGCTGGCAGCGCCTGAAGCCATGGAGAAACTGGCCGCGACGCTGGTGAAGCACCTGGAGGGAATCCTAAACTACTGCCGCACCAAGGTGCCCATGGGAGTGGTGGAAGCCATCAACGGCAACATCAAAGCCCTGCTGCGCCGAGGGCGTGGCTACCGCAATCTGAGCTATCTGCTGTTGCAGGCGCAGCGGCTGGCGGTCACCAAGACCCAATTCCTGTATTCTTGCCCCATGCCACAGCCGGACGTGCTCGGTCTACTAACGGATTCTCACAGCCGGATCGAATCGAAATCGTGGAACGTTTCTACGAGGGCGAATTCGACGATACCAAGACCGACGCTGGTCGCCGGAGCATTCCGCTCGATTCCCACGGAATCTTGCGTTCGGGGAGCGACTTCATGATTCTAGGGGCACCCAATCTGGGGCACCCATAAGAAAATGAACGAGAGCGACGAGCAGGAATTACGTGAGTTTATGCGGTTGAAGCACCACTCACATGGATTGAAAAATCAACAACTTGGCTGATTTTCTTTGTTTCGGGACCAGGGGGTCGGAGGTTCAAATCCTCTCTCCCCGACCAGTTCCCATTGCCCATTTGCAGGCTACATGGCTCTATACCTCGGGACGGGCACAATCTGGGCACATGCGTATGGGGTGAACCCCTCGGTTGAGACAGGTTGGGATTGGCACAGTTGCCGTTTGCTGGATTT
>JBHGBA010000054.1:0-29424 GCA_041946775.1 Terriglobales bacterium
CTCAAAATCCGCCGGGCTTCGGCCCATGGGGGTTCAAGTCCCCCTCCCGGCACCAGCATTTCAATCCGTTACAGATGTCGTGGCCCTTGTCCCGCGAGCCTCAACGCGGAACAAGTCGGACGAACGTTCCATCGCAGTCTTACCCAGTCTGGGAATTGGACGAACGTTCAGTGTGTAAGTTTTACATTGACGCCCTCCAGCACGATTGTTACGTTGGCCTTGCTCGGCTGATCAGTTGCTGTCCTCGCCCTTCGATGTGGCATTGATCGCGAGCGAGGGACCCATGTCAGCCGGGCCGACCTGACTGTACGAGGAGGCCTCATGACGCGACGTTATATGGCAGTTGTCTTCATAACTGTTTTCATACTGGGGTTGAGCTTTGCACTCGCGCAGGAACAGAGGAAGGTTCCAGCGTATGCGCCGGCGGATTCCGGCCAACAGATGTACGTGGCGTACTGCGCTTCGTGTCACGGCAAGGACGCCAAAGGCAACGGTCCGGCTGCGGGCACGCTCAAAGTCGCACCGCCTGATTTGACCAGGCTCTCCGCGAGCCATCAAGGAAAGTTCCCCGAAGCGCACGTGTACACCGAAATCCGCTGCTCCCGGCACATGCCCGGGTGGGGAACTATCTTTTCTTCGCTTGATCGGCAGGACCAGGCATTGGTCAAACTGCGGCTGCGCAATCTGACGAAGTACATTGAGTCCTTGCAGCAGGGGAGTGGCAGCTAACCGCCTGGACTTCCCCAACCGGCGTTTGGCGCGGGCCGGCGAAGTTGTAGTTGAGAATCATCTGGCCATAAAAAAGAAGGGCTACGGGCGAAGTCCTCGCCCGTAGCCCGTAATTTTTTTCGCCGCAGTGCCGCTTATGGCAAGCCGCTGTAGCAACGGCCCTTCACCGTTTTGTCCACATACGGTGGCGGGGTTAGATACGTCGCGTTATCGAAATCGAAGAACTTGGTCATGTCCATGGCCGCGGCGTCGCGCGCGGTCAAGTTCGGCAGGTTCCACCGGGTCTCGATCCGCTTCAAAATGGCGGTGAAATCCGTAGGGGCGTGCGACACGTAGTGAGGCTTAGCGAAGGGAGACACCGCGAACATCGGGATACGAAAGCCGTAACTGCGGTCTGAAGGACCTGGCGGATCTCATGCAAGCCATGGGCAACACCAGCGCCGCCAGCTACTACGCCGCCCGCGCCGCCGCCAACCTCAACGGCCTGAATTCGATGTGGATGGCAGCCAATGGTACGTGGGCGGTTTACAAGGACGGGATTGGTCGGTTGATCGGTCCCAACTTCGCCACCTGGTACCCGGATGCCACCTCGCAGTTGTTCCCCGTGCTGTACGGCGCACTGTCGCCCAGCGATCCGCGTTCCGTCGCGGTTTACAACAAATTCAATAGCGCGTGGCCCGGCTGGCCTGACCTTTCGTTCAACGCCCAGGACCAGTTCCCCTGGGTGATGATCACCGGCGCGGCCGCCCAGATGGGGAACAGCGCCCGGGTGAATACTTACATCAACAACATCCAGAACAAGTACGTCAGCAAGGGCTTCCCGTGGCCCTGGTACAACATGGAAGCGGGCTGGTTCGTACGCCTGAACAGCTACATGGCTGGCAAGCGCCCATTCTAGACGCGCGGCAATTTCGCCCTGCGCAACGCGGCAATTTCGCCCTGCGCAACTCCGAGCGAATTGCAAACGACTCGCATCCGCGGGGAGGGCGGCAACCGTCCTCCCGTTTACCTTTTCAACCCTGGACTTCCCGCTCCGAAGCTCCGTTACCGTAATGTCTCGGCGGTTACGCCCGTGACATTTACAAGTTCTTGCATCTGCTTAGAATAGGCCTCGCAGTTTGGCAGTTCTGGGGGAGGGCTGCCGTGGGCGTCCTGGGCTGGACAGTTCGGGACGCTTATCTATCTCTGGGACTTGACTTGGATGGGCCCTCCGCTCGCGTACTCCGCCCGGTTACACCTCCCTTCAGCCCTCCCCTGGCGCTCACCCCACCTGGCTGGCCCGCGACTTTCCCGTGCTTGTGGCATCGAATCAAGTGTTACTATTGGCCGATCGTTTCATACGCAGCAGCATCTGTGATCGCGCCTAAAGCACGACTACGCCATCGTCTGGAGGATGAATGCCAAGCAGCAGCACGATTCTTGAAGTCACCGACTCCAACTTCGACCAGGAAGTCCTGAAGTCCGAGACCCCCGTAATGGTGGATTTCTGGGCAGCTTGGTGCGGTCCTTGCCGCATGTTGGCGCCGATCGTGGACGAGGTCGCCGCCAGCTACAACGGCAAGCTGAAGGTCGCCAAGATGGACGTTGACCAGAATCCGGCCACCCCGAACCGCTACAACGTCCGCGGCATTCCGACGCTGCTCATCTTCAAAGACGGCAAGTTGCTGGAACAGATCGTCGGCTACAAGCCGAAAGAGGCCATCGAGCAGGCCATCAAGAGGCACGTGAGCTGAGTTTCTGGTTACTGGTTTCTAGTTTTCGATCCACGTATTGGTCAATGAATCATTAAAAGCCCGGCGCGGGCCGGGCTTTCGCACTTCTGTGTTCCGCAACTAGAAACTACAGCTTGTTGCAAAAATGGGGTCCTGGGAAGGGCACGGCTTTAGCCGTGCCGCCCGGACATCCCGCGCCGGCATCACGATCGCCTGCATGGCGGCATTCGATGGCTGCAAGCGAACCTTGTCTCCCTCTTTGTAGAAACGCTTCAGTGTGGCCTCACTGCCGGCGACCAGTGCCACCACGATGTCCCCGTTCTGTGCCGTCGCCGTCTTCTCCACCAGCACGTAATCGCCATCCACGATGTGCTCATCCTGCATGGAATCGCCCCGCACCTCGAGCACGAACACATCGCGCGAACGAGTGAAATCGGCAAAGGAGATGGTCTCAGGGTTCTCAATTGCTTCCACCGGCCGGCCGGCGGCGATGCGTCCCACCAGGGGCCATCCCATGCTCGCCGCCATCGCCTGTTTCATGCGGCCCCGGGGCGGCAGCACGTCAATCGAGCGGCTGCGGTTGTAGTCGCGTTTCAGCAGCCCCTTCTTTTCCAGGTTGGTGATGTGCTTGTGTACCGTCGCCAATGAGTTCAGTCCCAGCCCGCTCCCGATCTCCTCGAACGACGGCGAATAGCCATGTGACTGCACGAATTCGGCGATAAAGTCATACACTTCCCGTTGGCGGCGCGTGAGGGCCATGGCTGAACTCCTTTGTCGCCGCAAGTATCAGCGAATAAAAGGCGAATGTCAATGGGTTTGAATGCAGAATGCAGCGGACCAATCTAATCCTGCTTCTGCTTCGCCGGCTTACGGCGCAGACCCGCTGCCGCAATCGCCAGACTGCGCTGGCGCAGCTTCTCCAGGAGCTTGATCTTCTCGGAAAAGCTCAGCGCTGCAAGCCGCTTCCGCCATTGCGTCTTATCCATGTTCTCCGTCCAGGTACTTCTTTCGGAAGCTCGCCCATTTTCCAGCTAATCCGTGCCGCTTGAGAATGTCCTCCAACCTATTGCTGTCCACCAAGCCATGCTCGAGAAACTGCAAGATCCGCGCGTGATCCTTTGCGCGGCCCGTCCGCAGCGCAATAGCGACCAGATGTTCCGCGGCCATGACTCGGGTGCAGATGCCCTCAACTTCCGTCTGGATAGCGTCGGTGATCGCTTCAAGCTCCAGGGCGTTGCTGGCAGGTAAGAATTGTACTGGCCAGTCCCCAAGCACGATATGCTCCCCTTCGGGCCGCCCACCGCGCGCGCTGAGATATTCGTAAATCGGCGCAAGGCTTACGAGCGAGCCGGCTGGGACTTGCGGCAACACTATGAAGATATCCACGTCGAGCGTCGCTGAAGGCTCCAAATAGAACGTGGCGGCAACTGCACCTCCAATGGCGTACGTGGTAATCACGCCGTCGGCCTGCATACGGTTGATAATTTCTAATGTTGCTTTCAAGCAAGTCCTCAGGGCGGCGGGATGCTGCCGCGCATCGCCGATGCACACTATACCGCCGCGGTTTGCTGTGCGCACCTGCCGACACGTTCCATTCCGCGGATTCCTCCCGGTCAGGTACCATTGGCGTACCCGCGCCCCAACTATCACTAGAACCGCGAATTTTCTCGGCATACAATACGCACGCACTTACCGCCATGCCGGAATCCGCCAGGCACCTCGAGAAGGCCGAGAAAC
Source organism: Terriglobales bacterium (assembly GCA_041946775.1). Classification (GTDB taxonomy): domain Bacteria; phylum Acidobacteriota; class Terriglobia; order Terriglobales; family Acidobacteriaceae; genus JBHGBA01. Next base: position 4,179 of record JBHGBA010000054.1, read on the forward strand.
ACCTGCAAAAAGGCAGGCTGGATGCCGCTTTGCGCGAATACCAGGAAGTTCTGGCGGAGGAACCGGGACACGAAGTCGCCGCGCAGGCTGCGGCCGATCTTTGCCTGAAGCTCGGCTACGGCAAAGAAGCCGTCCGCCTTCTGCAAGACTTATTCGAACGCCAGGCGACCGCTGGACAGGTGACGGCCGCCGCCACTTACAAGAAGCTCGCGAAGCTGACCGCGGTCACGGCTGACCAGTCGCTACGCACTGCGCGCCTGCTGGAATCAGTCAACCGCAAGGAGGCGCTCGACACCTACGAAAGCGCGCTCCAGGACTTCACGCGAGCGGGCGACAGCGCCGGTGCAATCACTGTACTTGAGGCGCTGGTCGCGCTCGAACCGACCACGGCACGCCTGCAACAGCTCGCCGAGTTGCTGGCCGGCAAGGGCGACAATAAGCGCGCTGCCATTTTGCTCTATCGCGCGGCTGACATTCTGCTTCGCGAGGGCAAGTCCGATGCCGCCCTGCCTCTCTACCAGGGCGCCTACGCTCTCGACAATACCGACCTGCGGATCGCGTTGGCTTACGCTCGCGTGCTGCTGGCTGCCGGCGTGCAACATGCCGCGAAAGTCCTCGAAATGCTTCAGCCCTACGCGCACGGTCCGGCGGCAACTCCCGAATCCCGCGCCGTCTATGGCGAAGCCCTGCTCGCGCTCGGCCGGGCCCGCGAAGCCGAGCCCTTCCTCTGGGAAATCTTCGAGCACGATCCCGGCCAGGTCAAAACCGTGCTGCTGCTCGTGGAGCAACTGTTGCAAGCCGGTGACACCGGCGCCGCCGTTGACCTGGCGCGCCGCCTGGAGCAACACCAGCAGCACGCCGGACGCCTGCGTCAGCACGCCGCGTTGATGTCCGATTTGGCCACACGATGTCCCGGCAACGCCGAATGGCTCGAGTACCTGGTTGATCTGTTTAACACCGCCAACCACGAGCGCGATTACTGCGCCACCCTAATCAAGCTGTTCGACCTTTATTACGCTGCGGGTAATTTCCTGCGGGCCACCGAATGTCTTGATCGCGCCGCCGAGGTCGATCCCTACGAAGACGGCCACAAGGACCGCCTGGCCGCGCTGCGCGGCAAGGTGGATGCCAACCGTCTGCGCAACGTCGCCAACCGTCTCGCCGGTGCGGTCACCACCTCTGACCAGGAAATTGATTCTGTCGCCAACAGCAGCAGCATCGGCAGCGAGGACGAGCCGACCGTGCTCGAAGACCTCATGTTGCAGGCGGAGATCTTCCTCCAGTACTCCCTGCGCTCGCGTGCCGTCGAACGCCTGGAGCGCATTCGCAAGCTCTTTCCCGGCGAAGAGCTGAAAAACGATAAGCTGCGTGATCTGTTCGTCAGCGCCGGACTTGAGGTGGCCAAACCCGCGCCGTCGGTGGCTGCCGGGCCGATGCAGGTGCGTTCCGTGGCCGATGAAGCGGCCGTGGACAACATTGCCCGCGTCACCGACATCACCCGCAATATTGCGCGCCAGGGCAGCGCCAAATCCGTGCTCTTCACCGCCGTAAATGAAATCGGCCGCCACTGGAATGCCAGCCGTTGCGTGGCTGTGCTCTGCACTCCCGGCAAGCCCCCGTCTATCGCGCTGGAATACTGCGCGCCCGGCATTGCACCCTCCAACGTTCACGCCATTGTCAAGCTGGTCGCTTTGCTGCAGCCGCTGCTGCTCGCGCACGGCACCCTGGTCGTGGACGAAAGCGCTTCTGGACCGCTCGCTTCACTGCGGCAGGTGGCCGCCGGGATTGGGGTGACCTCATTGCTGGCAGTACCGCTCGTCGAAGGTCAGGAACACAGCGGATTGATGTTGCTGGCACAGTGCGGCGCCCCGCGCAACTGGCGGCCAACTGACACCGTGGTCTTCAAGACCATCGCCGACCAGGTTGTGCTGGCGCTGGCCAATGCCCGCCTGCGCACGCTGGTGAAGAGCCTCTCGGTGGCCGAACAAAAGTCCGGGCTGCTGAAGCGCTCCTCCTATCTCGACGTATTGCTGTCGGAAGTACGCCGCGCCCAGCAGCAGGGCGGGCCGCTCACCGTCATGCTGATGAGTTTCGGCAACCCCGAGCAGGCACGCGAACACGGCGCATCTACTGAACTCCTGATGGAACAAGTCGGCCAACTCGTTTCCGCTCACATCCGCCAGAACGACCTCGCCGTGCGCTACGATGCCGCCACGGTGGCGCTGGTGCTGGCCGATACCAACGACAAGAACGCCTTCTTTGCCGCCGACAAGCTGCGCAAGGTCCTGGCCAGCACGCGCGCCAACCCGCTCACCTTCGGAATTGCCGAAGCTGTGCTGCACTCCCAGTACGACGCTGCCGACATCGTCACCGAACTGGTCAACCGCGCGGAGATGGCTTTGCAGACGGCCTTTAACGGAGGCGGCAATAACGCCCATGCCCTGGCGGCTGTTATTCAGAGTTCCGCAACTGCCTAGCCCCGAACCTGCTACCCTGCCCGGAAACGGGCGAACCGCCAGAAGACTTCCGCTCCCGGCCAAATTTTGCGTGCAGCCATTCGGTGCAGGCCGGCGTCAGTATCAGTAACCAGCGTACCGCTTCCCCCGGTATGCACCGAGGTGCGCAATGGCTAATGCGGGCGTTCGCAAGTCGCGCTATCGCCGGCCGGTGTGTCCCTTCTGTGGCTATGACGACCAGGTGGTCCGGATTTTTTACGGCATGCCCGGACCAGAGGTGATCCAGGAATCGCGCCAGGGCGAAGTTGCCCTCGGCGGCTGCTGCATTGGCCCCAATTCCCATAATTGGTATTGCCGCGGTTGTCTCCAGACGTTCGACATACCCAGGTTTGAAGACTCGGTTCAGCACTGATCCCAAATTGCGGCGTCCTATCACTGCGCCCCCAGCGCTTCTCGCCTGTGGTAGACTCTCCCGTTTGTCGGCCTTTAGGCCAACCCTTCTGTGCATGGGGATCCCGGAATCCGTCGGCATAAGCGCATATCCGCGCGATCCGCGTCATCCGCGGGACCCGCGTCGTTGGGGTTTCGGTCCTAAGTCCGTGCTAGTCCCTAGTTAGCTTTTGCCGAGGAGGAACGATGGCAATCAAAAAGGTAGGGGTACTCGGCTGTGGTCTGATGGGCTCCGGCATCGCGCAGGTCAGCGCCACCGCCGGGTTCGACGTCACCGTGCTCGAAGTAGAGCAGCGGTTCCTGGACAAGGGCTTTGCCGGCATCGAAAAGTCGCTCTCCAAACTCGCAGAGAAGGGCAAACTGAAGGAACCGGTCGCGGCCATCACCGGGCGGCTGAAAGGCACCCTTGCCTACAACGACCTGGCCGACTGTGACCTCATCATCGAGGCCGTGACCGAGAATCCCACCGAGAAAAAAAAGATGTACGCTGCGCTCGATCCGATCGTGAAGCGCGACGCCATCTTCGCCTCCAACACTTCGTCCATCTCCATCACGGAACTGATGACCGCCACTAAGCGTCCGGAACGCTTCGTGGGCCTGCACTTCTTCAATCCCGTGCCGCTGATGGCGCTGGTTGAAGTGGTACGCACCATCGCCACAGACCCCGCGGTCTACGAGGCGGCGTTCGAATTCGCCAGAGCGGTGGGCAAGACGCCGGTGCGCACCAGCGACAAGACCGGCTTTATCGTCAATCGCCTGCTGGTGCCCTATCTGCTCGATGCCATCCGCGCCTACGAAGAGGGCGTGGGCTCAATCGAAGACGTGGATCTCGCCATGAAGCTTGGCTGCGGCTATCCTATGGGACCGTTCACCCTGCTCGATTTCGTCGGACTCGACACCACTTATTACATTAGTATCGTCATGTTCGACGAATTCAAGGAGCCCCGCTTCGCCTCGCCCCCGCTGCTCAAACGCATGGTGCTGGCCGGCTGGTTGGGACGCAAGAGCGGCAAAGGCTTCTACGACTACGCCAATCCGGAGAAGCCCGTCGCGCAGGACGCCGCGCTGCGCAGCATGGCGGAAGCGGAGAAAGCGCAGGGAGCATAGCCGGAGTCCGTGCGTCGTGTCCGAAGTCATTTACGTACCGTTGCTTGATGAGGGCACGGATTGCTGGCGCCCCGTCCATGCCGAGCACGTGCGCGATGACGTGTACGAGATCACTGTTGACCGCGAACCTAAAGGCGAACGCTGGCAGTATCCACCACACGCGCTGGTGCGCTGCCGCGAGCACATGTTTCAGGATGGCGCCAAGGGACTGATAGCATTTGAACGCATAAACAACGATCGGGGCACCTGATGGCTGGAAGATTTCACCATGAACTTCTCGACAAGGTCTTTCTGACCACAATCGCTGACGTAAAGATGTTTGCCGACGACATGGCCGTGCAGGACGATCCCGGCCATCGCCTCATCTTCAACGCCACAAGCCAATCCGAGGGCTTTCGGATGTTCGTAGATCAGGCGCTGCTCAACCTCGAGGAAGCAGAAAGCCAGGACAATGCAGATGAGTATTTCGAAACCATGCTGATACTGGCAATGCTGGTTGGCTACAAGCTCCGGCAACGCATTATCGAACGCGCACCAACCGCCGCTTCTCCCGAAGCGAGGTCATAGGCCACGCAGAAGATCAATAATCTTAGTATTCATTCGCGGAGGAAATGATGGCATCAACTGCAGGGGGCCCTGCTCCCTTTGAAAATCTCATCTACGAAGAGAAAGGCGCCATCGCCTACATCACCGTCAACCGCCCGAAGGTGCTCAACGCGCTGAACATGGCGACCATGGAAGAGCTGCGCATCGCCTTCACCGCGGTGAAGAACGACCCCGAAATTCGCGTCGCCATTCTGACCGGCGCGGGCGAAAAGGCGTTTGTTGCGGGCGCAGACATCGGCGAATTGCAGAAGCACGACGCCATCTCCGGCAAGGAATACACCCACAAAGGCCAGGCCGTGCTCGATCTTGTTGAGAACCTTGGTAAGCCGGTCATCGCCTGCATCAATGGCTTCGCCCTGGGCGGCGGCTGCGAACTGGCGATGGCCTGCACCATCCGCCTGGCCAGCGAAAACGCCAAGCTCGGCCAGCCGGAACTCAAGCTGGGCATCATCCCCGGTTACGGCGGCACGCAGCGCCTGCCTCGGCTCATCGGCAAAGGCCTCGCCCTGCAACTTGTATTGACCGGCGACATGATTCCTGCGGCCGAAGCGCACCGCATTGGCTTGGTCAATGAAGTCGTCGCTCCTGCCGAACTGGTCCCGCGTGCCGAAGCCATCGCACACAAGATCATTGCCAACGCGCCGTTGGCCGTGCAGTTTGCCATCGAGGCGGTAAACAAGGGCATGGAGATGACCCTGCCCGAGGGTCTTTACCTTGAGGCGACCTTGTTCGGCGTCTGCTGCGCCACCGAAGACAAAACCGAGGGCACCACGGCGTTTCTGGAAAAGCGCCAGGCGCAGTTCAAGGGAAAGTAGCCACTACCAGTACCCAGTTGCCAGTACCCAGTTGCCAGTACCCAGTTGACAGTTGACAGTTGTCAGTTGTCGGTTGTCAGTTGTCAGTTGTCGGTTGTCAGTTGTCAGCCGCAGTTCTCAATAAGTTGTCATTCTGGGCCTCGCGCCTGCGGTTGGCGCGAGGCGAAGGACCTATGCATTTACGCCCACAGCAACTGACAATTGGCAACTGGCAACTTCTAGCTGACGTATACTCCGAAAGCAATGGTCCAAACGATTTTCTTCGTCCGCCTCGCCGCCAGCGACGAGGCATTCACTTCGCTGGCCCGCTTCTTCGCCGACCTCGGGCTCGAGCCCGCCGAGGATTGGCAAGGACGCCAGGACCGCGGCTTGCTGTTTCGCACTCCGCAGGCCGGCATCGAGATCGGCATGGGCGGCGAGTTTCCGCCCACCGACCTGGTCGTGCAAGTGGCTAACGCAGACAGCGCCTACGACATCATCAGAGCGCGCGGCTACCGCATTGCCTCAGAAATCGCCGACCAGAGTTTCGGCGGACGCATGTTCCTGGTCGAACCCGCACCGGGGCAGCGCATTGCCGTTTTCTCGTGGCGCGCCGAGAAACAGCCGCAGCCGGTGCGCACGCTCGAAGGCGCAATGGACGCCACCGGCATGCGCTTCGGCCTGGTCGTGAGCCGGTTTAACTCGTTTATTACCGAGCGCCTGCTGGCGGGCGCTCTGGATGCGCTGCGCCGCTCCGGCGCGCGCGACGCGGAGCTGACCATCGTGCGCGTGCCCGGCGCATTCGAGATTCCCGCAGCCGCCCGCGCCCTGGCGGAGAGCGGACGCGTGGACGCGGTCATCTGTCTGGGCTGCCTGATCCGTGGCGAAACCACGCATTACGAGCACATCGCCACCGAATGCACGCGCGGCATCGGCCAGTCCGCGCAGGAGACTGGCATTCCACACGCTTACGGCGTGCTCACCTGTGAGAACCTGGAACAGGCCATTGACCGCGCGGGTTTGAAGGCCGGAAATAAGGGTTTCGAGGCGGCCATGGCAGCCATCGAAATGGCGTCATTGAAAAAACAGGTCGCCGCAGAAAAGCGATGATCTGCCGCTGATGAACGCAGACGAACGCTGATTAAGAGCAATATCAGTTCGTATCTTCCTCAGCGCCCGCATTGACCGGCTGGTGACCCTTTCCCTGGCGTCCTTTGCGTTAATGCTTTTTGCTGTACTCTTGGCTCATCAGCGTTCATCGGCGCTCATCAGCGGCTAATTCAAATGGGTACTCGAAGAAAATCCCGAGAGCTCGCCGTTCAGATGCTGTTCCAGGCCGACATGGGCCGCCAGCAAATGGACCAGGTGCAGCGCACCTTCTGGGGCGCCCGCGGCGAAGCCGACCAGGAAGCGCGCGGCTTCGCCGAAGACCTTTTCCGCGTGGCCATGGACCGGCGCGAAGAGATTGATGCCCTGATCGAACGCCATGCCGAGCACTGGCGCATGGACCGCATGGCCGCCGTAGATCGCAACGTCTTGCGCAACGCCGTAGCCGAATTCCTCGCCTACCCTCGCACCCCCAAGCCCGTGGTGATTAACGAGGCGCTGGAGATTGCCCGCACCTTCTCCAGTCCCGAATCCGTACAGTTCATAAATGGGGTACTGGACAGCATCGCCCGCGAGCTGGACGGCGCCAAGCACCGCAACCGCGAGGCCTAAGCACCCACCGCATCCTGTTTATGCGCGTCTTTACCTATTTGCTAACAGAGACCTAGTAACCATTCAGGCTCAGGCGTTCTCCCGACTAGGATTCATCCCTCAATCGTGATATAAGGCAGGGCGACAGCTACTCTGGTTCTGCGGGCGGGCAGGGAGGTTTGTGTGGGAGACGCACGTACCGGCAAACGCTTCCCAGTGGAGTTGCCGATCCGCATTTCGGTCGGCGATTCGACTGAGGAACAGGTCGGGATGACGGCAAACGTCAGCGCCGCTGGAGCCTACATCCGCACTGACGCGCCGGGCAAGAAGCCCGGTTCTGAAGCGCGTTTGTGGCGTCCGGGATCAACCGTGGAGTTCGACATGACGCTGCCCGCCGAGGTGATCGGCGCGCCCAAGGACGTGCACATTCACTGTCGGGGCCGCGTGCTCCGGGTCGAAAAACTGGCGGAAGCGCACCGCAGCGGAGTGGCCTGCGTTATCGACAAATACGAGTTCGTTCGCAAGTCGTGAAGCCATGCTCAAACTGATACTGGCAGACAACCAGGCTATCTTCCGCGCAGGCATCGCCAAGGTGCTCGCTGTCGAAGACGATATGCGCATCGTGGCGCAGGCGCAGGCGCCGGACCAGATGATGATGGCGCTCGAGAAATTTCGCGCGTCGGTGTTGATCTGCTCGGCTTCCTTTCATCCCAATTTGCGCGAAGTCTTCGACACCGCTGCGCGCGCCAAGACCCGCGTGCTCATCGTAGCGGAACACGGCGAAGAGGCAGGCAAGTACCTGAGCATGGGCGCCGCCGGCGTGGCCTACCGCAACGTGACCGGGCCCACCCTGGTCAACTGCGTGCGGCGCATCGCCCGCGGCGAAACCTGGTGCCAGGACACTGTAGTGGCGCGCGAAGTCGCCGACAACGACATGGTCGGCGCTCGCGTCCGCGATCGTCTCACCCCCAAGGAATTGCGCATCGTCGCGCTCATTGTGCAGGGCTACAAGAACAAGGAAATCGCCAACCAGTTGGGAACCACCGAGCAGGTGATCAAGAACTACCTGCGCAACGTGTACGACAAGATCGGCGTGTCGGACCGGTTGGAACTGGCGCTGTTCACCATTCACCACCGCATCCTGGCAGAAGCTGCGGCCGCCACCGCCGCAGCTCCGCGACCCAATTGAAGATTGAATATTGAATATTTGACTGGCCCAACGCGTTCGGTCCGGCTTCAGAACACGTCTTCATCCAAAAATCTCGAACCGATCCTCGATGCTCTCCAGACGCAAACCTTACCCGTATTCTTGTCAAACAGGGCCGAAGCAGAGTCTAATGACCCGCCCCATCGCGTTCTACGCTTTCCCACGCAGAACCTTCAACTCTTACTGTTCCCCGCTTCATCCTTTCACTCACAATCTCTTGCTATAACTTTCAGCTTAACCCATCACTTTTGGAAGTGATGGCCGCCATAGACGGGTATTCTGCCCTGGGGCGGAATGATTGCAGCCCGTCAGCAGTTGCCACGCGCAACCACGCTGCTTACGGAAGCAAGATCACGTCAAGGTGGTGTCGAACAACTGCCTTCTCCCACGCCGGACCTATCGTTGATAGTGAATACGCGCCTAGGTGAACGTCACCGCGCTGCCAGGACGACAGGGGCGCGACGACTCTTGACCGCCGCGTCCGCTGACTTCAGTCTTCAATCCCAATTCCCCAATCCCAAATCCTCCTGCGCGCCTCCGTGCCACGGTGGATTCTTCTACGCCGCCTTCGGAGCCTGCACCGCCTCTGACACTGGCAACTGCACCACGAACGTGGTCCCTTTCCCCAACTCAGTGCGGAAGTTGATCTCCCCGCCAAACGAGTTAACAATGCGGTGCGCACCCGACAGCCCCAGCCCAGTGCCGTGCGGCTTGGTCGTGAAGTAGGGAACGAACAAGTTTTTCTGGAGTTCCGGCGGCACCCCCCCGCCGGTATCGCAGACCGTCGCGCGCACCGAGTCGCCAACGTTCTCGCAGCGGATGGTGAGTTCACCTCCACTGGGCATGGCTTCCAGCGCGTTGATGATCAGGTTTGTAAACACCCGCCGCAGGTCGGCCGGGTTCGCATCCACCGGCGCCACCGGCTGCAAATCCAGGCTCACCTTGTACGGCTTGTCGTGCCAGAGCGGCTCGGTGACCTCAACCGTTTCCTGCAGCAAAAGCCGCACATCTACGCGCGAACGCCGCCCAGTGCCGGTGAGCAGATATTCGCGGACACGGTCAATGATCTCCGCCCCGCGATCCACTGCCTTGCGGATCAAGTCGGCGTAAAGGTGACGCATGGCGGGTTCAGGAGTACTGTCAAGCAGTGCGGTGGCCTGCACGATAGAGTCCAGCACGTTACTGAAATCGTGCGCCAGGCCGGCCGCCATCTGGCCGATTTCTTTATGGCGCTGGGTGTCCGCCAGCCGCCGCTGCAACTGCATCACCTCGGTGATGTCCCGCACAATGAGAATAGCGCCGCTGATCTTCCCCGAGGATTCGCGGATCGGGCTCGCTGATGTGGAAGTCTCGATGATGTGGCCGTCGCCGGGGTGGTGAAAGATGCGGCGCAAGTTCCGCACCACTTCGCCGCGCAGGGCGCGATTGACCCCCATGCTGGGATTGCTGACCGGCCGGTCCGATTCGTCGCGCGCGAGAAGCAGCTCATTCAGCCCGGCTATGCTGAGCCCGCGAAGCTGCTCGCCACCGCGGTTGCAAAGCTGCTCGGCAATGCGATTCGCCTCGATGATCTTCCCCGCGCTGTCGAAGAGAAAAACCGCGTCCGGCATGCTGCCGAGCAGGGTCGAGAGCTGTAGCTCGCGTTGCAAATCCAGCCGTCGCCCCGGCGCGCCGGGTTCCACCAGATGCATCCCCAGCAGCAAAAGGCCGAAATTCAGGTAGGGATGCCAGCCCTCCATCAGTAACTGGAGCGCGTTGGAACTTGCCGGTAACACGTTCGAAACACGCGGCTGAACCTGCCGGACTGTTTATCAGCCGTGCGATTTCCCCTGCTTTCAAGGTAGTTCTTCAAACTTCGATGGCGGGCGGAGACAATAGGATGGGTAGGCGCGCCAATTCGCGCCATGTACCAGGCCAGCTACCTACGGCACAGCTTTGGCGCTGGTCTTCAGCAACTCGTTGACAATCGTGACCAGCTCTTCCGGGTTGACCGGCTTTTCCAGATACAGGTCGGCCAGCGGTTCAGCCGCCTGGAAAGCCTCAGTCACGTACCCCGAAACCACTACCACAGGTACCGTTGAGTGGGTCTTGGCCGCCGAGACCACCGCGCGTCCGTTGGCGTCGCCCAGCCGCCAGTCGGTCACCACCGCGTCATAAGCGTTGCTCTGCAACTTTTCGATGGCGTCGTGGGCAGAGGTGGACGCCGTCACGGTATGCCCCGCGGCTTCCAGGATCTGGCACTTCAAGGTGACGACATGCGGCTCGTCGTCAACGCACAGAATTCTCGCCATAGCGATGCGGGTCCTTCGACCCTGGCACGCGCCAGCGCGTGCGGGAACAGTGGCTGCAATGAACCCCGCAGCCTATGTGCCGTTATTCTGTGACGGGTTTGCACAAATGTCAATGCAGCAAGCGGTAATCCACCACGGGAAGGCCACCCGCTCCACGGAGGCGCGGAGAATTTGTGACTGAGCGCTTCTTGATTTGCGATTGAACTCCGGCGTTGATTCGGCGTGCCAATCACAAATCACACAATCACAAATAGCTCCGTGCCTCCGTGGCGGTGTTCCCTACAACTTCCTCCCAATGGACTTCGCCTGGGTGAACAGGAAGAGGTAGTCCGGCCCGCCTGCCTTGGAGTCGGTGCCCGACATATTGAAGCCACCGAACGGATGCGCCCCCACTATGGCTCCCGTGCATTTGCGGTTAATGTACAGGTTGCCCACGTGGAATTCGCGCATACCCTTCTCGATCTTCCGCTCGTCGCTGGTGTAGATCGCTCCGGTCAGCCCGAATTCGGTATCGTTGGCGATCTCCAGTGCATGATCGAAGTTCTTCGACTTGATGATCGCTAGCACCGGGCCAAAAATCTCCTCCTGCTCCAGCTTCGACTTGGGCGGGATGTCGGCAAGCACAGTCGGCTCGACGAAATAGCCGTCGCCCAGGTCAGTACGGCGCTTGCCGCCGGTGATCAGGCGCCCATCTTTCTTGCCCTGCTCGATGTATTCGAAGATAGATTCCATCGAGGCCTTATTGATCACCGCGCACATGCCGGGGTTCTCAGTCGGGTCGCCCATGGTGATCTTTTCCACCCGCGCCTTCAGCTTCTCGATGAACTCGTCATAGATCGCTTCGTGGAGAATGAGCCGTGAGCACGCCGAGCACTTCTGGCCCTGGAAGCCGAACGCGCTGACCGCCACGCCTTCGACCGCCGCTTCGATATTGGCGTCTGGCTCGACGATGATGGCGTCCTTGCCGCCCATCTCCAGCACCACACGCTTGATCCAGAGCTGCCCTTGCTGCTTCTGTGCGGCGACTGAGTTGATGCGCAGCCCGACTTCCCGCGATCCGGTAAAGGCGATGAACCGCGTCTTCGGATGCGCTACCAGGGCATCGCCAAAGCTGGCCCCGGCGCCGGGACAGAAGTTCACGACTCCATCGGGCATGCCGGCTTCGCGCAGCAGGTCGAAGAAGAAGCGCGCAATGCCCGGCGAATCGCTCGACGGCTTCAGGATCACCGTGTTACCGCAGACGATGGATGCCAGCGTCATGCCTGCCATAATCGCGCCGGGGAAGTTCCACGGTGGTACCACCACACCCACGCCCAGCGGGATGTACCACAGGTAGTCGCGCTCGCCGGGCAGTTGCACCGGCGGCTCTGCCTTGGCCAGGCGCAGCGCTTCCCGCGCGTAGAACTCGCAGAAATCCAGGGTTTCGGCAGTGTCGGCGTCAGCCTCCGCCCAGTTCTTCGCCACTTCAAAAATCATCCACGCGCTGAATTCGTGCTTGCGCCTGCGGACCAGTTCGCCCACCCGCAACAGCAATGCCGCGCGCTCTTCGACCGGCGTGCGGCTCCACGTTTCGTACGCCTTGAGTGCGGCCTGCATCGCCGGCTCAACTTCTTCCTTGCCGGCCTTCTGGAACAGGCCCACCAACTCGGCAGGCTTCGCCGGATTGATGGACTTCAGCTTGTCCTTCGTGAAGACCTCTTTGCCGCCAATGACCAGCGGGTATTCGCGGCCCAGTTCGCGGCGCACCTTCTCAATGGCGGCGCGCATGGCCTGCTGGTTTTCGGGCTTGGTGAAATCGGTAAGGGGCTCGTTCTTGAACGGACCTACGTCCAACGTGGTTCGCGTGGTTGCCATGCTAGCTCCTCTTGAATTGCGGTTGTAGTTTGATGATAGTCACCTTCGTAGCGCCGTCCCGGCGGCGGGCCCCGGTTCTCCTCTGCGTCTTCCGCGGCACTTTGGGATTCAGTTTGTCCGCCGGTGGTGTTCATTTTCCTTGGCGTTGCTGCTTAATGAACTCTCTCAGGTTCGTGCCGGCACCGACGATGTGGCGCCACAACAACTCGCATGCCTGCTCGGCGTCGCGCCTCCGGCAGGCCTCCAATAATTCGCGATGCTCGCGGGCAGTGCGGCTGATGTCTCCCGTGAACAAGTGCACCATCCGGGTATAGCGGTCGCAGTTGTTGTTCAGCGTCTTGACCATGCCCAGCAGCAGCGGCCGCTTCGCTGCCTGGTAAAGTGAACTGTGGAACTGCCAGTTCCAGGCGCCCCATTTCTCGACCTCGGCGCCGCTGCGTACCGCCTGGTCGTAAAGCGTAAGCACCCGTTCGGCTTCCGCGAGATCGGTCTCACGGAGCAGCGAAACAGCCAACCCGAGCAGGTGCCGCTCCAGCACGGCGCGGGCCTCGAATAATTGTTCGATTTCGTCGGGCGACAGCGCTGACACGACCGCGCCGCGGTTAGCGATGATCTTGATGAGCCCTTCAGCTTCCAGGTGCCGCAGCGCCTCGCGTACGGGAATCTTGCTGACCTGGAATTCTGAGGCAATGGCATCCTGCCGCAGTTGCTGTCCCTCGCGCAGTTCGCCTCGTATGATCTTCTCTCGCAGCTTGTCGGCAACCGCCGAGGCCAGCGACTGTCTCGGGATAGCGGAACCGAAGCCGGCGCTGGAGGGGGTGGCCATAAAATTGTTCCACGAGGAACAATCGTATACTTTATTTTATATCCTAGTCAACAGGCGTTGTACCGGGGTTTGGATTCCCAAAGTCTGGAAAAATCAAGGGGGGCGGGGAACTACTTGCTTGCCAGCGCCTCTTCGTGCACGGCCCCGACTGTTGCCGTGCGCTCGAGCTTGTCCCAGGCGAAGGGCTTACCCTCAATGGCTCGCTTCAGCGTCTTCAGGATCACAATGGAAAACAACTGCCGATAGGCGAAGCGCTGCAACCAGACGTGGCCCAGCAGCCACACGCTTTCACGCCGATCGGCGCCGCGCCGCTCCAGGGCAAAGGCGATAGCTGACGCGATGAAATCGATGATCAGGAACGTGGCGAAAAAGGCGACCAGCTTCTTCAGGCTGGCGAAATCGGCGGTAGTTGGGTGGAAGTGCCTGTCAATGGCGTAATTGATGATGCCGGCCACGAACATCAGGTCAATGAACGGCGACACCAGCGGCAGCATGATCTGGAAGATCAGGATGTTGGGAAACGCGATCCAGCCCAGCACACCTCTGCGCTTGACCACATGCCGGTGTTTCCAGAGCGATTGCAGGATGCCGAACGACCAGCGGAAGCGCTGGCGCATCAGGCCGTTTGCCGTGCTGGGAGCTTCGGTGTAGGCCAGCGCGCGATCTTCGTAGTGGACGCGGTATCCGGCACGCAGCAACGCCACGGTGAGGTCGGCGTCTTCGGCAACCGTATCGTAGTGATAGCCGCCGCCCTCGCGCACCGCCGCAGTCCGCCATGCGCCGATGGCGCCGGGTACGACACTGACTGCGCCGAAGCAGTCCAGCGCACGGCGTTCGAAGTTCTGGCTGGTGATGTATTCCAGCGCTTGCCAGCGAGTCCACAGGTTGACGCGGTTGCCCACCTTGGCGTTGCCGGCCATGGCCGCGACTTCGGGGTCAACGAAGTGTGGCACCAGCAGCGAGATCGCCTGTGGATGAATAACAGTATCTGCATCGATGCCAACGAAGATTTCTTCTGTGACGTGCTGGAGCCCGAAGTTAAGCGCCGCCGCTTTCCCCGAATTCGGTTTCGTCAGCACGCTGACCGTGCCGGCAGCGATCTCGCGGGCAAACGCCCGGCGTGCTACGGCGAGCGTGTCATCGGCGGAGCCGTCGTCAATGACGATGACCCGCAACGGACGATACGCTGACCGCAAGACGGCGCGCACAGTGCGCTCGATGACTTTCTCTTCGTTGTACGCGGGGATAAGCACCGCGACCGGCGGTTTGAAATGGGCGGTGGCGGTCGGTTCCGGCCCGCGTGGGCGCAGGCGGTTATAGACGGCGGCGACGCCGACCAGCAGCAGGCGCGCACTCATCAGCGCGTCGCCCACGAAGAAGATCACCACGATCGCCGAATAAATGACAGGATAAATCCAGAAGCCGAACCAGTCGAGCCGCGCTGGCCAGCGCTCGTTGGGCGGGATGGGCGGCATGACGTCGCTGGCCGTCTTGCCGATCAGTTGCGCCACCGGTACGATCTCATATCCGCGGACGCGCAGAGCGTCGATGAGCAGGGGCAGCGCGCGCACGGTCTCACGGCGGTCGCCACCGCCATCGTGCAGCAGGATGATGCTGCCACACTTCTGATTGTCCGGGGCACAGGGTGGCAGCGGTCCCTTCAGAACATTCGCAACGATTTCTTCCGCTGTGGGCCGCGGGTTGGCGCGCCAATCGTTAGGATCGATCTTGTCGCCCACCGTGAGATAGCCCAGCCCCTGGGTAATCTCCAGCGGGCGCACCTCGTCGGCGGTGTTGGGCTCCTGATCAATGGAGTACGGCGGGCGGAACAGTAGCGTCTTGATGCCCAGTTCTGAGGCAAAGAAGCGCTCGGTGAGGTTCAGCTCTACACCCATGTAGCGGCGGCTGATGTTGCTGATGTCGGGATGCGTCCAGGTGTGGTTGCCGATCTCGTGGCCTTCGGCATAGATGCGCCGTGTGATGGATGAATACTTGTCCGCCTGCACGCCGATCAGGAAAAACGTGGCCTTGGCGTGCTTCGCCTTGAGCACGTCGAGAATCTGTGGCGTCCACTTGGGATCGGGGCCGTCGTCGAAGGTGATGGCGACTTGTTTGCCGTGTCCACCGTACTCGGTGAGCTGATAAGGGATGGGCAGCGAATTGAAACTTTCATCCATAATCAGGCCGCTGGCGGCGTCCAGCGTTACCGTACGCTCGCCATTCGACGGCCGCTGGGTGATGCTGACGATGTCGCCCTGGCCTTCGAGCGCCACATCCTGGCCCGGGGGCACAACGCGCAGTTTCTCTGCGGCATTGGCTTCCTGGGGAGCGTCCCAGACGTTCCACAGCGAGCGGTCTTCCGAACCCAGGCGCCATAGTGCGAAGGTGTTAATGCCCAGGCGTTGCGCCGCGCGCATCTGGTTCAGCGCGGTGACTGCGTCGGTAAACCAGACCTCATGCCGCATGTCGGGCTCGTCGAGGAAGGCGAAGTGCGGGTTCAGGCTATCGGAGTCGAACGCCACGTCGGCTTCCGACTCCTGCGCTTTCAGCCAGGCCTCCTGCACCGAGACCGGCGACGTGCCGGCCGGCACCAGTTGCGTGCGGCGGCCGTGTTTTACCTCGCGCGACTCCCAGTCGTAGCCATAATTGGCGATGGCGCAGATCAGCTTATCGGCGGGAACAGCCTTGAGCGCAATCTCAATGTT
Organism: Terriglobales bacterium; assembly: GCA_041946775.1. Lineage (GTDB taxonomy): Bacteria > Acidobacteriota > Terriglobia > Terriglobales > Acidobacteriaceae > JBHGBA01. Next base: position 20,173 of record JBHGBA010000054.1, read on the forward strand.
CCTTGTGAACCAGTCCTGCCCGGCAACCGCGCCCACCGCGCCGCCGGGATAATGCTGGTCGTAGTTCATCAGGATGACGCTGTCGGAACGCGCGGCAACGTCCTGATAATCGAAGTCTTCGTTACGCGCGGGTACGGCAACGTAGAGCTTCATCCCCCGTGAGTGCAAGTCTTGTTCAAGTTCGGTCAGCAGCGCGCGGTAACCCGGCTGCGCCGACTTGGGAAAGGCCTCGAAGTCAAGCGTCAGGCCGCGATAGCGGTCGGTGGCCAGAAAGGCGAGCAGCTCAGTGCGAAATCGCGCGCGCGCCTGCGGATCGCCAAGCATCTGCGCCACGGGACCTTCCACCCAGTTTGTGCCGTCGAAATTGTTGACCAGCGGAAGAACTTCGAGCTCGGCGTGTTCTTCCTCGACCAGCGACATGACCTTGTCGTCCACGCGAGCGACCGTGCCGTGCGACACCACATCGTAGCGGGTCTCGTCTTCCGCAAACGCGCTGAGATGGCCGTCCGCCGAGAGGGCGTGCAGGTATTCCGGGAAGAGCAGGTCGATGGAGCGCAGGTTCTCGCGCAACGACGAGAAGCTCGCCGGGTCCCAGGTAACGTAGAACGCTGCCCGAATGCCTTCTTCGCCGCTGTTGAACTTCACCTGGGTGGGCGGCGTTTTCGATTTGCGTGAAACGGCGCGGGGCTTGGGATGACGCTTCTCGTTCTCTTTGAGCGCGCGATACGACCGGCGCTGCTGTGGCAACAGTAACTGCGGCAACGGCGTATTGCGGAACACCGAGGCGAAGAAGAAGCCGATCAGCAGCGTGACGGCCACAGCGGTGACGTCGAAAACCCGGCGCAGACGCTTCCAGCGCCGCTGCCGCGGATCGTAAAAGACTGGCTCAGGCATGCGTTACATAGGGTTTTCCCTCATCGTAAGATGCTGGTAGAGTGCTGGTCAAATGCAGAAATCACGTTCCCCGTTATCCGTTTCCCGTTTTCCGTTGAGTAGTCCGCGCGCACGACACGTTGAAAAAACCCTGAGATGGTATGCTGAATGCGCCGCTCACATTCATCTCGTATGCGTGACCTGCTCCGCCGATCGAAGCTCTATTTTGCGCTGCTGACCGCGGCGGCCATTGCATTGCGCCTCGTCTTCGTCCTGCGTTTTCCGGTGCTAACGGACGACGGCTTCGTTTACGGCGATCTGGCCAAGAACCTGCTCCAGCACGGATTTTTCGGCATCAGCGGCCCCGATGGCCCCACTCCGACGCTCATCCGAATGCCCGGATACCCGGCGTACATCGCCGCGATCTGGTCCGTTACCGGCGTGGAGCACTACCGCGCGCTCCTATGGACGCAACTCGCAGTGGATGTGGCCACCTGTTTCGTCATTGCCGATTTTGCACGTCGCATCGTCGGTTCCGGGCGCGCCGCGAAGCTTGCATTTGTGCTTGCCACGCTGTGCCCCTTCACGGCCAACTACGTTGCGAGCGCGCTGACCGAGACACTGGCCATCTTCTTCGCGGCCCTGGCGCTCGATACGGCGGCGATGGCGCTTAGCAGTGCGCGACTGCGCGACTGGGCGCTGTGCGGCGCGGCGGTGGCGGGCGGCATCCTGCTGCGGCCGGACGGCGGCATCCTGCTTCCTGTGATCGCCGGCTACGCGCTGTTGTGCAGCAGGCAGGATGCACGCCGGCGGCTGGCGGTGGCAACGGTACTTACCGCAGTCGCACTGGGGCCGCTGGTTCCCTGGACCATCCGCAACTGGCGCATGTTTCACGTGGTACAGCCGCTGGCGCCGCAGTACGCGAATGAGCCGGATGAGTTCGTTCCGCTCGGTTTCGGACGTTGGATCAAGACCTGGATTGCCGATTATTCCTCAGTTACAGAAGTCCTCTGGGCCGAACCGCAGGACGCGATTATGGACAGGCTTCCCGACCGCGCTTTCGATGATGCTGCCGAACGCGAGCGGGTCGCGGCGCTGCTGGCAGCCTATAAGGCTGACGGCATGACGGTCGGTCCGGCGCTCGACCACGAGTTTGCAGAGTTGGCCAGCCGGCGTATACAGCGCCATCCGTTGCGCTACTACGTCTGGTTGCCGGCCTTGCGAATCGCAGGGATGTGGTTGCGTCCCCGTACGGAGCTTCTGGGCCTCGAAGACCGCTGGTGGGACTATGAAAACGATCCGCACGACGCCACCATCGCCATGGCACTCGGCGTGGTGAACCTGGCGTACGTGCTGGCGGCGATCGCCGCCGCTGCGTACTGGGTGTGGGTGCGACCGGGCTGGCGCTATGGGGGAATGCTACTGGCGTTTGTCGTGGCGCGCTCGGCTTTCCTGGGCACAGTGGGGAACCCCGAGCCGCGCTACTCCCTCGAGTGCTATCCCGTGGTCATGGTGTACGCTGCCGCCCTGGTCGCGCGAAAGACACGCGGCAGGGCACCCGAACGCGCGCACGCGCTCGCCTCGGTTCCAGCATCAGTTTCACAAAATTAGTCTTCGCGTAGCGGCGAATCGCTCATGCGAAACTGCGTGCGGAAGTGCTCCGAAAGCAGTTCGATGGCCGTGCGATTGCCGCTCAGGTCGCTCTTGGTCAGATACTTAATCGCATTGACCAGCAGGCGCTGGCCTTCGACATAACGCGGGTCGCACCCGCCCTGGCGCTTGCTCTTGCGCGGCCCAGGCCGCACCGGGATCGTCAGTACTTTGGCCATGGTCGTCCTTGGACTGCTTAGCGTAGGACGCCGAAGGTGAGCGCGCCCGTTGCCCCGGCCGCACCCCGCATCGAATCCCCCTCCTACGCGCTCGGGGTCACATATTTGGTTTTGCCGGTGGTCTTGAGCTTGAACGCGCTGTCGGGAATCTTCTGGTTGATCTTGATATTGCTGTACTTGGCCAGGCGATAGTTGCCGGACCCGGGTTCGATGAACTGCTGTTGCACGGAAATCCCCCGAGCCGGATCGATCCACAGCAGGATGGGATTGAACATGCCGCGTACCCGCTGCGACTTGGGGGTCAGTTCCAGCTTGGCGGCGTGGACGCCCTGCACATTCTCGCTGCCTAAATACCTCACGTCAAACTGTTTGTAGAGGTCATGTCCGCCGCCGCCAAAGCCCAGTACCAGGAAACTCTGGAACGCTTCGCGGTTCTTGCCGGCGTTGTACACCGTCACCTGGTCCATCTTGGGCTGATATAACTGGACTTTGCCGTCGGTGAACAGTACGTATTTCTGCTCTTCCGGCGGGCGGGTGATCTCGGCCGCCATTTCCAGTTTGTTGCCGCTGCCGCGGATGTACATGGTGCCGCTTTGCAGGCTATGTTCCTGGACCACCGATTCGAACTGGTCCCAGGCAAAGTCCGTTTCCGCTGAATGGAAGCTGGCGGCAGCGCGATCCATGGCGTACAGGACGTTTTCCAGAGCGCTGTCGCCTTTCACAGCGGCCTGGGCGGACGCTTTCTGCTCAGGATTGCCAACAGGCGCCAACGCCGCCATCAAAACCACCAACAGAAGGGCATGTTTCATCGAGTTTGCTCGTTTCGTCCGGATTGCGCTCTTCCCGACCGGGCCTACTGAAATGGCCGGTACACCCAGGCCTTGTAGGCCTTGACGTGGCCCTTGGAGTCGCGCACCACCTCGTAGCGCACCAGGGTGATTTCGCCGGCGATCGGTTCAATTACGCGCACCAGGTCTTTCCGGATCGCCGCATCATCGCTGCCCTGCACGGCCGACGGGTCAATCTGGTAAACGAACTGGTCTCCGTCTGGAAGAACGACTACTCCGGTTTGATGCGGATTGCGCTCTGCCGGACGATCTTTAAAATCGATCCAGCGCGGCGCCAGAAAGATGAACAGCAGGACCAGCGTGACCATGACGTCGTAATGGAAACTGCCCCGCTTGTGCGTCCACCAGACATAGCCCCGGATTGTCTGCCACATTTTCGACATTCTCCAGGTCAGTGTAGTTCGTGGAAAAGAGAAAAAGAAGCCCTTAGCTTTTAGAGCATTTCAGGATTGGTATAGCGCCCGATTTGTTGTCCCGAGGAGCGGCGGCCGATTTTGCCGCCGCGCAGTCGATTGAGCACGGATTGAACATGGCGGCTGTTAGCCGCCGAGGTACATTCTGTCTGCGCGACAGCGAAGTACCTCAGGGTCTGAAGCCCGCATCTCCACTGCTCTTGACAGCAGGCCTGAAGGCTGCTCCACCCGGTCATGAATAATCCGGGCGTAGGGGCGGTACAAGGGTTCTCACGCACACTACGGGCCCGCAACTGCGGGGATGCCTTGCCACGGCTGGCGCTCTGGGCCAGATTCAGCCGCCGCTACGCGGCTGGGGAACCTATCACGTTGCGTTAAAAGCTAAGAGCTAAAGGCTAAGGGCTAAAGGCTAAGGGCTAAAAGCTAACAGCTAGAAGCTTCTCGGCGTAATCACTTCCACCCCGCCCATGTACGGCCGCAGCACCTCGGGAATCACCACGCTCCCATCCGCCTGCTGATAATTTTCGACGATCGCCACCCAGGTACGCCCAATTGCCAGGCCGCTGCCGTTCAGCGTGTGCACGTACTCGGCGCCCTTCTTTCCTTCGGGCTTGTAGCGGATGTTCGCGCGCCGCGCCTGAAACGCCTCGAAGTTCGAGCACGAGGAAATCTCGCGGAACAACTGCTGGCCCGGCAACCAGACTTCCAAGTCGTAGGTCTTGGCGGACGAGAACCCCATGTCGCCGGTGCACAACAGCATTACGCGGTAGTGTAGGCCGAGTTTCTGCAACACCGTTTCGGCGTCGCGCGTGAGCTTTTCGTGCTGCTCGTACGACTCCTCCGGCTTGGTGAACTTCACCAGTTCAACCTTCTGGAACTGGTGCTGGCGGATGATGCCGCGCACATCTTTCCCGTAGCTGCCGGCCTCGCTGCGGAAGCATGGCGTATAGCCGGTCACGGAGAGCGGCAGCCGTCCCGCTTCAATCACCTCGTCGCGGTAGAGGTTGGTCAGCGGCACCTCGGCGGTCGGAATCAGCCACAGGTCGGTGTTTTCGCACTTGAACAAGTCCTGCGCGAACTTGGGCAATTGCCCGGTGCCGTACATGGAAGCCGAATTGACCATGTAGGGTGGCAGCACCTCGATGTAGCCGTGCTCGCGGGTATGCAGGTCGAGCATGAAGTTAGCCAGCGCGCGTTCCAGCTTGGCGCCGAGGTCCCAGTACACCGCAAAGCGCGCCCCGGAGAGCTTGGCAGCGCGACCCAGATCGAGCGCTCCCAACTGTTCGCCCACGTCCCAATGCGGCTTCGGTTCGAAGCTGAATTGCGGTGGCTGTCCCCAGCGGCGTACTTCCTTGTTCGCGTGTTCGTCGCGGCCCACCGGCACGCTGTCGTGCGGGAGGTTGGGGATGACGTTCAGGATGTCGCGCATGGCAGCATCTTCGGCCGCAGCTTGCTTTTCGAGCTCGTCAATCTGCTCGCGCATGGCCTTGGTCTGCTCGATCAGCGCCGTGGCATCCTGCTTGTTCTTTTTCAGCCGCGCCACCTCTTCCGACATCCGGTTGCGTTCGGCCTTCAGAGATTCGGCTTTGTGGATGGCCTGGCGGCGGCGGACGTCCAACTCGCTGAAGTTTTTCAGCACTTCGGCGGGTTCCATGCCCCGCTGCCGGAGTTTTTCTTCAACTGCTGGGAGATGATCGCGTACGAATGCAAGGTCTAGCATAAGAAGAGCTACTCTACCATCTTGCACAGAGAATTGTGACCAGTCGCACTGGTGACTTATGATAAGCGGATTGTTGTCGGCCGGTCATATCCAGGCCGTTTCGATTACCGGGTCCTCGCCCGCGGATTGGAGCTGATAGCAAATGGCCACTGCACCCAAGTTTCGCATTGACGTTGCCATCCACGACCTCTTGACCAAGGCCAACGGTAAGCCGACCCCCCCGGCGCCCAAGGGGCTGTCCCTCCCGGAACCGGTGTTCCCGCAGCATCCCGAACTGCTGGACCAGCCCGGCCCCGAAACCCCGCCCGAGCAGCGTAAGTGGACCGCCCCGCTGATTTACCGCACCATGCGCGGCTGGCTGTTTCCCTACATCCGCTCGCGCGTCCTGCCCGGCGAATTTCACCCCATCACCGCTTACCTGTTTGTCGAATACAAGTGCAACCTCGACTGCTGGTACTGCTGGGCCTATGACAACCGCGTCAAGGGCATGACCGAAGACATCGCCCGGCGCTCCATCGACTGGCTGTACGACCACGGCTGCCGCGTGCTCGCCCTAATGGGCGGAGAACCGCTCCTGCGCCCCCAGTTCATCCACAAGGTCGTGTATTACGCCGCCAAGAAAGGCTTCTGGATCTACATTGGCACCAACGGCCGCCTGCTGCGCCCCGAGGTGGCCGATCGCCTGGGTGACGCCGGTGTGGCGGTGTACAACTTCGCGCTCGATGCCTGGGACCTGAAGCCCGGCCTGCCCAAGGCGCTCGTCCCCGCACAGAAGAACCTTGAGCACGTCTTGCGCAAGCAATACGTGTACGGCTACATGGTCTTCTTCAACATCAACATTTGCCGCAACAACTGCGACGACGTCCGCCGGTTAACTGACTTCGCCCACGAGCGCCGCGTCGCCACCGATTACCACATCAACGAAACGCCCATGCTGGAGCAGGACGAGCACTTCCGCCACCTCGAGGAGAACCCCACCTACATCCGTCCCGAGGACTGGCGCGAGGTGGATGCCCTGATTGACTGGATCATCGAGAAGAACCGCGCCGGCTACCAGATGGTCAACTCCATCCCTCGCCTGCGCGAGATGAAGACCTTCATGCGCATGGCCTCCGGTGTCGATCTGAAGAGAGTCGGCTGGAACGGCGACGGCACCGGCCTGAACGGCGACGCCGCCCGCGCGATTGCCGCCATGGATGGCGTCGTCCAGGAGCCCGACGGCGAGATCCACTTCACCGACTGGAACTGCCGCGCCGGGCAGAACAACGTGGTCATCCGCACCGACGGCACCGTGACCCCGTGTTTCCCCATGTATCCGGCAACTTACGACTGGGGCAACATTGACGCCCCGAATTTCGACCAAGCCTCGATGCGCGAGATGAAGAAGACGTGCCAGCGCCACTGCTTCTCCACGCTGAACCACAACCTCGCCTACTGCTACAACGACGCCCGCGTCATCAAGTGGCTGTGGAAGCAGGCCCGCAACGGCTTCAACGGTGGCGCACGCAGCTTCGAAGATTAAGCGACTGGCAGCAAGCACCAGGCAGCGCGGCTGGCTGGTTGCTTGCTGCTAGCTGCTTGTGGCTTGTTGCTTCTCGCTAGCTGCTACACTTATTCCCGATGGGAAGAAACCTGAGCCGTATCTGCGCAGCGGTGTTGGTGTGCCTGCTGGCGGTGAATGTGTTTGCCAGCGCCCACAACGGCCGTCCCAGGCTGGTAGTGATTGTCGTCATTGACCAGCTCCGCGGCGACCTGCTGGAGCGCTATCACGACCAGTTCGGCCCGGACGGCTTCCGCCTGCTGCTGGACCGCGGCGCATACTTCAGCGCCTGCAATTACGACTACGCCAACACGCGCACCGGCCCCGGCCACGCCACCCTCGGCACGGGCACTTACACCAGCGGCCACGGCATCATCGCCAACGAGTGGTGGGACAACGCCCGCAAGCGCAACGTCACCTGCACCGAAGACGAAACGACGCGCGTGCTGGGCGGTTCCGGCACGGGTTCCTCGCCGCGCAACCTGCTCGCTAACACACTGGGCGACGAGCTGAAACTCGCCACCGGCGGCAAGGCGCGCGTTTTCGGCCTGGCGCTGAAGGACCGCGCGGCCATTCTGCCCACCGGCTTCACTGCCGATTTCGCCTTCTGGATCGACCGCAACACCGGCCAGTGGATCAGCTCCAGCTACTACGCTAACGACCTGCCCCAGTGGGTCAAAGAATTCAACGCCGGCAAACGCGCCGAGAACTATTGGAACCTTGAGTGGAAGGACAGCGACGCGCGCGTGCTGCGCACTACCATACCGGCCAAGAACCTGCGCAAGGATGGCAAGCCGGCAGGCTTTTACGACGTGGTGGGCGCGACGCCGTTCGCCAACGATTATGAGCTGGAGTTTGCGCGCGAGCTGATCACCAACGAAAAACTGGGCAGCGGCCCGGTAACCGACCTGCTAGTTGTCAGCCTGAGCGCCAACGATATTCTCGGCCACCAGGTTGGTCCGGACTCGCGCGAAATCCGCGCCATGGTCGTGGCCATGGATAAGCAGCTCGGCGATTTCTTCGGCTTTCTCGGACGACAACTCGGGCTGGCCAACGTGTGGATCGTGCTCTCCGCCGACCACGGGGTCTCGCCGCTTCCCTCTTACGCGGCAGGATTGCGGCTGCCGGCCAAGAACCTCGACTCCGCCGAAATGCGGCGCCAGGTGAATGCCACCCTCGCCACCCGCTTCGGGCGCAACGCCGAATACGTCCGCGCCATTGACTGGCCGATCGCGTTTCTGAACGAAGAGGCTTTCGCCAACGTCAAAGAAGCCGATGCCGAACGTGCTGCCGGCGAAGCGCTGAAGCAGGCTGGCATGAGGTCGTTCGTTACGCGCGTGCAGTTAGAGAGTGGCGAAGTTCCGGCCGACGAACTCGGACGCCGCTATCAGCACAGCTATTCGCCCTATGGTGGCTGGTACGTGCTGGGCGTCCCACCGCCGTTCGTAGTCGGCTACAAGACCGGCGCTGACCACGCAACCGCTTATTCCTACGACACGCACGTGCCGCTCGGCTTTTTTGGACTGCCCTTCCAGCCGGGGATTTACCGCACTGCCTGCGAGCCGGTGGACCTAGCGGCCACACTGGCTTCGCTGCTGGGCATTAATGCGCCGTCTCATGCTGTGGGCCGGGTGCTGACCGAAGCGCTCGCGAGTTCAGCTCCCGCACGAAGTAACGCGGCCGCCGCCGGGGAGACACGCTGATGGCCAGCGACAAGCGACCGCGCCGCGTAGGCCCGCCCGATCTCAGTGTCAGCTTCTGCGGCCTGCGCCTGATTAACCCGGTGATCGCCGCCAGCGGAACCTTCGGCTATGGCGTCGAGTTTGAGGAGATCGTTAACGTCGAGCGCCTGGGCGGCTTCGTCGTAAAGGGGCTGTCTAAAGAGCCGATGCCGGGCAATCCGCCGCCGCGCCTGTTCGAGACCGCCGCCGGTATGCTCAACGCCATCGGCTTGCAGAACATCGGCGCGCGCGCCTTCGTCGAAGACAAGCTGCCGCAGTTGCGGAAGCTGAAGCACGCTAAAGTTTTC
>JBHGBA010000055.1:0-26244 GCA_041946775.1 Terriglobales bacterium
GGTAGCGCACCTGCCTTGGGCGCAGGGGGTCGTCAGTTCAAATCTGACCGCCCCGACCAGTTCTTTCTTAGTGGCCAGCCACCAGCTTGCAGGTTCGGCTCAGTGCGCCGGCGCCGTTAGCCGTGTGGCGCGCCGAAAAGCCAGAGTTCCACCGGGTGCTCCGCTGAAATCCAAGGCGCCTTTCGATTGATCTCATCCAGCTTTTGTTGTAGCTGTTTTACGCGCGTCTTCAGTTGTTCGTCGTCCGGGTAAGTGTTCAGCGCTGCTTCAGCATCGCGCAGGGCGACGCGGGTTTCCAAGTGCTCCTGCTCCAATGGGTGCGAACGTTGTCGCATCTCAAGCATCTGCCGCAGGTCATCGTCCTCGTCCATGAAATACATCGGGTCCATTGCAACACTCCTAGACTCACACTGCGCGACAGGCACTTCGCATCTTCGCGCGGCCTGACCCAGCGAATTCCCCAGATATCACCTGGGAGTACCGCGGTCAAGCCCGCGTTGGTTGGAGCGGGGATTTTTTCTTCCCGGTTGCGTCTTCGCGAACTGCTGCAAATTGGGTCGCCTGCGAGCCGCTGAAGTTTGCGCTTGACGCACTGTAGAGCCTGCCCCAGAATCCCACCACGCACAAAGCAACATGTTTTTCGTCTACTGGTTGGGTGCGACGTCGCGAGCAGAGCGTCTCGTCGGATGAACACGTCGCGCCAAGGGAGAAGAAGCCATGTTCCGTATGCCGGCCGGCCGATGCATAGTGACTCTCTTGTTGCTGAGCGCTTGTCTGTGGGCGCAGGAGGATGCTGAAGGCTGTAAGGACCATCCGCTATTCAATCGCCTTCCCAATTTCTACATCCAGAATTGTGACAGCAGGCAATTCGATCTGCGGCGTTTTCCCCAAGGGCCGCTGAAGGAAGCGGCCGACGCCAAGCGTGCCCGGACGGTTGATGTGGAAGGCGCGGTTTGGAAGTTCGATTACGTTTTGCAGGAAGGTGCGACCAAGCCGAGCCCGTTGCAGATCATGCGCAATTTCCAGAACGCGACCAAGCGGGGTGGGGGCACTGTCGAGGGTGAGTATCCCGGCTGGTGCGAGGGAATGCTGGACGAGTCACTCCAAGTGGGTAACGGCTGCACGCACTTCGGCGTCTCCATGCGATTCAATCGCGGACAGAAGGAAATCTGGGCCTATGCCCAGGCCAGTGGGGGAGGCGACGGCTATGAGCTGGTAATCGCCGAACGTGAGGCCATGAAACAGGACGTCGTCGCCAACGAACTGCTCGACAAGATTGAAAAGATGGTTTTGTCGCGCTGTATGTCACGTTCGACACGGCGAAGGCCACCATCAAGCCGGAATCCGAGGACCTGTTGAACCAGGCGGCTGCCGCCCTCAAAAGCGCGCCCGACCTCCAACTCGAGGTCGCGGGCCACACTGACAACGTAGGTACAGCGGCGGCGAACCAGAAGCTTTCTGAGGACCGTGCCAAGGCAGTGCTCGCCGCGCTTGTTGCGCGCGGAGTAGTGGCCTCGAGGCTGACCGCGCGCGGGTATGGGCAAACGGCCCCGATCGCCGACAACCGCACGGAAGAAGGACGCGCGAACAACCGCCGGGTGGAACTGGTGAAGCGATCCGGAATGCCGCGCTAAGACGAGGGTCATTTCACATAACACCATCGCAACGCGAGCCCACCCTTGCTGGGCGTAAGGGTGGGCAATCCTGCCTGTTTCCGACGTCAACTCAGCACCGCAAAATGCGACCTATTTCGCAGGCTTGGCATCTTTGCTGAGGGACAGTAGGCTTCCACGCCTGGTTCGCGCCCAGCACGCACAAAGTTAATTTCAGTCGCCGTCTGATGGCCTTTCGCGCCCGAACAGGGAGGAGCCAAACTCGCTGCAAATTGGGGGTGAAGTATGACTAAGCTGCGATGCTTCTCGGCAACGGTTCTCCTGTGCCTGGTTCCGCTTGGCCTGGCGCTGGCCGATGAGGGCCATGAGCACGGCCCGGCGAGCGGCAAGCTCGGAACCGTGAAATTTCCCACTTCCTGTGACAAGTCGGTCCAGAATGATTTTGAACGCGCCGTGGCGATGCTGCATTCCTTTTGGTACGACGAAGCGGAGAAAGCGTTTTCGGCAATCGCTGCCAAAGACCGCGAATGCGCCATGGCTTACTGGGGCATAGCCATGAGCCTGCATCATCCGCTCTGGGCGCCGGCCAGCGCGGCGGTACTGGAAAAAGGCTCAGCCGCGGTGGCCAAGGCGCGCGCCGCCAAGAAGCAGACAGCGCGCGAGCGAGGGTACGTCGAGGCCATTGCGCGCGTGTACGAGGGCGACGCGACGCGCAGCTTCGCCGACCGCAACAAGGCATGGGCCGTAGCAATGGAGGAGGTCCATCGCGCGAATCCCAATGATCGCGAGGCGGAGATCTACTATCTGCTGGCACTGCGCTCGACGGCCCCCAACACAGATAAGACCTACGCCATCCAGCGAAAAGTCGGGCCGAGACTGGAGAAGCTGTTTGCCGAGCAGTCCAACCATCCGGGACTCGCCCATTACATCATTCACACTTATGACTACCCCGAACTGGCGGCGCAGGGGCTGCATGCCGCGCGCAAGTACGCCAAGATCGCGCCGGAGTCACCGCACGCGTTGCACATGCCGTCGCATATTTTCGTGCGCGTGGGGATGTGGCCGGATGCAATCGCGTCCAACATTGATTCCGCCGAGGCAGGGCGGGCCAGTGCGGCGAAGACGGGCTCGGCGGCGGCCGTTTCCGAGCAACTGCACGCCATGGATTACCTGGTGTACGCCTACCTGCAAAGGGGCGAGCAGGCGCAGGCAAGGAAGATCTGGGACGAGCTGAAGAACATACAGGCGGATACGACGATCTTCAGCGCTGGTTATGCAGCGGCCGCTATCCCGGCGCGGTGCACCATAGAAACGCGGCGCTGGGCCGAGGCACGCGACCTGCCAGAGCTAAAACTTACCGGAGGGTCGTACTGGACTGAGGTCGCCAACGGGATCGTGTACTGGGCACGGGCCGTAGGCGCGGCGCGCAGCGGTGATCTGGACGCCGCGCGGGCAAATGGCGCTCAGCTCGAAGCGATTCGTGACGCCTTGCTGCGGTCGAAGAAGCAGGATGGTGCGGACACAGTCGAGATCATGAGGCTGCAAGCGGCGGGCTGGACGGCGTTTGCTGCGGGGCAGAAGGACGAAGCGCTGCGCTTAATGCGTGCCGCGGCGGACCTGGAGGACCGTACTGATAAGCATCCCGTCACTCCAGGCCCGGTGCTGCCGGCGCGCGAACAGTTGGGCGACTTGCTGGTGGAGTTGAAGCGTCCCGACGAGGCGCTGACGGAATACAAAGCGTCGCTGAGAACCTCGCCCAACCGCTTCAATGGTCTGCTGGGAGCGGCGCGGGCGGCGGAGATGGCAGGCAACAGCGTAGAGGCGAAGCAACTCTACGCGCAACTTCGGCAGGTAGCGCCGAATGCCGGTCCCGAGCTTCTGCGCAAGGAGAGGGAATACGCGGTTGTCAGCGAATAGGCGTCATTGTTGTTTTAGCGCCTCCTTGGTGACATGGGCCCCTTTCGTTCAGGGCCCCGGTTGCGGGCTCGTGTCGCCACGCTGCTCACGCCCGCAAACCGGTTTTGGTCTTGGGCGCAACGGTTCGATATAAACAACACCACAACGGAGGAGTTCATGTCCACGAACCCAAACGTTGAGGTGCAACCCGGTAGCCCCCGTGCGACGACGCCGGTCGTGGCGCCACGAGCCTCGCTGGTCCAGGAGCAATCGGTGCTGGGAAAGACGCTGGTTGTCCGGGGCGAAATCACGGGCAACGAATCGCTGCACGTGCTGGGCGAATTCGAGGGATCGATTGCCTTACCCGGCTGTTACGTGCAGGTGGGGCCAAACGGCGCCGTATCGTCAAACGTGACCGCGCGCGAAGTGGTGATCTGCGGCAAGTTGCGCGGCAATTTGAACGTGGACGAGCGGGTGGACTTACGCAAAGGCGCGACACTGACTGGCGATGTAGTGGCCAGAAGCATCTGCATCGAGGAAGGGGCTTTTTTCAAGGGCAGCATTGACATGCGACCGGCCGATGTCAAGAGTGGGCCGAAGCCGGCGGCCAGCCCGTCCAGTGCAATACAGACGCCGCCCAAGCCGATCGTGCCGCAGTCGGCGTAAGTTGTGTCGCGGGGACGCGGTGGCGTCAATGCTCGCCCACCCAGCGACCTGTGACGTAACCGAGCGTGCCACCGATAAGAATGTCGGAGGGGAAATGTTTGCGCGCGGGGAAACGCAGCATGCCCGCGCCGGCTGCGCTTGCGTAAGCGGCCCACTTCATCCAGCGAGGCGACCGTTTGCGAGCGGCGAACGCACTGGCCATGCCCCATGCCGCGGCGGCGTGTCCGGACGGGAATGATTTGCCACCAGCCCAGAATCGGCCCTCGCCGTTCCACTTGTTCGGGTACTCGCGATTGAATGCCGCCTTCAGCAGCAGATCGCTCCCGATCGCGAATCCGAGGCCGGCCAGTGTGGTGAGGCCCAGATCACGCGCCTGCGGCTTGCCGGCGGCGCAGCCGATGGTGTAACTGAGCACCGCGATACCGAATTGACTGCCCAGCAGCGCATTCGACGCGGTCTCGGTCGCACCGGCAACCTGCTCCGACCGGATGCGGCCTGCTGCCTCTGCGTCAATTCGGGTGATTAGCACCGCGGTCGCGGCGGCAATCGGGATTTCCCACTTGAGATTAGTCGGCGTGACCGCGCCACCAGGCGCGCCCTGAATGCCGCGCCACATCTGCACGGCATGGCGCTGGAAATCCCGTCTCGTAGCGGCCCAACAGCTTTCGTCGGATGCCGCCGTGCTCTGCGGCGTCGCCGTGCCGCACAGCACGGACAGCAGTAAGGCTACGCTAAACCCGATGTGCCTTTGATGCACTACACATGTCTTCCCACCTTAGCTCCGCGCTTGCGCGCGTCATAAAGGTGGGGCTCCAATTGTTTGCTGACTTCGCCCGCGCTTACGCCGCCCAGCGGTCTCGGTCGGCAGCGGCCGTTCTCCTTCGTCCTACGATCATCCGGTACAACGCCAGCAAAATGATGGCGCCGAAGATGGCGAGCGCGAAACTTCCGATGCTCCAGTCGGTGGTTCCGGTACTCCCCCAAAGCGCCCGGCCAATAAAGCCGCCCACGAGGGCGCCGGCAATGCCGAGCAGCACGGTGACGATGAAGCCGCCCGGGTCACGGCCCGGCATGAGCAGCTTCGCGATGGCGCCCGCGATAGCGCCGAAGATGATCCAGCCAATAATTGCTCCCATTGGTTCTCCCCTTGTTTTCTGGGCTTGCTATGTTAAGAGCGGGCGCGCCGCGGGCGGGGATGCCTTGACCCGCTAAGGGCAGGGTACAGCGGACTACAACCTTTTGGCGTTGCAAGCTGCTGCGAGTCCGAGAACAAGTTCGGAGAAAACGACGGGCAACCAGTTGTCTGCCGCAGCGGGCGGTTGCAGCCCGGTGCTTCTTCACTCAGCAATATCGGTAGACGATACAAATGATGTTTATTGCGGCTATAAACAGAATTTTTCAAAGTATTTGCGATGCTTATAAGCGGAACATTGCGTTGGACGCACATCCAGGGAGCAGCTACTCTGCACTCGCTGGTTGTACCCGTGCACCACCTGCACGGCCGAGGGGAAAGTAGGACATGAAAAATGCAGTCACTCCGTGTTTGTTGTACTGCCCTCGCAACGGTCCTTGTACTGTGTCTGGCCCAGCCGCTGCTCTGGGCGCAAAGCTCCGATGCCGCTGAAGTAGAGAAGCGCGTCGCTGACCTGGAGAAGCAGCTCGAAGTTCTACGCAGCGAGCTGGCGTCGCTCAAAGAATCAAAGCCCGCCGATACCCCTCCGGCGCAGGCGCTGACGCCAGCCGCCGAGTCCACAACTCCTGCTGCTTCCGCGCCCCGTCCGTTGGCCGGAATTGAATCAGTACTGCACGGCGCGACGCTGACCGGGCTGGTAGATACTTACTACGCAATCAACCTCAATCATCCCAAAGGCCGCACCTCGCAGTACCGCGCCTTCGACGGACCGACCAATCAGTTCGCGCTGAACCTGGTGACGCTGACACTGGACAAACAGCCCGATCCGAACAACAGCCGCCTGGGATACCACTTGGCCGCCGGCTTCGGCCAGGCGATGAATGCCGTTAATAGCACCGATCCCGGCGGGCTGGGCTTCTCGCAGTACCTCAAAGAGGCTTATTTTTCTTACCTCGCGCCAGCGGGCAAGGGCCTGCAGGTGGACGTGGGCAAGTTCGTAACGCCGCACGGCGCCGAGGTCATCGAGACGCACGCGAACTGGAATTACTCGCGCGGCCTGCTGTTCAGCTATGCCATCCCGTATTACCACTACGGTGCTCGCGCCAGGTACGTGTTCAATGACAAGTACGCCGTCACCGCCTACCTGGTGAACGGCTGGAACAACGTGGTGGACAGCAACAGCGGCAAGACCTTTGGTGTCACGTTTGCCTGGATCCCGAGCAAGAAGCTGTCCATCGTGCAGAACTACATGGTCGGACCGGAGCGGGCCGGAACCGACGCCAACTGGCGGCAGTTGAGCGACACGGTAATTACCTTTTCCCCGGCCATCCGCCTGACGTTCGTGGCCAACGCCGATTATGGTCGCGGCGATCGCATCGAAGGTCTGAACCGGCCGGTGTTCTGGACCGGCGGCGCGGGTTACATCCGCTATCAGTTGAATCCGAAGCTCGCCTTCTCCACTCGCTATGAGTACTACAACGACCACGACGGCTTCACCACCGGCACGGCGCAGCACATCAGCGAAGTGACGGGCACGCTGGAGCGCCGCATCGCGCAGCACCTGCTCACGCGACTCGAGTATCGCCACGATTTCTCGAACCAGCCAACGTTCCTGCGTGGATCAACGCCGTCGAACCGGCAGTCCACGATCGCAGCCGGGCTGATCTTCCTGCTGGAAACCGGCGAAACCAAGCAATAACACGCGCGGTGTGAGGGACACCGCAGCACGCGGCGCTGCGGTGTTACTCGTACCGCAGTGCTTCAATCGGATTGAGGCGCGAGGCGCGGATGGCGGGCACCATGCCGCTAATCAGTCCGACGGCGCCCAGGATCAGGGTGGCAATCAGCAGCGTGCCGGGGTCTATGATCAGGCGGATATCGCCTTCCTCGGCATGTTTTGCCATGACGCTGAACAGCGGAAGCCTTCCCACCGACAGCGCAACCGCGTAGGCCAGCAAGACCCCGAGCACTCCGCCCATGAAGGTGATGGTCAGCGCCTCAGCCAGGAATTGCAGGAAGATGTGGTGACCGCGGGCGCCCAGCGCTTTCAGCACGCCGATTTCGCGGGTGCGCTGCGTCACCGAAACCAGCATGATGTTCATCAACCCCACGCCGCCGATGCCGAGCGTCAGCGTGCCGATAAAGGCGAGCAGGATCTTCAGTCCAAGGGTGATGATCTCAAACTGGCGAACCTGCTCCATCAGGTTGAACACCATCACCGCCCGCCGGTCGGCGGAGTTGAACTTGTGCTGGTTCGCCAGGGCGAAGCGCACGGACTGCTCCAGCCGCAGATACTCGCTCGTCTCGTAGTTGAACCAAATACTGCCGATGTAGTGGTTGTCGCGCAGGTCGCCGACGGTTGTGAAAGGAATGTAGATTTCGCGGTTAATATTGTCGTCGCCCTCCTGCATCTTGGGCTTCAGGACACCGATGACCTCAAAGCTGAGGCCGTCAATGCGGATGCGTTCACCGATGGCATTGCGGCCGGAGAAGAGTTTCTCTTTGGCTTCGGAGGAAAGCACGGCGACGCGCGCGCGGCGCATGTCGTCTTCGGCGTTGTAGAAACGGCCGTCAACCACAGTGAGCGCCTTTATGTTCGCGATATTCGGATAGTAGCCGCGAACGGGGAAGGTGAAGGTGCGCGTCTCGTACTGCACGTTGGCTTGCTTGCCCTGCTCCGGAGTGATGTTTGTGATCTGGGGAGCGTTGGTGGCGAGCATATCAACGTCTTCGCGGAGGAAGCGGATCTGCATGCCCGCCTTCTGTCCGCCGGCCTGCATTGAGGTCCGGCCGGGGACGACGATCATCACCTTGGTACCGAAGTTGGCGAAGATGTTGGCAATTGCCTGGCCGAAGCCGTCGCCGTAGGCCAGCAGCATCACCACGGTGGTGATGCCCCATGCCATGCCGAGCATGGTGAGCGCCGTGCGCCGGCGGTTGTGCCGCATGGCAGCGTAGGCTTCGCGGAGGAGGTCGGAAAACATAGCAATTAGCAGCTAGCAGCAAGCAGCTAGCGGTTAGCTTTTGGCCCTTAGCTGTTATTGATTGCTGCAAAAGGAATGTCTTTATCCGATTGCGAAAAAAGCAGATTCCTCGCTTCGCTCGGAATGACAACTTAGGACATCACTTGTGCAGACCTCAAAGCTCAACATCAAGGAAAACCGAGGCGACGGTTTTCACTCACCCAATCACTCAATTGCCCGATCACTCAATCACTTAATCACTCAATCACGCGATCACGCAATCACGCAATCACTCAATCACCCGATCACCGGATCACCCGATATGTCATTCCTGCCGCAGGGCTTCGACGGGTTCGAGCATCGCTGCCTTGCGCGCGGGATAGAGGCCGGCGGCCACACCCGCCAGCATCAGGCTGCTGATGGCCAGCATGGCGGTCATCGGCACCAGCCTCGGCGGGTCAAAACCGCCCGGGCCTTGCACTTTGCCCAGCGCGAACATCAGCCCGCCGGCAGCCGCCATGCCGATCAGGCCGCTGAACAAAGTCAGCAAAATTCCTTCCACGAAAAACTGGAACATGATGCTGCGGTTGGTGGCGCCCAGCGCCTTGCGCAAGCCGATCTCGCGCGTGCGCTCGCTCACCGAGACCAGCATGATATTGATGACGCCGATGGCGCCGAGAGCGAGCGTCACCAGGCCGACGGCGCCAAGAAATTGGTTCATGGCATCGAAGATGGAGCCCATCATCTCGGCTTGCTGCACCGTGTCCCAGCCTTCGAAGGCGTCCTCGTCGCGGTGGTCGAAACCGTGGTTGCGGGCGACGATGCGCCGCGCCTCATCCCGCGCCAGGATGTGCTCGGCAGCCACCCGCGGCTGATAGTTGATAAAAGAAATTGCGCCCTGCTGCTGCTCGCCCTTCAGCGGGAAGTAGGTGCTCATCACGCTGTAAGGAATGTAGCCGCGCATATTGGTGGAGTTGTTTTCGCCACGTCCAATCTGCTTGACCGTGCCGATTACTTCGAAGCGAATGCCATTAAGCAGAATGGTGGAGCCCACCGCCGGCCGTCCGGAGAACAAGTTCTTGGTCACTTCGTACCCGAGGACGATGACATTCCGGCGCTGTGCCTCATCGAGGACATTGAGCCAGCGACCCTGTTTAATCGGTAGGAAACGAATGCGGCTGAACTGCGGCTCAACCCCGGCAATCTCGCCGTTGGCGCTGGCGAAGTCGCTGACGGCGCGCACGTCATTGCGCGTAAGCACCGGCGAGGCGGTGAGCACGTGTGGGCATTCGCGCACGATGTCAGCGTAGTCCTGATACGTGAGGCGGTAGTGGCGTGCCGAGTTCATGCTTCCCTGCACTACGGGTGCGCGGCCGGGGAACAGGAACATAATGTTCTCGCCGAATTCGGCCAGCTCGCGCTTGTTGCCCGAACGGAAGCCTTCGCCTAGTCCGACCAGCAGCAGCAACGAGCCGACACCCCAGGCGATGCCGAACATGGTCAGAAACGAACGCAGCTTGTGTGCCCACAGGGTGCGCAAGATCTGCACGAAGATGTCCATGAGCATCCGCATCGGAATCAGCCGCGCCGCGACCACCCCACCAGGCGGCAGGAATGGTTCACAACACAAGATACGCTTTTCGACGGCGGTTTGTTCCCGAGGTGAGATGCGCGGGCGCGCTGCCGGGTGAATTGCGGACGAACGCGAGATGATAAACACCAGGTCGCTCGAATCCGCGGTAATCGAAGCCGGATAAAGGCCTTACCGCGGAGGACACCGGGGACACAGCGGGGCCCGCCGCCGGGACGTCGGCGCTACGAAAGCGGGAAACGGAAAACGGGGAACGGGAAACCGGAAACGGGGAATGGGTGTTCAGTCGTCGGCGCTGGCAGTGACGCCGGACGACGCCGCGGGGACGGGGATTTCCTGGTCTTTGTATTGGAGTTGGTAGAGCTTCCAATACAGGCCGCGGCTGGCGAGCAGTTCCTGGTGGGTGCCCATCTCGCGCACTTTGCCTTTGTGCATGACGATGATCTTGTCGGCGCGCTGCACGGTGGAGAGGCGGTGCGCGATGATCAGTGAAGTGCGGCCTTCGACCATGCGGCTCAGGGCTTCCCGCACTTTGAATTCAGTGTCGGTATCGACGCTCGAGGTCGCTTCGTCGAGCACCAGGATGCCGGGATTGTGGGCCAGTGCGCGGGCAAACGAGATGAGTTGCTTCTGTCCGGTTGACAGAGTGCTGCCGCGCTCGTGCATCTTCTCTTTGAAGCCCTGCGGCAGACTGCGGATGAAGTCGGCAATGTTGACTTCCTCGGCGGCCTTCTCGATGTCCTCGTCTTCAATCCAGCCGGTGCCCAGGCGGATGTTGTCTTCCACGGTCCCAGAAAATAAGAACGGGTCCTGCAGGACGACGCCGAAGCGGCGGCGCAGTTCGCGCAAGTCCAGGTCGCGGATGTCAACGCCATCAATGCGGATGGCGCCGCGCTGCACGTCGTAGAAGCGCAACAACAGCGAGATGAGCGTGGTCTTGCCGGCGCCGGTGTGGCCGACGATGGCCATGGTCTGTCCGGGTTCGATGGTGAAGCTGACGTCGCGCAGCACCCAGTCAGGCTCGCCCGCGGTCCCGGCGGCAGTGACTACTTCGGGTTGCGGGCCGCGCCCGTCAGGATGCTGATCAACGGGCACCGTGCGGTAGGCGAACCAGACGTGGTCGAACTCGATGCGCCCCGGGCCGTCGGGCGTCTTGGCCACGGCGGGCGAGGTGATGTCCACCGGTGTATCCAGCAGTTTGAAGATGCGCTCGCTGGATGCCATGGCGGATTGCAGGATGTTGTACTTCTCGCTTAGGTCCTGGATGGGGCGAAAGAAGCGTTGCGCATACTGCATGAAGGCCACCAGCACGCCGAGAGTGGTGACGTCGCGCAGCACTTGGCCGCCGCCGAACCAGATGACCATGGCAATAGCCGCCGACGACAGAATTTCGACCACCGGATAGTAGAGGGCGTAGGCGAGGATGGCGTCCTTGAAGGCCACCATGTGGCTGCGGTTGATCTTCGAGAAGTTGTCGTGGGCGCGCTTCTCGCGGTTGAAAAGCTGTACCACCACCATGCCGGTGACATGCTCCTGGAGGTAAGCATTGATGCGCGCGATGGCGATGCGGATGCGGCGGTAAGAGTCGCGCACCTTGCGGCGGAAAATCATGGTGGCGACGAAGATAAATGGCAGCACCGAGAATGTGATCAGCGCCAGGCGCCAATCCATCCAGACCATAATGCCGACGATGCCGGCCAGCACAAAGATGTCTTCGAAAATGGCCACCACGCCCGAGGTGAACATTTCGTTGAGCGCGTCCACGTCGGTGGTGACGCGGGTCACGAGGCGGCCGACCGGGTTGCGGTCGAAGAAGCCGATGTGCATGCGCTGGAGGTGCCGGAAGATCTGCGAGCGCAGGTCGAACATGACCTTCTGGCCAGTCCACTGCATGAAGTAGGTCTGGGTGAATTCCAGGAAGAAGATGATAAGCAGCGTGGCGACGAACATCGCCGAGAGTTGGGCGATGCCGATCAGCGGGTCCGCCGAAAGCCAGCGGTCGAGAAAGGAATGCGGCTGGCCGGAGCGGGCGAGGTACTTATCTATGGCAACCTTTGTCAGGTAGGGGCCGAGGACGTCGGCGCCGGCCTTGAGGACGATGGCGAGTAGGGCCAGGCCAACCTGGATTTTGTAGGGGCGCAGGTAGTTGAGCAGCCGTTTCATCAGCCGGCTGTCGTAGGCCTTTCCGAGTACCTCCTCGTCATGGTAGTGCTTGCCCGCCATCAGACCCATTTTAGATGGTTGGCTCTGATCGGTGGGCTCGGAAATTGGGTTTACCGCAGAGGACGCAGGGCGCAGAGAAACCGGGGCCTGCCGCCGGGACGGCGGCGCTACTGCACCTTGCGTAGGACCAGGGCGGAGTTCTTGGAACCGAAAGCGATGCAGTTGCACACGGCGTGCTCCACGGAGTGGCTGCGGGCCAGGTTAGGGACGTAGTCAAGATCGCACTGGGGATCAGGCACGTCGAGGTTGATGGTGGGCGGAATGCGTCCATGTTCCATGGCGACGATGGTGGCGGCGGCGCCGGCTGCGCCGCACGCTCCCTGCGGATGGCCGATCTGGGATTTGAGCGCGGACATCGGCGTGCGCGCGGCTTTGGCGTCGCCCAGCGCGAGCTTCATGGCACGCGTCTCGATGCGGTCGTTCAACTCGGTGGAGGTGCCGTGGAGGTTGACGTAGTCAACCTCGGTGGCGGCGATGCCGGCGTCGCGCAGGGCAAGTTCGATGGCGCGCGCCGGTTCTTCGCCGCATTCGGCGAGACGCACGCGATGGAACGCTTCACAGGTCGAGCCGAAGCCGGCGACTTCGGCGTAGATGCGGGCGCCGCGGGCGCGTGCGTGTTCATGATCTTCAAGCACGAACATCCAGGCGCCTTCGGCGAGGACAAAGCCGTCACGGTCGCGGGAAAACGGGCGCGAACCGCGTTCAGGCGCGTGGTTCCACGAGGTGGTCAGGATGCGCATCAGGTGGAACCCGCGCACGATGCCTTCGGCGATGGGAGCATCAACCCCGCCGGTCAGAATGATGGGCAGGGTGCCGGCGCGGATGTGCATGAGAGAGTAGCCGAGCGCGTCGGTGGAGGAAGTGCAGCCGCAGGTAATCACGTGGCTGAGGCCGCGGAAGCCGTAGCGCATGTTGACTTCGCTGGAGAGCGTGCCCATGGTGCCGCTGGGAATGACGAAGAGCGAGGCTTCTTTGGCGCGTCCGCTCAACCAGAGGCGATATTGCGCTTCGGCAAATTCCTGGGCGCCGCCGCCGGTGCCGAGCACCACGCCAATGTGGCGCTTTTCCTCGAGCGACATCGAGTTGGGATCGAGGCCGGCGTCGCGCATGGCTTCGCTGGAGGCCGCGATGGCCATGGGAACGGCGCGGGAGACGTGCTTGCGTTCGTGGGCGTCAACCCAGGCCAGTTCGTCGAAGTCAGTAATTTCGCCGGCGATCTGCACGGCGAGGGCGGAAGGATCAAACCGGGTGATCCGCTTAACGCCGCTGAGGCCGGCGAGTACGGCGCGGCAAAAGGCCAGTTTGCCCAGGCCGTTGGGGCTAAGGACGCCCATTCCGGTGATAACAGCGCGACGCATGAGAGAGGGATGCGGAGGAGCATGGGGAAGTTACGTGTATTTGGTGATCTGGTGAAGCTTGTTTTGATGAAGTAAGACACCGTCAGCCTCCAGCAGCGTTTGGCCTCGCCCACTACGTACTTCACCAAATCGGACTTCACCAAATCACCAAATGGGATAATTGGTTCGTGCCGCTGGGGATCTACATTTCGGTTCCGTTCTGCCGGTCGAAGTGCAGCTACTGCAATTTCGCGTCAGGGGTGTTTCCGCGCGCGGTGTACGAGCAGTACGTCGAACGTGTGTGCGCCGATATTCGGAGAGCGCAGCAGACGGCGGAGCGGATGGGCGGCCAGTTCGAGCGGGCGGTGGATTCGATCTATGTCGGCGGTGGTACGCCCACGATGCTCGACGCGGCGCAACTGGAGCGGCTCTTCGAGACGGTGCGGCAGGAGTTCAGGGTAGCTCCGGAGAGCGAGATCACCGTAGAGTGCGCGCCTGGCAGCTTGACGCCGGAGATGCTGGAGATGCTGATACGCTGCGGCGTGAACCGGGTCAGCCTGGGCGTGCAGTCGTGGATGGACGAGGAAGCGCGGGCGGTGGGGCGGCTGCACACGCGCGCGGCCACGCTCGATGATATTGCCCGTTTGCGCGGAGCCGGAATTGTCAATCTCAGCGTTGATCTGATTGCCGGGCTGCCGCACCAGACGCGCGAAAGCTGGCACTACTCGCTGGAGGAGACGATTGCCACCGGCGCGGGGCACGTCAGCGTGTACATGCTCGAAGTGGACGAAGACTCGCGGCTGGGCAGGGAAGTGATCGCCGGGGGCACGCGGTATCACGCGCACTTTGTCCCCGATGACGAGTTGACGGCGGATCTATACCTGGAGGCGATTGAGGCGCTCGGCGCGGCAGGTATATCGCAGTACGAGATATCAAACTTTGCGCGGCCGGGTTGTCAGTCGCGCCACAACCTCAAGTACTGGACGCGGCAGCCGTACCTCGGGTTCGGTGTGGATGCGCATTCCTTTCTGCACGCGGCAGGGGATGGCGACGGCGTGCGTTTTGCGACGGCCGATTCGCTGGACGCGTACCTGGCGGAAGCGCCGCTGACAGCCACGCCGGTGGGGCTTAACGCGGCGCGCGAGGAGTGTTTCTTCCTCGGGTTGCGGTTGAACCGCGGGGTGGAGTTGAAAGAGGTCGCGACGCGCTACAGCCTGTCGCCGCAGGTGCAGCGCGCAATTTCGGAGCTCTACGACGTCGGCCTGCTGGATTACGACCGCGAGCGCGAGATCGTCCGGCTGACGCGCGATGGGCGGTTGCTGTCGAATGAAGTGTTTGAGCGGTTTATCGGCTAGATCGGGTGGTCCGGTGATCGGATGATCGAAACACCAGGTCCCTCGGGGCAGCAGCGGCCGTGCTCCGCTCGGGGTGATCGTCCCAATCTTCCGGGATGTGGCCGAGACGACTTTCGGATCAGCAATCTCTCGGCTGGATGAGCTAAGCGCTGCGGCTAGTGGCTGAAGTTAGCTGCTTGTTGCTTGCTGCTTGTTGCTCAAGCCCAGCCGCTTGCGCACTTCGGCGAGGATCTCGGGAAACACCACGTCTGCCGGACGGCGCGCGTCCACCATGAACACGCGTTGCGGTTCGCGGCGCGCGATCTCATGGTATTTGTCGCGCACGCGCTCGAAGAACGCGCGGCTCTCCTGCTCGAAGCGGTTTTCGTCGGCCTCGGCAATGCCACGGTCGGCCACGCGCCGGATTCGCTCGAGGTTCCGGCGGCGCGCACGGGCCACACTGGCGGCGACCTGCGAGTCCATCAGGATGGTCAAGTCCGGTTGCATACCTCGGCACAGCACGCGATGAAGCTCCAGGACCGGTCCGCTGCCCAGCTCGCGTCCGCCACCCTGGTAGGCTTCCGAGGAGTCGGTGAAGCGATCGCACAGCACCCACTTGCCTGCGGCGAGAGCCGGATTGATGACTTCGTCGATCTGCTGGGCGCGCGATGCGAACATAAGCGCCAGTTCTGCCCAGGGAGAAAGCCCGCTGGTAGAGGAATCCAGCAGCACGGCGCGGATGCGCTCGCCAATGGGCGTGCCGCCAGGTTCGCGCGTGATCACCACTTCGAAACCTTCGGCGCGCAGGGTGTCGGCGAGACGGTTCAACTGTGTGCTCTTGCCGCAGCCGTCCAGCCCTTCGATGGTGATGAACTTCCCGCGCCGTGTGTTAGTCACGGCAGAATCATAACAGCCTTCAGCTTCTAGCTCTTGGCCTTTAGCCGCAGCTATTGCAAAGCAGTGTCGCCTCGCTCCGCATGAAAACCGTGTCCATGACGAGCAAAGCTCGACGGAAGCACGCAAAGCGCGGTACGCAGACGAAAACTGGGCCTGCCGCCGGGGGGACGGCGGCGCTACGAAGCCATGAACTAAAGGCCAGTAGCTAACTAGCTATGTTTCCACTCCCGCAAACAAATCCGTCTCCTGCTGCACCGGTCCGGGGTGGACGGAGGCGGCCAGGTGGAACATCTCGAAGTGACCGCGCCTCTGCACCGTGCCCTCGAAGATGGAGAACAGCGGGGCTTGTGTGGTGTGCGCCTTAAAGGCGTTGATCTTGGTCGTGAGGTACTCGCCGATATCAATCACAGTCGTCGCGGGCGGCAGCGCCACCGGTTGCCGGTCGGGCAAGGTGAACGGCGAAGTTGCGTAATAGAGTTTCTGGACGCGATGCGGGCGCACGCCGTCGTTCAACTGGTCCACGTAGCGGTTAGTGCGTCCGGCCCAGTGATAGGCCATGGTGGCGAATATCGAGGCCATGGAGTGGTCCGGGTGGGCGGTGATGGCGCCCTCCGGACCAAAGGTGATCATCACGTGCGGCCGTATGCGCCGAATGCGCGCCACCAGGTCGCCAACCACCGCGTACAAAGGAACGTGGTCGAGACGGCCGTCAGGGTAATCGAGCACTTCGCCGTGGGTGACGTTGAGAACGCGGCAGGAGGCGGCAAATTCGTTGCGCCGCGCCGCCGCCAATTCTGCTTCGCCGAGGTGGCCGCCGCGGTGTGTGGCCGCCTGTCCGGGAGTCAGGCAGATGATGTACGTCTCCACGCCGCGCGCGTGATATAGCAGCAATGACCCGCCAAAGCCTCCGGCTTCATCGTCGGGGTGGGCGGTGACGCACAACAAGCGCTGACTGGCCATTACTCTCCTGGTGCTCAAGTTTTTTTGCCTGCCGGGGCAACGCTGTCCGCCTCGGGGCTATCGAGAATGATGCATGAACCTCCGTCGGCGAAGCAGGTTGACTCTGGCGCTGATGGCGACGGCCGGGTTGTTGCCGGCTGGCGCGTTCGCCGACGGTCGTGCACACAATGCGCACGGTACCGCCATTGCTACCTACCGCGAGCACGTTCCCCTGGGTATCGCTGGCTTTTTCACACGACCGGCGCGCCGATCATTCTACGTGATCAGCACCGCGCGCAGCGCCCAGTTTCAGGACTGGAAGCTTAAGTCGCGCGGCGGCACGCGCTATGTCGAGGGCCCCGACGGATCCATTATCCGGCAGTACCCGCACAACCTCAGCTTTCGCGTCACCGCCACCGCCATGCTGCCGGAACTGATGGATGTCGATCGCGAGATGCTGGACAACGTCTCCGACATGAACGCGCTGCTGCTCCAGTTGGGTTTCCGGCTGAAAATCTTTCACGGGCTCGAGGTGACAACCGTGAACCCGCAGGCCGTGGACATGATCGGCATGCCTGCTGACGTCCCCTATGACGAGCGCATTTATCGCCTGTCATTCGTCCTGCCTCGCGAGGTCCCCATCGAAGACCGCATTGTGCTCGAGGTACTCAGCCCCGCGGGCGGGCGGCTCTGCAAATTCCACTTGGAGTTTTGAGCGGACGCCCCACTCAGAGGCCGAGTTTCTTTACTTCTTCCTGGTAGTACTTGCGGTAGAGAATGTCCCACTCGGGAGTGCCTTCCAGGATCGTGCGGCGTTGGTTTTCAATCTTCTGGCGGGCAGCCTTGTCCAGTTCAGCCTCAGCCTTGAGCAGTTCTTCCAGAATGCGCTTTACTTCCAGACGGACGGTGTTGCGGTCTTCGAGGAAATCGACCTTGTCGGCGGCGGCCAGGGCATCGGTCACCGCGTGCGCCAGTTTGTTGACCTTCTCGCGGCTGAGGCGGCCGATCTTGTTGTCGAGTTGGTCCCTGGGTACTCTCACAATACCGCCTTGTATTTCCGCACCAGTTCGTTCTTTACCTTCTTGAACATTTCCTGGTAATTGGCGCCGCTCTTGCGCATCTCGTCAGCATAGGTCTCGAGGATCAGGCGGACTTCATCGTTGATGCGGTCTTCCACCCCAAGTTCTTCGAGCACGGCGGCATGGACGCGCTCGCGGGCGGCATTCGCATCCGCAGTCTCGATAAACTCGCCGGCGATCAACTTTCTCGTGATCTCACGGGCCAGGTAGCCGGCGTATTCCTTGGATAAGAGCATCGGTGTTCAGGAAAAATATTAGCAGAGCGAGGAAGGCCGCGGAAAGATTTGGTTATTTGGTTCATTTGATTATTTGGTTATGTGTGGCGCGGACCGCGTGGTCTTGCGTAAACACTTGCGCGTTCTGGTGCGTTGACTGACAATGGGCGCCTCACAATGGACAAGCGAGAAGGGCCGCGCGTGAGAACCAGGCAGGCTGCGATCCGCATCGTTCGTCTTTACAAGTCCCTGGCTCGGACCACCGAAGCGCAGGTAATCGGAAAACAGGTACTTCGATCCGGCACTGCAGTTGGCGTAAACTACCGCGCCGCTTGCATGGCACGCTCTCGCGCCGAGTTTATATCCCGTATAGGCGTGGTGGCCGAAGAAGCAAACGAAACGATCTTCTGGCTGGAGTTGCTGGTCGATAGCGGCATCATGCCTTTGCCAAGATGGCAGCCTCTGATAACGGAATTTACTGAGCTGGTCAAAATCTCCGCCGCCACTTGGAAAACCGCCAAGGCCGTTCCTACGCCAAATGCTGCCGCGAGTGATCACATAACCAAACAACCAAATAACCAAATCTACGGAGTATGATGGTCTGCTAAAGTTCCGGGGGAACTCGCGCCATGGAGCCAGACGATTTGACCAGCTTGAAAGAAGACATGGTGGCCTTCATCGAAGGGCATGGGATGAAGCGCTTCCGCGCCTACGTGGGCGACGACGTCAGCAGCGTCATGTGGGACCCGGACGACAATCCGGAGAGCTGGAAGGACTTCGTCGAAGTGGCCAAGGCTTCCGGGGCGGGCTTCCTCACCATGAACGATTTCGTGCTCGACCAGGAAGATTTGGACTACCTCATCGAGCGGCTGCGCGCGTCGCGTTACATCAACCAGAGCGACATCGAAGAGGCGCGCTGGCTGCGGGCGTACTTGGGCCGCACGGGATTCATTCAACTCGGCTGGCCTTACCAGGGCGTGCTGTTCCTGTATGAGATTTCCAACGAGTGGTACGACCGCTACCAGCGGCTGCTCGATCTGGCGGACGAGTGCGGAGGCATAACCATCGAACCCGACCAGGATGATGAACACTAGTGCGATGGATCCCTCGCGACGTTCCGGACGAAACGGCCGCCGCTGCACTTGCAACCGAGGCGCGCGTGTCGCCCATCATTGCGCGCCTGCTGATCGCGCGCGGCATTCGAGGCGCGGCTGAAGCGCAGCGGTTTCTGGCGCCCTCGTTCTCTCATCTCCACTCGCCCTTTCTGATGCTGGGCATGCGGCAGGCTGCCGAGCGCCTCCGTGCTGCCATTGCGCGCAAAGAAAAGATCCTCATCTATGGCGACTACGACGCCGACGGCACAATTGCCGTGGTGGTACTGAAGACTGCCATCGAGTTGTGCGGCGGAAGCTGCGAGTATCACGTGCCGCATCGCATCCGCGACGGCTACGGCATGAAAGACGACGTACTGGAGCGCGCCGCGGCCGAAGGCGTGCGTTTGATCATCAGCGTGGATACCGGCATCCGCGCCTTTGCCGCCGGCGAAACCGCGCGTCGCCTGGGACTTGACCTGATCGTGACCGACCACCACCTGCCGCAAGCGGATGGCGTGCCCCATGCCGTGGCTGTACTCAACCCGAACCAGTTGGGGTGCGAATATCCGTGCAAGGCACTATGCGGCGCGGGCGTTGCCTTTAAGCTGGCCCAGGCGATCATGGAATCCGCTGGCCTGGCTCGTTTGTTGCCGTCGTTTTTGAAAGTGGTTGCGATCGCGACGATTGCCGACGCAGTGCCGCTGGTCGGCGAGAACCGAGTGTTCGCTAAGCTCGGGCTGGAGGCGCTGCGCAAGCCGGTGAATCCCGGGCTGAAGGCGCTGCTCGAGGTTGCGCAGGTCAATGGCGGCCGCACCTTGACCACCGGCGAAGTGGCCTTTCGGCTGGCCCCGCGGCTGAATGCCGCCGGACGCATGGATGTCGCGCGGGATGTGATCGACCTGTTCAGCGTGCGCGATGTGGGCCAGGCGAAGACTATCGCGGAACGCCTCAACCGCCTGAACAGCGAGCGCCAGGAAGAAGAGCAGCGCATCCTGCACGAAATTGATGCGCGCCTGGCCGAGGACAGGGCGCTGCGCGACGCGTGGTGCATGGTGGTGGACGGCGAAAGCTGGCACAAAGGCGTGATCGGCATCGCCGCCAGTCGTCTGCTGGACCGCTACTCGCGCCCGGTGCTGGTGATCACGCGCGACGGCGCCGAAGCGCAGGGATCGGCGCGCAGCATTGACGCGTTCCACATGCTGGAAGCGCTGGAATCGTGCGCGCACCTGTTTACGCGCTTTGGCGGCCACAAGCACGCCGCGGGATTTGCCCTGCCCAGCGACCGCATTGGAGAATTGCGCGCCCATCTCGACGCGCGCGCGCGGGCGTGCCTGCGTCCGGAAGATTTGCAGCCGACGCTGGTTTGCGACGCAGAAATTGCACTCAACCAGGTATCGTCTGCCTTGTATACGGATTTGTGCCGCATGGAACCGTTCGGCATGGGCAATCCGGAGCCGGTGTTCGTGGCGCGGCGGGTGCTGCTGGTGGCGCCCCCGCACATCGTGAAGGACAAGCACGTGAAATTGCGGGTGCGCCAGGCGACATCAGGGACGGCGACACCGCGCAGTATTCCGCGAGTGTTTGACGCCCTCGGCTGGCGGCTGGCGGAGCGTGTTGCGCAGGATGGCATCAGCGAGCGCGATTCGCTCGACCTCGCGTTTACGGTGGTGGAAAACTGCCACCCGGATTTCGGTGGGTTGGAGTTGTCGGTGTGCGACTTTGCGCGGAGCGCCGTCGCAACCGCTAACACCGACAAAAGCTAGACTAGCTGCTTGCGTTGCTTGTTGCTCGTTGCTTGCTGCTTGTTGCTGCTCCTTGCTCACAGCAGCGAGATCGCATCCACGTCCACAATGACGTTTGTCCTCGGCACTTTTTGCGCAGCAGCATGGGCCAGCATTGCGCGCAGCGTCGCATTCAGGCGTTCGCGGCTGGCGGATTTCAGGATGATGTGGTAGCGGAATTCGTTTTTCAGCCGCGACAACGGCGCAGCAGCCGGGCCCAGCACGCGCACGCCTTCGTGGCGCGTGTTGCGGAACCACTGGCCGAGAATGCCGGAATACTTCAGTGCGTCTTCCAGGCGGTCGCTGCGCACCAGAACGTTGGCGAGCGCGTGGAACGGCGGATAATGCATCCAGCTTCGATAGCGCAGCTCTTTGTCGTAGAAGCCGTTGAAGTCGTGGTGCGCAGCGAACTGTACGGCGTAGTGCTCGGGGAAAAATGTCTGGAGCACAACCTTGCCGGGTGACTCGCCGCGGCCGGCGCGTCCGGCGACCTGCGTTAGCAACTGAAAGGTGCGCTCGGCGGCACGAAAATCGGGGAACGCGAGCGCGGCGTCAGCGCCCACGACGCCGACCAGCGTAACGCCGTGAATGTCGTGCCCCTTGGCGATCATCTGCGTGCCCACCAGCAGGTCGAGTTCGCCGGCGTTCATCTGGTTGAGCACGCGCTCGAAATCGTGGCGTCCGCGTACGGTGTCGCGGTCCAGCCGTCCGATGCGCGCCTGCGGGAACTGCGAATGGAGCAGCTCTTCCAGCTTCTCCGATCCGGTGCCGAGGAACTGCACGTAATCGCTGCCGCACTTGGGACAGACATGGGGCACGCCCTGTTGGTAGCCGCAATAATGACATTCGAGCTTGGCGGCGCGCTTGTGGTACGTGAGCGCGACGGCGCAGTGACGGCATTGAATGGTCTCGCCGCAGGTGCGGCACATGACGAAAGCCGAAAACCCGCGCCGATTGAGCAAAATAATGGCCTGCTCGCCGCGCTCCAGCCGCGACGCAATTTCTTCCGCCAGCCGCCGCGAGATCACGTGCTGATGCCCGGTCTGCTGGAACTCCTGGCGCATGTCCACCAGTTCGACTTCCGGCAGCGGACGCTGCTCCACCCGGTCCGGTAATTCGATTAGCGTGTATTTCTTCTGCTGCGCGTTGTAGTACGACTCCAGCGAGGGCGTGGCCGATCCCAACACGACCGCCGCGCCCGACATCTTGGCGCGCACCACCGCCACGTCGCGCCCGTGGTAGCGCGGCGTTTCCTCCTGCTTGTAGGAGTGGTCGTGCTCCTCGTCTACCACGATCAGCGCCAGGTCATGCACCGGCGCGAACACCGCCGAGCGCGTGCCGACGACAATGCGCGCTTCGCCGCGCCGTATGCGGTGCCATTGCTCGGCGCGCTCGTCGTCGCTGAGCGCGGAATGCAGGATGGCCACCTCGCCCCCGAACACCTGATGCAGTTGCGCCGCGGCGGCAGGCGTGAGTCCGATCTCGGGCACCAGCATGATCGCGCCACGTCCCTGTTTTAGCACGTTTTGCATGGCGGCGAGATAGACGGCAGTCTTGCCGGAACCGGTAACACCGTGAACGAGCGTGACGGAAAAGTTCTGCGCTGCGACGGCGGCATTGATGTGTTCGAGCGCGGCGCGTTGTGCGGCCGTGAAGATGAATGCCAGTGCCGGACGCACCTGCGCAGAGGAGAGCTGAAATTCGGCGGGTTCCTCAACAATTCTAACCAGACCGCGCTTGGCCAACGTTTGCAGGGTGGTGGTGGGAACCGGGAGCAAGCGCAAGCTTTCGATAGCAGCGCGCCCGCCCGCATCCCGCAACGCTGTCAGGATTGTCTGCTGGTTCGCATTCAATGGCCGGATTCGCCTCTGCGAATCCTCTGTGTCCCCTGCGTGCTTTGCGGTGGATGTTGTGGTCAACACGGCAACTTTCACCGTGCGGGTGGCGTCGCGCGTTTCCGAGAGGTCCTCGCGGGCAATCCAGCGGCGGCGCAGCAGTGAATCGAGTTGCTCGCGGGTAGCGCCGGTGGCGGAACGCAAGGTGGATTCCCGCACTGCCGAATCGTGTTCGGCGAGGTACTTGAGGACCGCGGTTTCGACGTCGCCGGCAACCGCGCTGCGTGCGGTGCCCCGTACCGGAACCTCGACCAGCAGCGTAGGATTCTCTATGACATGGCGTCCCGCGTCGGTGAGGCGGTAGCCGCGGGTGCGCTTCCATTCCGCCGTAAGCGGCAGCATGGTGCGCAGCACTTCGCCGAAAGGTGCAATGTAATAATCAGCAATCCAGCGGCCCAGCTTCAGCAGGATTTCATCGAGCAGCGGCGTGCTGTCGAGCACGCGCAGCACCAGCTTGGGCTCATGCTTGGGTTGATTGTCGTGGACGGCAACCACTACACCAGGCAGTCGCTTATCACGAAATGGAACCAATACGCGTCCGCCCACGACCGGAGCAGCCACGCCGTTCACCGCGTAGGTGAACGTAGTGTCCAGCGGCACCGGAAGTGCGACGTCGCAGAACATCATCGTTTCCCTTTTTCTGTTTCCCGTTTCCCGTCGCCCTTCCGGCGCGCGAACGACGAGGAACGGGAAACGGGAAACGCGCTACTCGGTCTTTTTCTTCGGCAGCACCAGCCCGAGACGTTTCATGACCATCTGCAAGTCCTGCCAGGCGTCCTTCTTCGCCGGCGGATTGCGCAACAGGTAGGCGGGGTGGAACGTCACCAGCAGCGGGATGCCGCGGAACTCGTACCAGTGGCCGCGAAACTGGTTCATCGGCTGGTTGAGGCCGAGCAGCGTTTTCGCCGCTACAGCGCCGAGCGCAACAATCGCCTTGGGCTGGATCACATCAATCTGGCGCAACAGAAACGGCGAGCAGGTGGCGCATTCTTCGGGCAACGGCGTGCGATTTCCCGGCGGGCGGCATTTGATGATGTTAGCTATGTACACGTCTTCGCGCTTCAGCCCCATGGCGGCAATCATGTTGTTGAGCAACTGCCCGGCGCGGCCGACGAAAGGTTCGCCCTGAATGTCCTCGTCCGCACCCGGGGCCTCGCCTATGAACATCAGGTCAGCGTCCGGATTGCCGGTGCCGAATACGATTTGCCGGCGTCCCTGCTTATGCAGCGGGCAGCGGGTGCAGTCGCCCAAGTCCTCGCGGATGGCGCGCAGAGCGGCAGCACGATCAACGGGCGCCTCTTTATCTTCTGCGGCCACGGCGTCTTCCAAGCGGCCGATCAGGCTCGCCGGGACCTCGCGGCGGTAAAAATCATAGATTCCGAGGTCGCGGTAGTAATCAACGCGCGCCGCGAGAGCTTCGCGAAGTTTCGGATCGAGAGATTTGGACATGGTGCAATCGTTATTCAACCTGTGATCGCCTGTGGGGTCAAGTTTGAAAAAGATAACCGCAGTCGGGCGCAGATCATCGGGGAGCACAGCCGTATCAGCAGTCGCATTCAGAAGGTGCTGGAAGACGCCAACCTGAAGCTGGGGTCGGTGGCCAGCGATGGGATCGGCGTCTCGGGGACGGCTCATTTTGCAGGCGATCATCGCAGGCGAGAGCGATCCCGTGGAACTTGCCGACTTGGCCCGGCGGCGGCTGCGGGGAAAGATTCCGCAGTTGCAAGAGGCGCTTTACGGCAACCTCACCGAGCACCACCGCTGGATGTTGGGGCGGTTGTGGGATCAACTGTTGGCGACCGAGAAGTTGATTGCCCGGCTGGATGAGCGCATTGAGCGCCTGACGCGCCCTCAGCAGCCCGCTCTGGAGAAACTGGATGCGATTCCCGGGATTAATCGGCGGGTCGCCGAGGTGTTGTTGGCCGAAGTCGGGCCGGACATGACGCCGTTTCCGACTGATGCGCACCTGGCCTCCTGGGCGGGCATATGTGCGGGCAACAACGAGAGTGCCGGCAAGAAGCGCAGCGGGAAGACCACTAAGGGGAGCCGCTGGCTCCGCCAAGCTCGGGCTCATGGTAACCATAGCTCCCGCTGCGGCGTAAATTTTTAGGGCAGAGGACACCAGGGACACAGAGGAACACGGCTGCTGACGCGCAGCTTCCACGGCTCGTCGGTGCCACTGTTGATCATCTAGGTTCCCCCAGGAGGATGGAATCAGAGCAGTAAACCCCACCGGTTGTAGTCGGGGGCTCCCACGACCCCACCTGTCGAAAGCTTCCCACCTTGGGAAATCCACGCAAATGTTGACGAAAAAAGGTGTTGACACACAACCTGTTCCGCTTAGTATGTGGTCTAAAGTGGTACGAAGTGGGAGTCTATGGATTGGATTGACCGATTGCTTCCCGCTCCGGTGGTTGGAAGTGGACGGCCGCGGGGCCCGGCAAAAAAAAGGCCCGAAACGGCCCAAGCCGACCGGGCGGCGACGACGAGTTAAGGCGCTGACGGGCATAAGGCAGACGGTGCCAGCATAGGCCGAAAACAGTCACGGTCAAAAGAAAATGTTTCGCGGCAATTACCCAACCCGGGCAGATGAAAAGGGACGGCTGAAGGTCCCGGCGGACTTCAAGCGCGAACTAGACGAGCGCTATGGGGCAACCCGCTACTACGTCACCAGCCGGAGCGGGAAATCCGCGGAGATTTACCCGATGGAGGAGTGGGAAAAGATCGAACAGAACCTGGCGAAGGTGCCCACGAGCAATCCTCATCGGAAGAAATTCCTCGATATCACGAACTACTTTGGGCAAGTCGTGGAAATGGACGGCCAGGGACGCTTGCTGCTGCCGGCGCTGTTGCGGGAAAAGGCAAACCTGAAAGGGGACGTCGCGGTGGTGGGGCAGTTAACGTACTTGGAAGTCCGAAACATGGAAGCCTACAGCAAGCAAGTGGAAGAGAACCCGCTGACCGATGACGATGCAAACGCTCTCAGCGCGTTGGGTATCTAGTGGCGGACGACGAGATCGAGGAACACAACCGTGCCCCCCAGGGGGACAGACATGGCGAAAGCAGCAAGGCGGGTGGCCATGTCCCAGTTCTTTTAGAACCAGCGATCGATTTCCTGGCCGTACGGCGCGGCGGGACCTATATCGATGCGACGGTCGGCTTAGGCGGACACAGTTTCGCCATTGCAAAACGCCTCGGCGGACCGGGTCATTTGATTGGCTTCGATAAGGACCCGGCGGCGCTGGCTATCGCGCGCGAACGGCTGACCCAGCCGCCGACTGAACTGAAAGCAGATTGGCCGGCCGTCAGTTTGTTCCACGCCTCGTTTGCCGAAATCGGCGAGCGAGTGGGCGCGGGACAAGCGGACGGGTTGCTGGCCGACCTGGGCGTCAGCTCGTTGCAGTTGGAAGACGCGGCGCGAGGCTTCAGTTTCCAGGTGGAAGGCCCGCTGGACATGCGGATGGATCCGCAGTCCGGGCAGACCGCCGAACAAGTGGTAAATCGCGTCGACGAGCGCACGCTCGCCGATTTGATTTACGAATTCGGTGAGGAAAGGAGGTCGCGGAGAATCGCCAGAGCCATTGTTCGG
>JBHGBA010000056.1:0-26140 GCA_041946775.1 Terriglobales bacterium
ACTTCGTGCGAGGTGCGGAAGCCGTCGAAGAAATGCAGGAAGGGCACGCGGGATTCCAGGGTCGCGGCCTGGGCGATGAGCGCCATGTCCATGACTTCCTGTACGGAGTTGGAAGCCAGCAGCGCCCAGCCGGTCTGGCGCACAGCCATGACGTCCTGATGATCGCCGAAGATGGAGAGCGCGTGGGCGGCCAGCGAGCGCGCGGCCACGTGCATCACCGTCGAGGTAAGCTCGCCGGCGATCTTGTACATATTCGGGATCATCAGCAGCAGGCCCTGCGCCGAGGTGAAGGTGGTGGCGAGGGCGCCGCCCTGCAACGCGCCGTGCAACGCGCCACTGGCGCCGCCTTCGCTTTGCATTTCGATGACCAGCGGAACGGTGCCCCAAATGTTGGGCTTGCCTTCCGAAGACCACTGGTCCGACCACTCGCCCATAGGCGAGGACGGAGTGATGGGGTAAATCGCGATAACTTCGTTGATCTTGTGGGCAACGTAAGCGGCCGCTTCGTTGCCGTCGATCGTCACTTTCGGTCTTGTCGTCATGATCATGATTCCATTCGCAAAATTGACCGCTCTCGCCCCGGAGCAGGCCAGCAAGGTCCGGAAAAACGGGTCACGCGACGGCGGGCGCCGCAGGCGACCCGTTCAAGTTGTGGGCGTGATCTGAACTTCAATGTAAATCCGTGCGAACCCGAGCGTCTGTGACAAAAGCCGGATTATTTAATGGCGGCGAATTTGCGCTCTTCGGCCCCCAAGTGGGCGGCCATCGTGCTGGTGAGCCGCTTGCCTTGGTCCTTGAGGTCGCAAATAGATTGCTGCAAATCTTCCGCGCGCCGGAGGCGACTGGCGGCGCGGCAAAATGCTTCGACGCCACGCCCGATCTCTTGGTGCTGGAGCTTCATCTCGCGGGCGAAGGCAGCGAAGTCGGGGCCGAGGCGTGCGAGCGGCGCCAGCATGGTCTCTTCTTCGCGCACAAAGTGGCCGGGCAGCCAGCCGGCCAGCCAGCGTCCCTGCTGCACAATTTCCGCGGAGCTGCCGAGATCGGCGTAAACCTCCGAATAGCAGACCAGCGCATCAAGCGCGCGGTCGAGCTTCTGGAGTCGCTCAATCAATTGCTGGTGTTCGTGCTGCACGTCTTCGGAGACCTTGCTCACGGCAGGTTCCGCGCTTGCCATTCTTCACCTCATGCGCGCCAGCCGGGGGGAACACAGCGCAACTGCGCGCGCCCGAAAAATGCTTGCTTGAAATCATGCTCTCGCACGGTGTCGCCTGGGGCTGTGATGACAGGCACGCGGGATTGTGCGCATCGTCACAGGGCTAGGTTGTTGCAGTACAAGGGCTTAGGACTTAGGGAAGCGCGGAAAGGCGTTTACCGAATTGTCACCGCTACAAGTGACCGCAATCACTGATTCGGGGTGGGTATGGCGGAATAGTCGCGAGCTGGCGGCGGCGTGCCACGCTCAACCGCGCCGCCAGCGAGCAGGACCGCCTGCCCAAGGTGGTGTCGACCAACTGCCTTCCCCGGCCCCAGATTCAACTTCTTGCGAACGGGAGGCATTGTATGGACAACGTCTACACCTGCGTCTGCGGCAACCAAACCTGGATCATCCTTGACGGCACGGTACGCTGCACCATCTGCCATACGGATTACGCGGTGCAGCTCACGCCGGTGGCCGAGTTCAACGCCAAGGTCATGGAAGAACTGGAGGAAGAGGAAGTCTAACGTCCATCATCACGGCCGTCGAACAGGCCGAGAGTTTAACGGGAAAGGCCGGTACAGAGCAGCCGGCCTTTTTCATTTGTGATTTAGCGATTTGTGATTTGTGATTACGGCACGGCTATCTTGTCACCAGCGCGCGCGCCTCGTTGACCACATTCTCCGCGGTGAAGCCAAAGTGCTTGAGCAAGTCTTTGACGGGGGCGGAGGCGCCGAAATCGTAGCGCGCAATTACGCGGCCTTCGGAGCCAACGTACTCGCGCCAGCCCAGGCCGGTGCCGGCTTCAACTGCGACACGCGCGCGCACGTTGGGGGGCAAAACGGAGTCGCGGTATTCCTGCGGCTGCTCGGCGAACAGCTTCCAAGAAGGCATGCTGACGACGCGCGCGCGGACGCCTTCGGACGAAAGCTGGCTGTGGGCCTGCAGGCAAAGCTGCACTTCGGAACCGCTGGCCAGCAGGATCACGTCAGGCGTGCCTTCACAGTCGGCGATAACGTAAGCGCCTCGCGCCAAGCCTTGCGCACTGGCGTACTTCGAGCGATCGAAGGTCGGCACCGCCTGACGCGTAAGGATCAGCGCGACCGGTTGCTCTTTGA
Source organism: Terriglobales bacterium (assembly GCA_041946775.1). GTDB lineage: Bacteria > Acidobacteriota > Terriglobia > Terriglobales > Acidobacteriaceae > JBHGBA01. Next base: position 2,314 of record JBHGBA010000056.1, read on the forward strand.
TGTGCATGAGCACGCGCCAGGCCTCGGCGACTTCGTTGGCGTCGGCGGGCCGGATGACGATCAGCCGCGGAATGGCGCGCAGGGACATGAGTTGCTCGATGGGCTGGTGCGTGGGGCCGTCCTCGCCGAGCGCGATGGAGTCGTGTGTGAAGATGTAGATCACCGGCAGGTCCATCAAGGCGGAAAGGCGAATGGCGGGGCGCATGTAATCGGAGAAGATAAGGAAGGTTGATCCGTAAACGCGCAGGCCGGACAGCGCCATGCCGTTGAGGATGGCACCCATGGCGTGTTCGCGCACGCCAAAGTGGAAGTTGCGCCCGGCGTAGTTGTCGGCTTCGAAATCACCGGCGCTGGTGATGATGGTTTTGGTGGAAGGCGCAAGGTCCGCCGAGCCGCCCATGAGCCAGGGAACGTGCTTGGCGATAACGTTCAACACAACGCCGCTGGTTTCGCGCGTGGCCTTGCCCTTGGCGTCGGGCGGGAAGCTGGGAATGTCGGCGTCCCATCCGGCAGGCAATTCGCCGCGCAGTAGCAAGTCCCACTCCTGTGCCAGTTGCGGGTCCTGGCGGCGGAACTCGGCGAGCGTGGCCTGCCACTCGCTCTGCCACTTCTCGCCGCGATCGATGGCGCGGTTCATGTATCCCAGCACTTCGCTGGGAACGAGGAAATGCTCGTCCGGCGGCCAGCCGTAGGCGGCCTTGGTAAGACGGATTTCTTCTTCGCCGAGGGGCTCGCCGTGGGCGGCGGAGGTGTCGTGCTTATTGGGCGCGCCCCAGGCGATGTGACTGTCCACGACGATCAGCGAGGGGCGCCCGGTTTCAGTCTGCGCGGTGCGCAGGGTGGCGTCGAGGAGTTCGAGGTCGTTGGCATCGCCCACACGCAGCACGTTCCAGTGATATGCGAGGAAGCGCTCGGCAACATCCTCCGAAAACGCCAGCGCGGTATTGCCTTCGATGGTAATGCGGTTGTTGTCGTAAATCCAGATCAGGTTCGACAGCCCAAGATGGCCGGCCATGGAGGCGGCTTCCTGGGCGACGCCTTCCATCATGTCGCCGTCGCCGCAGAGGGCGTAGATGCGATAGTCAATCAGCTTGCGGCCGTTGCGGTTGAAGTGCGCGGCCAGCCAGCGCTCAGCAATGGCCATGCCGACCGAGTTGGCACAGCCCTGTCCGAGCGGGCCGGTGGTGGTTTCGACTCCGGGGGTCAGGCCGTATTCGGGATGCCCGGGCGTTCGCGAGCTCCACTGGCGGAAATTCTTGATTTCGTCGAGCGACAGATCGTAGCCGGTCAGATGGAGCAGCGCATACAGCAGCATGGACGCGTGACCGTTGGACAGAATGAAACGGTCGCGGTTAGGCCAATGCGGATTGCGCGGGTTGTGGCGCAAATAGCGGTCCCAGAGCACGAAAGCGACGGGCGCGAGCGCCATTGGCGTGCCGGGATGGCCGCTGTTGGCCTTCTGCACGGCGTCCATCGAGAGGGTGCGGATGGTGTTTATGCAGAGCAGCTCGAGCTGCTCCTGGTAGCTGTCGCGCGCCGTGGCACCGCGATGGGAAAGAGTGGCGGTATTGGCCTCCACCATGGTGGCCGGAGCTCCGATACGGGGCTCGTGCGGTGGAACTTCGCGCTTTGCCATGCTGCTGCCTTTCCGACCCGCTCACCCGGGTCCGCAGTCAAAAGCTTTTGGATGACGTGGGCGGCGCCGGGATGTGCCCGTGCCCTGACAGTGCTTTTTCACTCCATTGTTAAACAAGCGGACAGGGGAAGGCGAGAAATATTCAACGGCACGGGCGAGAAACGAATTGGGACAAACTGCGATCGCGAAGAAAAGATCACGATGAGGTGGTCACAAATATTCCGCTTTCATCTTCCCAGCAGCTTCCGCGCCGGGCCAACGAATGTCGCCGCTCGGCGGCTGAGCGTAAATGGTTCCGCCATCGTGCAGCCCGAGCGAGTTCTGAAACATGCAAAAGCGACAATGTACTGCCAGCCACGCGCGATGATGACGGCGCAGTTCCCACAGAGCCGCCCGGCCATTAGGCAGTCACGGTCTCGGAGGCTGGGCAGGACGCCGGCGAGGCTACCGGTTTACAATGTCGCGCGTCAGGTCCCAGCCGAATGGTGAGGAGGTTGATGCCGTGAAGAGAAAGTTAGTGGTCGCATTCCTGGCATGTTCGCTGCTGGCGAGCATCGCCCTGGCACAAGCCCCGCCGCAGACGCCAAAGCCCGCTCCCGAGCTTAAGAAGTTTGACCAGTTTGTGGGCAAGTGGGTCGGCGAAGGCGAATCCAAAGAAAGCCCTTTTGGCCCAGCGGGTAAATACACCTACACCGAGCGCAATGAATGGTTCCCAGGTGGATTCTTCCTGGTGTCGAACTCTGAGTACAAAGGGACGATGGGGACGGGCAAAGGCATGGCCTTCATGGGCTACGATCCCGAAGACAAGGTTTACACCTACAACGCCATCGATAGCCTGGGATTTGCCGTGGCAGCCAAAGGCACCTTGGAGGGTGACACCTGGACGTGGCTCAGCGAATCCAAGATGGGCGGCAAGCCGGTGAAGAGCCGGTTCGTCATCACCATGTTGTCCCCAACCTCGCAGACCTTCAAATTCGAAATGGCCGACGACAAAGGCAACTGGCAACCGATCATGGAGGGGAAGAGCAACAAAGTGACCGGAGCGAAGGCGAAAGCACCGGCCAAAGGCAAGCCTTAACAAAGAAGTTATCTGCGATTTCACACCCGCCCTCGCCGCCGTGCTTTGTGGTGTCCGGGTGGGTTTTCTTTTGCGGTACGCGTCGGCAGTGCACTGGAGTTACTTGTGCCGCGGCGGCTTTGGCTTGATAATCGCGCGCGTCCCCAAAAAAGAGGAGAAAATGGCGGCCAGTAAAGCGGTTCCCGAGTTCCGGCACATCAGGTTCGACACCTCCACCTATGCGGCGCGAATCACGCTGAACATGCCCCCGTACAACGTGCTCAGCGGGCCGCTGATGAACGAGATGGCAGAAGCCATCGAGAGCTTGAATGGGCGGGGGGACGTCAAATGCATCGTGCTCGACTCGGCGTCGCCCAAGGCATTTTCCGCGGGCATCTCGCTGGAAGACTCGCGCCCCGACCGCGTGTTCCAGACGCTGGAGGCGTTCAACCGCGTGTTCCAGGCGATCATGGAAATCTCGAAGCCGCTAATCGTGGCGGTGAACGGTCCGGCCATTGGTGCAGGTTCCGAGCTGGTCGCGTTCGGCGACATGGTGATCGCCACGCCGAACGCCCGGTTCGCGCAGCCCGAGGTGAAGATGGGCGTATTCCCGCCGTTTGCAGCCGTGATGTTGCCGGCAGTGATTGGGCCGAAGAAGACTTACGAATTGATCCTAACGGGTCAGCCGCTGACGGCCGAGGAAGCGCAGGCGCTGGGCTTCGTGAACCGCGTGGTGCCGGAAGCTGAACTGGAGCGCGCAGTGAACGACATCGTCGAGCGCATCGGGGAATTCAGCGGGCCAGTGCTGGAGATGACCAAGGCGGTAATTGCCAGCTCCGTGGGCATGCCGCTGAATCAGGCGATGAAGAAATCGCAGGACATCTACCTCAACCAGTTGATGGATTTAGAAGACGTGCAGGAAGGTTTGCGCGCCCGCCTGGAGCAGCGCAAACCGGTATGGAAGAACAAGTGACGTCACCCCGCCGCGTAGCGGCGGCTGGATTCACCCCCGGGGGCGCTAGCCCTGGGTAGGCATGACCTGCATTTGCGGGCCCCGGCAGCCTAGATTATTCACGATGTTTCGGTGGCTTGGGTGGCGCAGAGCTTTTAGCCCTGCGGTTGAAAGCCCGCATACTTATTGCTCTTCAACAGCAGGTCTGAACCACCCGGTCATGAATAATCCAGGCGGCAGGGGCTAAAATCTGGCTCAAAACGCCGCGCTCACGAAGCGCGCGATGTGCCACGCGTCGAGGTATTTGTACGGCGTCTCGCCGGTGGTGTAGTGGCCGCAGGGGAGAATGGCGGTGCGGTGGTCGAGACCGCGCTGCTGGAACTGCTCCACCACCTGCCGCGAAAACTGCGGCAGAAAAGTCAGATCGTAGCTGGCATAAACGATCAACGAGCGCTTCGGCCAGCGGGCGAAGCGCTCGAAGTGGCAGATGGGACTAATGGCGTGCCACAGCGGGCGCAGGCGGTCGAGCGTGATGTCCTTTTCGAGTCCGGCGCGGATGTGCCGCGTGGATTGCCCCGTCCACACCACATCGGCGAAGTATGTCGAGGCGTGATTGAAGACGTTCAGTTTCAGGCGTGGGTCGTGGGCACTGGCGATGAAGGCATAGCACGAGCCCAGGCTGGTGCCCAGCACGCCGAGTTCGCGGTAGCCGCGCGATTCCAGCCAGTCGAGGCAGCTACGCACGTCAATGATGGCCTGGCGCGCGGCATCAATGGTACGGGCAAGGTTCGACGACACGGCGTAGTCGGAGCGCTCGGTCTCCGCCGGCTTGCGCGTATCGTGATAGGGCATGCTCAGGCGCAAGGACGCGATGCCGAGGAACTGGAAAATGCGGCACAGGCCGTTGTGACTGTCAGCATCGGCGTTCCACTGGGGCATTACGACCATCGCCCGGCGGCCACGCGCCGGAAACCAGCGCGCGTTGACCAGGTTGTTGCACGCATAGCGCGTCTCGACGGCGGAGGTGAACCGCAGCCACTGGGCCTGTTGGTCGCGTTCGAGGCAGAAATCGCGCGGCGTCTCGTAGGCGAAGAACTTGTCGGAATCAGCGAGAATGCGCTGGTTCAACTCGCGCAGGAAGCACTCGGCGGGGGGCACGCCGTTTCCACTGGCGCCTGCGGGCAGCCCGTCTGCGAACGGCCAGTTGCGCGTCCAATCGAGGCCATAGTCCAGCGGACGCACCACGCGGTTGGTGTCCCGCGTGGTGAGACGGTATTCCCAGTTATGCATCCAACGCTGGTAGCGTTTGCGCATAGCGTTTTCTTGAGTCGGAATATAGCAGGGCGCCGGAGCGAGCAGCAATTGAGGTGCAGGGAACGGAAAAGGATAGCAACAAGCAGCAAGCGGCCAGCAACGAGCAGCGAGCAGTCGAAATCGCAACAAGCAAAGGCAGCGTTCTCGTCACAGATTCTGCCACATGCGACGGTCCAGCTTGTTTACGCTGGGATCGTCAGGCCGGTACCGTACTACCACGGGCTGGCCGATATGGAATTTATATCGCGCGGCGATGACTCGTCGGTTCACAAAGAACGCGGGAGTCCAAAACGACTCACCGGTGTACGGGCCGTCTGCGCCTAAAGAAAACTTGTAAGCGACAGCCAAACGGCAGGTGTCGCCACCCTGGTTGTGCTGAATGCGCTCCACTTCGACTTCGGGTATCTGGCCGACTGCTTCGGGCCATCGCCACGACCAGAGGCAGGAAACCGCGTCGAAAAGATCATCGAACATGGGCAGTGAGGCGTTTTAGCTGCTAGCCGGTTGCTGGTTACTCCACATACACCCTCGGCACCCGCCGGCCAATCGAGCACAGCACTTCGTACGGGATGCTGGCGGACAGCTCGGCGTGTTCCCAGGCAGAGATAGTGCATTGGGCCGTGGAGCCGATGATGGTGACTTCGTCACCGATGCGCACGCCGGGAATGCCGGTGATGTCCACGGTGGTCAAGTCCATGGCGACGTTGCCGATGATCGGCGCGTAGGTGTCGCGCACGATCACGCGACCGCGCGAGGACAGCAGGCGGCTGAGCCCATCGGCGTAACCCACGGCGAGAATGGCGATGCACGCCGCCGCGGGCGTGACGTAAGCGCCACCGTAACCGATGGCGGCGCCGGCAGGGACGTCTTTCATGGCGATGATGCGCGTGCGCCACGACAACACGGGTTCGACCGGGAGTTCGTGCCCGCCGACGCGCTGGCCGTCGCCACAGGAAACCGGCGGCAGATAGTAGCCGTACAACGCCAGCCCCGGCCGCACCATGTTGTACCAGGAGCTTTCGCGGTTGATGACGGCGGCGGTGTTGGCGATGTGCACGAAGGCGGGTTGCTGCCCGGCGGCACGGATTTCGGCGAGGCACTGGTCAAAGCGAGCGATCTGCTCGTCCACACTAGGCGCATCCACCACTTCGCTTTCGGCAAGGTGGCTGAAGACACCCTCCAGTCGCACACGGCGCGCACGGTGCAGCGAGTCGAGGAACTGCGGCAGGTCTTTCGGTTGCAGCCCCAGGCGCGACATGCCGGTATCAATCTTCAGGTGGACGGGAATTTTGCCGTGTACGCGCCAGCCGAGTTCGGCGAAGGCCTTCTCCAGCGCCTCGATCTGCCACCATGCCCAGACCGCGGGAGTGAGGTCGTGGAGCACGGCTTCGTCCTCGTCGCCTCGCCAGAAGCCGGTGAGCAGCAGGATGCGTCCGTTGATGCCCGCCTTGCGCAGGGCAATGCCCTCTTCGGTGGAAGTAACGGCGAACCAGGTTGCGCCGGCTTCCTCCAGGGCACGTGCACATTCGATGGCGCCGTGACCGTAGGCGTCTGCCTTAACGACGCAGCAGACCGTCGCCTTCGGAGCGACGCGTTCTTGCAACACGCGGAAGTTATGGCGCAGCGCAGTAAGGTTTACCTCGACCCAGGTGGGCCGCATCACGCGCTGCGATGTGGTGGGAGTAGCCAAGAGTTGATTCTATATCCAGCATGGAGCTTGAAAAAAGCTAACGGCAGAGCGCGCCGAGGTTGCCCCACCCTTGTCGCGACTGATTTTGGAGCGACAGGGTGGGGGCGTCGCAGTTACACGTCGAAATCCGCCGGGCCGGGCGGCGGCGCCTGGTCGTCGTAACCGGTGATGTTCTCGAACCGCGTGGCGCCCTTATTGAAGCGCAGGTGAATCTTGCCGGTGGGGCCGTTGCGCTGCTTGGCGACAATGATCTCGGCGCCCTGTTCTTCCAGTTCCTGTTTCTTGTCGGGGTCGTGCTCGTAATACTCGGGGCGGAAGATGAATGCCACCACATCGGCGTCCTGCTCGATGGAGCCGGATTCGCGGAGGTCCGAAAGTTGCGGGCGGTGGTCGCCGCTCCGGCTCTCCGGGGCGCGGCTCAACTGTGAGAGCGCGACCAGCGGCACGTTCATTTCTTTGGCTACCATCTTCAGTCCACGCGAGATGGCCGACACTTCCTGGGTACGGTTCTCGTAGCGGCGGCCGGAGCCGAGCGGCGTGCCCGACATCAGTTGCAGATAGTCAACGACGATCAGGTCCAGCCGGCCCTTCTGGTGGCGCAGGCGTTGCGCCTTGGCGCGCAGTTCGCTCACCGAGATCGCCGGCGTGTCGTCAATAAACAACTCGGACTCGGCCAGCCGGGCCAGGGCTTCGCGCAGCTTCTCGTAGTCGGCCCGGCCGATGAAGCCGCTGCGCATCTTGTGCGCGTCCACGTTGGCCTGCGAGCAGAGCAGGCGCAGCAGCAACGCCTTCTTCGACATTTCCAGCGAGAACACGGCTACGACTTTCTTGCCGAGCACCGCGGCGTTTTCCGCGATGTTCATGGCGAACGCCGTTTTGCCCATCGAGGGGCGGGCGGCGACGATCACCAGGTCGGCGGGCTGGAGGCCGCTGGTCAGCTTGTCCAGTTCGTCGAAGTAGGTGCGCAGCCCGGTGATGTCCTTGCCCATCTCGTAGAGCTTTTTCAGGTCCACGATTTCCTGGCGGTAGATGTCGGCGATGGGCATCAACTGGCTGCCGGTGCGGCTCTGCGCCAGTTGCATCAGGCTGGATTCGGCGCTGGCAAGCACGTCGTCGGCGTTTTCGGTCTGCGCGATGGCGGCCTGGATCGCCTGATTGGAGGCGTGGATGATGCCACGCAGCAGCGCCTTGTCGCGCACGATCTTGATGTAATGCTCGATGTTCTGCACGCGCGGCAGGCCGTCGGTGAGCGACGTCAGATAGGCGACGCCACCGATGGCTTCGAGGTCCTTGTGGCGCGTGAGCTCCTCGGTTAGCGTAACGTAGTCCACCGGGCGGCCGCTCTCGTGCAGGGTCTGCATGTGGCGGTAGATGCGGCGGTGGGCGTCGAGCGAGAAATCGTCGGGGTTGAGCAGCGTCGCGGCCTGCGTGTAGCAGAAGTTGTCCAGCAGGATGGCGCCGAGGATGGAGCGCTCGGCTTCGACGTTGACCGGAAGAATGCTTTCGACGCTGTGAGGTGTGGTAGCCATGTGAGCGAGACATTAGTCTGCCCGATATCTTCAAACCAAAGAACAGCAAAGCGAGGGTCTTCCCCAAAAAACGCATCAAAACTCGTGATAAAGCTGTTTAACGGGAGTGGAAAACGGAGGTGAAACTATTTTTCCTTGCAGTACGGCCGCGAAACTGCGAATAGGAGGAAACAAAACAGAACGACAACCGCAGCTTGGTACGCGGACACACGAACTACGATCGCAATGATCGCGCAGACAAGACCGAGAATCGCCACAACCAGGAGGAACGCTTGGGTGGATGAAAGCTTCTTCAGCGGAAGTCGCTCCACCACTCTCGTAATTGGACGTGCCGCAAATCTGTCCATTTTCCCTCCAGCCTCTGCGACTGAATCCTATTTGGATTCAGACATTTCACAGTCCTATGCTACCTGTCTGGTGCAGAACCACAAGAGCGCAGGCTGTGTGAAAGCTATGGAGAGCAAAGAAATCTGTGGAAAGCGCGGCAAGCTCAAACCACAGAGGACACAGGGGACACAGAGCCGCCGGGACGGCGGCGTTATCACTTCCTGGTCCCGTGTGAATCCGTGGTTAGCTCTTAAACACGAACGCGCGGCCTGGGTGTGAGCCAAGCCGCGCGGCTAGGGGACGGTCATGTGTTCAGGTGCGCTGCCTTCGGGCCGGGGAGTATTAGCGCGAACACGCCGGGCCTGCCGCGGTCCACCGTTGCGCCCTCCCTTTGCGCAGTGCTGCACGCCGCCTCCGCAAACGGCGTGCCCGCCAGCCCTGATCGTGCTTGCGTCACCGCTGGTTAAGAGAGTCCGGCCCTCGCACGCCCGGAAGGCATGGGTACCGATGCGGCCGCGCACGGCGCAGCCTGGCCCTGGTTAGTGGCCACAGGCGGCTTCTTCGTTCCCGCCGGCAGCTTTGCATCGCCTTCGCTGGGATGTGCGGGCGAACGCCTGCACACAACCGCTCGAATGCCCGCCAATGTGCGCTTCAATTGTTGTTCTGAAAAGACGAAAACAAGGCGAAAGCGCAGCTTTCCTGTGGAAAAGCTGTTGGAATAGCAGCAATTGTGTGGATGGACGAGGAAATGTGAGCTGAATTACAAACAGCAAGCAGCTAGCAGCAAGGCAACTAGCAACCGGCAACTAGCAACAACCGCGGGCCACCAATCATGGCTTCCTGCTAGTTGCTAGTTGCTTGCTGCTAGTTGCGGCTTAATCGTGCACCCCGTCCATGAACGCGCGCAGCTTGCGGGAGCGCGACGGATGCCGCAGCTTGCGCAGCGCCTTGGCCTCTATCTGGCGGATGCGCTCGCGGGTGACAGCGAACGACTGGCCCACTTCTTCCAAGGTGTGCTCGGAGCCGTCTTCCAGGCCGAAGCGCATCTTGATGACCTTCTCTTCGCGCGCCGTCAAGGTACGCAGCACCTGCGCCGTCTGCTCTTTCAGGTTCACATTGATGACCGCCTCGGCCGGCGAGACCACGGCGCGGTCCTCGATGAAGTCGCCCAGGTGCGAGTCTTCCTCTTCGCCGATGGGCGTTTCCAGCGAGATCGGCTCTTGCGCGATCTTCAGCACCTTGCGCACCTTTGCCACGGGAATGTCCATGCGTTTGGCGATCTCTTCCGACGTAGGCTCGCGTCCCAGTTCCTGCACCAGTTGGCGCGAAGTGCGGATCAGCTTGTTGATCGTCTCAATCATGTGCACCGGGATGCGAATGGTGCGCGCCTGATCGGCAATCGCACGCGTAATCGCCTGCCGGATCCACCACGTCGCGTACGTCGAGAACTTGTAGCCGCGGCGGTATTCGAACTTGTCCACCGCCTTCATCAGGCCGATGTTGCCTTCCTGGATCAGGTCGAGGAACTGCAAGCCGCGGTTGGTGTACTTCTTGGCGATCGAAACGACCAATCGCAGGTTGGCCTCGATCAACTCTCGCTTGGCCTGCGAGGCGTCCATGTCGCCCTGGATGATGTCGCGCTGCGTGCGCTTCAACTCCGGGAAGTTGACGCCGGTCTCGCTTTCCAGCTTCTCCAGGTCAGCGCGGATCTGGCGCGCCTGGCGGCGCCATTCCTTCTTCTGGTCCTCGTTGCGGCTGGCTTCAATCTTCTTATCCAGGTTGTTGGCCTGGCGGTCGAGCGCACGCATCTGGTCAACGGTCTTGTTGACCCGCTCGATCAACCGGTCGCGCTCGCGGTTGGTGAAGCCGAGCGTGCGGATGATCCTGGAGATGGCAACCACCTCGCGGCCCAGCGCCCAGCGCGTTCTGCGGTATTCGCGCGCGCGCTTCTTGTCCTTTGCCGGAATGCCGGCGAGCTTGTCCTGCAACTGGATGGACTTGCGGTAGTGCTTGCCGAGCTCGTCAATCTTGCCGGTGATGTCCTTCAGGCGGTTCTGAAGGATTTCCTCGGTGATTTCTTCCTCGTCGAAGATGACGACTTCGCGGATGGAGCGCAGGCCCTTCTTCAAGTCCTCGCCAGTGGCAAGGATTTCGCGGATGACAATCGGCGAACGCGACAGCGCCTTGAGCACGCGCAACTGGCCGCGCTCGATGCGCTTCGCAATTTCCACTTCGCCTTCGCGAGTGAGCAGCGGCACCGTGCCCATCTCGCGCAGATACATGCGCACCGGGTCGTTAGTCTTCTCCAATGCGCCGGGAGTGAGATCGAGTTCAACGTCCTCACCCGCCTCGATCTCCTGGTCAAATTTCTTCTCCAGGACGGAGGAAGGCAGTTTGGCGGGACCTTCCAGGACGTCAATGCCCTGGGTGCCGATCGTGGTGAGCAAGTCTTCGATATCTTCGGGGGAATGGACGTCATGCGGCAGCAAGTCATTGACCTCGCTGTAAGTCAGATACCCCTTCTCCTTGCCGGTATCGATCAGCTTTTTGATGTCGTCATACTTGTCGTCAAGAGCCAATGTGGCAATACCTCGTCAGCGGCGTCCTCGAGGAGGACGGCGTCGCCCCTCTGTTGCGGCAGGATAGCGATATTTGGGATCGGTGCAAGCGCCGAAGCTTCAGAATTTTAGCACACACCGGTACTCCGCCCGAGAGCTAAATGCGAACCGCCGACCAATCTCTCTCCCAAACGTGAACCGCTTCTGTAACTTAGATGGCCCAGACCGGGGGTTGGTTTCGGCGTTTAGGCTTAAAAACGCGGTGTTCGGAGGATTCTAAGTCGCGCCCCCTGAGCAATTTAGGCACCAATCAACGGGACAGCTCAGCGTCCAACGGCCAGCGTTCGGTCCAGCTCAAGTTTCTCCTGCTTCAGGCGCAGCAACTCCGTCATGTCCTGGCGGCGTTCGGCGTCGGCGATCCTGGCCCGCAATTCACTGTCGCGGAGCGCGAGTTGCTTTTTGTGCCGCAGGGCGTGAACCGAGCTCTCCAACAGCTCCGGAGTGAGCTGTTCATGCTCGTGCATGAGGATGTCGGCCAGCAGGTTGCGATCGGAATCGGCCAGGGGCAACGACATGGGATCAGAGCCATCGGCCTTCAGCAGCGCTTCGACGAGCGGCTCGCAGGCCAGTCCTTCATGCAGCCGCTCCGAGGCAAAGACCAGCCGCGCTTCCTGCGCGGGATCAAACAGGCCGTCGGAGCCGTCGCGGGCCGATTCCGAATCGCCGGCCAGCATTTCCGTCTGCGAAGCGAGCGCGCGCACCAGGATACGCTCGGCGAGCGTGACCGGCGCGACAGGGATGCGATTTTGCACCGCGCCACGGGCCACTGCGGCGTGCTTCAACTCCTGCCGCAACACCGCCGAATCAATGCCCAGCTTCTGCGCGATTTCGTTGGCCAACTCGTCCCGCGCAATGCGGCTGGGGACGCGTTGCACGAACGGCAGCAGGAACCTGACGGCCTTGTCCTTGCCTTCCGGCGTGCGGGGAAACCGCGCACGTGCACGCTCGATGAGGTAGTCGAAATACTTGGGCGCGCGCCTCAGCACCGCAACGTACTCGTCCAGTCCCTTTGCGCGGATGAACAGGTCGGGGTCGTAGCCCTCCTCGAGCGTCATGACTTTGATCTGAAATTCCTGCTCCACCAACAAAGCGAGCGAACGCTCGGCGGCGGCGGCGCCGGCGGCGTCGGGATCGAAGTTCACCACAATGTTCTTGCTGTATCGTGCCAGCAGTCGCGCCTGCGCTTCGGTGAACGCGGTGCCCGACGAGGCAATCACGTTGGGTATGCCGGCGGCGTACACCGAGATGCAATCCATCTGGCCTTCGACGAGAATGGCGTATTCGCGCTTGCGGATTTCGTCTTTTGCTTTGTGCAGATTGAATAGCACGTGCGACTTGGAGTAGATGGGTGTCTCGGGCGAGTTGAGATACTTGGGGCCGTGCTTTTCGTCGCGCGCCAGCGTGCGCCCGGTGAAGGCGATTATGCGTCCACTCTCGTTGCAGATGGGAAACATCACGCGATTGCGGAATCTGGCGTAGTAGGCGTCGTTTTCCGTTTTCCGTTTTCCGTTTTCCGTGGCGTGCTCCGGGTCTTCAGTCGGTGAAGGCGGTGCAGGAACCGTTTCCTTCCACGAAAACAATCCACTCGCTCTCAGCAACTCTTCCGAGAATTCCCGGCGTAGCGCGTCGCGCAGCAGGAAGCCGGAATCGGGCGCGTAGCCGATGCGAAACTGCGCGATAATGTGCTCATTCAATCCGCGCCCGGCAAGATACTCGCGCGCATGCGCTGCTTCTGGCCGCCGTAATTGCTCCTGGAACCACACACACGCGCGCTCGTGAATGTCGAGCAGCGCGCCGCGCAAGCGGGCCTCTTTCGCCTCCGCCTCGCTGTTGAAGGTGGTTTTCGGGATGGTGATGCCGAGCTTAGCGGCGATGAAGCGCACCGATTCCAAGAAGGTGATGTTCTCAATCTTCTGGATGAACTTGAATACGTCGCCCGACTCGCCGCAGCCGAAGCAGTGATAAAACTGGCGCGTCTGGTGGACCGAGAACGAGCCTGTCTTCTCTTGGTGAAAGGGGCACAACCCCACCCAGTTCTGGCCACCAGCTTTGCGCAACTTCACGTACTCGCCCACGATGCGGACGATGTCGGCCTGGTGCTTGACTGTGTGCGCGAAATCGCCGGAACTGGCCATCGCACACCAGTTTGCTAGGCCGGAGAACGGGTGAGAAGCCCAAACCTCCCGCCGGGTGTGGAGAAGCTGTGAAAAACGAAAGTTTAATGTTGAAAAGGCGGCCCGATCAGTTCGTTATGCCGTGCGCGATGGTCAGCGGATCGGGGGGTTGCGGCGCATCGTCGTCCTCAGATTCGCGGTCCTCGCTGTAGGAGTTGAACACCACAATGTGGAAGACTGGCTGGCGGCGCTCCTCGATGGGCTCGATGTAGCCGGCTTGCTTCAGCGGCATCAGGTACTGCTCGAGCCAGGAGTGCTGTTTGCGGGTCATGCCGCGCTTGAGGATGTCCGCCGTTACCCCAGTCAGGTGAGTGGAAACCGTGTCGCCGGCATGGGGTGCGGCGTTGCGGTTACGGCGGCGCAGCTTTCTCTGCTGTTCGGCGGTGCGCACCAGCGAGGTTACGACGATGGGCTTGCCGAACTCCTTGTAGTACGCCTCACTGAGGTCTTCCAGAAAGTCGCGGGTCCAAAGGCGGCAGTAGCGGCGATTCGGTTTGAGATTGGGAGCTACGACCAACTCCTCGCTACTCTCGACTTCAACCAGCTCCTCCTGCGCAACCAGCTGCATGAGCTCCCGGTCGTTGGCAATGCGGGGCAGCTCGAGCAGGTCGAGCATTTCGTTCTGCCGGACCAGCATCTCGTGCGAGCCGGGGAAGAGCGGGCTCCACACGACTCGGCGCAGGTGGCGGCGGTGCTTGCGGTGAGTACGCTGGTTGTGGCGCGAGTTGGGCCGGCGCCGCGCCCAGCCATCGTTGCTGCCCAGCACTAGTACGATCAGGACTGCAATTGCGATATATGCCCGCCGCGTCACGTAGCTCCTCAATACGCAAAGCTCTGATGCCGCTACTCGCCGGATTGTAGCCCAGAGTTGGTCAGCGCCGGGCAGGTACTTCGGTGTGGAACCCAAACGAACACCCGTGTCCGCAAGTAATCTGGCGTGAGAGGCTGCGTGAGCCGTGATTTCCGTCATTTAGGGCAAGCAACGCCGCCGGCAGCCAGCCACTCTTTTTGCGCGTACCAACGTCCGCGCATCAGTATCTGACAGGCCAATGACCTCGCCTTTTGCTGGAGCAGCCATTCATGAAAACCGCATGGGTCCTGTTTGTTCATGAGCTGCGGGACATGCTGAACGCGGAAATCAAGCTAGCCCACGTCCTCGGTGAGCTGGCGCGCGAGTCGCACAGCGAACTGCTGCGCGATGTGTTCCAGCAGCACCGCCACGAGACCGAGAGGCAAGCGCAGCGCCTGGTGAACATCTTCCGCGAGCTGGGCGAGACGCCCGGACAAGGCGAGTACAAAGGCATTGACAGGGCCCAAGGAAGAGAGGCACATGACGATGAAGCAGCATTCCGTGTCCGGGCTGCTCGACTTCATCAACGTCGGCGCGGCGATCAAGACCGAGCGCTACGAGATCAGCGCGTACGAAAGCATGATCGTGCTGGCGCAGGAACTGGGTGCGCACAACTCGGCCGAGCTGCTGCGGCAGAACCTGGAAGAGGAGAAGGTCGCGCTCGAAAAGCTGCAAGCATTTCTCACCCAGGTAAAACCGACTGAGTCGGGCGTGATAGAGACACCGGAAGGCGGGCTCCCGCGGAAGGCAGCATAGGAACTATGGAAGCCGACGTTCTCTCCCTGATTAACTGGGCATCGGCGGGAATTGCCGTCGCGGCGGTAGGGATGGCCGCAGTCGTGATTCGCCTGGTGACCGGACGGCGAATGTCGCGTGAGATAGACGAGGAATTGCGGCCGCCGTGCTGCTGACCCGAAGAACGGCTTTACCGCAGTCGCACATGGGAGCGAATCCCCGCAAACATGAATTTGGTGCGGCAGCTTCAGTCGCCCCTGCGGGGCTCGGCACCCGCTGTGCACGCTCACCCAGGGCTGGCGCCCCGGGGCTAAATTCAGCCGCCGCGGCGCGGCTGGCGCCCGGTCACGTGTGTTGTGTGCCAGAACGATGAAATTTTCAGTGCAGAGGGCGCAGAGGTCAGCGCAGAGATTCTAGGTCCTGAGTTCGACTACCGTAGCGCCGGCGCCGCCTTCGTTCTGCGGCGGCTCGGTTACGGTAGCCACCTGCGGATGGTTTTGCAGATACTGACGCAGCGCCTTCCTGAGAATCCCCATCCCGCTGCCGTGCACGATGCGCACGCGGGACAAGCCCGCCAGAAACGCGCGATCGAGGAATTTTTCAACTTCGCGAGTGGCGTCGTCCACCGTGCGGCCGATGACGTTGATTTCGGCTGGGGCGCTGGTGTCCTCACGCGCCAGTGAAACGTTGATGCCTTTCGCGCGCGCGGCCCGGACGGGCGAATCGGCGGCGCGGCCAATAACGTCGGCGATGTCGTCGCGCGCGATTTTCATCTTCATCGGGCCTACCTGCACTTCAAACGAGTCGTCGTCGAAGTGACGCGTAATCGAGCCGGTGCGGCCGAGGGATTTCAGGCGAACGGTGTCGCCCAGCGCAACGTGGCGCACGACGTGCGGCTGCGCGGCTTCGTCGCCGCGGTCGGCGCCGGTGGCGTGCGCCACGACTGCCTGATTGAACTGCTCCTTGAATTCGCGCCTCAGCTTGGCAATGCGCCGCTCCGCTTCCTTTGAGACCTTTTGCGCGGCGGCGCGGTCCTGCACGGCGCTGACTGCCTCGCGCGCGTGGAATTCGAAGTCCTTCAGCAGGCTTTCCAGCTTCTGCTCCATCTCGCGCACTTTCTGCCGCTGCTCTTTGCGGCCCTCGGCGGCCAGCCGGTTGCGCTCGCACGCCAGTTCCTGCTCCTGCTGCTCCAGACGCAGACGTTGCTGTTCGGCCTCGCGCAGTTCGCCATGCAGGCGGTCGAGGAATTGGCTGACGTCCTGCGCCTGCGTGCCCAGCCGCGCGCGCGCCAGTTCGATAATCTGCGGGTTGAGTCCGAGGCGTTGTGCGATGTTGATGCCCGCCGACGCGCCCGGCACGCCGACTTTCAGCTCATACGTGGGCTGCAGCGTGCGCTCGTCAAAACCGACGGCAGCATTCACCACGCCCGGCGTGTTCGTGGCATAGACCTTTAGGGAAGTGTGGTGAGTGGAAATTACCGTCAGTGCGCCGATGCGGTGGAAGTGATCGGCAATGGCAACGGCCAGAGCCGCGCCTTCTTCGGGATCGGTCGCGGAGCCGAGTTCGTCTAGCAACACAAGCGACTCGGCGGTCGCGGTGCGCGAGATGCGGTCAATGTTGGTGATGTGCGCCGAAAACGTCGAAAGGTTCTGCTCGATGGACTGGTAGTCGCCGATATCGGCCAGTACGGCGTCGCAAATCGGCAGCTCAGCGCGCTCGGCAGGCACGGGCACTCCGGATTGCGCCATCAGCACCAGCAGCCCGATGGTCTTCAGCGTAACGGTTTTGCCGCCAGTATTGGGGCCGGTGATGATCAGTCCCCGGCGTCTGGCGCCGGCCTCGGAGGCGGACCCCATGGCGTCCAACTCCACGGAGATAGGCACAATATGCCCGTGGCGGGCGCGCAGGTTGCGTTCCAGCAGGGGATGGCGCGAGTTGTGCAAAAACAATCCTCCATCGCTCACCTTTGCTGGGACGCACTCGTAATCCTGCGCGAAGCGTGCCTTGGCGAACTGCAATTCGAGTTCGGCCAGCGCATCGGCAGCGGCGGTGATCGCGCCGCCCAACTCGGATACCCGCCGTGTCATTTCCAGCAGGATGCGATGAATTTCCGCCTGTTCGTCTTCGAGCAGCTTGACGAGGTCATTGTTCTGCTCGATGGTCTCCAGCGGCTCGATAAACACCGTTTGCCCGCTGGAGCTGACACCGTGAACCACGCCATTCACACGCCGCTTCTGCTCGGCCTTGATGGGGATCACGAAGCGCTCGCCGCGGATGGTCACGAGTTCTTCCTGTGCGGCGCCGACATCGGCCAGGCGGCGCACGTAGGCGTTCAGCGATTCCTGGATGAGCCGCTTCTGGCGCTCAATTTCGCGGCGGATGTGCGCCAGCTCGGGCGAGGCGCGGTCGTCGAGCGTGCCGTCGGGCAGGATCTTGCCGCGGAACTGCCGCAGCAGCGGAGTGAAGTCAATGATGGCGGATGACAGCGCGGCTACCGCGGGCCAGGGCGAGCCGGAGCCTTCGTCGGCTCCGCGGTCATCGGCCACACGCAGGTTGCTCGGCGGATGCAGCGCGATCTCCAGCCACTCGGCGGCGCGGTCCACCACGGTAATGACGTCGCGGATTTCCGCCGGCTCGAGCGCCGCGCCTTCAATGCGCGCCTTCTCCACCATGCGCGTGGGATCGAGCAGGCCGGCGAAATCGAAACGGCCGCCGGCGCGCAGGTACTCGCGGATTTCGGCGGCGAGCTGCTGCTGGCGCTCGATCCAGGCGCGGTCGGTGGAAGGCGCAAGCTGGTTGAGCCGCGCCTGCCCAAGCGACGACTGCGTATAGCCGCGTAGCAGGTCGCGCAGCGCGTCGTATTCGAGCGCACGGGCGCTGGTGTGCGTCAGTGGGGAAGGAACCATCAGTGCAATGTTACATCGCACAACTGGCGAACTGGTGAACTGACGAACTGGCGAACAGACCGGCGAAGTAGCGCCGCCGTCCCGGCGGCGGCTCCTGTCGAACTACTTTCTTGTGAAGCGGTGATGCGGTGGGGATCTCAAGCGCGAAATCCAGATGGTGTCATCCGGAGCGAGCGCGCGCTTTTCGCGCGAGCCAAAGGACCTTGCGTTAGATCGCCAGTGAGTCGGCCAGCCGGCGGTCCCGAATAGGATGGCCGAAACGGAAACAGGGCCCGCCGCCGGCACGACGGCGCTACTTCGCCTTAATTGAGATCACGCCAGTTGGGACCGACGCCAATTTCCACCAGCAGCGGAACGCGGAGCTTATAGACGTTTTCCATCTGCTCGCGAACGAGTGCGCGCATGGTCTCGATCTCATCTTCGGGCACTTCGAAGACGAGTTCGTCATGCACCTGAAGCGTCATGCGCGAACGCAGCCGCCGCGCCGTGATTTCGCGGTCCAGGCGAATCATGGCGAGCTTGATCAGGTCGGCCGCGGTGCCTTGCAGCGGCGTGTTGACCGCGGTGCGTTCGGCGAAGCCGCGCAGGTTGAAATTCTTGGAATTGATATCCGGGATGGGGCGCACGCGCCCAAACAGTGTCTGGACTTTCTGCGTCCGACGCGCTTCTTCCATGGTGGCATCAAGCCAGGCGCGCACGCCCTTGTAGCGGTCGAAGTAGGCGTCGATGAACTGCTTCGCCTCGCCTTTGTCGATGCCCAATTGCTGCGCCAGCCCGAATGGCGACAGGCCGTAGGGGATGCCGAAATTGATCGCCTTGGCGCGGCGGCGGTGCTCGGGGGTGACCATCAGAGGCGGGACGCCGAACACCTGCGATGCGGTCAGGGTGTGAATGTCGTCGCCGCGACGGAAGGCCTCGATGAGCAGCGGATCACCCGAGAAGTGCGCCAGCAGCCTAAGTTCAACTTGCGAATAATCAGCCGAGAGCAGCACGTGTCCCGGCTCGGCGATAAAGGCGGCGCGGATTTCGCGTCCCAGCTCCGTGCGGATCGGGATGTTCTGCAAATTTGGGTTCTTCGACGACAGCCGTCCCGTCGCGGTGTTGGTCTGGTCGAAGGTCGTGTGCAGGCGTTGGGTGCACTGGTTGAGCAGCGCCGGCAGCGCATCAACATAGGTTGATTTCAGTTTCGCGAGCTGCCGGTATTCCAGCACCATGCGCGGGACTTCGTGCTGGGTGGCGAGTCCTTCGAGGACGTCAACCGCGGTGGAAACCGTGCGCCCTTTGCCGTACTTCACCGGCTTGGGCAGCCCCAAGTCTTCGAACAACGCGGCGGCAAGTTGCCGGGGCGAGTTGATGTTGAACTCCTTGCCCGCGTGCTGCCAGATTTCACGCGTCTTCAGCTCGCACTCGCGCTCGAGTCGCTGCGACATCTCGGCCAGCACCTGGCAGTCAATCTTCACGCCCGCTTGTTCCATGCGCGCCAGTACGGGCACGAGCGGCAGGTCTATGTCCTGATACACGCGCAGCAGTCCGGCGGCTTCGACCTCGAGGCGCAGCGCCGACGCGACCCGCCCGGTAATGTCGGCCGCCTCGGCCAGACCGCCGGAAAGCTTCAGGTTGAAGCGGCGCAACGCGATTTCCGGCAATGTGTGCGACGAGTACGTCGGATCGAGCAGATACGAGTACAGTGCCGGCTCATCGCGCACCCCGGCCAGTTCGACTCCGCGGCCATCGTCACGCAAGCGGTGCATGAGGGACTTGTAGTCGTGCACCGCCTTGGGCACGGCGGGATCAGCAAGTGCCGATTTCAGCCGCCCGCCGGCGCCGCTGTCGAGGGCGACAGTGAGGGCTGCACCGGATCGCGCGGCAATAGCCAGGCGATCCAGACGCACCGTTGCTGAAGGCTGCGCAGCCACAGCAGTGCCGGTCAGCGTGAGCTGGTCTTCGGAATCAACGAGTTCGTCAGCTTCAGCGCCTCCTTCTACTGTTGTTGCCGGCGCAGGTTGCGGAGCCTCAAACGCTACGGCCAACACGCCGTCTTTGCCGACCGCCGCCAGAACCGCATCCACATCTGCTGCCGACTGCGCCTCGCGATAGTCGGTGGCGCTGACCTCCAGCGAAGGGAGAAAGTCTTTGAGCAGCGACGTGAATTCCAGTTCAGTGAAGAGCGCACGCGCCGCCTCGGCATCCGGCTCGTGGACACGCATGGCCTCCACATCGAGCGTGACCGGCACGTGCGTGTCAATGGTCGCCATCTGCTTGCTGAACAGCACCGTGTCGCGGTTGTTCAGCAGCGACTCGCGATAAGTCTTCTTCTGCACCTCTTCGGCGTGGTCAAGGGCGGCCTCCACCGAGCCGAACTGGCGAATCAACTCGACCGAGCCCTTGTCGCCGATCCCGGGCGCCCCCGGGATGTTGTCAATGGTGTCGCCTCGCAGGGCCATCACGTCTACCACGCGTTCCGGCGGTACGCCCAGGATTTCCTCCACCTTGGCGCGGTCGCAGACCAGGTTGTCCTTGGGCGGGTTCAGGACGCAGATGCGCTCATTGACCAGTTGCAGCATGTCCTTGTCGCTGGACACCACGTACACCGGGCAGCCCTGCTCAGCGGCTTGGCAGGCGAGCGTCCCAATGACATCGTCGGCCTCGTAACCCGGCATTTCGAGAATGGGGATGCGGTACGCCTGCAGTGACCGCCGAATGTAAGGCAATTGCTGCGCCAGGTCGCCCGGCATCTCCTTGCGATTCGCTTTGTAGCCGCCGTAGGCGACCTCCTGGAAGGTCTGGGTCTTGATGTCGAACTTACGAACGGAGGTAATCTCGCCCGCCTGCTGGTCGCGAAACGTCGGCGCGGCCACGTCAAAGACGGCGGCGAGGTACTGCGGGTGGAAGTCCTCGCGCAGCTTGCGCAACATGTTCACGAAAACGTAGGTCGCCGCCGTCGGGATGCCGGTGCGCGTGGACATGCCCTTCTGCCGCGCCATGGCGTGGTAGGCGCGGAAGATGAAGGACATGGCATCCAACAGGAAGATTGGTGGTTTGTCACCGAGCGGACGCGCAGTCGTTGTCGCGGACAGCCCCGGCTTGCTCTTCTTCGCAGGCCCTGTCGTAGCCGGCGCAATGGTCTGCGCGGCTTCGCCTTCGAACAGCTTCTTTGACGAAGATTTCTTTTTGGTGGCCAACGGAAAAAGTTTAGCAGGAATAAGCTGGGCACCGAATAACTCCGGTGCCCCACCCTCTGCGCCTGCTTTTGGCGCATAGGGTAGGACACTAACGTGCTCACTCGATAAACATACAATCGCCGTAAGAGAAAAACCGGTAGCGTTCGCGGACAGCGTGCTGGTAGGCGGCCAGCACGTGTTCGCGTCCGGCGAAGGCGCTGACCAGCATCAGCAGGGTGGACTTAGGCAGGTGAAAGTTGGTCAGCAGGGCGCCGATGACGCGGAACTGGAAGCCAGGGTAGATGAAGATGCCGGCTTCGCCGCTGCCGCCGCGAACCGTGCCGCCCGGCGTGAGTGAAGCGGCGTACTCCAGGGTACGCACGGTGGTAGTGCCGATGGCAACCACACGACGGCCTGCGGCGAGTGCAGCATTGATCTGCGCCGCTGTGCGTTCGTCAATGTGGCAGCGCTCGGTGTGCATGCGGTGTTCTTCCACGCGCTCCGCATGGATCGGCTGGAAGGTGCCAAGTCCGACGTGCAATGTGGTCTCCGCGGTCTCAATACCCCGCGCGCGCAGCCGCTCGAAAATTTCAGGCGTGAAGTGCAGGCCGGCGGTGGGCGCCGCGACCGAGCCTCGCTCGCGCGCATACACAGTTTGGTAACGTTCGCGATCTTCGGGGCGGTCACTGCGCGCGATGTAGGGAGGCAACGGCACGTGCCCGAGCCGCTCGACCACGGCAAAGAAATCCTGTACTGGCGCAAACCGCAGGCGGCGCTCGCCAAACGCGCCGCGCGCGATTACTTCCGCCTGTAGGTCGCCGTCACCGAAATAGATATGCTCGCCGACGCCGATTTTGCGTCCTGGATGCACCAGTGCTTGCCACTCCGGCGGGTCGGCGGAAAGCTCGCGGGTGAGCATTACCTCGACTTTGCCTTTCAGGAAATCGCGTGCGGCGGGATTTCGTGGGCTGATCTTCTGTGCCTTGAGTCCGCTGCGGCGTCCATAAAGCCGCGCCGGGAACACGCGCGTGTTGTTGAATACCACCAGGTCGTCGGGGCGGAGCAGGTCGGGGAATTCGCGAAACATGCGGTTTTCGAAGTGTCCGCTGCGGCGGTCGAGGTGCAACATGCGGGAAGCCGCGCGGTCCGGCAGCGGCTCCTGGGCAATCAGCTCTTCCGGCAGGTGGTAGTCGAATTCGGAGACGAGCACGAGAGAATTATGTCATTTGGTGATTTGGTGAAGTCGGAATTGGTGAAGTACGGCCGCGTTGCGGGGAACAAACTTCACCAGATCACCAAATCGAAACTTCGCCAGATAGCATTGCCTGTTTCTCGCTGCATAGGGTACGATTACCCGCGCAAGGCCGCAGTCTTTCTGTTCTTGGCCGCCACCGCAAGGTTCATGGATTCCGAACAACAGCATCGCGAAGACATCATCCGGTTCGGGAAGTTGTTGCACCAGAAGGGGTACGTGGCCGCAACCGACGGCAACCTGACGGTGCGGCTCGATACTGAACGAGTGCTGACTACGCCCACCGGGATGAGCAAAGGCATGATGGAGCCCGACGATCTGGTGGTCGTGGACATGCAAGGCCGCAAGCTGTCGGGACGACGTACCGCCTCCACCGAAATCGGCATGCACCTGCTCATCTACCGCATGCGGCCCGATGTGAAGGGAATCGTCCATGCACACCCGACCACCGCGACTGGGTATGCGGCTGCGGGTATCGAGTTGAACCACGCGCTGGTTTCGGAAGTGGTGTTGTCACTCGGTTCGATTCCGCTGGCGCGCTATGGAACCCCGGGCACGGCCGAGCTGGGCGATGCGCTGGAGCCGCTGGTGGCCAATCACAATGCCATCCTGATGGCTAACCACGGGGTCGTGACCTACGGCGAGTCGTTGCTGCGCGCCTACATGAAGATGGAAACCGTGGAGCACTTCGCCAAGATCGCGCTCGTGACCCACCTCCTGGGCAAACAACAGCCGCTGACTGAGTCGGACATCGAGAAGCTCGTCGCCACCCGGCTGCGCGAGTTGTCCTAAAGGCGGCCCGCAAGGCCGTCAGAACAGGCTGCCCAGGCTGGAATCTGCTTATTACCAGCTACCAACTGACAACTCGGTACTGGCAACTGGCTACTGGGTACTAAAGTGCCTTGCGTTGCTCCCCCTTCGTCGGCGATAACACCTCATCGCTGAGTTCGGAGGACGCGATGAAGCCTTGCCGCCAATGTGGCCACAACGTCTCGGAGCAAGCGCTGTTTTGCCCCAACTGCGGTGCTCCGTACCCGGCAAAGCCGAAGTGGGACGGCTGGGGATTTGAATATAAGTCAGAGGCGACGCTGTTCGGCTGGCCGTTGTTGCATATTTCGTTCAAATACCGCCCCAACCGCATGCCGGTTCCCGCCCGAGGGATTATCGCTATTGGGCAGTTTGGCTGCGGATTCCTTACCATTTCACAATTTGGCGTGGGAGTTATCAGCGTCAGCCAGCTCACCATTGCGGGGTTCGCCCTCGCACAGTTTGCGTTTGCTTACTCGCTGGTGGCGCAGGTAGGCATCTTCATTCATCACGGCCGGGGGCAATTGGTGAAGAGTTTGGGGGAGATTATCCGGATGTTGTCATGAGGTGGCTTGCGTCCCTTCGCGAAGTTACCACCACCCGCTGATGGTCGCCGCATGGAATATTGCGGTGCGAGTTCGAACCGAAATGACCGGGGCCGGAGTCCCGAGTTGGAGTATCGTAAGTACTGCCTGCTGGTAGCCCTCTAACTTATTGAGGTTCGCAGAGTATTGTGACTGCCAAGTGGATTGTCGTTCTGAGCGAAGCGAGGAACCTGCTTTTGGTCGCATTCGGGAAACAGCAGGTTCCTCGCGGCAA
>JBHGBA010000057.1:0-25827 GCA_041946775.1 Terriglobales bacterium
CTGCTTTGACACAGCAGATTCCTCGCCGCTTCGCGGCTCGGAATGACAATTCAGAAGGGGCACAGCTTCGGTGAATCCGCTCTAGCCGCAAAGCCTCAGCAATGCTTCTGGCTGATCAGCCAAGAGCCGGAGGCCAAAAGCTAAGAGCTAAAGGCTAAGAGCTTCGGATTACTTCACCAAATCACACTTCACCAAATCACCAAATGTGTTCATTCTCGCCAGGGGAGCGCCATTTCCACTCCGCGTTCGTCGAAGACTTTTGATCCGGCAGGCATGACGGCGACCATTTGCAGTTCGTCGCGGCCGGTGCTGGCGAGCTGGTGGAGCTCGAAGGCAGGCAGGATGATGGTGCAGGGGGCCTCGAAGGTAACAGTCTCCACGCCAATTCTGCGGGCTTCGCCGCGGCCGCGCAGCACGACGATGACCTCCTCGCTGGAATGACTGTGAATGGGCGTTTCGGCGTCGGGACGCACGCGCGAGTACCAGACCTCCACCTGGCGGGCGCCACGACGTGGCGTCGCCAGGCCGTGCATGATATTGCCTGCCAATTCAAATTCCTGAGTGTCGGCGAGGCGGGTCACTACGCCGGAGGGGGCAAACTTCCGTGCGAGGTCTGCCATGGGGCACCTCTGAACGACAGAAGCGCCGGCGCGGTGGTTCGGTTGCCTAGCTGCCAAACCCCAGCCACGGATTTACATGGAAATTGAGTGATTGGGTGATTGAATGATTGAGTGATTGAGTGATTGGAGTGAATCACTCAATCACTCAATTCAGATCAGCATAAGAACCTGTAAGGCCCGAGGCGACTGACATGCTGCACCCGTCCAGTTTTCAGGCGTGGTAGTGCGTGCTTTCGAGCAAATAAGGATCGTTGATCGGCACTGCTGCGGCCTTGCGGAAACTGTTGAAGAACACCAGGGCGACCACGCCGGCTGCACCAGCCATCATGCCCAGCTCCAACGGCCCGACGCGAGGCCGCGTTCCAACCAGCGGAGGCGCAATCATCAGGTAGAGATCGAGCCAGCGCCCGGCCAGCAGAGCGATGGACACTTTGACCAATACGCCTGCGGACTGCTTGTTGCGCTTCGGCAGCAGCGCAAGAAATGGGACCACCCAGTTAAGCGCGACGTTCAGCAGCAGCAACGGCGCCCAGAGACCCTGCTGACGCTGCGCGTAGTAGGCAGCTTCTTCGGGGATGTTGGCGTACCAGATCAGCATGTACTGACTGAACCACAGGTACATCCAGAAGGTGCTGAAGGCGAACAGCAGCTTGCCGCAGTCATGCAAATGCTGCGTGGTGATGATGCCGTGCAGCGGGGCGCGGCGTCGCAACCAAACCAGCAGAATGACGATCGCCGCCAATGAACTGACGAACAGCCCGGCAAAGTTGTACATGCCGAAAATCGTGCTCGACCAGGCCGGCTGTACTGACATGATCCAGTCGTAGGCGGCGAGCCAGTAGGTCAGTCCGAATACGACCAGCAGCACAGCGGAGCTCACCACGTTCTTGCGAGTGTGCAGGCGAGAAGCGTCCACGTCTTGGCGGCGCGATGCACGCTGAATGAGGGCCGCGAGCAGGATCCACAGAGCCAGGAAGGCGATGGCACGACCGCGGACGAAATTCGGCTGGAGCCACCATTGGCGGAACGGCGGCATAGCGTGCGCGACTTCAGCGTTGCTCCAGGGATAGAGCGACGGATGGAAAAAGAGCACCGCGAGCAGGCCCGCGCCTCCGGTTGGCAGCAGTGCGGAAATCGCTTCCGGCACGCGGCGCAAGGCCACGCTCCAACTGGCGCCGCTGATGCAGGCGAAGGCCACGAATAGTGCGCCGCCGGCCCCGGCACTAAGCAGCAAGATGCTGATCAAGAGAAGGTTCCACCAGGCGCGCTCGGGACTGACAAGCAGGCCGATGACGAAGGCGCTAGCGCCAACGGCAGCCAGCATTCCCATGCGGCGGAAGAGCGGTGCGCTCGGGTGAAAGTACATGTCGTGCGCATTCATCAGCGGCCTCCTTGCGCAGCCGCGGCGCTAGCGGCAGGCTGCGCCTGTGCGGCCTGGCGTTGCAGGGAGCGAAGGTAGAGCACCACGGCCCATCGGTCCTCACGCGAAAGTTGCCCGGCGTAGGCGGGCATGTTGTTCTGCCCGTAGGTGAGCACGTGGAACATCTGGCCGGATGGCATATTGGTTGCGCGTTCAGCGAACAGCGAGGGTGGCGGCGGGTAGCCGCGCTGCGCCACCGGGCCCATGCCTTTGCCGTCCGCCCCGTGACAGGTCGCACAGAAGTTGGCGAAGACGAATGCACCACGCTGCAAGGTGTTCTCGTCGGCAAGCGGGCTGACGAGTTCCTTGCCGGCGCGTTGCGCGTCCTGCGGCGTGGCGGTGTACGGCAGCGGCATATAGCCGCGGGCGACCGTGCCGGGCGGCGGCGGTTGAAGCGTCTTACCATCAGGAAAGTTCGGGTTGGCGGAGAAGGCGTTGTAGCGAGCGGAGCGCACCATCTCGGGCAGGAACTCGGCATTGGGCCGGGCGGCGTCGGCACGGAGGAACCAACTCACCGCCGCAACCGCGATGAGCGCCAGCGCCAGCGCCGCATTGAGAACGATACGGGCCCTCATCGCGTCACCTCGCTGACGGGCTGCTCCTCAATGTGCACCGCGTTCAGCTTGCGGAAGAGGCGCTCGACTTCACCGGCATCGAAGGTGGAATCGGCCTCGTCGAGCACGACAGCGAATCGGTCGTCGGTGACACCCGCAACCGGCAGCACATGCTGCTTTCCCGGCCACAAGTGGCAGACGATGAAGAACGCCACCACGGCCGAGACGGCGGCGAACAGTACCATGACCTCGAACGTCACCGGCACGAAGGCCGGCAGCGAGTTCCAGGGCTTGCCGCCGACGTTGATGGGCCAGTCGGTCGAAGTGGTCCAGTACTCGAACCACACTTTGGCGCCAGCGCCGAGCAGGCCCAGGGCAAAGACCACCCAGGGAATGCGCGAAGGCGCAAGCCCCATTGCGTCATCAATGCCGTGGACGGCGTAAGGGCCATAGACGTCCACGATCTTCAGGCCGCGCGCGCGTGAGGCGCGGATGGCCTCCAGCGTGTCTTCCTCGCTTTCGAAGACGCCAATGAAACGGCGGCTATACATGCTCTTCCTCCTCGGTGGGTACGCAGTGCTCGGCGCAGTAAAGCAACTGGTCGCGGACGTTTTCGCGGTCTTCGCGCGAGAGCTGCCCGTACAATGCCTTCAGTTCCGCCAACAAACGCCGGGCATGTTCGCGATTCACTACCGTGGTATTCATGCCTGACCTCCGTGGGGCCAGCCGCTCTTGAGTGCGCCTTTGACTTCGGCAATGGCGATCACCGGCAGGAAGCGGCAGAACAGCAGGAAGAGTGTGAAGAACAGCCCAAAACTGCCGAGCAGGGTGGCGATTTCCACGCTGGTCGGTGCATACGACGACCAGTTCGACGGCAGAAAATCGCGGTGCAGCGAGGTCACGATGATCACGAAGCGCTCGAACCACATGCCAACATTCACCAGCAGCGAAATAATGAAGATGGCGGGCACGCTGCGTCGTACGCGGCGGAACCAGAGCAGTTGCGGGACGACAACGTTGCAGCCCACCATCGTCCAGTAAGCCCAGGCGAACGGGCCGAGCGCGCGGTTCACAAAGACGAATTGCTCGTAGGGATTGCCGGAGTAGAGCGCGGTGAAGAACTCCGTCAGGTACGCGGTGCCGACGATGCCGCTGGTGGCAATCACCAGCTTGCACATGGCGTCCAGATGGCGCAGGGTGATGTAGTTCTCCAGGCACATGAGCTTGCGCGCGAGAATCATCAGGGTCAGCACCATCGCCATCCCGCTGAAGATGGCGCCCGCGACGAAGTAGGGGGGGAAGATGGTGGCGTGCCAGCCGGGCAGCAGGGCGGTGGCGAAGTCCCAGCTCACGATGGTGTGGACCGAGATCACGAGCGGCGTGCCCAGGCCGGCGAGCATCAGGTACACAACTTCGTAGCGCTGCCACGCGCGATAAGAACCGGTCCAGCCGAGGCTGAGGAAGCCTGCGATGCGGCGCCGCCAGGCCGATTTTGCTTGGTCGCGAATGGTGGCGAGGTCCGGCAGCAGGCCGACGTACCAGAAGATCGCCGATACGGTGAAGTAGGTCGAGATGGCGAAGAAGTCCCACACCAGGGGCGAGCGAAAGTTGACCCAAAGCGGGCCGCGGAAATTCGGGTAGGGCATCATCCAGAACGCCAGCCAGGGGCGGCCGGTGTGGACCACCGGGAAGATGCCGGCGCAGATCACGGCAAAGATCGTCATCGCTTCGGCGGCGCGATTCACCGACGTGCGCCAGCGCTGACGGAACAGGAACAGGATGGCCGAGATCAGCGTGCCCGCGTGGCCAATGCCGATCCAGAAAACGAAGTTGGTGATGTCGAAGGCCCAGCCAACAGTGCGGTTCAGTCCCCAGGTGCCCACCCCGGTGGCGATCTGATAAGCGACGGCAGTTACGCCGAGCGTGGCAAAGGCCAGCGCCACCGCGAGCGACGCATACCACAGTGCGGTGGGGCGCGCCTCCATCGGGGCGAAGACGTCGCGGGTCACTTGCGACAGCGTCTTATTGCCCTCGATAAGCGGCTGCGGTATTACCACATCATCTTCGACGGGCAGGTGCAGGATTGCGGCCTCAGCCATGGTGTTCATCTCCGGGTTGCGGGTCGCGGTTGCGCACGACCGCCAAATAGCCGACCGACGGCTTCACCCCGAGCTCTGCCAGCACGCGGTAGCGGCGCGGGTCGCGCATCATACGGCTGACCTCGCTCGCGGGATCGTTGAGGTCGCCGAAGTGAATGGCGCGCGCCGGACAGGATTGCTGGCACGCGGTCTGCACGTCACCGTCGGCGATGCGAGCGCCGCGGCGCTTGGCCTCGATCTTCGCCGCCTGAATGCGCTGCACGCAGAAGGTGCATTTCTCCATCACGCCGCGCGAGCGCACGGCAACATCAGGATTAAGCGCCAGGTTCTGGAGCGCGTCATTGCGGTTGTAGTTGAACCAGTTGAAGCGGCGGCCCTTGTAGGGGCAGTTGTTGGCACAATATCGTGTTCCGACACAGCGGTTGTAGACCTGCTGGTTGAGTCCGTCTTCGCTATGGACGGTGGCCAGCACCGGGCAGACGGTTTCACAGGGCGCATGCTCGCATTGCTGGCAGACCATCGGCTGGCAGGCAACATCAATGCGGCCGTCGGCCCGTTCGGTGAAGTAGCGGTCCACGCGCAGCCAGTGCATTTCGCGATTGCGGCGGACTTCATCTTTGCCGACCACGGGGACGTTGTTCTCCGCCTGGCAGGCAATCACGCAGCCGGAGCAGCCGGTGCATGCTTCCAGGTCAATAACCATCCCCCAGCGCGGGCCGGAATAGGCATGGTCGGCCGGCCAGAGCTCCTCGTATTTTTCTTCGTGATGAGGGATGGCCGCGTGCGAATCAGCAGCGAACTGCACCAGCGTAGTCTCGCGGATGATCGGCCGCGGTTCGGGACTCAGCTTGGCCAGCTTGGGCGGCGCCGTGAGCGTGTGGTGCGTCTGGGTGCACGCCAGTTCCTGGCACTTGCCGGTGCGGGACACTGTGGCGGGCGCGCTGTAGCTCAGAGCGCCGTTGGTGAACCGCAACAGCGGCGCTGCATTCCGGCCGACACGGCCGTTGGCGCCCAGCGTGGGTTTGGCTTCGATCCAGCGCGGGCCGATGTCGTCGAAGCGCTCACTGAGCACGCTCCCATAGCCCAGAGCAATGGCTATCACCGAATCATGTTGGCCCGGTTGAACGTAAACCGGCAGCTCGAGGGTGCGCTCGTTGGCTGTGACTCGTATTATATCGTTTTGCGATACTCCAAATTTGGCTGCGGTTTTCGGCGACAGGCTGGCGTAGTTGTCCCAAGCAACTTTCGTGATGGGATCGGGCAGCTCATGCAGCCAGGCATTGTAGCCCTCGCGGCCGGAGAGCATGTTCAGCGCCGGATACAACACCACGGCGAGGCCGCTGTCTTTGGGTGTGAGCAAAGG
Source organism: Terriglobales bacterium (assembly GCA_041946775.1). Classification (GTDB taxonomy): domain Bacteria; phylum Acidobacteriota; class Terriglobia; order Terriglobales; family Acidobacteriaceae; genus JBHGBA01. The sequence goes on from JBHGBA010000057.1 coordinate 6,057, forward strand.
CGCGACTGCGTCAACATTGAATGCGCGCAGCTTCGGACCGCTTGATAGGATCGAGACGTGCCCGTCGTGCACACAGCGGTTCCAGAACTGATCGAAGTCCGCTTCAGCCTTCTGCCTCGGGAAGACCTCGCGCCGCCACCGCTCGCGTAGCAGGTCGTAGGCGCGCTGCGGGCGCCCCATCCACGCCGCTAGGGATTCGATCAGCGGACGCGTGTCGCCCAGCGGACGGATCGTCGGCTGGGTGACACTCAAGTCGCCGCTGACGGGTTCCGTGTCGCTCCAGCTTTCCAGAAAATGCGGTTCGGGGCAGACGTAATGCGCGAGCGTGGCGGTCTCGTCCAGCCGCTGCGCGAAGCTGACCACCAGTGGGACCTTCTTCAGCGCCTCGGCGAAATCCGGCAACTCGAAGGCAGGATTGGCATCGGCGACCAGCAGCGCAGCGACGCGGCCCGCCTTCGTCTCGTTCAGCAATGCCGCCAGTTCGGCGTCGCTGCCTTGCGCCTGGCGTGAGGGGCGCTCCGCGTCCAGGGTCGTGCCGTAATTGCCGAGCAGATGATTGAGGTAGTTGACCAGCACCTGTTCGCGTACATCGTTTGAACCCGAGACGATCAAGCTGCGCCCGCGCGAATCCCAGAGCCTGTCGGCGAGCTTATCGAGGAAGGCGGCAGGAACCGACGCAACCTCCAAAGTTTCGGCGTGACGCGCACCCGCTTTAGTGGCGATGCGCTGCGCCAACTGCGCCAGCACGGCGCCCAACTCACGAGGATGGATGGCGTAACGCTCGTCCGCCTTGGATCCGGTGAGGCTCAGGCGCGACTCGAACTGCACGTGCCACGACATGCGCGGCGGGTTCGCGTCAAGCCGCCTGCCCTGACGGTAGGCAGCGGTGAACTCCACAGGAGAAATCCACGTGCCGAGGAAATCGGCGTCGAAGCTGACGATCACATCGGCTTGCTCAAAGCGGTAGCGCGGCAGAATGCGCGCAGCGTGCGTGCGCTCATGCGCGTCGAGAATGGCGGAATGTGAAAGCGCGTCGTAGGTGACGTGCTTAGCTTTGCGAAAGCCCTTGACGAACTCCGCAATGACGGCAGCACGCGTGGGACTGATCTGTGTGCCGGTAAGAATGCAAACCGCGCCACTGTCCGCGCGGGCTTTGTCCAGCGCCGCTTGGATCTCGGCGTCAACTTCGGGCCAGGTAGATTGCTTGCCGTTGGACAACGGATGTTGCAGGCGGTGCGAGTCGTAGAGGCCGAGAATCTGCGCTTGTCCGACGGCGCACAGCCCGCCGCGCGACAGCGGATGCGCGGGATTGCCCTCCAACTTGATCGGGCGGCCGTCGCGCACTGTGGCCAGCACGCCGCAGCCCGCGCTGCAACCCGCGCAGGTGGTGGCGTACTGCAAGGCGTGTCCGGGCACGTTTTCTTCGCCCTGAACGAGCAGCGGAATGGCTTTCTGCACGGGAGCGCGGCTGCAACCGGCCGTGACGCCAAGGGCTGTCGTGAATCCTGCCACCTTGAGGAAGTCGCGCCGCTGCCACTGGACGGCGCCGCGCGGCAGTTCCTCGGCGAACTCCTGCGCCGCTTCGTCTGGGGTGGCGGCGTCGCGCTCTTCCAGGCTCTTCCAATATTTCTTTTCGTCAGCCACGGCAGTCCTCAGTAATGGCAGGTGGAGCAATCGATTGACGCGTAAATGCGGTGCGTCACCGGCTGGGGCGATTGTGCAGCCGGCGCGGGCGCACTGGTTGTGTTGCCGTCAACCCCGGCGCGATTCACGTCGCGATGGCAGTTAACGCAGAAGCCCATGCCCAAGTCGTTGACCTGGCGTACGCGCTCCATGGTCTCGACCGGACCGTGGCACGCCTGGCACTTCACCCCGGCGTTCACGTGGGGAGCGTGATTGAAGTAAACGAAATCGGCCAGATTGTGGACTTTCGTCCAGGCGACGGGCTTGGGCTCGCGCGCGGGATCGCGTTGCAGGTTGTCGTTGAGCGCCAGCGCGTCGTAAATCTTCTGGATTTCGGGCGACACGATGCGCCGCGGTGCGCGCTTTTCCTGCTGCGCCAGTTCATCTTCCGCGCGGACTGCGCCACGGGTGGCGGCCACGAAGCGGTGGCAGTTCATGCAGGTTGACGCCGCGGGAATGCCGGCGTGGCGGCTGCGTTCGGCGCCGGAATGGCAGTACAGGCACGAGACGCTCAACTCACCGGCGTGCAGCCGATGAGAAAACGCGATGGGCTGCACCGGCTCGTAGCCAATCTGATTGCCGGGCAGATGCACGGTGGCCAGATTTGGCGCAGCCGTGAGCAGCGCAAACCCCAAGCCGACGACCAGCACCATCGAGGTCAGCGGACTCGACGCCACGCGCAACAGACGTGATGTGGGTTCCTGCGCCATCGCTCAACCTCTCCCCGCCTTTGCCGGACGAGCAAGCGCCTGAGGCAGACCAGGCGCGACGGCGGCCTGCGGTTTGCGCCTCCGGATTCCGTACCAGCGCACGACTTCCGGCTTGCGCCACAGATATGGGAACGGCGCTACCAGCGCGTGCACCAGCCGGGTGAAAGGAAAGAACGCGACAATCAACCACGCGTTCACGATGTGCAGCTTGACTCCGAACGGCATCGTTGTCAGATAGCTCGCGTCCGGCCGGAAGGTGAAAAGCGACCACAGATAAGGCGCGGCCGAAGCGGCGTACCACGATGATCCCCAGGGATAGACGACCGAGATGTAAATGCCGGCGGCGATTTGCAGCACCAGCAGCGCGAGGACAATCCAATCCGCCCGGCTAGTCACCATGCGCGTCTTTGTCAGCGTGAGGCGGCGATGCACGGCGGCGCACATGCCCACGAGCGCCATCAACGCGAAGATCAGGGCACTGATTTCGAGGACATAGAGCCGCAGCGGCTTGCTGTTCCACAAGATGACCTGCCGGGGGACCAGCAGGCCGACCAGGTGTCCGGTAAGCACGAACAAGATGCCGTAGTGAAAACTCACCAGGCCCCAGAAGTGTTCGCGGTTCTCCAGGAATTGCGACGACAGGCTGGAATAGGTAAACGGCGAGCGCCGGTAGCGCTGGATGGTTACAAGCAAGAACAGACCAAGCGCCACGTAGGGCAGCATGATGAACAAGAGCAGATTGGGCGTGGCAGTCATACAGACACCTCGTGCGATAAAACGGGAAGCTCAGCCTTGGTCTGCGGCAGCGGGATTTCGGGGAAATCGGCGCGCAAGGCCGCCGCCAGCGCGCGCAGCACGTGCTCGTACGGTGTGTTCTTGCCGCGCATGGACTCGAGCATCTTCATCAGGGCGGGCAGCAGGATGGCGGCGGCGAAATCCACCGCGCGCTCGTGGTCCATGCGCCCCAGCAAGCGCAGCGCATGAGTCATATGGTCAGGAAGCTCGGCGCTTTCCTCGACTCCGGCGCGGCGCAGTTCTTCCCTCATGCGCACCAGCAGCAGGCCGCGCTCGTAGTTCTCGCCGAACAGGTGCCAGCCCAACTCGAGCGAGCAGAGCGGGTTGAGGTCGAACGTTTGGGTGAACAGTTCCTGAACTTGCTCCAGGGAGAAGTCGCTGACCTCGGCGGCAAATTGCACGACCGCCGAGCCGACTGCCGGCGGCAAAACGCCGATCCACAACGCCATTTGCTGACGGAAGTTGGGCGCAGGATAAGTCAGCAGCCCGGCAAGCGCGTCGTAAGTGTCCCGGTTCATCACAGCCCCCGCTGCGGCGCGCCGACGAATCCGAAGCCGGCGGTCGCCTTGTGCTCATATGGGTCTTTCATCATCTCGATCGCTTCTTCGCGATGCATGGGCGGGATGACGAAGCGCTCGTCGAAAGTGCAGAGCGAGGTGAGCTGATAAATCGCCTCCGCTTCCTCCACCGTGCAGTCGGCTTCGGCCAACATGCGCTGCGCGGTTTCCATGGTGATGTCCCCCACAGTGACGGCGCGGCGGTACCATCGCACCGCCTTCTGCTTGCGCAGCGCGTAGCGGACTTTGCCTTCCTGGTTGCAGCCCAGCAGCTTCGCCAGGTACGCCACCGGGACGCGCGAGCTGTCAATGTCGTGAAAGAAGTCCTGCGTGTCGTTGTCGATCACGTCCTTTTCTTTGCTCGCCATGACGGGCGACATCGGCGGAACATAAAACAGCATCGGCAGGGTGCGATATTCGAGGTGTGGCGGCAGCGCCATCTTCCAGGTCTTGACGAACTTGTACACCGGCGACTTCTGAGCCGCCTCGATCACCGAATCGTGTATGCCGTTCGCGCTGGCCGCTGCGGTGACCTCCGGATCGAAGGGGTCGAGTATGAGCGAGCGCTGCGCCTCGATCAGTTGATCTTCGGGAAGATTGGCGACCGCGTGGATGCGATCGGCGTCATAGAGCAACACGCCGAGATAGCGAATCCTGCCGACGCAAGAGTGGAAGCACGCCGGCGCCTGTCCGCTTTCCAGCCGCGGGAAGCAGAGGATGCACTTCTCCGACTTGCCGGTGAACCAGTTGAAGTACACCTTCTTGTAGGGGCAGGCCGCCACGCAGGCGCGCCATCCGCGGCAGCGGGTCTGGTCCACCAGCACAACGCCGTCCTCGCCGCGCTTGTGCAGAGCGCCCGAGGGACATGCCGCAACGCACGCCGGATTCAGGCAGTGATTGCAAATACGCGGGAAATAGAAGAACACCAGCCGCTCGGTGGCGAACAACTGGTTGCGCTGCTCCGGCGTAAGCGCATCCAGGTTGGGATCGTTCTCCGCGTACACCCGCGAGCCGCCCATGTCGTCATCCCAGTTGGGCCCCGATTCGACGTTGATGTACTCGCCCGTGACCATCGAAATGGGCTTGGCGGTGGGCTGGTCAGGACCTTCCGGCGCGTTGAACAGGTTCTGGTAATCGTAGGTCCATGGTTCGTAGTAGTCGTCCATGGCGGGCTGGCTGGGATGGTGAAAGATGTTGAACAGCGACGAGCTCTTGTCCGTGGACTTGAGCTGAATGTCGCCATTCCGCTTTTCCCAGCCGCCACGATATTTTTCCTGGTCTTCCCAGCGCGTGGGGAAACCCGTGCCGGGCTTGGTTTCCACGTTGTTCCACCACATGTACTCGGTGCCGCGCCGGTCGGTCCAAATGTTTTTGCAGGCAATCGAGCAGGTGTGGCACCCGATGCACTTGTCCAGGTGGAAGACCATCGAGATTTGAGAGCGTACGTTCATGCCATCCTCAGCTGTGGCCGGTCGCGCGTTTACCACTGCAAGTCAGTAAGCTTGCGCACCAGCACGTGGGTGTCGCGGTTGCAGCCGGTCGGTCCCCAGTAATTAAAGTGATACGTAAATTGCGCGTAGCCGCCGCACATCAGGTTCGGCTTGAGCCGCGTGCGTGTAAGGCTGTTGTGGCCGCCGGCGCGGCGGTATCCGCGCGCAGGCGACTTGGGCACGGAGTAAGTGCGCTCCGGCGAATGATATTGAATGCAGATGCCGCGCGGAATGCGGGCGCTGACGGCGGCGCGCGTCACCACCACGCCGTTGTCGTTGTGGACCTCAACCCAGTCGTTGTCCTCGATGCCGATCTCGGCGGCGTCCTTGTCGTTCATCCAGAACGGCTCGACGCCGCGCGATAGTGTGGTCATGCGCTGGTTGTCGCCGTAGGTCGAGTGGATGTGCCACTTGCCGTGCGGCGTCAGGTAATTGAGCATCTTGGTGGCGCTGTCGGCCTGGCTGAAGCGCATGTCGTTGTACTCGACCGGCAGCGGCTTCGGCTTGTAGGTAGGCAGGTGCTCGCCGAAATCAATGTACAGCGGATGATCGAGATACAGGTGCTGCCGGCCGGTCAGCGTGCGCCACGGCACCATGCACTCCACGTTGTACGTGAACGGCGAATACGCGCGGCCGTTTTCGGTCAGGCCCGACCACATTGGACTGTTGATAAATCGCCGCGGTTGCGATTGCAGGTCTTTGTAGGAGACACGCAGGCCGCGGTTCTTTTCCGCCAGGTGTACCAGAGGCACACCGGTGCGCTCTTCCATGTTCTTGTAAGAACGATAGGCGAGCTCGCCATTGGTCACCGTGGCAAAGCGCAGGATCAGGTTGCAGGCGTGTTCGTCGTCAAGCAGCGACGGATATTTCGCGCCGTTCCACTCCACTGTGGGCAGCGTGCGCAGCGCCTCTTCATACTCGTCCTTGATGTCGTACTGCGTGCCATGCGCACCGATGCCGTTGGTGGTCACCAATGGTCCAAACGAGATGAGCTGGTTGTAGAGGTTCTTGTAATCGCGCTCGACCACTTTCAGCGACGGCATGGTCTTGCCCGGAATGGCCTCGCACTCGCCGCGCATCCAATCGCGCGCGTCGGGCTGCGCGATCTCGGCGGCAGAGTCGTGGGCCAGCGGCGTGGCCACCACGTCCTTCACCGGCTCGGGGAAGTGCTTTTGCGCCAGCTCTGAGAATTTCTTCGCCACGGCGCGGAAAATTTGCCAGTCGCTCTTCGACTCCCACGAGGGCGGCACCGCCTGCGACAGCGGATGGATGAAGCTGTGCATGTCGGTTGAGTTCAGGTCAGCTTTTTCATAGAACGTCGCTGCGGGCAGAACGATGTCGGAGTAAAGCGCCGACGTGTCCATGCGGAAGTTGAGGTCAACCACCAGGTCCATCTTGCCCCTGGGGGCCTCGCGCCAGACCACGTCCTCGACGCTGCCTTCCGCCAAGTCGGTGGCAATGGCGTTAGTGTGCGTGCCCAGGTAGTGGTTGAGGAAGTACTCCTGGCCCTTGGCGCTGGCCATCAGGGCGTTGCCGCGCCAGATGAACCACACGCGCGGCCAGTTCTCCGGCGCATCGGGATCTTCGACGGCGAACCTGAGGCGGCGCGCCTTCAACTGCCGGACAACGTAGTTGACAATTTCATCCTGCGTGCGTGCGCCGGCAGTTTCGGCCTCGCGCGCCAGGTCCAGCGAACTGCGGTCGAATTGCGGATAGAACGGCAGCCAGCCGGACCGCACCGCGCGCACTTGCAGGTCCATGGTATGGCCCTTGGCAAGCGAGCCGTTGCCATTGGCGGGCGGAACTGTGTGGTAGTCGGTGAAGGCGCGCTCGTAGCGCCATTGATCGGTATGAACGTAGTGCCAGCTTGGCGCGTTTTGCAGGCGGCTGGCTGGTGTCCAATCTTTGGCAAAGGCAATCGCGCCCCAGGATTCGCCCGGCGCCAGCTTTTCCTGTCCGACGTAATGCGCCAGTCCGCCACCGTTGACGCCGACGCAACCGCTGAATATGAGCGCATGGATCGCGGCACGATACATCAGGTTGCCGTGATACCAGTGGTTGATGCCGGCGCCGATGATGACCGTACACCTGCCGTTGGTCGCCTGCGCTGTGTTACCCCATTCGCGCGCAAAGCGCAGCAGCGTCTCGCGTCCCATGCCGGTGTACTTTTCCGACCAGGCCGGCGTGTACGGAAGGCCCTCATCGTCGTAATTCGCGGGATAATCGCCCTCCAGCCCGCGCGAGACCCCGTACTGCGCGAAGAGCAGGTCGTACACGGTTGTCACCGTCACGATGTCGCCGCTGGCGGTCTGAATGCGCTTCACCGGCACGCCACGCGTCAGGGTGCGCGCTTCGCCGAAGTCGTGGAACGCGACCTGCAACACGCCCTCGTTGTTGTCGAGGAACGTCAGCGTCGGCTCGATGGCGCTGCCGTCCACGCTGTCTTTCAGCAGCAGGTTCCACTTCCCTTTCTGCTGCTTGGCCCAGCGGAAACCGACGCTGCCCATCGGCATCTTCGGGCGCTGCTCCACGGCATCCCACATCAAGAACTGCCACTCGCCATTCTCCACCGCTTCGTAACCTGCAACGCGATTAGCGCGTAACAATCTGCCCGGCGTGTAGTGGCCGTCGTGCCCGTTGATTTCCACCAGGTACGGCGAGTCCGTGTACTTCCTGGCGTAATCGAGGAAGTACGGCACCTGCTTGTCGTAATGAAATTCCTTGAGCAGGACGTGGTTGACGGCCATCCACCAGGCGCCGTCCTGACCGGCATTAATCGCGACCCACTCATCGGCGTACTTGGAAACCTGCGCAAAATCGGGCGTGAACACCCACATCTTCGAGCCGTTGTGGCGGGCTTCGGCGGCGAAGTGGCAATCGGGCGTGCGCGTCATGTTGAGGTTGGAGCCCATGACCGCCAGCAACTTGGCGTTGTACCAGTCGGCCGACTCCTGCACGTCGGTCTGCTCGCCCCAGGCTTCGGGCGAAGCGGAAGGAAGATCGCAGTACCAGTCGTAGAACGACAGCGAAACGCCGCCCATCAGTTGCAGCATGCGCGCGCCGCCCGCGTAGCTGATCATCGACATGGCGGGGATGGGCGAGAAGCCGGCGATGCGGTCAGGGCCGTACTTCTTGATGGTGTACACCTGGGCGGCGGCGACCAGCTCCAGCACGCTGTCCCAATCCACCCGGCGGAACCCGCCCTTGCCGCGCGCGCGCTGATAGCGCTGCCGCGATTCGGGGTCCTCCACCAGCGCCTTCCAGGCATCCACCGGGTCTTCGTGCTGAGCGCGCGCATCACGCCAGAGATCGAGCAGTGCGCCGCGCGCATAGGGACACTTCACCCGCAGCGGGCTGTAGAGATACCAGGAATACGAGATCCCCCGCTGGCATCCGCGCGGTTCATACGGCGGCAAGCCCGCCTCGAGAGACGGATAATCCAAACCCTGCATTTCCCACGTGACGATGCCGTCCTTCACATGGATCTGCCAGGTGCAGCCGCCGGTGCAGTTGACGCCATGGGTGGAACGCACGATTTTGTCGTGCTGCCAGCGATTGCGGTAGAACTCTTCCCAACTCCGCAGGCGCGGATCCACTTCATCCTTGATCCACGAGAGCGCGTCGCGCGTCTTCATTGCTCACCTCGTTTGCGATCTACCAGCGCGCGGCGCACGCCGCGAAACCGCTTCTTCCAAATCGAATCCACTGCCACCAGGGCAACCACCAGGCCTCCCATGCCGATGAGCACAAAATTCAGCCGCGCGGCCGTGTTGTCCTGCCCGCCGGCCTTTGCCGTGCTCTCAAACATCGCCACCAACGGGAGGATTTCGTTGGGATCGAGCGCGGCCTTCTTGAACAGGGGCATCATGACGGGGCTGGCGGGATTGGAGAGCCACGCACTCAGCCCTTTGCGCCCTTGCAGGCGTTCGAACACCAGCGTCAGGTCGGGGCCAAGCCGGCCGCCGCTCAAGCCGCCCAGGCCGCGCACCGTGTGGCAGGAAACGCACGGCGTGCCGCCGTTCTTGAGCCGCTGGGCGCCGGTGAAAAGGGCGCGTCCCGCGGCAACATCCGCCGGCGTAAATGGACGATCACTGATCTGCGTACCGGCAAACTGCGAGCGCGGCAGTTTCGATTCCGCCTCAATCAGGTCGAGCAGCGCCTGGGCGCGAGTGGGGTCAATGCCGGCGTTCGGCATAACGATGCCCCGCGCCTCACGCAGGAGCTGGAGGGCGTAGGCGTCGCCGCTCTCAATGATGGCCTTGGGGTCCTGGAGGAATCGCGCGAGCCAAGCGCGGTCCTTACGCTGAGTGACGTTCTTCAGGTCAGGACCGACCAGGCGCCCGCCGCCGATGGTGTGGCAGCTCGCGCAGGCTTGCCGGAACTGGTCGGCCACGGTTTGCGCGCCCAAGGGCAGCGTCCAGGCAAGCAGGACGGCAGCACATGCTCGTAATGCGATATATCGTCGCGGAAGTTTCGAAGTGGCGCCGTTCATTGCGGGATCTCCTGTCCCTTAGCTGTGTCCGTTTGCGAGTTCATCCGCGATATCGGCCAGAGTCGTCGCGGTGAGGAAGTGGGCGTAGGCGAGGCGCGCGTCGCGCCAGGCATGATGGGCCGAGCACGCGGTCGCGGGATGGCACTTGTGCTCGTGGTCCAACACGCAGGCATCGCGCGCCTTCGCGCCATCGAACAGCTCGACAATTTCGCTCAGCCGAATGCGGTGTGCTGCACGGTCCAAACGATAACCTCCACCGGTGCCCCGGGCGGTGGCGACCAACCCTGCCCGGCGTAAACTGAGCAGGATCTTGGCCAGGTAATTGGCGGGCACACCGGCCTTGCGGGCGAGGTCACGCCCCAATACGGAGCGGCCCTGCGGTTGCCTCGCCAGATAGCTCAGCGCTCGCAATGCGTACTCCGAGGTGAGGGAAAGCATTGTTGACCTCTGGATGCAGAAGTCATTTACTGCCGAACGCAGGGAGCCAGCGATGACTTAAGTCACAGGCGGGGGAATTAACCGAGGTTCCGGTCGAACGTCAAAAATTGATGTACTTGAAAACTGGGTGGATATCAAAATCCGGGGCGGGCGGCCTCCCGGGGAAGACGAACAAATCTTCATAGACGTACTTGCCCTGCGAGCCGCACCTGTCGCAACGTACCCGGAACGGCTTGACCGCGGGGATTTCCCAACTGGTCACGTGCGGAGCTGAAATTACCTCGACCAGCGGCAGACGTTCGCCGCAGACCCTGCACTCCACTCCAAAATAGACCGCCGTCTCCATGCTGCCACCTCGCGCGCCCGCCTACGTGCGTGGGCGCTTCGGAACAAACAAAGCAAAACTGCCGATGGGCGTTCCGAGGGAGAACAGTATGACGCCGGAAAAGGCAGCGGCATGGTACGACACGCCATCAATGGCGCGTCGGGTAATCTGCTAAATTTCTTTTCGGCAGGATATGACTAAAGTCACGGCTTGCACGCGGGAGCAAGATCTTTGTAGATTTTCAGCGGCGTAAAATCCCCGGCACGCCGGGGAACGCGAAGCGTATACTGATGCGCGTCCGAACATGCCGAGAGGGGGCGTGTCCGCCGGGAGCTTAGGCCGGCGGAAACAAAAGGAGCGTGGAATGGCGAAGAGTGTCAACAAAGTGATTCTGATCGGGCACCTGGGCAAGGATCCGGAGATTCGCTACACCGCGGGCAACATCCCGGTGGCCAGTTTCAGCCTCGCAACCAACGAGCGCTACAAGGACAAAGACGGCAACTGGCAGGACCGCACCGAGTGGCACAACATCGTCGCCTGGCAGCGCACCGCCGAGATCGCGCAGGAGTACCTGAAGAAGGGGCGGCAGGTGTACATTGAAGGCCGGCTGCAAACGCGCTCCTGGGACGACAAAAACACCGGCGAGAAGAAGTACAAGACCGAGATCGTGGTAAGCGACCTGGTGCTGCTGGGCGGCAGCGGACAGGGCGATCAGGCCGGCGCGCGCCCGCGTACCGCGTCGGCACCCGCGGGCAACAACATCGACCAGAGCGCCCCGGCAGAAGACCACAGCCAGATCACGGACGCCGATATTCCTTTCTAGTTGGCAGTTGTCAGTTGCCAGTTGGGAGCCGCCGGTGAAAACCGGCGGCTTTGATGTTAGCTGTTAGCTCTTGGCTGTGGGCTGGAAGCGACCAGCCGGACAGGGCTAACAGGCTGCTGAAAGACGCGGTTGAGCATGTCTCTTGAGTTGTCATTTCTGAGCGCAGTAAGAAATCTGCTTTTATCGCCATTGAACCACAGCAGATTCCTGACCGCACCAAAACCGTGTACGGCTCGGAATGACAAATCCTGTGCGGCCGTCGAGTTTTTCTGCAGGGTGCCAAAAGCTTAAGAGCTAAGGGCTAAAAGCTCCGCTCAGCAACCCTGACCAACTACATTTCGCGGCGGCTCATCCAAACTCGTGCGATGATTCGTGGAAAGCTGCCCCTGATGCGCTATTCCGTCTTGCTTCGCTCGATTCTTGTGGCGCTGGCGGTTGTGGCGCTGTTGGTTAACGTGGGCTGCACCCGGCGCACGGATGTTCGCTCCAGCCTGGCGAGCACGCGGGTTGCGCCGCAAGGCGGTCCTGAGTTGCTGGCTGTCTACCAGCCGTGGTTCGGAACAAAAGAACACATTGACGTCGGCTACTCCAGCCACGACCGGGTGGTGCTGGCGCGGCAGGTCGAGGAGGCGCGCAACTTGGGCATTTCCGGGTTCGTGGTGAACTGGTACGGGCCGCGCAAGGAGTTCATGGACAGGTCCTACGGCCTGCTGCAAGAGGTGGCAGCGCAGCACAATTTCAAGGTGGCGGTGCAGTACGACGAACCGGTGGACAATCCCGGACATACGACCGAGGCCGCGCTGGTGGATCTCACCTATTTGTACGACCGCTATGTGGGGCCGAACGCGCCGCCGTCGCGCAAGGCGTACCTGCACTACGACGGGCATCCGGTGATTTTCATCTTCCCCAAGAACGGCGAGACCGACTGGAACCGCGTGCGCCAGGCGGTGAACTCGTGGCAGGTGCCGCCGCTGCTCATCATGAAAGACATGAGCCCGCGCTACCCCAACGCCTTCGACGGCTATTACGCGTGGGTCCAGCCGGGGCGCGGCGGCTGGCGCCCCAGCGGCGGCAACTGGGGAGAGCAGTACCTGCAAGACTTTTACGTCCGCATGAAGAGGCAGCATCCGGACAAGATCGCGGTGGGCGCCGCCTGGCCGGGGTTCGACGACACGCGCGCCTCGTGGAGCCAGGACCGCTACATGGACGCGCGCTGCGGGCGGACCTTCGAAGACTCGCTGCGCCTGTTTCGCCGCTATTACAACGACCGCAACCCGCTTCCGTTTCTGCTGATCGTCACCTGGAACGACTATGAGGAAGGTACGGCAATCGAGCGCGGCCTGAACACGTGCAGCGGAGGCCGCGATTCGCAGAAGCGAGCGGGTGTGGCACGGTCGGCGAATGCGCAATAGCAAAAGCAGCTCTTAGCTCTTGGCCTTTAGCTTTTAGCCAAAAACAAACTGCGGTCCTTTCAACAGCTCAGAATCATCGGCGCGATCTAAGGGCCAAGAGCTAAAAGCCAAGGGCTAAGGGCCAAGCTGTCTCACAAGCGCGGGTGATGGCAATCCTAGCCAGTTCGCCAGATGTTATTAGACTAATCTCAACCGAAACTTCGTCGGAGAAGGAGGCGCACATGGAACTCCAACTCACGGCTGAGGAACATGAAGTTCTGCGATCCATCCTGGAACAGCACCACCGAAACCTTCTGCTGGAGATTGCCCACGCCGACCACTACGGGTTCAAGGTGGAACTGCGCCGGCAGGCGACAGTGGTGGAGAACCTGCTCACACGGCTGACGGCGTGGCAGGCAGTAGGCTGAGAAATCCTGCGCGCACCGACCTCAGCGCGCCGGGACCCGCGGTGGTGTTGTTTTCGCGCCGCAGGGATGAAGATTCCGCGTTCCGCGGGCGATAATTGTTGTAACTTGCCACCTTACCTGCGCGAACTCGTAAAGCAACTTGCTGCCGAAGCCGGTTTCGACCTGGCTGGCATTGCGCCGGTGTCTAATCTTCCAGAACTGGATTACTTCCGCCAGTGGATCGCGCGTGGATTTGCCGGCGAAATGCGGTACATGGAGGCGCGCGACGGGCGTGGCGAGTTGAAACGCGCGTCGCTGGCCTCGGTGGCGCCGTGGGCAAGGTCGGTGATTGTATGCGCGGTGAACTACAACACACCGTCTCCCGTTCCCCGTTCTCCGTTCCCCGTTCACAACGGGTGTACAACACCCGACGCTCCTAACCACAGAGGACACAGGGGACACAGAGAGGAACCACAGCGGTCTGAACGGGAAACGGGGAACGGGAAACGGGAAACGGAGCACGGTTGGATTTCGCGCTACGCCTGGTCGCAGCGTGATTACCACGAAATCATAATGGAGCGCTTGCGGCAGGTGGAGTGCCGCCTGCGCCAGACCATCGAGGGGACCGAGACCCGCTGCTATGTGGATACGGGGCCGCTGGTGGAGCGCGCTTTCGCGCGTTATGCCGGCATCGGCTGGGTGGGCAAGAACACCTGCATCATCAACCAGCGCCTGGGTTCGTGGCTGTTTCTTGGAGTGATTCTGACCTCGCTGGAACTGCCGCCCGACTTGCCGGCGCCGGACCGCTGCGGCGCCTGCACGCGCTGTCTGGACGCGTGTCCCACGGCCGCGTTCACCGGCCCGCGCGAGTTGGACGCCAGGCGCTGCATTTCCTACCTGACGATCGAAAAGCGTGGCGCGATCCCCGAGGACTTGCGTGCGGGCGTCGGGAGCAACGTCTTTGGCTGCGACATCTGCCAGGATGTCTGTCCGTGGAACCGCCGTGCGCCTGTGGCCACGGCGCCTGAGTTTCAGCCGCGTCCCGGATTGGTGGGGCCTTCGCTCGAATGGCTGGCGACGATCAGCGAAGAGGATTTCCGGCAGACCTTCCGCGGTTCGCCGATCAAGCGCGCCAAGCGCACCGGACTGCGACGCAATGCCGTGGTCGCCATGGGCAACAGCGGCGATCGGCGGTTTCTTCCGCTGTTGCGGCAGCTCGCCGAAGATCCGGACCCAATTGTGGCCGGGCACGCGAAGTGGGCGATTGAGCAGTTGTAAACACGTTCCCTGTTCCCCGTTGCCCGTTCCCCGTTAGCCGTTTTCCGTTCTCCGTTCTCCAGCCGTTCTCCGATTTCTGTCGGCCGCGGATGAGAACGCGCGCGAACTGCTCAACCACAGAGGACACAGGGGAACAGCAGAGCGGAAAAAGGAAAGGGGGAACGGGAAACGGGGAACGGGAAACGGGAAACGGGGAACGGCTGCGTAAATATTTGTCAACGCGAACAAATGAAGTGCGTAGCTGGTGCTTCCGCACCGGAACAAATTACATGGCCTTGGGTTTTATTGAAGTAAGTAAGCGCTTACGGGTGCTTCACTTGCAGTTTGGCAACCGCCCTGCTCAACCGGTTGCTTGAGGCGGGTCGGCGAGGCAATGCAACGGCCCGCCCCGGACTGCAAGAGAGTGGTTGGATCGGAAGACAGAACGGAGGACCTATGAGGTCGAGCCTGATTCGTACAGCGATCGTAACGTCTGTACTGACCACGCTGGTGGTGACCGGCGCGGCCATGTACGTGGGACCGCGGTTGATGAACCCGACGGCGCCCATGAGTGACTTGGGAATACAACCTGCGGTGTACCAGGGCACGGACAGCAGTTACGCGAATCCACCGGTGGACACGAATCCGCAGGTGCAGCCGCGCGCGACAGCTCCGCGACGCACGAGTCGTCCGGTTTATCGCCAGGCGGCAGCCCGCGACACCTACGGCGAACCGGTGCGGCGTGGGCGCTCGACACGCAATTCGGTCCTGATTGTGGCAGGCTCGGCGGGCACGGGCGCGGCCATCGGCGGCTTGGCCGGTGGCGGCAAAGGTGCCGCAATCGGCGCGATCGCCGGCGGCGTCGGCGGCCTCGTCTATGACCGCCTTACGGCCAACAAGTAAGACCTTTTCTCCCCCTGAAGCGACAGAGGACGGCCTTCCGCGAGGGAGGCCGCTCTGTTTGTGCAATTACCAAATCAGGATAGAAAAACCCTCCCGCATTGGACGGGAGGGTTTGGAATGAGTACCGCAGTAGGACTAGACGCCGCGCACGACGTTGGCTGCCTGGTAGCCCTTCGGCCCCTTCAGCAGATCGAACTCGACCGTCTCACCCTCGTTGAGAGTGCGGTAACCGTTTTCCTGAATCGCGGAGAAATGAACGAATACGTCTTCACCGGTCGAGCGCTGGATGAAGCCGTAGCCTTTGGCGCCATTAAACCATTTAACTGTACCCTTCTCTCTCACAACCTACTCCTTTCGCCTCTGCGCTAAATGAAAAGTAAATCTCCCCAGGTACAAGTCCCACTGCGTCGAAACGTGCTTAACGCCGGATAGGGCCCCCGCGGGAGAGAAGAGGATTGCTGCTTTCTCCTCGAGCCGGGGGATCCACCGCCGGCCACGCTCCGCATCTCAGCCGCCGTTGGCGGGCGGTCCGGCAAGCTCTCGTGGTGCTGGTGGATTCGCCTGCGCAAATGATATGGGCTCCCGAGTTCTGTTCCCGCGTCGCGCGCGGGCCCAAAACTCCGGAGCCCAGATCTTTCTGCGTAAAGGCAAAACTGCGAGTACGAAAACATCAAACCAATGTCCGCTGACCGTGCGGCCAGTGCCTGCGCCCTTCTTCAGCAGGCGAACGCATCATAGTGAGGAACTCACCTCGCTGCAAGTGAAATGACGCACACTTCATTGTGATAAGGCCGGCAGTATTGCTCAAAGTTATATCCGAGTCGCTGCTCGGGGGTTTGCCTGAACCCGGTCTGCGATTCGGCGGATTGCGCCTGAGGTGAGCTGGTCTGCTACGATGACTTATCTGATGGGTGTAAAGCTGGGCGAATCCGAAGGCCAGGCGGCACAGTCCGCGCCCAAGGCCGCGCTGCCGGCTGTGGCGGAAACACTTGCATCGCCGGTCAGGAAGCGCAAGCGAGCGGGCTTTGTGCGCATGTCGCTGCGCCACCTGCGCGCCGGCCTGTGGCCCACGCTCAAGTACCTGACGCAGACCGACGTCCACACCTACGCATTTTCCGTTGCGGCCAATGCAATCCTGTCGTTCTTCCCGTTCATCGTGCTGTTGATGACGCTGATCCGCCGCGTCTTCCATTCGCAGCCCATGCTGGACGTGGTGGAGCAACTGCTGCGCAACTACCTGCCGTCGAACCAGGATTTTATCGTCGGCAACCTGCAACGGCTGGCACGCGCCCATAACGGCGTGCAGGTGATCTCACTAGTCATGCTACTGATCACCTCTACGGGCATCTTCCTGCCGCTGGAGGTGGCGCTCAATCAGGTGTGGGGGTTCAGGAAGAACCGCTCTTATATCGGCAACCAGCTCATTTCGCTGGGACTCGCCTTCGGCTGCGGCGCGCTCGGCCTTATTTCTATCGCCCTGACCAGCGGGAGCCAGTTGCTGCTGCTGGCGGCATTTGGGCCCAGCATGAAGTGGACCCTGGCCAATGCCGCCACCAGCAAGCTGGCATGGCTGGCGATGACGGTGGTGAACTTTACATTTGCCAAGCTGGCGTGGATTGTGATGAAGGCCTTTGCGATCGTGGCCAGCATCTCGATTTTCTTCTTCATCTACTGGCTGCTGCCCAATGGCAAAGTCAAAGCGCGCTATGTCTTCCCTGCGGCGGTCGTGGCCGGTCTGCTGCTGGAGGTGGCGAAGTACGCGTATATCCTCGCGCTGCCCATCCTGGATTTCCGCGAGGTGTACGGTCCGTTCTCGGTTTCGGTGACGCTGATGTTCTGGGCATTCATCAGTGGATTGTTGTTGCTCGGTGGGGCGCATCTGTCGGCGGCGGGAAAGGCCCAGAGCGGAGAAGAGGAAGAGGCGAAAACCTAACCACGGATTCACACGGATTTGCACGGATGATTACCCGGAGTAGAGCCGAACCGCACGGCGCGAAATGCCCCGCGCAGAAAATGCATAGGTTTTTCGTCCGCAGCGAAAAGCACGCCGCGTCCTCAGGTGACAATAACAGAAACGGGGACCGCCGCCGGGACGGCGGCGCTACAATTACCCGATTACCAAATTACCCGATTACCAAATTACCCGATTACGAAATTACTTGGTCCACTGGTCCACCCAGTCATTGACGGTTTTGTACCAGAGGCGCGAATTCTGCGGCTTCAGCACCCAGTGGCCTTCGTCGGGGAAGTAGAGCATCTTTGATGGCACCTTCAGGCGCTGCAAGGTGGTGAACAACTGGAAGCCTTCGCTCACGTCGAGCCGATAGTCAAGCTGGCCGTGGACGACCAGCATCGGGGTTTTGAAATTCGTGACTTTCAGGTGCGGTGACCACCTACGGTATAGCTCGCGATTGGTCCAGGGCGTGCCCTTGAATTCCCATTCGTTGAACCACAACTCTTCGGTGGTGCCCCAGGCCGACTCCGTATTGAACATACCGTCATGGGAGACGAGGCACTTAAAACGCATCGTATTCCCTGCGATCCAGTTCACCATGTAGCCGCCGTAGCTGGCGCCCAGCGCGCATTCGCGGTTCTTGTCAATGAATGGGTACGTTTTCTCGACGTAATCCAGCCCCAGCATCAGGTCTTGGTACGCCTTGCCGCCCCAGTCGCCGTTGATCTCATCAATGAACTTCTGCCCGTAGCCGGTCGAACCTCGAAAGTTGATCATCACCACCACGTAGCCGTTGGCCGCAAACAATTGCGCGTTCCAGCGGTACGACCACGAGTCGCCCCACGCCCCCTGCGGTCCGCCGTGGACAAGGAACTTCACCGGGTACTTCTTATTGGGATCGAAGTTCGGCGGTTTCACCAGGAAGCCTTGTACTTTGGTCTTTTGCGCGCCGGTGAACCAGAAGGATTCGATTGGCTGCATGGAGACTTGGGAGAGGAGGGGGTCGTTAAGGTGGGTGAGCTGTCGGGCCTTTCCTTCCGCACACGATGGCAGTGATTCTTTAGAGTGCCCGAGGAGCAGTGCCTTCATTTTGTCCGCCCCCACTGCACAGTCAGCGTGCTCGGCAACGAATATCTCCCCCGGTGCCTGCGCTGACATTCGGCTGAAGACGAGCGTGTCCTCAAGCGTAATCGTCCCCACATCGGTGACGGTCTTCGTTTCGACAATCGTGATGTCGTCGTTATGTCCTCCCATGAGCTTGATCGGATAGCAATGCTCAAGACAAGTCTCCGGTGCAATCCAATAGATCGGCGATTCCCCTTCGTTTTCCGCAGTAAAGAAGATTTCATGCCGTCCCGCCCACGCGAAAGAACCTACCCACCTGTCGAAGTCCTTCGTCAGACTGCGAATCTGCCCCGAGCTCCGCTCATACAGCACAAGCTGAAACCGGTCACTCTCATATCCCGCGCGCTCCTGCATGCGCCACGCGATCCATTTGCCGTCGGGCGAATACAGCGGCGTGGAATCTGAGCCCGGCGAAGTGGAAATCTTCTTCGGCGTGCCGCCGGTCACCGGCACGACGAAGATTTCGTTGTTCGTGCTGGTGGCCTCGGCTTCGTCTATGTTGCTGGTGAAGGCGACTTCTTTGCCGTCGGGCGAGAAGGCGTACATGTCCTGGCCGCCGAGGGAGAACGGCGGCGCGTCGTGGTCGCCGGGCGTAAGGTCAACCGGTGTGCCGCCCTCAACCGGCACGACGAAGATATGCGTCCGCTTGCCGGAGGCGTAGGTGTTCCAGTGGCGATAAAAAAGCCGCGTAAAGATGCTGGCCTTTACCTTTGAGGCTGCGCGCGCTTCGTCTTTCTGCTTGTTGCAGGCGTCGTCCTTGCAGTCGGGCCAAACCTGCGAGGTGAACAGGATGTACTTGCCGTCTGGCGACCACAGGTGACCTTCGGCTTCGGTCGAGATGTCGGTCAGTTTCTTTGGCTCGCCCAAGCTCACGGTTGCGGGGTCGAAATCGGCCGCCCAAATCTGCGAGCTGCCATCACGGTTGGACACGAACGCCAGCCGCTTGCCGTCGGGCGACCAGCGTGGACGGTCCTCGCCCGGGCCGCCGGTGAACAACTGCTTGGCCTCGCCGCCCGCAGTCGGAATCACCCAGATGTGCGGGCGGCGCGTGTTCTCCTCGAGGTTTACCTCCACGGCGCTGAACGCCACCCATTTGCCATCGGGCGAGACTGCCGGCTCGCCGACACGCTTGAGGGCCATCATGTCCTCGAAGGTAAACGGTCGCTTGCCCTGGGCGAAAGCAAACGACGACAGCAGCAACCATGCGAGCAGCAGACGACGCATGAAATCTCCTCCTGTGAAAACGGGACAGTGTAGCAAAACGGATTGGGTGATTGAGGGATTGGGTGATCGGGTGATTGTGTGACTAGCTATTGAAGTTCGCAGAATATTGTGACAGAAAGTGGATTGTCATTCCGAGCAAAGCGAGGAACCTGCTTTTGGTCGCATTCGGGAAACAGCAGGTTCCTCGCGCCAAAGGC
>JBHGBA010000058.1:0-24973 GCA_041946775.1 Terriglobales bacterium
TCCGCTGGGGTCAACGGCATCGCAAGAGAGTCAACGGGTGTCACTATAATATGCGATTCCCAATAACCGGGGGGACCTCTGCCGACCGCGTGCTTCGAGCAGTATTAAATTACCCGATCACCCGATTACCAAATTACTCAATTACTCGGCTGCCCGTCGCAGCGCGGCGCGGGCCAGCAGGCGGGTGGAGTCGAGCACCGGCAGCGGGGATTCGTCGGGAATGACCAGCAGGGGAATTTCCGTGCAGCCGAGCACGACGGCGTCGCAGCCGCGCTGCTGCAGGTCGTCAATGACGTGGTTGAACCAGGCGCGCGATTGCGGCAGAAACTGGCCGTAAACCAGTTCGTCGAAGATGATCTGATCAATGCGGCGGCGCTGCTCGTCGGTGGGCACGAGGTGCGACAGGCCGCAGCGCGCCAGGCGTTCGGGATAGACCGGTCCTTCCATCAGGTACTTGGTGCCAAGTACGCCGAGCTTGTGATAGCCGCGACGGCGCGCTTCTTCGGCCACCTGATCGGCGATGTGCAGCCAGGGCAGCGGCGAACGCGGCTCCAGCAGCGGAAATGCCTGGTGGATGGTGTTATCGGGGCAGATGAGGAATTCGGCGCCAACCCGGGCCAGTTTCTCGGCGGAGCGCAACATCAGGTCGGCCACGGCCTGCCAGTCGCTGCGATAGATTGCCTCCATGTAGGTGGCGAGCGAGAAATTGTGGAGCGAAACCTCGGGGTGATTGTGCCTCCCCGTCAGTTCGGCGCCTTCAATGCAGAGGGTCGTATAGCAGAGCGCGGCACCCTCGGCGCTACAGGCAACAATGCCGATGTGGCGGGGCATGGAATGATTGTAGGCGAATCTGTGATTTAGCGATTTGTGATTTGTGAAGTAGGGCCGGTGAACTTGGAGGAGCGGCTGCACGAGAACAAAAGTGATCATCGGCTGCCTACTTCGCCAAATCAAACTTCACCAAATCACCAGATGCTTTAGTTCTGGCTGCCATCTCCGCCGCCGAAAATGGTGGATCCGGCAGCCGCGGTAGCGCGGTAGTTGCGATGGAGGACGTCAACTATCGTGCGGCCCAGCAGGCGCACGCGGTTAACGGAGTGCATCCGCGTGGGAAAAACAAAGCCGCCAAACTCGTCGAAGTCCTGCACGAACTCGATCTTCTTGATCCACCAGGAGGGCGACTTCACCATGGTGCCTTCGGCGCGGCGCATGGTGCCGGTGTAGGAATCAATGTACACGCGCCCCTTGAACAGCCCGACGCGTTTCTTGCGCGGTTTCACCTGGAAGACGTAGCAGTTGACGCCGTTGAGGTCTTCCGTCCCTTTCAGCGAGAACTTGTAATTCTGGTCGTTAATGGCGGTCTGCGTGCCCTGGCGCTTGGAGACGTGATCCACTTCGGACTGCAACAGGCGCACCAGCACGTTGCTCTTGACGAAGCGGTCGCCCTTGAAATTCACGGGCGTGAAACGCAGGGTGGCGGGAGCGGCGTACTGGCGCTGCAACTCGTACTCGGCCTGTTGCGCGGTCTCGGGCAGTTCCGCCTTCATGACCGTGGTATCGGAATAGGCGGACAGGCTGGTGGCCTGCTCGTACATGCGGCGGTGGTAGGTGGCGAGCGCCTCTTCGGGGCCGAGGCGAGCGGGTCCGACGGACTGAATATCAGCCAGACGAGTGTCGGGCAATAGGGCAAACTGCGCCTGCGCCGGCGTTCCGCCAGATAGGCATATCCCAATGACTGCGATCAAAAACAATAACCTGTGCTGCATTACTCTTCTGTACGGAACGTCCCGGGTTGGCCTGCACGGTTAAACCCCAGACCCGCTTACTTGAGTTGAGCTCCCAGAATACCATCGTCCACCAGTTCAGCGCACCCCAATTGTTACTTCTGTACCCTGGGGAACCGAGTCCGGCAACCTGAAATTCCTGCCGGCAAGAATTCCTGATACCTTGTTGCCCATGGCGAACGCAGACCGCCCCCAGCCGCAGCCGGCCCCTTCGACCGAAGTTTATGCAGTGTTTGGCGTAGAGCCGGAAGTGCAGGCCTACGCCATGGCGAAATACTCGCGCTCGGCGCTCTCGATGAAGCAGTCGCTGGCCGAGTTGAGCGAACAGAAGGCGGAAAGATTCCTCAATACCTTCTACTTTCAGTACGGGCACCGCTCGATTGCCGACCTGGCGCATATTGCGATGGCCATTGAACGCCTGTCGCTGCTGGCGGCCATCGCAGTGGTGGACGAGCAGCGCTGGGACGGCCAGGAACGCTCGACGCGGTACCAGGATTTTTCGCGGCCGGATTATTACGTCCCGGATTTCGGCGGCGACAAGCAGGCGGAGGCGCGCTATCGCGAACCGATTGAGGGCTTGTTTGCGGCCTACCGGGAGGTTTCGCCGCCGCTGGTCGAATATTTGAAACAACACGCGCCCAAGCCCTCCGCCATGGCGGCGGATTTTTACGAGCGCACGGTTCGCGCGCGCGCCTTCGACATTGCACGCTACCTGCTGCCGCTGGCAACCAACACGTCGCTGGGGCAGATCGTCAGCGCCCGCACGCTGGAAAACCAGGTCGCACGGCTGCTTGCCGATACGCATCCGGAAGTGCGCGAGGTTGGGCTGAAGCTGAAGCAGGCGGCACGGTCGGCAGCGTACATCCCGCAGCGCGAGTGGCTGCGGAGTTTCATTGATGAACTGGGCGATTTCCGTCCGGACTTTGCGCAGGAGGCGCGCGACCAGCTGCTGAAAGAGGTGCGCGTGGCGCCGACGCTGGTGAAGTATGCGGACGCGAATTCGTACCTCAGCAAGACGCGCGAAGAGCTACAGGAAGCAGCGGCGGAACTGATGCGCGGCGTGGAGGTGGCGGCGGAGGAGTCCGGCGTCGCTTTGCTGGAAGATGAGCCCATCGAGATCGAGCTGGCGGCCACCCTGTTGTACGAGCATTGCCATCATCCGTACCGGCAGGTGCGCGGGCGAGTGGAGGCGATGAGCGCCGCTCAGCGAAAAGAGATCGTGGATCTTGGCGTGAAGCATCGTGGGGCGCACGACGAACTGCTGCGCGCCTACTGCGGCGGACACGGGTTCCGCTTTGACATCCTGATGGACATCGGCGGCTATCGCGACCTGCACCGGCACCGTCGCTGCATTCAGATCGGACAGGGGTTCACGCCGAAGCACGGATACGACACTCCGGAGGAATTCGCGGCTGCGGGCGTGAAGAACACTTATGACCGCGCCATGAAGCACGCGGGCGATGTGCACACGGAAATCGCTGGTAGCGCAGCGGATGCCGCCGACTATGTCCTGCCGCTGGGCTATCGCAAGCGCACGCTGTTCAAGATGGATTTTGCCGAGGTGGTGTACATCACGGAATTGCGTACGGCACCTGCGGGACACTTTTCCTATAGGCGGATCGCCTGGGAGATGTACGAGGCGGTGGCGCGGCGGCATCCGGAGCTGGCAGGGTATTTCCGGGTGCACGATCCGAGGGAGAAGTGGGACCTGCTGCAAAGATAGTTTGCAGTTAACGGTTTGCAGTTTGCAGCAAAACCCACGTTAGCTCGCTGCGCTCGCGAACGTGGGGCACCCGGTTCGCGCTCCACATCCCGGAAACCGGAAACGGGAAACCAGAAACGATTTCTTCGCTGCAAACTGCAAACTGTGAACTACAAACCGAATCTGTTCGCTTCTTCTTCGCCCTGTTCAGTGTATAATTCGCCGTCAGGCTTTCATTAAAACCACAGAGGCTGCGATCCAGGCGGGGCGGGCGCCCGCCGGCGCACAGGAGACGACTCATGGCGGATACGGAACGCGAGCGGGCACTCGGGCTGGCGTTGTCGCAGATCGAGAAGCAGTTCGGCAAAGGCTCGATCATGCGCCTGGGCAGCAAGGAGGCGATTGTCCCGATTGCCGTGATCCCGACGGGCGCGGTGTCGTTTGACGCGGCGCTGGGCGTGGGAGGGTTCCCGCGCGGCCGCGTGGTCGAGATCTTCGGGCCGGAGTCGAGTGGCAAGACCACCATTGCGCTCCAGGTGATCGCCGAAGCGCAAAAGGCCGGCGGCATGGCGGCGTTCATTGACGCCGAGCACGCGCTGGATCCGGCGTATGCCAAGAAGCTCGGCGTAGATGTGGACAACCTGCTGGTGTCGCAGCCTGACTACGGCGAGCAGGCGCTGGAGATTGCCGAGGCGCTGGTGCGTTCCGGCGCGATTGACGTGCTGGTGGTGGACTCGGTCGCCGCCCTGGTGCCCAAGGCCGAACTCGACGGCGAGATGGGCGACAGCCACGTTGGGTTACAGGCGCGGTTGATGTCGCAGGCGTTGCGCAAGCTGACCGGCATCGTGAGCAAGTCGCGCACCTGCCTGATTTTCATCAACCAGATTCGCGAGAAGATCGGCGTCATGTTCGGCAACCCGGAGACGACCACCGGCGGGCGTGCATTGAAGTTTTATGCGTCGGTGCGCATTGACATCCGGCGCATTTCGGCCATCAAGGACGGCGACCAGGTCGTCGGCTCGCGCACCAGGGTAAAAGTGGTGAAGAACAAGGTGGCCGCGCCGTTCCGCGAGTCCGAGTTCGACATCATGTACGGCGAAGGCATCTCGAAGGAAGGCGATCTCATTGACCTGGCGGTGAACAACAACATCGTCGAAAAGTCGGGCGCGTGGTTCAGCTACAAGGGCGAACGCATCGGCCAGGGCCGCGAGAATGCCAAGCAGTTCCTGAAGGAGAACAAAGACATCCTGGCGAAGATCGAGGCCGAAGTGCGCAAGGCGGTGGGACTCGTGAAGCTGCAAGCCGCCGAGCCCGCGCCGGCCACGCCTGGCGAGAAGGCGACGGCGACCGCAGCAGTCGCGCGGCATGGCGCAGAGCCGCCGAAAGGGCCGGTGAGGCGGTAGGGGCAGGGGGCGATGGCAGCGGTGCGTCATGATCCTGTGGCCGATGCATTTTGTAAGTAAATACGGCCGTACTCTCGACAAGTGACGGCCTGTACATCAGAATGTTGAACCTAGGGGACAACGCTGAGCGGAGTCAGTCGGGCACAGCAATATAAACGAAGTGTTCTGCAGATCTTACATGAGCAGCGCAAACAACAATGAAGTACTGGAAATGCCCAACTACTCGCTGATTGAGGCAGCGAGGTATTTCCACGTTCCTCTCTCGACGGTCGAGTACTGGACGAAGAAACCAGATCCAGTTGTGCGGTTAGCGTCAGAGCACCCGAAAATGCTGTCCTTCAAAAACCTTGTTGAGTTCTATGTCCTTGAAGGGCTTCGGCACATTCATGGTCTCAGGCTTCACGCAATCCGTGAGGCGATTGAAGATCTTTTGCAGCACGAGGAGTCGCGACATCCCCTTGCAGAGTATGATCTCCGTACGCTGGACGGCCAGTACCTCATCTTCGTGAAGAATGGAGCAATTGTAAATTCTACGTTGAGAGGGCAGTACGAGATACCCGAGTGGACCACCCCGTATCTCAAACGGGTGGAGCGTGATCCGTACGGTGTTGCTCAAAAGATATTTCCGTTCACTAGGAAAAGCCAAATAAAGACGGACGCAGAACCCCCACGAACTGTTGTTATCGATCCGAACATCTGCTTTGGATTGCCCGTGTTGTCGGGCTCTCGCATTACGACGGGCTTCCTTGCCAGCCGCTACCGCGGCGGGGATTCCGTGTCTGCGATTGCGCGGAGCTATGGTAGACCCTTGGCAGAGATCCAAGAGGCGATCGAGTGGGAGACCGGAAGAAAGATCAAAGCAGCGTAACCCCACCTTCTACCTCGATGAGAACTTCGATTGCCCAGAAGTGAAGGAGGTGCTCGACCGAGCTGGTATTCGGTATCGCATCTACAAGCAGGACGTGCGAGCCAATGTTGGTTCGGAAGACACATCGTTCTTGCCCAAGGTCGGCAAACATGGCTGGTTATTAATAACGGCAGACTGGCATCAGCGGACCAGGCCAAGAGAGTCTGAGGACTTGCGGCGCTATGGAGTTAAGCATTTTGCCCTTCCTGGGAACTTGGGTGCCGTGCAGATGGCCAAAATACTGGTACAGGCCAAGAACGACATTCGTGCGTGCGCTCGAGATCACAATGGCCATGTAAGCGCAAACGTGCTAAGAAATGGGTGCGTCAACGTGATTAGAGACGCTCAGGGCAGCCTCTATGATCGTGGCGAAACGAGAGCCTACTGCAACGGGAAATTAAGGACTAGTGCTCCCGTTCGTTAACCGGTGCGCATCTCGCGACGTTGAACCGGCATGTGGAGAGGATAGATTGGGCGTATTATCCAGAATCCGATTCGAGGGAGGCAAGATGGCGCTGGAGTTCACCGGCGGCCGTGAACTCAGCGTTCGTGTCCGTAACTTCCCCCGTCTGGCGCAGGCAACGGAACAGCAACTGAATGACTGGCGTCTGATCGGATCCGGTAGCGGGATTCACTGGCCGCAGTTGGATGAGGACCTGTCAATTAAGAAGCTGCTCGATCCGAGCGCGCCATGTGTGTGATGCAGCATAGCATTTGTTCGCGAAGAAGAGAGCGCCAGAGCATCATTGCCCTGAAGTTAGGCAGCGCTTACAATCTCTTCACGTGAATCCACCACAGCCAAACCGTTCGCTCAAGCAAGTTGTCGCCATTTATCCCGGATCGTTTGATCCTCCCACCAGCGGGCATCTCGACCTGATCGAGCGCGGCTGCCGGTTGTTCGACCGGCTAATCGTGGCCATTTTGCGCAATCCGGAGAAGGACCCGCTGTTCACCCTGGAAGAGCGCCGGCAAATGCTGGAAGAGCTGACGGCGCGCTTCGACAACGTGCAGGTGGACACCTTTGGGGGGCTGCTGGTGGATTACACGCGCAAGGTGAACGCCCATGCCGTGGTGCGCGGCATCCGCGCCATCAGCGATTACGAATACGAACTGCAGATGGCGCTGATGAACCGCAAGCTGGAGCCGGGACTGGAGACGGTGTTCCTGACCGCGGCCGAGGCGTATTCCTACGTCAGCTCGCGCATGGTGAAGGACATCGCCCGGCTGGGCGGTAGCGTCCACGGCATGGTGCCGCCGCTGGTCGAAAAGCGCCTTCAGGCCAAGCTCAACGGACAGGAAGCGAAGCGGGCGCGGAGCAAGGCCCGGAGCCTCTAACCATCGGGTCAGCGGGTCATCGGGTCAGCGGGTCATTGGGTCAGCGACTCACTGATTCGGTGATCCAATGTTCAGTCCCCTGCATAGCAGGCATCGGTTTTTCACGCTTGTCGGCCGCCAGCGCGCGCTTTTATTCTGGACAGACGATTCCGCTCGACATTTTTTCTACCGAGGACACTCATGGCCGCCAGTACTGCGACGACCCAGCCGCTCAGCAACCGCATTAACCGCATCGAAGTCTCCGCCACCATGGCGGTGGTGAGCGAAGCCGAGCGCTTGCGCGCCGGGGGCGCCGACCTGGTGGACTTTGGCGCCGGAGAGCCGCATTTCGCCACTCCGCAGCACATCAAAGACGCCGCCATCGCCGCCATCAACGCGAACTTCACTAAGTACACCGCAGTGGGCGGCACGGTGGAGCTGCGTGACGCTATCATCCAACGGCACGCAGCGGACTTCGGCTCCGACTACAAGCGCGAGGAATGCATCGCGGCCACCGGCGGCAAACAGGCGCTGTTCAACGCCTTCCAGGTGCTCGTTGAACATGGCGACGAGGTCATCATCCCGGTGCCGTACTGGGTGTCATTCAACGACATGGTGCGCTACTCGGGGGGCGTGCCGGTATTTGTGCGCACCGACGAGAGCAAGGGGTTCACGCTGACCGCCGAGATGGTGGAGCGCGCCATCACCCCGCGCACCAGGATCATCCTGCTGAATTCGCCGTGCAATCCGTCGGGCGCGGTGATCAGCCCCGACGACCTGCGTGCCGTCGTGCGCCTGGCGGCGAAGCGCAACATCCTCGTGATGAGTGACGAGTGCTACGCCTACCTTGACTTCACCGGCCACCGCTTCTCGCTCGGTTCAATGACCGGCGAACGCGAGCGGCTGCTGATCGTGGGTTCGCTGTCGAAAACTTACGCCATGACGGGCTGGCGTCTGGGCTTTGCGCTGGGGCCGAAGTGGATCATCGCGGCCATGCAGAAGCTGCAAAGTCAGAGCACATCGAACCCAACCTCCATCGTGCAGAAGGCGGCGGTGGCGGCGCTGAACGGGCCGCAGGACTGCCTGAAAGACATGACGGCCGAGTACATCCGCCTGCGCGACCACATTCTGGAGGGGCTGCGCGCCATTCCGGGCGTCAAGTGCGCCAAGCCGGACGGCGCGTTCTACGTTTATCCCAACATCTCGGCCTACTTGAAGCGCGACGGCGGGCCAAAGACCGCGGCGGAAATCGCCGGACGCCTGCTGCGCGAAGCCGGAGTGGTGACCGTACCGGGCGAGGCGTTCGGCACCGACGAACACATCCGCGTGTCGTATCCGACCACCATGCAGAACATTGACAAGGGCGTGCAGCGGATGCGGAAGTTCTTCGCGAGCCTGTAAAAACCCTAACCACGGATTTTCACGGATTCACACAGATTATGACTTGATCCGTGTGAATCCGTGATGATGCGTGTTGAGGGTTTCCGGCAACGCCGCTGGTGCGGTACGCTTCCTATTTCAACTGACCGGATGCCGGAACTCTATCCACTGTTGATGGCGCCGCATTTCGACCGGCGGCCCTGGGGCGCGCGCGACCTGGCGCCGCTCTACGACCGGCACGTCCACCCTGGCGAGGAGCCAATCGGCGAAGTCTGGCTGACGTGGGACCAGTGCCGCGTCGCCAACGGCCCATTCGGCGGCGCCACGCTAGGCGAACTCTGTCGCCGCTTCGGTCGCGACCTGGTGGGCGTCTCCGCGCGCGAGACCGAGCGCTTCCCCCTGCTGATCAAGTTTCTCTTTCCCCGCGACAAGCTTTCGGTGCAAGTGCATCCCGACGACGAGACAGCGCACCGCCTGGGCGAGCCGTGCGGCAAGACGGAGTGCTGGTACGTGGTGCATGCCGATCCCGGGGCGCAGGTCGCGCTGGGATTGAAGCCGGGCACCAGGCGCGAGGAGTTTGAACGCGCCATCCGTGAGCAGCGCGCCGAACAACTGCTGAACTGGGTGGACCTGGAAGCGGGCGACATGATTTACGTGGACGCGGGTACAGTTCACACTCTCGGGCCGGGCCTGATCATCCTAGAAACACAGCAGAACTCCAATACTACGTACCGGCTGTATGACTACGGCCGTCCGCGCGAGCTGCACGTTGAGCAAGGACTTGAGGCGATGAAAGAGCGGACGCAAGCGGGGAAAGTGAAACGTTCCGGCGGCGAGCGCCTGATTGAATCTCCGTGCTTCATTGTGGAGCGGTTTGTGCTCGATCGCTATCGCGATTTCGTTGACAATCAGCGGCGATCGGCGGAGGTGTTGATCGCGATTGACGGCTGCGCGGTCGTCGAGACCCCCGACATTGGCGATGTGATGTTCAGCCGCGGGGAAGCTGTCGTGGTTCCCGCAGCTCTGGCGCGCTATCGCGTCCGCGCGCAGTGGAATGTTGAGGTGATTCGGGCTGCGTTGCCGTAAAATTTTGAATTTCGAATTTTGAATTTTGATCTTTGGGCCCAGCATTCTTGGAGATTGCCATGCGCCCAGAAGCCGCAGAAGAATTGCGCAGTCGCACGAAGCGATTTGCCAATCGCATCGTACGCTTATGTGAAGCAATGCGTAATAACCCGACTGGCCGGCCGATTGCAAATCAACTGATTCGTTCGGGAACTTCTGTAGGAGCGAACTACCGTGCGGCTTGCCGCTCCAGATCGGAAGCGGAGTTCG
This sequence comes from Terriglobales bacterium, assembly GCA_041946775.1. Taxonomy (GTDB): domain Bacteria; phylum Acidobacteriota; class Terriglobia; order Terriglobales; family Acidobacteriaceae; genus JBHGBA01. Next base: position 9,826 of record JBHGBA010000058.1, read on the forward strand.
TCGCACGCACTGCGGTTGCGCTCGAGGAGGCAGACGAAACTGCGTACTGGCCCGAACTGCTGGTCGAGGCGGGTGTCGTACCCACGCGGCGTATGCCGGAGCTGATGAAGGAGTGCGACGAGTTAATCCGCATATTCTCCGCTGCCCGCCACACGACCCAAGCGCGAATTCGATCTCAAAATTCAAAATTCAAAATTCAAAATTCCTGCGACGGCCGCCATGAAGCCTAGATTCTACCCGGTCATTCTCGCCGGCGGCCGCGGCACCCGTTTCTGGCCGTTAAGCCGGAAGCGGCGCGCGAAGCAACTGCTGGCGCTGGATGGCAAGCAGACGATGATCCAGCAGACCATGGCGCGCCTGCGACCCTTGGCGCCGGCGGCGCGCTTTTGGGTCATTACGAATGACGATCTGCGCGACGGTATCGTCCGCCAGTTGCCCCGGTTGCCGGCGGCGCAAATCGTGGCCGAACCCGTGGGACGCAACACGGCGCCCGCCATCGGACTCGCGGCGTTCATCCTTGTGCGCCAGGACCCCAAGGCGGTACTCGGCCTATTCCCCTCAGACCACGTTATCGGCGACGAAAAGGCGTATGTGCGAAACGTTCAGCGTGCGGTGGAAATTGCCGGGGCAGGCGAGAACATCGTCACCCTGGGCATTACGCCAACCCGCCCTGAAACCGGCTACGGCTATATCGAAGCGGGGGCCCCGGTCGAGGAGAAAGAGCGCGGCGTGGCGTTCAAGGCGGGCGAAGATGTGCTGCGGGTGCGCCGATTCACCGAAAAGCCCGACGCGCAGCGGGCGCGCGAATTTCTGGAGGCGGGCAATTACTACTGGAACAGCGGCATGTTCGTCTGGAGCGCGCAGACGCTGGTGAATGCATTGCGCGAGCACCTGCCGCCGACTGCCGCGTTGCTGGAAAAGATCGCCGCTGCCTGGGGCGCACGCGCATTCGCTGCCACCTTTCGCCGGCTCTACCCCAAGTGCGAGAACATCAGCGTGGACTATGCCGTGCTGGAGCCCCGCTCGCAAAAAGGGGAGCGCGCGTCCAACCTGTTCTGCATCCCATCGGAGTTCGGGTGGAACGACCTGGGCTCGTGGACCGCGCTCTACGAGCACCGCGTACGCGGTGGCAAGGACCTGCAGGATGGCGACAATGTCATCGAAGGAGATAAGAGCTTTGCCCTGGGCGCCGAGGGCAACTACGTCCACGCGCCGGGAAAGTTTGTCGCCGTCGTCGGGGTGAAGGACGTGATCGTCGTGGAAACCCCCGATGCGCTGCTGGTCACCTCGCGCCAGCATTCGCAGGATGTCGGCAAGGTGGTGAAGCATCTTGACGACAAGAAGTTGGGCAAGCTGGTCTGATAGATTTGTTCATTTAGTGAAGTGTTGATTTGGTGAAGTGAGAAGTTCAAAAAGTTGTCATCCTGAGCGAAGCGAAGGATTTACGCATTTACGACTGGGAATACATAGGTTCTTCGCCTCCGCTGCGCTCCAGCTCAGAATGACAGCCATCGGCACAGAATGAACTGGCAACTGACAACTGGCAACTGACAACTGTTTTCAATGGCTAACGAGCACATCAAGTTCGGTACCGACGGCTGGCGCGGCGTGATCGCCGACGATTTCACGTTCGACAACGTGCGCCGCGTGGGTGGCGCGATTGCCAGCTACGTGCTGAAGAACGAGGACGCGCGCAAAGGGCTGGTGGTAGGCTACGACACGCGGTTTCTGTCGCGCGCGTTCGCCGAAGCGATCTCGGAAGTGCTGGCCGGCGCCGGCATTCCCATACGGCTTTCGAGCGACTACATCCCGACGCCCGCGATTTCGTTCGCCGCCAAGCACTACGACTGTGCCGGCGGCGTGGTGATCACCAGCAGCCACAATCCGTGGAGCTGGAACGGAGTGAAGTTCAAGGCGAAGTACGGCGGCTCCGGCAGCCCGGCCATCATGAAGGCCATTGAGGCGGAACTCTATGCCGACCGCATGCCCAAGGGGCAGAAAGCGAAGATCGAGGTGGTGGATTTCAAGCCCGACTACATCGCCGCGATTACGCGTTTTGCCGATCTGGACGCCATCGCGCGCGCCGGGCAAAAGTTCGCCATTGACTGCATGTACGGCGCGGGGCGCAACATCCTGGCGGGCATCTTCGCCGCGCACGGCATTAAGCACGTGCAGATCCGCAGCGAGGTGAATCCGTTGTTCCCCGGCATCAACCCGGAGCCGATCGAGCCGCACGTGGCCATGTTGCAGGAAACGGTCGTGCGCGAGAAGTGCGACGCCGGCCTGGTCACCGACGGCGATGCCGACCGGGTCGGCGCGGTGACGGAAGACGGCGCTTTCGTTGATGCGCACAAATGCTACGCCATCCTGCTGAAGTGGCTGCTTGATCACAAGAAGTGGCCGGGTGCGATCACGCGCGCGTTCAACACCACGCGCATGCTGGACCGCATCGCACAGAAATACGGGCGTGAGCTGATCGAGCACGGCATCGGGTTCAAGTACGTCTGCGACGTGGTGATGTCGGGCAAAGAGGTGCTGATCGGCGGGGAAGAGTCGGGCGGCATCGGCATCCCGCGGTATCTGCCGGAGCGCGACGGCATCCTGAACTCGCTGCTGCTGGCAAATGCCATGGCGGACTACCGGATGACCATCGGCCAGCTTATGGAAGCGCTGCAACGCGAGTTCGGCCCGCACTACTACGGCCGCCGCGACCTGCACCTCGAGCGCGCCGCCATTGACGCTGCGTTGCGCCGCGCTTCGGACCGGCGGCTGGACCGCATTGGACGCTTCCAGGTGGTGCGCACCGAGAACCTCGACGGCATCAAGTTTTTCCTCGACGCGCCCACCAACGGCAACGGCGCCGAGCCCTGGGTCCTGATGCGCGCCAGCGGCACCGAACCGCTGATGCGGCTCTACTGCGAAGCCTCCGCGCCGACGCTGGTCAACGAAATCCTGGAAGATTCGGTGGCATTTGTGTTCGAGCGCGGCACCTCGGCGTAAACGCGCTTGCAGCCGGTGCGAGAATAGCAGGTATGCTGAACGTCCTACCAAAGCGCGTCAAGTTCGAGGAACTCCTGGGGCAGCTTTCCCGAACGATGGCCGAGGGTGTCCTGCTGCTGGCGCGCATCGTGCAGGACGGGCGCGACATTGAGCAGCAGGTGCGGACGCTGAAGGACATTGAGCACGCCGCCGACGACATTTCCCACACCATCTACAACGAGCTGAACCGCAGCTTTATCACGCCGTTCGATCGCGAGGACCTGCATTTGTTGGCGTCGGCGCTGGACGACGTGCTGGACTTCGCCACCACCGCCGGCCTGATGCTGGTGACCTACAAGATCAGCCCCATCACCGAACCGGCACGGGAGCTGAGCCGAATTCTGGTGGAGCAGTGTGAGGAGCTGCAAACGGCACTCGCCCTGCTGAAAGACAGCCGCCGCGCGTTGCAACATGCAGAACGGGTGACGGCGCTGGAGCGCAATGCCGACGACATCACGCGCCGCGCCTACGCCGACCTGTTCGATTCCGAGCCGGACCCCATCCATCTCATCAAGCTCAAAGATCTGTACCGGCAACTGGAGTGGGCCACCGACCGGGCGGACGACGCGGCCAACGTCATTGAAGCCATCGTATTGAAGAGCTCCTGATGCGCGGCGCGCATCAAAGTGATGTTCGGTTTCGCCTGAGGGGCCTGGCCCGTAAGACTAAGTGGAACCTATAACTCACTTCCTGTTCGGCGGCGTACTGGCGCGCGCCGGTCTTAACCGCACATCGGCGTTGGCCACCACCACCCTGGTGCTGGCCGCCGAGGCCCCCGATCTTGACGTGCTCGGCAATTTCGGGGGGCGCATCTTCGCTTTCGAACATCACCGCGGCATCACCCACACGCTGGCGGGTGCGCCCTTTGTGGCCGCGTTTGTCGTGCTGTTGCTGTGGCTGTGGTACCGGGCATGGGGAGCGCGCCAATGGCGACCGGGAAAGCCGCCGCCGCGCTGGGGAGTGCTGTTCGGGCTGGCGTGGCTGTCGTGCCTGGGCCATATCCTGCTGGACTTCACCAACAGCTACGGAGTGCGGCCGTTCGACCCTTTTGCGCACCGCTGGTACTCCTGGGACACCGTGTTCGTTGCAGAGCCAGTGCTGTGGGCGATCCTGCTGGGCGGACTGCTGTTGCCCGCGCTGTTTCGTCTGGTTACTCAGGAGGTGCGCTCCGGCCGGGTGGCAGCGCCGCGGGGACGTGCCGGGGCGATCGTCGCGCTGGTGTTGATTGCCATTTTCTGGGGCGTGCGCGATTTCGAGCATCGCCGCGCGATTGCCGCCATGGAGGCGCTGACCTACCGCGGCCAGGAACCGCTCAGGGTCTCGGCATACCCGTATTACATCAATCCGTTTCGCTGGTATGGCGTGGTGGAGACGCGTGATTACTACGTGCGCCAAATTGTGGATTCGCTGACGCCTGAAGTTGATCCTGACGGCCGCGCCATGTTCCGCCACAAGCCGCAGGAGACGCCGGTCACGCAGGCCGCCCGGCAGTCCTACCTGGGACGCGTGTACCTGGACTGGGCGGCCTATCCCATTCTCGAGGTGGAGCAGTTGACGCCACCCGACCATGGATATCTGGTGCGCATCTACGACTTGCGGTTTGCCTATCCAGATAGTCGCCGGCGTACTCCCCTGGGAGGCTGGGTGCATCTGGACGAAAACCTGAAAGTCGTGAGGCAAAACTTCGGGGTACGAGATATTCCCGGTCGCAGCCAGCGGGCCTCGTTGCGTAAGTAGCCGCGGAGCCGCTTTCCCAGACCTTTCCCCTTTAGCAAGAATGGACGGTTGCCCTGCGACCCGCATCTATATGTTTTCTCGGGTGCTCCGGAAGAAAGGAGAGGGCTCGTGCGCAACCTGATCATCGGCATCATCCTGGGTGTCGTGGGGCTGGCAGCCGGTCTGTACGCCTACCTCCATTTTGGATTTGTTGACTTGCGCGCCAGTCAGCCAGTGTCCCCTGTGGAGCGCTTCTACATGGGCGAGGCGGTGGACAAGTACGTGGAGCGCCATGCACCGCAGGTGCAGAACCCGGTGCAGCCCACCGACGAGAACCTGATTGCCGGGGTGCGGATTTATAAGTCGAATTGCGCCGTCTGCCATGGCGGCCCGCGGCAGCCGGTCAGCGAAATAGGACGGGCACTGTACCCGCGCGCCCCGCAGTTCCTGGAGCATAGTCCCCACATGCCGGACAACCAGACCTACTGGATCACCAGGCACGGCATCGCCCGCAGCGGCATGCCCGCCTGGGAAAAGGCACTAAGCGATCGCGATATCTGGCTGGTGACCACCTTCCTTTCGCACATGAGCAACCTGGAAAACTCATCGGCCGCCGTGCTGGAGGAGTGGAAGACCGGAGGCCCGGCGGAACTGGGGGCGCAACAGGGTTCACCGCCGGCAAAACCGGCCATGCCGAAACCCCAGCAACACGGCGCACACGATCATCAGCATGATCACGAGCACTAGGCGATGGCCGCGTTTTCCTGATGGGCACAATAGAAACTTTGAATTTCCCTTCCCGCCGGAACAGGGGTATTTCACATAGGTAACACGATAAGAGTGCTTCGGCACTCGGAGACGGAGGAAGGGCCATGCAATTTATGTGCCCCTACTGTAGCGTCGAATATACGGCGGAGGCCCCATGTTTTTGCCACCCGGCGGCCCCGGCGCTCGCCGCTCGCCCCGTAATTCAGGCGGAAACCATCGCCTGCTCCGAGCCGAAGCTGGCCCCCGAGGATTTGGCTGTGATACTGTCTCTTCGCATACCAGCGCGGGGCGGTAGAGTGGCCCGGGCATAGCAATTGAAGTACGTGGCGATTTAAGGCGACTTGCTCCACGTAAAAAACTGCTAAAGAGCCGGATGCGTTCTCAAGGAAGCGGTTGAGAGCCCCCGACGCGATCTTTAGCGGCGGGGGCTTTTATGTTCCCCACGCTGGACACTCCGCCCAGCCGCCGCACCAAGTTATCGAGGAGAATTCATGTCTGATCAGGACCATCGCTTTGCCACCCTCGCCATTCATGGCGGGCAGTCTGCCGACCCCACGACCAAGGCGCGGGCGGTGCCGATTTACCAGACCACCTCATATGTTTTCGACGATGCCGACCACGCGGCACGTCTGTTTGCGCTGAAGGAATTCGGCAATATCTATACCCGCATCATGAACCCCACCACGGACGTGTTCGAGAAGCGGGTGGCGGCGCTGGAAGGCGGAGTCGGCGCGCTGGCCACCGCATCCGGTCAGGCTGCGGAAACACTCACGATCACGACGCTGGCCAAGGCGGGCGAGGAGATCGTCTCGACGACTTCGCTCTATGGCGGCACGTACAACCTGTTCCACTATACCCTGCCCAAGCTCGGCATTACCGTGCGGTTCGTGGATGCCGAGGACTTCGACGGCCTGCGCGCCGCCATCAACCACAAGACGCGCGCGGTTTACACCGAGACGCTGGGCAATCCCAAGCTCGATGTTGTTGATATCCAAACCTTGGCGGCCATTGCACACGAGCACGGCCTGCCGTTGATCATTGACAACACGGTGCCGTCGCCGGCGCTGTGCCGTCCCATTCACTGGGGCGCGGACATCGTGGTGAACTCGGCGACCAAGTTCCTCGGCGGACACGGAACCTCGATCGGCGGCGTGATCATTGATGGCGGCAAGTTCGACTGGAAAGCTTCGGGCCGTTTCCCCGACTTCACCACGCCCGATCCGTCCTACCACGGCGTTTCCTACACCGAGGTGTTCGGGTCGCTGGCGTTCATCATCAAGGCGCGCGTGCAGGGGCTGCGCGATACCGGCGCGTGCCTGTCGCCGTTTAACGCATTTCTGCTGCTGCAGGGCGTCGAGACGCTGCATCTGCGTATGCAGCGGCACTCGGAGAACGCGCTGGCAGTGGCGCGGTTCCTGGAATCACATCCCGAAGTTGCGTGGGTGAATTATCCCGGACTCAAGTCCAGCAAGTATTACGAGCGCGCGCAGAAGTATTTGCCGGACGGCGCAGGCGCCCTGATCACATTCGGCATTCGCGGCGGTTACGAGGCGGGACGCGCTTTTATCAACAAGCTGAAGCTGTTCAGTCTGCTGGCGAATATTGGCGATGCGAAGTCGCTCGTCATTCATCCGGCGTCAACCACCCATCAGCAGTTGACCGACGAAGACCAGCTTTCGACGGGCGTCACGCCTGACCTGGTGCGGCTGTCGGTAGGCATCGAGGACGTGCGCGACATCATCGCCGACCTCGACCAGGCGCTGAAGGGGAGCGTGAAGAAAGCCGCCCGCGGCAGCGCAGCAGACTAAGCTAATTTGGTAATCGAGTAATTTCGTAATTTGGTAATTGAAGAAATCGGGTAATCGGGTGATTGAGTAATCGGGTAATTCAAGAAGGCCCGCATTGGCGGTTTTCAATTACCGACTTACGGAATTACCCAATTACCCAATCTGCTATGGAACCCTCATTCGAAGGCGATTTCACGTTTGCCACGGACGCGCCGTTTCGGCTCGACCTCGGCGGCGCCTTGCAGCCGGTGACGCTGCATTACGCCATCTACGGCGAGCTGAACGCGCGCCGCGACAACGCAGTCCTGGTGTGCCATGCGCTGAGCGGTTCAGCCCGCATTGCCGACTGGTGGGCCGATATGTTCAATCCGCAAGGCGGCGCGTTCGACACCAGCAAGTACTGCTTCGTGTGCGCCAACGTGATCGGCTCGTGCTACGGCTCAACCGGGCCAAAGTCGCTGAACCCGGCAACGGGTAAACCGTTCGGTCCGGATTTCCCGCTGGTCACCATCTCCGACATGGTACGCGCGCAAGCGCAGTTGCTGGACCACCTGGGCATCGCACGCGTGCGCGCCGTGGTCGGCGGCTCGATCGGCGGCATGCAGGCGCTGCAATGGGCAGTGGACTTCCCTGATCGCGTTGAGGCGTCCATCAGCATCGGCTCGACTGAGCTGTCCTCGATGGGGCTGGCACTGAACCACTTGCAACGCCAGGCGTTGCTGCTCGATCCCGATTACTCCGACGGCCGATATACCAAGCAGCCAGCGCGCGGATTGTCGCTGGCGCGGCAGATCGCCATGATCTCCTACAAATCGGCGGAGCTGTTTACGGAACGCTATGGCCGCATGCCGGACCGCAGCGGGCAGGATCCGTTCCGCTCGATGCACGAGCGCTTCGATGTGGCTGGCTATCTGGACCACCAAGGCGAGAAATTCGTCGTCCGCTTCGACGCCAACACCTACCTGACCTTGTCGAAAGCCATGGACACCTTCGAACTCGGTCGCGCCTACGGCTCGGAAGCCGCAGCGCTCAGTCGCATCACCGCCCGCATGTTGTTGGTGGGGATCAGCTCCGACTGGCTGTTTCCCGCCGCCGACGTGCGCGCCTTGGCCGACCGCATGCACGCGGCCGGCGTCCGCTGCCGCTATGCCGAACTGGAATCCGCGCACGGACACGACGGCTTTCTGGCGGACCCGGTTACGACGGCGAGATTGATTCGTTCGGTGCTGGCGCCGGAATCCCAGACGGTGGCGAGCGCCCTCAAGATCGGCTGATGCCCTGTGTCCCCCGTGTCCTCTGTGGTTCGGTTTTAGCAACACCGGTGCCGGGCGCGTCCTCCCATGCGTTCCCGCAAGAACTCCGCATACGACTCTCCCGACCGGATGCGACCTTGCCGCGCAAGAAATCGCGCATACGCCGGCTCGTCAAAGATTTCCTGCAAAGCTGCGATCGCGGTGCGCAGCCAGCCAAGCGCGACGCTCATACGGATTCCTCCTTCGCCAGGCGCGACAGCACGAACGGCGACTCCTGCACAGTGGCCACTTTGCGTCCCGCCAGCACGCGCAGCCACTCGGCTGCCGCTTCCAGCAGGACAAGAACCACAAGCGCGATGAGCACGGCGGTGAAGACCGCGTCCAGCCGGTCGTTCGCGATCAGCCGTGAGATTTCGCCGGCGCGCTCAGGTTGAGCGCCGGCCTGCTCTGCCAGCATCCGCGCGTGGGAAAGGAACCCGATGCGCACATTCGGACTGAACACCTTCTGGTATGCGGCGGTGAACGTCACTGACGTAAGCCACGCCAGCGGCACCAGCGTGACCCACGCATAGCGCGCGCGGCCCAGCTTGATGATGATGGTGGTCGCCACCGATAGCGCGACAATCGCCAGCAACTGGTTGGCGACGCCAAACAGCGGCCACAGCGAGTTGATCCCGCCGAGCGGGTCTTTGATCCCCTGCCACAGGAAGTATCCCCACCCCCCGACCACGAGGGCGCTGGTCAGAGCAACACTGGGATACCAACTGGTGCGCCCCAGCGGTTCCCAGATGTGGCCGAGCGCGTCCTGCAACATGAAGCGGCAGACACGAGTGCCGGCGTCGATGATGGTCAGAATGAACAGCGCTTCAAACATCACCGCGAAGTGGTACCACAGCGCCATCACCGCGTGCCCGCCGAGGCTGTTGGAAAAGATCTGTGCCATGCCCACGGCAAACGCCGGCGCGCCGCCGGTACGGTTGAACAAGGTGTTCTCGCCGACGGCCTGCGCGAGCGACGCCATCTGCGCGGCGGTAATTGGGAATCCCCAGCCGCTGATGGTCGCCGCCGCCGCTTCCGGCGTGGCGCCGATCAGCCCGGCTGGACTATTGATGGCGAAATATGCGCCCGGCTGGAGCACGCAGGCTGCCACCGTCGCCATGGTCCCGACGAACGACTCGGCGAGCATGGCCCCATATCCCACCATTCTTGTGTGCGACTCGAGGGTGATGAGCTTTGGCGTGGTGCCGCTGGCGACGAGCGAGTGAAATCCGCTGATCGCGCCGCAAGCAACCGTGATGAACGCGAAGGGAAACACGTTACCGGCGAAGACCGGCCCCGAGCCGTCAATAAAGCGGGTCAGCGCGGGCATTTGCAGGTTGGGGCGCGCGGCCAGCAGTCCCAGCGCCAGTAGCGCAATCGCGCCCAGCTTCACAAAAGTGCTGAGGTAATCGCGCGGCGCGAGCAGCAGCCACACCGGCAGCACCGAAGCGGCGAAGCCGTAGGCGATGATCATCACCGCCAGCGCTGCAGCGCCGAAGGTAAACCAGGGCGCGACCACGGGGCTGTGTGCGGCCCACTGTCCGCCCCAGATCGCGGCGATTACGAGCACGAAACCCATCGCCGAGGCTTCCAGCGTTTTGCCCGGCCGCAAGAAGCGCAGGTAAATGCCCATCAGAATGGCGATGGGCATGGTCATGGCAATGGTGAACGTGCCCCAGGGACTGCCTTTGAGAGCGTTGACCACCACCAGCGCCACGACGCCGAGCAGGACCACGGTGATGCTGATGACGGCGACGAAGGCGACGGCACCGCCCAGGCGGCCGATTTCGTCGCGCGCGATCTGTCCCAGGGACTTACCGTCGCGCCGCACCGAGAAGAGCAGGATGGTGAAGTCCTGCACGCAGCCGCCGAGCACGGCGCCAGCGATCAGCCACAACGTTCCCGGCAGATAGCCGAACTGCGCCGCCAGCACAGGACCGACCAGCGGCCCCGGACCCGCAATGGCGGCGAAGTGGTGGCCGAACACCACCCACTTGTTGGTGGGCACGAAGTCGCGGCCGTTCTCCAGGCGTTCGGCAGGCGTGGCACGCTGCGCGTTAATGCTCAATACGCGTGCCGCGATGAAAGCCGCATAGAAACGGTAGGCGACAATATAGGTACAGATCGCCGCCAGCAGCAGCCACAGCGAATTGATGGCCTCGCCGCGCCGGAGCGCAATGGTCGCCAGCGACACCGCGCCGACGGTGGCCACGGCTAGCAGGACCAGGTTTCGAACCAGTCGTCGCATGCACCCACTTTACCTTGCCAGCATGGCTGCACGGCAACTCAGATTCTCCCCGGCGATGCGCGCCAGGCGCTTTACCCGTTGGCTTTGTGGTGAAGGCGATTAAGTCCAATGCAGCGAGAACAGCCGCGCCGTCCCATCGAAGAAGGGGCCTGAGGAACTTGGGTTTGTGGTTGGGTTTGCGCCGTACAAAGAGGTCAAGGTATTCGCCGGTTGAAGGCGGTTGTGTTGGGGAGTGAGTCACGGGCGCGCAACACCGGAGGGCTGGGGCGGTTGCAAAAGAGTCATCCATCAGCTAACGTTTTGGAGCCAACCACTTACCTTCACACGGGCCCGTAGCTCAGCGGTCAGAGCAGTGGACTCATAATCCATTGGTCCCAGGTTCAAATCCTGGCGGGCCCACCAAGCACAGCGAAGACACTCCCGCAAGACTTGGGTGGTGCACCCTCACCGCTCAGTCTCGCTCGTCCGGCCCGTACACAGCTTCATGAAGATCGCGGTGGTGCTTGCTGTGCAGGCCGTGGGGGATAGGCGCAGCTTCAGGGCCATTCTCGATGTGGTGATGGACGAGCGTTTGTCCCTTGTAGGGTGTGTGATCTGCGAAATATCCGAGCCACTGACGGTCTACCCTGGGCGAAACACCTCTCGCGATGCGTTTGTGGTTTTCGTCGCTCAGAACTTCCGGATGAACCTGGCTGAAGCGCTGCCAGAACCATCGCCGGTTGCGCTGAATGCCCGTGGCGGTCTGCGGCGAATTAGTTGGGGCCTCCCACATGTTGATCCAGTAATGCGAAGTCGGCAGGATCCTTTCTCTTTCACGAGGTGTCATGCCCATAACAACCTCCGGACAGCAGAGCCATCACGATCGCGAAATCAGAACACGTTCGTGGCTGGCACGCAAGCGGGTGAGAGTGCTACAGCCTCATATCACAGTCGGCGAAGGCACCCCGGACCGAAACGATGCAGACCTGCGGCGCGGGCGTCCTCGAAGGCGCGGAGGAACTCGGATTGTGAAATACGCCTGCTCAGTTCCGGGAAATCGCTGGCGCGTCCCGCCGGATGATATTGCGCCATGAGGTTGACGTAGGTATCCGGGCTGACCTCGCGCGCCAGCCATTGCATAATGTCGCGCGTCCCGGCGGCACCCTCCGGCATAACCAGGTGCCGCAACAGAACGCCGCGTTGCGCGATGCCGTGGTCGTCGAGCACCAGCGGCCCAACCTGCCGATGCATTTCCCGTATGGCCTGCCGCGCCACTTCAGGGTAATCCGCCGCCTTGGCATAGCGCTTCGCGTACGCTGGGTCCCAGAACTTGAAATCCGGCATGTAGATATCAACAACGCCATCGAGCAGAGCGAGCGCGTGGAGCGTGTCGTAGCCGCCGGTGTTATAGACGAGCCGCAGGCGCAGCCCGCGTTCGACGGCAATGACCAGCGCCTCCAGGATTTGCGCCACCACGTGCGATGGGCTGACGAAATTGATGTTGTGGCAGCCGCGCGCCTGCAATTGCAGCATCAACTCGGCAAGCTGGCCGGCAGTGACCTCCGTGCCCTCGCCTTCGGCGCTGAGTTCCCAGTTCTGGCAGAACGCGCAACGGAGGTTGCACCAGCCAAAGAAGATCGTTCCAGAGCCACGCGTGCCGCGCAGGCAATCTTCCTCGCCAAAATGAGCGAATGCGCTGGAGACGACCGCCAGACGCCCGGTGCGGCATACGGTTCCTCTCCCCTGCACACGATCGGCATGGCAGGCGCGTGGACACAGCGCGCAGTCGGACAGCATCTGCAGCGCGCGTTGGGCACGCTGTTGAAGTTCACCGGAGCGAAACAGGCCCAAATAAACTGGTTGAAACTCAGTGGGCACAGTACTTCCTGATTGTATACGGAGCTAAGCCTGCCCGGCGCCGCCGCAGGTAGCCCTCGCCTTCCAGGTGCAGCTCGGCATATAATCCCGCTCCGTCCCAGGGGAACCCACGGGAAACTTGCTCTACGCAGGTTGACAGCGAAACCAAGGGCCCTCGTCCATCTGCGAGAACGGCAAAGATGTCCAGCGCGAAGGAGAGTGTTGCCATGCCGCTTGAAGTGAAGCCGAGTCCACTTCCCCCCGATTGGGAAACTTACGTTCCGAAAGACAGCGTGCCGTATCACCCGTCGGACGGCGAGTCCTGGTACACGCTTGCGGAACGGCCCGAGTGCCAGAAACTTGGCATGACGGCGAACGACCTTTGCTATTTCAACTTCCGGACCCGTGTACCCAGAGAGATCAACTGGTATTTGCACAACAAGGTGGGTTGCACGCACACCACACGCGACGGCCTGAACTACCGATTTTCCGTCAGTGACAAGAAGAACATTTACCTGCCCAGCGTGGGAGCGCAGCCGCCGGTGACTGAGGTCCCCCGCAAAGACCCAGAGCCGCGGCTGGACATGTGGTTCGGGATCGGGGGCAAGGCGGGCACCATGTTCGTCGTCGCCGGCATTGAAACGCTGGAGGGTCTTATCGTTTCTGTGGACTCGCCGCACCGCTGGATCGCGCTGCACGCTTCAATCAACCGCCTCGGAGGTGGCTGGGGCGTCACCGGGGGCGCCTGCCTTATCGTGGTCACCGGGGTGTCCCAACCGTCGCAACTGAACAAGCACCAGGAAGGCGACTGGGATTTCAATGTGGCATTGGGCGGCAAATGGGACAAGGTTGCGAGAGCCGCTCAGGCCAGTAACAAGTTCACGCCCATAATTGAGGCCATGGCGAGGCTCGGCGCCAAGACACCAAGCGGACTGAAGAGACTTTTGAAAGCCGAGCCGGACAGATACGTGGATTTGATCAAAGCCCTCAGGATGGTGAAAGAGAATCTCGGGGCAGGCGCATCCAGCGAACCCAAGGTGTACCTCATTGACGTACCGTGGCTGGGCGGAGGGGTGGAGGTCTCGGTGTTCTTTGGGGTCGCAAATTACGAAGCGGTTTGGGATTCGGGCAGTTAAGCCGTTGCGGCGCTGGCGGCGATTTCAAGTGGCTGGTCGCGAAACTTTCTGAACGGGCGACAAGCCTGCCCGGTCCGCTCGCGACGGTACGAGTGCAGTGGCAGCGACGCGCAACGTGCCGTCGCTGACCACCAGTTCGGAACGCGGTTCTCTGAGGCGGAGGAAGTGCGTTTCCAGAAGGTGTCAGGCGAGCATGCCCAGGACACCTGTGCGGCTACTTCGCCGGGCGGAAGAACGTTTACGGGCAAGCGAATGGCTAACGTCAACCACCTGTCTTCCGGATGGTGAGGCGGTGCCTGCCCCGGTTTCTGAGCGGGTTATGGGCGCCTCCAACCTCACGAGCGCATTCAGGATTCAGTGAGCACGCGAAAAGTGCTCGTGCACGATCTGCCAAGTTCCGCCGCGCTTGACCAAAACGTGGCTTCCTCGGCCTTCGACTTTGCGTCCGCGTGACAGTTCAACCGTCCAATAGAAGCTTGCCACCGCTGTCCCGTCGAAGACCTGCACCCGGACTTGTCCGACCCGGTACCGAACCTTCGGTGACTGGCCCAGATAATGGAGAAATGTCTTTTTCAGCGCCGTGCGTCCAGAAATGCGGTCATGACGAGTCGAAGAAAAGCCCACGAAGCCGGGCGCAAACTGGTTGAGAATGGCGTCCAGATCTCGGCGGTTGAAACTGGCCGCCTGCTCACGTTCCATACGCAGAATTTCGCGTTCCACCGCTGTCATACCTCTACCTGTCCTCACTGTGGATTCCGCTGTTCAGCCGGCACGACAATCGTCGTCGGCAAATCTTAGTCCGAGTCTGAACAAAATGGCGAGAAGTTCGTTCGAGGACCGGTTGCCACTGATTTGCGCGCGGTACCGACTCTTACTGCTGGTACCACGGAAGTGACTTCCGTAACGAGCGTGCCGATTGACTCGCGACCTCAGCGCCGTAGAATCGCAACGATATCCCAACTTAGCTTGCGCTGTTCGTTGTTGCCCGAGTTGCTCCTCGGGTCCGGCCATCGTGCGACGGTTCACATTTGAACAAGGCCCCATTTGGAGGACAACATGGGCAGGCGGCGTGTCTCGAAGGTCTTTGTCCTGGCTCTTTTGGCCATTAGTGCTGTGGCGCTGTATGCGCAACAGGCGGCAGTGGCACGGGAATCCAATACACTCGATTCTGTCCCCCGAGTGGTCCGCTTCAGCGGCGTCGTTCCGCAAGTGCAGCAGCGTACTATCGGTGTCACCTTCGCGCTTTACAAGGACCAGACCGATGGAACGCCGCTGTGGCTGGAGACGCAAAATGTAGTCGTCGATGTGAACGGCCGTTACACCATC
>JBHGBA010000059.1:0-24942 GCA_041946775.1 Terriglobales bacterium
GGGCATGACTTTAGTCGTGCCGAACAGGTTGCCCAGAGGAGACGGCTTTAGCCGCTGAGCGGATGGCGATACCGACGAGGCATTCGGTTTCCGACGAAATAGTTAGCGGTTTGCGTACGTTCTTCGTCACCAGCGCGACACTCGGCCACCGTCGGCTGTTGCAATCGGAGCGGATGGCGCGTTTGCTAATCGACGCTCTGTACCATTACCGCGGACAGGGCAAGTACCGGCTCCACGAATTCGTAGTCATGCCCGATCACTTCCATGCGCTCCTGTCGGTGGGGAGCACCATGACGGTGGAGCGCGCGATGCAGTTGATCAAGGGCGGGTCGTCGTATTGCGCCGGCAAAGAGTTCGGGGTACGTAATCTGTGGCAGCGCGGATTTTCGGAAGTACGCATCATCAAGGCTGACGAGTACGTTGCACGAGTGGAGTACATACGCGGCAATCCCATTCGCGCGCGGTTGGCCGAATGCGCAGAGGAATATGTGTATTGCTCGGCATACCCGGGATACGAAGTCGATCCCTCGCCATTCGCAGGGGCTAAAGCCCTGGCGCGTGGTGCGGCAAGCGGCGGCACGACTGAAGTCATGCGGTGATACAAAGCCATGGCATTACTGTTCAAGCACAAACCCGGCCTTGTTGCTTACGTCACCTGTGGCGACCCCGCGATTGCAGCGACGAAAGACATTGTCCTCGCCGCGGCCGGCGCGGGCGCCGATGTTATCGAGCTGGGTGTGCCGTTCAGCGACCCGGTAGCGGATGGCCCGGTGATCCAGCGGGCCAGCGAGCGCGCGCTGCGCCAGGGCACGAAGCTTCAGAACGTGCTGGACGTCGCGCGCGAGGTGCGCCGCGAGAGCGAAGTTGGGCTCATCGTGTTTTCGTATCTCAATCCGCTGTTGAAATTCGGGCTGGAACGCTTCTGCAAGGCGGCGCAGGAGGCCGGGGTTGACGGCGCGCTGGTGACCGACTTGCCGGTAGAGGAAGCGGGCGAGTATCTGGCGTTTATGCGCAAGCACAAGCTGGCGACCATCTTTCTGGCGGCGCCGACCTCGACCGATGAGCGGCTGAAGAAGATTGCCAAGGCGTCCACCGGGTTCGTCTACGCGGTTTCGCGGACCGGTGTCACCGGCGCACGGCAGGAGCTTTCGGCCGACGCGCACGAGTTGGCCACACGGCTGCGGCGGTTTACAAAATTGCCCATAGCGGTTGGGTTCGGCATCGCCACGGCGGAGCAGGTGCGCGCGGTGGGCGAATTTGCCGATGCGGCTGTCGTCGGCTCTGCGTTGATGCAAGCAATCGAAAAAACACCGGTTTCTGCTGCCCAGGCTGTGGCACAATTGGTAAACAATTTGCGTTCCACTGAGAGAGTGTCCAGCGGCTTCGGGAAGTAAGCCTTCCACAGCAGAGAGTTACTGCGCTCGGGCGAACATCCCTTCGCGGCGAGGTGTCCCTGGGCATGACAACCACGCGGCATGCGGGCCGCATAGGAAATGGCGCTATGGACATTGCGGATTGGCGCAAGAAGATTGACGAACTCGACCAGAAGTTGGTGCAGCTCTTGAACCAGCGCGCCTCGGCCGCACGCGAGATCGGTCACCTGAAGCGCAACACCCAGGTGCCCATATACGAGCCGCAGCGGGAGCGGGAAATCTTTGACAATGTCCGCCGCGCCAACCGCGGCCCCCTGCCTGACCGCGACCTCATCCAGGTCTACGAGCGAATCATCGACGTCATGCGCAAGATCCAGCGTGACGAGGCAGACGGCAAGGCGACGGTGCTCCCGCCGGCGCGGACCGAGATCGAGGCGGGCGCGGACGAATAGAGTTCACAGCTTACAGTTTGCAGTTTCCAGCTGCTCACAAGCGGCTGCAAACTGAGAACTGCAGACTGCAAACTGTTGTTCAGGTGATCAAGCCATGATTGTGGCAATGCAGGAAGCGGCAAGTGAAGAGCAGATCCAGTCGGTCATTGCCGAACTGGTGAAGCGCGGCTTCGAGGTCCATCGCAGCACCGGCGTGCAACAGACAGTGCTGGGCGCGGTCGGCGCGAGCGTCAATTTCGACATTCGCGACATCGAGGTGCTGCCCGGCGTGGGGCAGGTACACCGCATCAGTTCGCCCTACAAGCTGGTTGGCCGCAAGTTCCGCCCCGAGGGCACGGTGATTCGCTTTGCCAACGGGCTGGAGATCGGCAACAAGGACGTCGTTGTAATGGCCGGGCCGTGCTCGGTGGAATCGCGCGAGCAGTTGTTCGCCACCGCCGAGGCTTGCGCCAAGGCGGGGGCCCGCGTGCTTCGCGGAGGCGCTTTCAAGCCCCGCAGTTCGCCCTACGCCTTCCAGGGCATGGGCGAAGACGGGCTGAAACTGCTGCGCGAGGCCGGCGATAAATACGGCCTGCTGGTGATCAGCGAAGTCATGGAAATTTCGCAGATCGAGCTGATGGCGCCCTACGTTGATGTCTACCAGGTGGGCGCGCGCAACATGCAGAATTTCAACCTGCTGCGCGAAATTGGCAAGCAGCGCAAGCCGGTGATGCTCAAGCGCGGCATTTCCGCCACCATCGAGGAATGGCTGCTGAGCGCCGAGTACATCATGTCGGGCGGCAACTACGACATCATCTTGTGTGAGCGCGGCATCCGCACCTTCGAGACCTACACGCGCAACACCATGGACATTTCGGCCATTCCGATTTGCAAGAAGCTGTCGCACCTTCCGGTGGCGGGCGATCCATCCCACGGCACGGGGCGGCGCGACAAAGTTGCGCCTATGGCGCGCGCGGCAGTGGCGGCCGGCGCCGATTCGGTCATCGTCGAAGTGCACTGCACGCCGGACAAGGCGCTGTCGGATGGCGCGCAATCGCTGTATCCGGCGCAGTTCGCCGAGCTGATGGACCAGTTGCGCATGATCGCGCCCGCTGTGGGCCGCTGTGTGGCGTAGGGTATGCACCCACTTCATTACCTGCGACATCAAATTGAATAGCAGGTAAGGCGTTCGTCTGCTAAAGTATTCGTCGCCGTGGGAGGCACAAAATGTCGGAAGAACTTCAGAAGCTTATTGCTGCGGCGAAGAATCGTAAGGTATCCGATGCCGAACGCGAAGAGCAGCGCAGGAGCTTCGCCTACGGTAATACTGCTATCGAGAATCCCAGGATTACGCGGCAGACTGTTGATCGTGAGGCCGAAGCCATGCGCCGATGCAAATGAGCGGCGAGGAAGAGCGACACAGCAAAGCTGTCGACCCAGAATTAATCAGCGATCCCGATGAACGGGCCGCACGCGAAGCACGAAACGGCTTGCGTCAGTTTGACGCAGTGCTAGAGATGGTGGATTACTTCCTGCAGTCCGATCATCCTTTCAAGCTCCGCATTTCTCACATCCTTCATCTTCACCGGATTGCGCTAGAGGGGATCAGCGCTTTCGCGGGAAATTTCAGACCTGCGGCCATCGAAATCAAAGGCAGTACGCACCATCCCGTTGATGCGTGGCAGATACCCGAGAAATTGGAAGAACTCTGTGACTATATCAACGAGCATTGGACGACTGCATCTCCCATCCATCTTGCTGCATATGCGATGTGGAGGCTGAACTGGATTCACCCATTTACGGATGGTAACGGTCGGACGGCCCGCGCTCTATCGTATTTCGTCCTATGCGTTCGTCTGGGCTATCGTCTTCCCGGAACAAAAACCATTCCGGAGCAGATTTCCAGAGATAAAGGTCCCTACTACCAGGCGCCAGAGGCTGCTGATCAGTACTACAGGCAGGGCACGGTTAATCTGTCGGAGCTTGAGGGCTATCTTGCCAAGCTTCTCGCGCGCCAGTTGGTTGTGGTGCACAGAGAAGCAACTCAGACCAATCCGGCTAGAGAACAGCGCACTTTTCACTGAGTTGCAACAATTCGGTGTTTCAGCAGATCACCATCATCGGCGTAGGCTTGATTGGCGGCTCGTTCGGGCTGGCGGCGCGCAAAGCGGGCTTTACCGGGCGCATCATCGGCTGCGACCGCGAGGAGGTGCTGGAACGCGCGAAGGAACGCGACGCCATCGACACCGGGTACGACGATCCGATTTCGGCCGCGCGCGGCAGCGGTCTGGTTCTGCTCGCGACCCCCGTGGGTGGCATCATTGACCTGCTGGAGAGCGCCCCGGTCTTCCCCCACGACGCCCTGATAACCGACGCGGGCAGCACCAAGAGCGCCATCGTGGAGCGCGCGCGGGCAGTGCTCGGCGATGCGGTTGGCGAGCGCTTCCTGCCCGGACATCCCATGGCCGGCAAGGAATTGGGTGGCATTGACCAGGCGGAAGCCGGGCTGTTCCGCAACGCCGTATGGCTGGTCACGCCGTTGCCGGGCCAGGAGCTGCGCGGCGGCAGGATCGGCGAATTCGTTGAGCTGGTGGAAAGCATGGGGGCGCGCGTGGTGCCGCTGGAACTGGCGCGCCACGACCGCCTATGCGCGTGGATCAGCCACCTGCCGCAAATGATTGCCACCGCCCTGGCCGCCAGCCTGGAAGATGAGTTTGGCGACGACCGCGAGCTGTACGCCATCGGCGGACGCGCGCTGCGCGAGATGACGCGCATCGCCGCCAGCCCCTACTCCATGTGGCGCGACATCGCCCTGACCAACACCGCCAACATCCAGGAAGCGCTGCTCCGTTTGGAGCAGCGGCTGGCCCACCTGCGCGAGAACCTGCGCACCCGCGAACTGGAAGCCGAGTTCGAACGCGCCCACAAGTTTCGCCGAAGCTGAAAGGGCGCGCCGCAGCGCGCCCTTAACGTGCTGACGTCAGGTTCGTATCAGGGCACGACTTTAGACCGATTCCACTGTAGCTGTATCCCTTGCGTCTGTCATCCCGAGCGACGCGCGGCCGGTTTTGCCGCGCGGAGTCGAGGGACCGTGTGTTTGGATTTTTCAGAAAAGAGATACACGTTCTGTAAAAACGCTTTAGTCGTGCCGCAAGCGATTGACAATACGTGGGGCTTGAGCCCCTGCGCTTGTACTTGCCTTCCTACGGCCGCAGTTCATACAGCAGCGAAAATGGGTCCTCAATGGGCAGACGGCGGAAGCTGCGGAACCCGGCATGCTGCGCCATGTCCCGCGCGCGCGGCTCCCCCATGACGGCGCCAATGCCCTCGCCGCCATGCGCCAGCGAGGTGGTCATGCAGTACAGCGTGCTGACGCTGTAGAGCAGCCGCCCCAGCGGGTTCACGTTGTCCTGGAGGTCGGGATGGCAGTTCATCTCCAGGAGCAGATAGGTTCCGTCGGGCGTTAGCGCGCCATGGATTGACGCCATCAGCCCCGACGGGTTTACCGCATCGTGCACCACGTCAAATGTGGTGATGAAGTCAAAGTTGTTTTTGGGTAGTTTGGTGCAATCGACCACGTCGAAGGTGACTCGGTCTCCGACATCCGCCTCATGCGCATTGTGGCGCGCGCGTTCGATGGACAGCGGGTGATTGTCGTAGCCATAAACTCGCGCGTTGGGGAAAGCCCTGGCAATCGCGATGGCGGCACGTCCGCTGCCGCAGCCTACATCGAGCGCGGAGCCGCCTGCCTTCAGTGCGGCTTCTACCTGCGGCATGGCGGGAATCCAGTTCTGCACGAGCTGGTTCTTGTACCAGGGCGCGGTGAAACGTTCGATGGACTCGAACATCTCCGGAGAATACTCGCTCTGCGGCACCCCTTTGCCCGTGCGGAAGGCTTCCGCCACTTTGGGCGCGACGCTCACCAGGGGCTGGATCATTTGCAGCGCGCCGCCGGCGAAGTAAGGAAAGTCTTCGTTCGCCAGAGGCAGGGCGTGCTCCGGCGGAAGCCGGTATTGCTTCGTCCAGACGTCATATTCGACGTACTCGGCGGTGACCATGGCGCCGAGCCATTCGCGCAGATAGCGCTCGTTGAGGCCGGTCTTGCCCGCTAACTGCTCGACCGTGACCGGCCCAGCCTCCGCCAGCGCCTTGAACAGGCCGAGGCGATCACCGATATAACACAGGCCGCCGCGCACGGCAGTCCCGATGTCGTTCAGCATGCGTTCGAGAAACTTTTCCAATTTGGGCTGGTCAATCGGTTGAGCAACAGGCCTGCCGGACGGGATTGGTTGCGTTGCCACGATACCTCCTTGTCCATCTCACGGTGGTGAGAGCGGGACTACGGCGCAGGATTTTATCGCTAAATCAGACTTCCCGGACATAAATTCTCCAGATTTGGCCGCGTATGACGCGCGCACTCGCGAAACCAGAACGGCCTCCCAGGCGGGAGGCCGCAAGGTGAACGGTTGTGGCTTATTTTGTCAGGCTGCCGAGTTTCTGGTTGGCAGTCATTGCGGCGGGACTCTGCGGGCTCTCCTTAATGATTTCCTGGTAGAGCTTGCTGGCTTCGCCCGGCTGGCCGGTCGCTTCGTAAACCGCGGCCAGTTCAAGCTGCGCCGTCACCTTGGGAACGGTGGCCACGGAGTTGGCGATCAGGTCTTTATACAGCGGGATTGCGTCTTTGGCCCGGTTGCTGTCGCGATAGATGCCGGCCAGGGAGAGCTTGGCCAGTCCGGCAATCTCTTTGTTGCCGGAACTTACGACCTGCTGAAGCTGCTGCTCGCCGCTCTTGGCGTCGCCGGTCTGAATTGAGGTCATCGCAGCCATGTAACGCGCCAGCTTGCCGGGGGCCGTGCGGCCGTACTGATCGGCAATCTTCTGGAACTCGTTATGCGCCGCGCGCGCCCGCTCCTGCGCCGAAGTGAAGGTCAACACCCCCGGCATGTCGGGAGCGCCGCCGGGCAGCACCGGCGCCTCGTAGATCTGCATGGCCTTGCCGAGCGCGGCGTTGGCGGCGGTGTTGTTGTGCTTCCAATACCACAACCCGCCGATGATCGCTGCCATTGCCACGCCCACGACGACCAGCGTGGTCACCAGCGCGGCGCGGTGCTCTACCGCCCAGGAGATGGTTTCCTTGGTGGTTTCGGCGAACTTGTCCTGCTTGAGTTGACGTCGTTCGGAGGTGCGCACAAATGATACCTTTGGCGATCTGCCCGGGGAAAGCTTGAGTCTAACAGCCGCTATTTGCGAAGGTCAAACACATCAAGTGGTGATTTGGTGAAGTGGAATTTGGTGAAGTTTATGGTTGAGTCATGCAACCGTCGCTTGTGTGCTGCAACCCGCCGGCCAGCCGCTCCGTCGAACCGTATGGCGTTCCCCACACCGAGGAGGAACGATGTTCCTGTGGTTGTTTATCTTCCTGGTGGTGGCCTGGCTGCTCGGCTTCATCGCCTTTAAGGTGGCGAGCTTCGCCATTCACGCGCTGCTGGTCCTGGCGCTGATTTCGCTGGTCCTGCATTTCGTGCGAGGACGCGGAACTACCAGCGTCTAGTCCGGCGAGCATAGCGGACCGGCTCTGGTCGCGCTTCCTCGGCCTGTGCAACGCTGGCCCGCGTAACGGCCTCGAACTATATAACCCCACTTCGTCGGCTTCGGCACGCGCACGCCGGTGTGTCGGTGAGCGGAGTTTTTCTATGCGCAAACTAGGAATTGTCCTCCTCGTAATACTGGTCGTCCTGTTGATCGCATTGGCCGTCGTGCCGCGCTTTGTAAACGTCAACACTTATCGCAGCCGCATTGAGGCTCAATTGCAGAACCGTCTGGGACGCCAGGTGAAACTCGGCGAAATGCACCTCAGCCTGCTGCCGCCCAAGGTAATGGTGGATAGCGCTGTGATCACCGATGATCCGAAGTTCCAATCAGGACCGTTCGCCACCGTGCAACAGCTCTCGGTCGCACCGAAGCTGTGGCCGCTCATCAAGGGCAACGTCGAACTCAGCGGCATCACCCTGGTCCGGCCGCAGGTGGAATTGGTTCGCAATGCGAGCGGCGTGTGGAACTTCTCCACGCTGGGACAGACGGGCGCCACGGCGCAACCAGCGCAGCGACCCGCGCAGCCGCAGCCTCCCGCGCAGCCGCAGCCCGCGCAGCCGCAGCCCGCGCCACAGCAGCAGCCGTCGCAGCAACAGCAAGCCGGGCCGGCGGTGGCCATAGATAGCCTGAGGATCACCGACGGGCTGATCGCGGTGACGGATCATCAGCAGCGCCAGCCGCGGCGCGTCTATGACCACGTGGATGTCACGTTGCAGAATTTTGCGCCGGATAAGCAGTTCGACTTCGAGCTGGCGGCGCACCTGCCCGGACAGGGCAAGCAAACAGTATCGCTGTCCGGGTGGGCGGGGCCGATCAATCAAGCGCAAATGCTGGCCACCCCTGTGAACGGCACCCTGAAACTGGATGAGGTCTCCATCGGCGGGATCAAGCAGTACCTGAACAGCCAGGCGCTGGCCGGCGTGGATGGCGTGGTGACGGGCGCGACATCAATCAAGAACCAGAACGGCATCGTTGCGGCCCAGGGTGCGCTGACGGTAAACGATCCTGTGGTCCGCAACACGAAGGTTGGATATCCGATCTCGGCCGACTACAACATTTCCAACGACCTCAACAGCGGCGTAATGCATTTCGAAGATACGCACCTGAAGCTCGGAAAAACGCCGCTGGACATCGGCGGCACCCTGAATACGCGGGCGACCCCGGTGGATGCCGACCTGAAGCTCAAGGCGCAGAACGTGTCGCTGACCGAAGCCGCGCGACTGGCGTCGGCGTTCGCTCTTGCCTTCGCGCCCGAGACGAATGTCAGCGGCAACGTTTCCGCCGACATCAGCGCCAAAGGGCCGGTGACCAACCCGGCGCTGAATGGGGCGATCAACGGTCAGAACCTGACCGTTACCGGTTCCGACGTTCCAACGGCGGTTAAGATACCAGCAGTGAAACTGGCGCTCACGCCGCAGCAGATCAAGTCCGAACAGTTCAACGCCACGGCGGAAAACACGAACCTCGCGCTGCAATTCACGGTGAGCAACTACACCAGCCCATCGCCGGTTGTCGATGCGATGGCCAAGACCGCGAACGCGCAAATCCATAACCTGCTGGCGGTCGCCAATGCGTTCAACATCAGCGCTCTTCAGGGAGTGAAGGGATCGGGCTCGCTGACGCTCGACGTGCACGCCAACGGTCCGCTGAACAACATGAACGCCATGAAATTCAACGGCACCGGGCAAATCAGCGAGGCGTCCGTCCAGGCGCCCAGCCTGCGCCAGCCCCTGAAAATCAAGAGCGCCAACTTGCAGTTCACCAGTAATTCCGTGGCGGTCAACAACCTCGCCGCCTCGCTGGCGGGCACCAGCGCCACGGGCAATCTGAGCATGCGCAATTTCGCGGCGCCGGAAGTGCGGTTTGACCTCAACGCCGACAAGGTGGACGTGGCGGCGCTGCAACAGGCCGTCGGCTCCGCGCCCGCAGCGCCGCAAGCGCCGCCCAAGACAGCCGAGTTGCAGGGCGGCCCGCGGTTGGTCCGTGCGGCGTATCAGCAACCGGCGCATTCGGCTCGCGACAACGCGGCGGCCACCACGGGTGTCCTGGACAAGATGACCGGTGGCGGCACTCTCAGCGCGGGCACCATCGTCTATGACCAGCTCACGCTCAACAATGTGCGCAGCAACGTGCTGATCAATCGCGGCGTGGTCACCTTGTCGCCCGTCACCGCGCAGCTTTACGACGGTTCGCAGAACGGCGCGATCATCCTCGACACCCGCACCACCCCGATGACCGTGCAGGTCAAGAGCTCGTTGCGGAAGGTGCAAGCCAACCCACTGATTTCCTCCATCAGTTCTCTGAAGGACACCATTTACGGCCTGCTCGCCGCCAACACCCAGGCGAGCTTCCGCGCGGTCAACGCCAGCGACATTGCGCGCACCCTCAACGGTACGCTGAAACTCGATCTTTCCGACGGTAAGATCGTGGGCATCGATCTGCTGAACCAGTTGGCCGCTGTGGGCAAATTCGCAGGCTTCCGCAAAAGCGAACGCGCGGTCACAAACCTGGCCAGCTTGATCGGCTCGTTCAACATTCAGAATGGCGTGGCCACCACCAACGACCTGAAGGCGCAGATTGCCGGCGGAAGCTTCGCCGGCAACGGCACGGTCAACCTGGCGAGCCAGGAACTGAATATGGCCGTTACCGCGGTGCTGTCGCGCGGCCTCTCGGAGCAGGTGGGCGGCACGTCCATCGGTGGCTTTATGCAGACCGCGCTCGCCAATAACCAAGGCGAACTGGTGATCCCTGTGATCATCACGGGAACTTTCAGCAACCCGCAAGTCGCGCCCGACATGAACAAGATCGCCGAGATGAAGCTGAAGAATCTGCTGCCGACGACTGGTAATCCTGGACAATTCTCGACGGGCATTCTCGGCGGTGTGCTGGGCGGTGGCAAAGGCGGCGCTGCGGGGGCGGTGGGCGGCCTATTGGGCACCGTCACCGGCCAGCAGCAGAACCAGCCAAATCAGCAACAGCAGCAGCCCGGTGTCGCCGCACCCCAGCAACAACAGCAACAACCGTCCGCGGACCCCTTGGGCGAAGCGCTTCAGGGCATCTTTGGCGGCCAGCAGCAGAAGCAGCAACAGCAGCAGGAGCAGAAGCAGCAGAACCAGCAGAACCAGAAGCCACCGCAGTAAGGCGGTTTCTGGAAGCCATCTCACAAATGCCGTATCAGAACAGGCAGCAGGCAAGCGGAAGCATTCATTGTATTGCCGACAGCGCGGTCAAATGGCCTGGAATGTCGGGCAAAGTGCGGGCGGGCCACAATAAGCAACAGTGCCCTAACGGGAGCCCTCGAGCGGTTGGTGCAGGAAACATGTGAATCATGTTTGACACCCGCCCTGTGACCGCCTTAGACTCACATCACTTAATGACTGTCCTTCTCTAATTCGCTCCCGTTGCGCGCTGTGGAAGCGTCTCTTTCTTCAAGAGGCGTACTGCGCAAATGCACCCAACCTGCAACTTCACGGAGATTAGAGATGCAGCTTGCCTTGCTGGGCTGGAACCCAAGGTTCGCAGCCGCGTTTACCACTCATGCTTCTGCCGGGCTGGTCCCCGGGCGCGTTATTCAACAGTTCAACCACCTCTACACGGTTGCAACGGAAGGCGGAGAGGTGCGTGCGCAACTCTCCGGTCGTCTGCGCTACGAGGCAGCGCCCCAGCAACTGCCGGTAACCGGCGATTGGGTCGCCCTGCGCATTCCGTCAGACCAAGCCACGGCACAGGTCCTAGCGGTGTTGCCGCGGGTTACCCGGTTCTCTCGCCGTGCTGCGGGGAAGGGCGACCGCGAGCAGGTCATGGCCGCCAACCTCGACTATGCGTTCCTGGTCACCGGCTTGGATAACGACTTCAGCCCTCGACGTATCGAACGCTATCTGACGGCGGCTTGGGACAGTGGCGCCACGCCGGTGGTGGTCCTAAACAAACTCGATCTGTGCGCCGATCCCGCATCCCGGGTTCACATGGTCGAGGAAGTTGCCTTTGGGACCGTAATCCACGCCGTGAGCGCTCTGCGTGGAGATGGGTTAGAGGAACTCGCTCGATATTGCCTGCCGGGGCAGACAGTGGCTCTGCTCGGCTCGTCCGGTGTTGGCAAATCAACTCTGATCAACCGCTTGCTCGGAGGCCAGAGTCAGAGCACGCAGCCGGTGCGTGAGGATGGCCGGGGACGGCACACTACCACCCGTCGCGAACTCCTGTTCTGTGCACGAGGCGGCATGGTAATCGATACGCCGGGGATGCGTGAATTGCAGCTATGGGACGACGACGAAGGCCTGCAGATGACCTTCGACGAGATCGAGACTCTGGCTCGCAACTGCCGCTATCGCGACTGCAGGCATCAGGGGGAGCCCGGCTGTGCCGTCCTTGAGGCAGTGAATGCTGGGGCCCTCAGTGCCGCGAGATTGTCCAGCCTGCACAAGTTGCAGCGTGAACTTGCCTGGCTGGACCGTCGGGAGGACCCGATGGCGGAATTGGCCGAAAAGCGGCGTTGGAAGAGCATTCACAAGTCAGCCAAACGCTTCATGAACGAGTCTCCGAAATACAAGTGACCATGGCTGGGTGCTTCAGCAACCCGGATCCCAGATCAGACCGAACGCTCATTTATGAGATAGGCCGATAGGTCCTGGTTTCTGGTTTCCAGTTTCTGGAAGTCGGGCCGGGGAGCGATGGCGGCCCGCAAAATTAGCGCACCAACAAAAACGCCGCCCTTCGAGGCGGCGTTCCCTGCGAATCCTCGGAAAGATTCAAATCAACTCTGAACGTGCTCCAGGCGGCCCTGTTCCATCTTCTCCTGGCACTCGATGCAGTAGCGCGTCCACGGCACTGCGTCCAGCCGCTTGGGGTTGATCTCGCGGCCACAGGAGATGCATTCGCCGAAAGTGCCCAGACGAATGCGCTCCAGCGCGTTTTCTACCATCTGAAGCAACTGGCGCTCGCTATTGCTCTGGTGGAACAGAAACTCCTTGTTGTAGGAGCTGGCAGCGCGATCGGCAATGTCCTGGGCGGCGTCCTGATCGCTCTGCCGGCCGTCCATCTCGGAACGCGAGACGTTGCGCCGCAACTGGTGCTGCCGCTCTTCCAGTCGTCTTTTGAAATTCTCAAGCTTTTTCTTTTCCATTGCGCGTTTCTTGCGCGGACCCACATACCCGGACAAACCGCGCAAACCTGAATCGGAAATGATATGCGCCGGCCGCAGGTGCGTCAACTGCCTGCACCCTGCTTGATCGCCGGTGTTTATCTGATGCGCCCTGGCAGAAGAAAGACGCACCTTGGATCGGGTAGGAGGCGGGGGTGCCCCCGCCGTCCTCCCACACCACCCGCCGTGCGGTCCCGCAAGGGGCGGTTCATGGAACACACGGGCAGCGCCGACGCAGTGGAGCGCTGTCGCTTTCGTCTGCCCGGCTGGTACCGTTGAGTCTCCGCACCTCACAAGCACCAGGCGGCTTCCGTCCGCCCTCGACTGGTGAGGCCACGCATGCTTCGGCCTCCGCGACCGCTCGGTGTTCAGCCGTCCTAATGGCGGCGTTCCATGTTCGGGCCTTCGCCCTTGCGGGCTACTATGCCCTCTGCTGACCTCTGCCACACGTTCCAAGCGCCTTGTGGCGCCTTCAGTCACTCAAGACAGCGTGGCGGATCTCCCCCGGTATGACGCATCACCGTCACGCTTATGCCCGTCGGATCTACGTCGCAGCATTCCGTGCAAGAACTGGGCTTTGCATCTATTGGCCTGCTCACCCCGCTGCGCCGCCTCTATCCGCTTCCTGTTCGTCGGGCCAGCGCTTTGCCTGCAGCTTCCTTCAGATTTCGCCTCGCGGAGGACGGCTTGCCGTTCAGCTAACACCTTCCCTTGCCGGGCGTGTAGAGGACTTTCACCACCAGGTCAGTGTGCCCTGCCGGGCGCACCAAAAAGCAGCCCCGGCTTTTGACCGGGGCTGCCGAAAGAGGCAAGGGAGGGTGGGAATCAGGGAAGGCGATGCAAGATGCCGTTCCCTAGGGAACGGGATTGGACAAGTCGAGAATCTTGGAAGAGGGTCGAACTCATGTGTTTATTGGCCTCTTTTATTGTCGAGGTGAGCTGCACGCGCCTGTCCAAAGCAGCCATTTCCGGGATACGCCAGGAGAAAAACTTCAAGCTGTTGTCTTTCTGCTACTTAAGTACCCGCTAGAGAAAGATTTGCACAGGCATAGGGGACTCTCTAAGATGACTGCAGATAGCAACAAGTAGCACCTTAATACCACTCGTGGGTGGTTCAGTGCCTGGTTTGAATCTGATTGTGTTCTTCCATCGCCTTGAGCTTGTTGAGCAAAGCCTTATAGCTGATCTTGAGAATTTTCGCGGCTTGGCGCCGGTTCCAGCGGGTTTGCGCCAGCACGCGCTCGATGGCCTCGCGCTCCGCCTGCATCGCCGCGCGGCGGCCGATCTCCAGCAGCGACGGCATTTCCAACTCCTTGCCGTCCGCCGGACTGATCGCCACCGGTGGCGGTGCCGCGTTGTTAGCGCCAGCCACGGCGCCACCCGAATCCCCGCCCGGGCGACTGCCCCACAACGGGCTGCTTCCGCTGTAAGACGACAAGATCGGCTTATGGGTCGAGAGCTCGCGGATGATCTGCGCCTCGTTGCCCACAATCACATAGCGCTTTACTAAGTTTTCCAGTTCGCGAATATTGCCCGGCCAGGAATACTCCATCATGCGGGCGATCGCGTAATCGGAGAACGGCGGCGGGTTCTTGCCGTAGTATTCGCTGTACTTGCGCAGGAAGAAATCCAGGAACAACGGGATTTCCTCGCGCCGTTCGCGCAGCGGAGGAATGTGGATGGTAACCACGTTGAGGCGATAGAAGAGGTCTTCACGGAACATACCCTCTTCC
Source organism: Terriglobales bacterium (assembly GCA_041946775.1). Classification (GTDB taxonomy): domain Bacteria; phylum Acidobacteriota; class Terriglobia; order Terriglobales; family Acidobacteriaceae; genus JBHGBA01. The sequence goes on from JBHGBA010000059.1 coordinate 14,270, forward strand.
ACCGCCCGCTCCAGCGGCTTGTTGGTCGCCGCCAGTACGCGGACATCCACTGCGATGTCGCGCTTGCCACCCAGGCGGGCGAACTCGCCATCCTGCAAGACGTGCAGCAGCTTGGCCTGGAGCGCCGGGTGCATCTCGCTGATTTCGTCCAGGAATATGGTACCGTTGTTGGCCTGGTCGAACTTGCCTAATTTCTGTCGGTTAGCTCCGGTGAACGCCCCCGGTTCGTAGCCGAACAGCTCGCTTTCCAGCAGCTCGTGAGGAATAGCGGCGCAGTTCACCTTTACAAACGGCTTGTCGCGGCGCGACGACTGCGAGTAGATGAGGCGGGCGACGACCTCCTTGCCGGTGCCGCTTTCGCCCCGGATGAGCACGGTAGCGTTGGTGTCGGCTACCTGCTCCACCGTCATCTTGACCTCTTCCATCTTGGCGCTGGTGCCAAACAGCATGGCAAAATCGGACTGACGGCGAACCTGCTCGCGCAACTGGGTGACTTCGCTGACCAGTCGCTGCTTGTCCAGCACCTTGGCAATGCGCAAATCGAGTTCCTTGGGCTCGAACGGCTTGCTGACGTAATCATCGGCGCCGAGCTTCGAGGCCTTGAAGATCAACTCCGGGTTGCTTTGCGCGGACAGCATGATTACTGACAGATCCGGCTTGATCTCCTTCATGCGCTCCAGCGTGTCAATGCCGTCCATGCCGGGCATGGCAAGGTCCAGCAGCACCAGTGCGGGGTCATAGACCCGGAACATGCGGATGGCTTCCTCGCCCGTGCCGGCAGTACTGACGTCGAAATTGCGCCGAATGAGATAGGCCTGAAGGTACTTGGCCATGCTGGTGTCGTCGTCAACGATCAACACCCGAGTTTTCTGAGCGGGAACGATGGTTCCACCCTCCGTAGTCGGCGAGCCACTATCAGGCAGTCGCCAGAGATGCCAGTGCCGCTGCTGTCCACGAGAGCGGGATGGGCCGGGGACAATTGAGCACTGCGGTGCCAACGTGCACGAAAAACGCGGCGAATCCAGCCCGGCCCAGAAAGGTGACCCGCAGCAGCTCCTATTCATTGTACTACGATTCCCATTAGTAGAACTGGGATGTCCTATGGGTTATCAATTTGAGACACGTGCTACTACGCCGTAACTGCCTCAGTTGACGCGACGCCGCGAATCGGGAGCGTGAAGCGAAACGTGCTGCCGTGTCCCGGTTCGCTTTCGACCTCGATGCGCCCCGCATGCGCCTCGACGATACGGCGGGCAATCGCCAGCCCCAGGCCCGAACCCTCCCGCTGGCGCTTTTCGATCTGTCCGCGTATCTGGGCAAATTCGTCGAAAATGCGTGCCCGGTCCGCGGGGGAAATGCCTACTCCGGTATCCGTCACAGCCACCTCGACGTTTTGCCCGTCGGGCGTGACCGCCAGCGAGACCCGGATCGAGCCGTGGGTTGTGAATTTCAAGGCATTGCCGACCAAGTTGACCAGCACCTGCTCAATGCGCTCGGGATCAACCGCGACGCGCGGCATGCGTGCCGGCAGTTCGAGGCCGAGGTGGACCTGCTTCGCCCTGGCTTCCTGCTGGAACAGCGCCGCGACACTGGATGCGATCTGCCGCAGGTCGCTGGACGCCAAGTTCATGCGCATCTTGCCGGATTCGATTTGGGAGACGTCCAGCATCGAGTTGACTAGCCGGATCAGCCGCTTGCAGGCCTGCACACTCTCGCGCAAGGTTTCGTTCTCCTCGGGCGTGAGCCGGTCGGCCAGGCTCTCGGCCAGCATCGCGTTATAGCCAAGAATGATGCTGAGGGGCGTACGCAGCTCGTGGGTGGCGACGCTGAGGAACTGCGACTTGAGCTGGTCCAGCTCGCGGAGCTTTGCGTTGGCGGCCGCCAGTTCGCAATTGTTGCGCTGTAACTCCATGATCAGCGATGCGTTCTCCAGGGCCAGCGCGGTCTGCGCCGCCAGACCGCGCAGGAAGCGCAGCGCGGAGGCATGGAATTCAAACGGCTCGCCGCCGTTATCGGCTGCCAGCACGCAGACCAGACGTTCGTTGGCGACGCCGGGAACCAGCGCCAAGCAGCGCAGTCTCTCTTTTTTCAGCCAGCGCTGCACGGAATCATCGCCATCGGTGCTGGTCACAATGTCGCCGCATGCCAGGCTCCCGGCGAAATTTGCGATGACCTGCTCGAGAGAGTTGGCGGACTGCGGCTTCTGGTCGCGATCGAACAGCACCAGGCGCGCGTTGGCCAGGTTCAGCACGCGGCGCACCGCGTCGGTCACTTCGGCTGCTATGCGCTCAGGATCAATGTTCGTAGTGAAGGTGCGGGTGATCCGATACAGCGTGTCGATTTCCGACAGGCGCTTGCGTTCCAGGCAACGCCGTACCGCAGCCTTCAGGTCATCCGGACTGTTGGGCTTCAGCAGATACTCGTAAGCACCAAGCTGCAAAGCTTCCAGTGCAGAATCCACCGAACCAAAGCCGGTCATTACGACCGTGACCGTATCGGGAGAACATTCGCGCACGTGCCGCAGAACGCCAAAGCCGTCCACGCCCGGCATTTTCAGGTCGGTCAGCACCAGGTCGAAATGTTGCTGGCGCAGTGCTTCAATCGCCGCGGCTCCCGTGGGCACGGCAACGGTGGCGTAGCCTTCCTTCTGAAGAATGGCCTCCACGGTGAGAAGCACGGTGGGTTCATCGTCAACAATCAGTATCTTGGGCCCGGGTGTCTGCATGGGGGGAATGTCCCGTGTGGCGCATTGGAGAGTAGCTCACCTCCTACGATGCGCGAACCTGCCACTGCGTTTTGTTGTCTAAGGTTGGGTCGGCGGGTCCGGCGGACCATCGATGGGGACGCTTTGCTCTGTCGTCTTCTCGACCCGAGATTCCTCACCCGTGACAGGCGCCGAGAATCTCCGGGTGGCGGTCGAGCTCCGCTTGCTGACGTTGACGAAGCGAAACCTCTTCCGAAAGGGCTTCGCTCTTAAGTAGCCGCGCCAGGTCGCGGCGGAATTAGCTGGTCACGGTCCGCAACTTGCCCGGCATGAAGTGATACGGCGGCCAGGGACCGCTGATCACGACCTCGCAGTCCTTCAGATGACGCATGGCCGTGCTGAAGCGGTTCTGGTACTTGGGGACGGCCTTGGACTCGATCAGGTGGGCGATATCAATGAGCAACCCGCCGGAATCCACTTTCTTGCAGGTGATCTCCTGTTCCAGCGGGTTGAACAGTTTGTTCACCTGCACGCTGATGGCGCGCGCCTTGGTCTGCGCCTCGCGCTCGCGCACCGCTTGCTGTCGCAGGCAGGTGAGGTACTCGTTGCCCACCGCGGCCGGCAGCGCCGTGGCATGCGGCATCGAGCCGTCGCGCAGCGTCAGCTTCAGATGCATTTCCGACTTACCGCGCAGATGGGCGACGGTCTCCAGGAAAGTTTTGCGGTTACTGCGCACCGCGCGCCGCAGCGCATCGTCGGTGTCGAACACGGTGCCAAAGCGGAAGGGCAAGACGGTCGTGTGGCGGAAGCACTCGCTCACCACCCTGGCGTGCTCCAGTACGGCGCGCTGGTCGAGCGAACCAGTGCGCACATACTCACTGACGATCACCACGAATTCTCCGGTGGGATATCCAAGGACCTGCGCCGCGCTGACGCCCCGGCAACCCTCGAGCGGGAAGGGGCGGCGCGCTCGTGCGTGGTTACGGAACGATGGTTGTTCGGCGATACAGTAGGCGTACCATGCCATGGAGGTTCTCCGATTTCTCCCAAAGCGGGGCCGATGTTACGAAGAACGGCTAGGTACTCAGGTGTGAACCGGCGTGCGAAAAGCTCCCATGCCAAAAACAGCGGCTGTTGGCGGCAATTGCCGTTCGCTGGAAACCCGCGTCACTGCTGGTCTTACACCACTACGCTACTACATTCCCCGCCAACTTTCGAGTCCTCCGACGTTTTTGTTCCAGTCGCAGGGCAAAAATGGGAATAGCTGATTGCTATACCGGCCAGGAGCGGCGTGTCTGTTCCGGTCCCCTTCCGCCCCCGGAGCGGCAAAATTCCACCATCACTGGGCCTTGCGTGCTACCTTAATCGGTTACGCCCGCCGTAGTCGTACTCACGAGAATCGCTGATGAAAAGAATGCGTGTCCGCAAAGTCGTATTCCCCGCCGCCGGCCTGGGTACGCGGTTCCTGCCGGCCACCAAGGCGCAGCCCAAGGAAATGCTGCCGCTGGTCGATAAGCCCATTATCCAGTACGGGGTAGAAGAGGCGCTGGCCTCCGGCTGCGACCAGATCATCATCGTTACCGGGCGCGGCAAGACCGCCATCGAGGACCACTTCGACGTCAGCTACGAACTGGAGAAGATGCTGGAGGAGCGCGGCAAGAATGACCTGCTCGCCGTGGTGCGCGGCATCAGCGACATGATCCACGTCAGCTACGTGCGCCAGAAGGAAGCGCTCGGGCTGGGCCACGCCGTGCTGATGGCCCGCGAACTGGTGGGCGATGAACCCTTTGCCGTGCTGCTGGCCGACGACGTGATTGATGCCAAAGTCCCCTGCCTGCGCCAGATGATCGAAGTCTTCGACGAAATGCAGCGCTCCGTCATTGCCACCCAGGAAGTGGACGGGCCGGCGCTTTCGTCTTATGGAGTGCTCGACGCCAAGCCGGTCAATGGCCGCTGGACGGGGCGGTTGTGGGAAATCGAGAACCTGGTGGAGAAGCCCAAGCCGGAGGAAGCGCCTTCGAATCTGGCCATCATCGGGCGCTACATCCTGACCCCGCAAATCTTCGAACTGCTGGAGAAAACACCCAAAGGCGCCGGCGGCGAACTGCAACTGACAGACGGCATGCGCGCCCTGCTGCGACACGAAAAGATCTACGGCTATACCTTCGAAGGCAAGCGTCACGACACGGGCGACAAGCTGGGCTTCCTGAAGGCTACCGTGGAGTTCGCCCTGCAACGCCCCGACTTGGGCGAACCCTTCCGCGAGTACCTCAAATCACTGCTGCTGCAGGAACTCGCCGTGGCGGAAGAGAAGTGAAGCGATGGCGCTGTCCGTTGCGATTCCACAAGCGCCTAGCGCCGGTCGCTTGGTATAATCGCGCGCTTCCATGAACAGCCCGGAACTGCTGGCCCGCAGCATCGAAGAGTTCCTTGCCGATGCCGCCTCTGCGGTAGTGTTCGAGGACGGCGCCCTCGTCTTCGACTTCAGCAGCGCGCGCTGCTCGATCCGCGTCGAGCACGGCAAGTGCGTTCTGCATTTGTGGTCGGCGGAGCGGAACGCCGTGCGGCGCGTCATTGATGCCGAGGTCAAAAAGGGCAGCCTGCGCTTGACCGTCATGCGGTTCGGCCAGGCGAAGCCGTCGAAGCTGGAAATCTGCCGCGAGCAAGATCGCCGTTCTGCCACGCAACGCCGGAGCGCACGCACGGCATATCAACAGCGCTTGCGCACCATCCTGGAACGTCGCTACGCCGGCTGGACAATCGACCGGCTGACCAGCGAAATGGACCTGGAGCGCAGTTTCTCGCCGGTTTACGCGCGCGGTTTGCTGCGCCAGGGCGGCAGCGCATTCGCCGTACTCGGCGTGAATGCGCAGGAATCGCAGGCGGCCATAGACGGCGCGCTCACCTTCGGCATCCTCTGGCTGGACTACTGCCGGGAACGCGCTGTCCGTGCTGCCGGACGCACTGTGCTCGTCGAGGGGCTGAAGCTGTTTGTACCGCAGGGCAAATCGGCCATCGTGCGCGAACGCCTGGCGCACCTGGAGCCTGCAGCGGCCAAGTGGCAACTGTACGAGTTCGACGAGCGCGAAGGCGCCTTCGTCGAGATGGACACGCGCGATCGCGGCAACATAGACACGCGGCTGGTGCAATGCCCGGACGATCGGGCTGTCCGCGAGCGCTTCTCTGCATCCCGCGCGCGCATCCTGGCCGTCGTGCCCGAAGCCGAAACGGCGGTGCTCTCTTCCCATGAGATTGCCTTCCGCATCCGCGGGCTGGAGTTCGCGCGCGCCCGCCTCGAGCCGCGACCGGATTCGTTCCGACTGGAAGAGCAGGTGGTGTTCGGGACGGGCCCGGGCGAAACCTTGCTCGACGATACCTCCGCCGAACGTTTCGCCAATTTCATCAGCGTGCTGCGGGAGACGCGCTTTACCGGCGGGCCGCACAATCATCCGCTGTGGCGCACGGTGCCGGAACGCTGGCTGGAGTCGATGGTCATCAGAGACGTGAGCGCCATTGACGACCGGCTCGATGCGGCGCGCGTGTACTCCCAGGTACCCGCCTTCGCCGCCAGCGACCGCGCCCTGATTGACGTGCTTGCCACAACGCGCGGCGGCCGCCTCGCGGTGCTCGAACTTAAGGCGGACGAGGACATCCATCTGCCGCTGCAAGGCGTGGACTACTGGGCGCGCGTCGAATGGCACCGCGCGCGCGGCGAGTTCGGGCGCTTCGGCTATTTCCCCGGCCGTGAACTCGCTGCGCAGTCGCCGCTGTTACTGCTGGTGGCGCCGGCGCTGCACATCCATCCCGCCACCGACACGCTGTTGCGCTATCTCTCTCCGGAGATTGACTGCACCCTGGTGGGCATAGACGAGCGCTGGCGCGAGCACCTGCGGGTCGTCTTCCGCAAACGCGCGCAGTGCGGGCGAAGCGCAAGCGCCTCGCATGTTACTGGGTCAGTTTGAATTTTGCCCTCTCGCATCCACGGGGCACTGCATCCGGCGAAACCCGAAATTACCGTCGCTATCCGGTTTTGGCCGCAGTAGAATGTCTAGGAAAGCGAACCCAATTCGACAGCTGCTCCTTCTAACGTGATGTTGACAAACAATTTCATCTCAGCTAAAGACTTGCCGATCATCAGCACATTGGAGCATCGCCATGCCCGCAGCAATAACGTTTGATCAGATGGAGCGTTCGGCTGATCGAACTCTCGCTGCCGTGTATTGGGCGAAGCATCTAGAGAATGTTGTCGCGTGTGCGGTAGGTCTTACGGTCTTGAACCGTACTCTTCGTCGGTTCGTTCGTTCTCTCGACTCCGGTCTGCTGGAGAGCTTAACGACAGAACAGGCTGCTGACCTCAAAACGAAATTGCAGACGATTCACTCCAATCTCGCCTCCAGACTACGCGAATGTCAGACCTGCGCCCACAGCTGCAACTGGATTTCCCGAGCAGCACTGAAGGGCATTGAGGCGAGCACCGAAGATATCGGTGACATCATTGAAAACTTGTCGTTCTCTCGGGATCCGCAGTTCAGATCACTATTGCGGGATTCCGTCCAAGCCATAGCCGACCCGGCAGCACACGTTGGCGGCGTGTAAGATCGACGCCGACGCCAGCCCGCATTTTTCAAAAATGCGGGAATACTGGAAAAATCACGGCTACCCCAACATTGATGCCGATCTAGCTGAGGCGTTTGCCAACATTCGCAAGGATATTCAGGCCAACCACGCGCGGCGAGTTCCTGGATTTGGCGATATTCTTAAAGAATACGAGTTGTACAAGTACCGCCAAAAGAACAGGCTCGCCAGAGAAGGGGCAAGCGGCGGGTGGCGCATATATGCGCTCTTTGATCGAAGAACCACCACTCTTTACCCACTGTTGTATATCCCAAGAAGGCCATGGCGGACGCTGACGACGATTCGATAACGCAATCGATCACATCGATCGTGAAGATTTTGGAAAAGACCCTTTTTGATCAGTCAAACTGACCCACTACCATGTTCCACGTTGAGCCGCTCGCAATCGCATGTTAATTTCAAGCATTGTTCAGCAACTCCCTTCAACCAAGGACACGAGATGGGCAGGCTGGCTCTAATAGCGCTGTTGTGGGTGGCGATTTCGCAGCAGGCATTCGGTTGGGGTGATCAGGGGCATCGCGCGGTCAACAAGGCGGCCGCCCGGCGCATTCCGACCGACATGCCGGCATTCTTGAAGAAGGCCGGCGCGCGCCTCCAATATCTGGGGCCGGAGCCCGACCGCTGGCGCAACAAAGAAGAATTCGCGGTGAAGAACGCGCAGGAACCGGACCATTACATCGACCTGGAACGCGTGGCCGACATTCCCGAATTGCCGCTCGGCCGCTATCAATTCTACAAGCTGCTCTACGATAAGCGCGCGGCCGGCAAGCTGCCCGAGGGCGCCCAGTCACCCGACGACCTGCTGCCGGAGAAAGTCGGCTTGCAGCCATACATCACCATGGAAATCTACGACCGCCTCAAAGTATCGTTCCGCGAGTACCGGCGCATGAAGGCTGCCAAGCGGGACACCCGCGCGGTCGAGCAGAACATCGTCTTCTACATGGGCTGGATGGGGCACTACGTGGCCGACGGCGCCAACCCGCTGCACACTACCGTGAAGTACAACGGCTGGATCGGCCCGAACCCGAACGGCTATACCACCGAGAAGGGCATCCATTGGCGCATGGAAGGGCAGTTCGTCGGCGACAATCTGGACAAGATGCCGTTTGCCAGCCTGGTGCAAAATCCGGAGAAACTCAAGAAGCCCTGGCAGGACTACCTCAAGTACCTCCGCGATTCCTTTACGCTCGTGGAAAATGTGTACCAACTCGACAAGGCCGCCGGCTTTACCGGCCAGGGCACGCCGGAGTCGCGCGAGTTCATCCGCCAGCGCCTCGCCCGCGGCGCGCAGATGCTGGTGAACCTCTGGTACACCGCCTGGCTGGAGAGCGCGAAAGGGCCCGAACGGCCCAAGTACGACTGATCAGCCGGCCCACGTTGCCCGATTTGCGTCTACACGCCATTCAGGGCAACGGCGGCTAGCACCCGTCCCTCCAAAACACTATCGCAAAACCTTCCGAGTAACCCCTGCCCCGCAAAGCGGCACGCTTGCGGACTGCGCGGGGCACAAGAAGGACATCGCCAAATTCCAGCGTGCCAAGGCGCAGGTGCAAGATCCAGATGTGAAGTCGTACATCCAGCAGACCCTGCCGACGTTACAGCAGCATGAGCACTGGGCCATGCAGGCCAAGAGCGGCAGGCCGATCAGCACCGGCGCCAGCGCGCAGCGATCGAGCCCCTGCTGACAGGCGCATGCAGCAAAGGCACAACGCACGCAGGGCGGCCACAGGTCCGCCCTCGTGTCGCAAGCACGTCAACGGCCAAATGTGAACGCGTGCCACAAGTGTCTTGTCCGGGTGGTGAACCCACCGGGTCCGCACCGCATCCCAAAAACGCAGACAGCAAAGCACAGGAGGTAAATCTATGCGTAGGTATGTCACTGGATGGAGCGTGCTGGCGTTTTTGCTGTTGGTCTCTACAATGGTAATCGCACAAACCTATGGGCAACAGAACAATCCGCCCAGCGCACAGACAAGCTCGACTCAAACTTCTGCTGCAACCGACACCGGGAACCAGAAGACAGTTGAAGGCTGTCTGATGAAAGAACAAGCCGATTTTTTCCTGGTTCCGAAGAGCGGTGATCCAATCAAGTTGCAGGCAAAGGCTGGGGAAAACCTGGACGCACACGCAGGCCACAGGGTGAAGGTCAGCGGTTCGGAAACGTCTATCTCTGCTGCAACCGGCACGGGCACAGCCGGCGGCGTCACGGGCAGCGCTGCTGCGGGCGCGTCCGGCACAACAACCGGCCAAACCACTCCGGGTGCCGGTACGGTCGGCGCACCCACACAAACGCCGCAGACCGGAGGCGCCGGGACCGCCGCCGGCGCAAGTAGCGATCTGCACAAGATGGCAACTCGGGAAATGACGGTCAGCAACATCCAGCATGTTGCCGCGTCTTGCCCGGCAAATTGGAATCCAAAAGTTCCAACGCCGAGCAGCTCGGGAACTAAGTACTGACCGTTCGCGCAATGGAAAGCGCAGCCCACTCCCTGGGCTGCGCTTTCACTCTGCCGGCGCACAAGTTCGGACCGGAGCCGGCACGGCCGGCGAAGGCCCGCCTCGGCTCCTTGCGAACTCGCCAGGAGACTTACTTCACCACCTCAAACTTTTCCTTCGGGTGGTTACACACCGGACAACGCTCGAAGACCAGCTTCTCGACCGTATAGCCGCACACCGCGCACACATAGAACGTCGCCTGCGGTTTGCGGCTCTGCAATTCGGTCAACGCGTCGGCATATAGGCGCGCGTGCTCGGCCTCGGCCTCAAGCGCGTACTGGAACGTGCGCACGGCCGCCGAGTTGTCGCTCGCTTGCGCCTGCTGGATGAACGCGGGATACATCACGTCCCGTTCGTATTCCTCGCCGGCGATGGCGACCTTCAGGTTTTCCGCCGTGGTTTTCACGACTGGCGTCTCGATATTGGCCTCGGGCGTGCCGCCCATCTTGCGGATGACGGCGGCGTGATTCGCGGCGTGTATCTGTTCCGCGCGCGCAGCGGCGCGGAACAAACTGGCCACATAACCGTAGCCCTCCGCGTCGGCCTTCGCCGCAAATGCCGTGTATTTGGCGGCGGCATTGGATTCGCCGTTGTAAGCGGTCTGCAGGTTCGCCAACGTCTGTTGTGTCGCAGGCGCAGGTGTTGACATAGATGTTCCTCCTTCAAAAGAATTTCTATTCTATGCGCACGGGTGCTGTCGAGTCCGTGATGTAACAAATCGGGGAACGGGAGACGGGAAACGAAAGCTAAAAGCTATTGAGGTTCGCAGAATATTGTGGCAGCCAAGTGGATTGTCATTCCGAGCGAAGCGAGGAACCTGCTTTTGGTCGCATTCGGG
>JBHGBA010000006.1:0-85656 GCA_041946775.1 Terriglobales bacterium
TCGACCTGAGCCGGATTCCTCAATGTTGGTTGTGGCGGTGGGCTTGCGCGGGCGCACATAGGGAAAATGCGGGAGTTCGGCTATAGATGCGGCAAACACACCCGCCCAAGCCAAAACCGGGCTTAGGACGGGCACCCGCGCTATTGCTCTTAAGAGGGTGGGCCAGCCCCACTTTCAATTGAGATTAGCAGCGGCCCACTCCCTCCAGTGAGCAAGGTAATATCCAGAATTCCCTCGGAAAACGTCGAAGCTTGGAGTCCACTCGTCTTGGTGCGATGATCTCGCCTAGCCCAACCACGGCGTAGTACCTTACCAGAGCATCGTTGTCATCCAACAGTCTGGCCAGCGGCTTCAAAGCCAAAGTAGATCCCGTCTGCCGAAGTGCTGCGGCGGCACCGCGGTTGATTTCTGAGTTCTTCGCTTCGATCAGTTTCGTCAAGGCCGGAATAGCCTTCGGGTCCCGGAGGCCCGCCAGAGAACCCGCAGCGTTTCCCAATAAATCGTGTGGTGTATCAGCCGGGTTCAACAAGCGATCCTTGACAACCTCCAAGCGATAGATATGGTTACGGACCACGAGGGTAGTTGCGATTCGCAATCGCAGGTCAGCGGAGCTCTCATTTAAGGCATTCCTCAGTACATGGCCCGGCTAGCCTACGCAACCCTGGGGTGCGTCGCTTCCTTGTGTTAGAGATTGAACAGATTGGGGCAGAGCTTGGTGTAGTTTTTCTCCCCGGCCCAGAGGTTGAGCGGGACGGTCGCGAGTTCATCGACGATCGGAACGGCCAAACCGTCTTTCGTAAGATCAACTGTCTTCAGGTATTGCTTACAGGTGTCGCACGCCTCGATCTTGACGTGTTCGAATTGCTCGCTGGTGTAAACGGGCAGCGCCTCCGGACGCGTTTCGCTGCATGACGGGCAAGTCGCTCGCAGGAAGTCCCACTCGCTGCTGCACAGCGAACAAATAAGCGAGCGGCGCGCACCATAACCCTCAGGCCGCAACACGCCGACAACAGGTTCGGAACCGCACACCGGACAGTTGCCGGACTGGCCCGCCGGCAGTGATGCTCCCACGGCGACCAGTTCTGCATAGGGTTGCAGCAGAGCCAGGGCGAAGAACCGGGCTTCGGGGGAAGACGCGGCGCGATCAGTCCAGAAGGAGCGCAGCAACCCTGGCCAGTCAATGCCGCCTTTTACAGCGTCGGCCATCGCGGCCGGCCCGTGGGAACGCACAATGTCCTCGAATACGGGAACGTATGACAGCAGGCGCTCCAGCACCGAATCCGCAAGCGTGTGGAAGTCGCTCGGGCCCGCCGTCAGAGTCGCTCCTGCCGCACTCGAGACTTGCGACTGTATTTCGGCCATGCGCGCGTAAAACGCCAGCAACTCGGCGGCGAAGGGACACTTCGCCGCCAAGTCGTAAGCGCGCGCGCGGCGCTGCTGATAGCCGAAGCGCCTTACGGTCTCGGCTCGTTGTTGATCTCGCTGTGCCACAGCGGATGATGCGTTTTCACCCATTCTTGCGACACCTCGCCGCGAATGACCGAGCTAAACCCTTGCCGCACGACTGCGGTACCCATGTACACGTGAATGATGAACGCGCCGATAGTAAACAGCGCGCCGATCACATGCAACAGGATCGCTGCGTAGCGCAGCCAGGCCAGGCTCCAGGGGATGTACTCGGGGAACCAGAGCACAATTCCGGAAACCAGCAGCGCAAGCCCGCCCCAGAACATGATCCAGAAGAACTGCTTCTGGCCATAGTTGAAACGTCCGGCGCCGGCCACGCGCTCGTCTTCATTGCGGATGTAGTAACGAAGCGTTTTCTTCCATTCGAGGTCGGCGGGTGTGGTGCGCATTTCGTTCTTCCATTCGAGATACATCCACAGCACCGCCGCGGTGAACACCAGCCCGATCACTGGATGCCAGAAGCGGCTGGTGGAGCCGCCGCCGAGCACCATGGCAATCCAGAACAAGGTAGGTGTGTAGAAGGCCAGACCGGTCAACAGCAGGTAGATGTAGGTCAGCCCGGCGATCCAGTGCATCACGCGTTCCTTGTAGGTGTAGCGAAGAACGCGCTGGTTGGGCAAAAGCCGTTGTGTCACCATGGCTGCCTCCTAATCGGTTCCGCCGGGGCTTGTGCCGCGGCCGACGCCCGCGGCCTCTTTCCGGGGTGGCTCTTCTTTCACGAATTTCGCGCCGAAGCGCAGGTAGTGCAGCGCAGTGCCGATGGCCCCGGCCACGATGGCGAACATGCCGAGCCAGTGCAGGGGCTGTTTCCACACCTCCACCGCCAGCGGCACGGTCGGGTTCCGCGGCAGGCCGTACAGCTCGGGCTTATCGCCGTGGGCGAGCACAGAGACAACGCCCGTCCCGCCGACGCCGCCAGGGTCGTACACCGCCGCCTGCGTGAAGCCGGCCGCCTTCAGTTGCGCCACCCGCGTGTTGGCCTTCTCGAGCATTTGCTCTTTGGTGCCGAACTGCAGGCAACTGGTCGGACAGGCCTTAATGCAGGCCGGTTGCAGGCCGACCGCTACGCGGTCCACGCACAGCGTGCATTTATAGACCTTCTTGGTCTTGGCGTTGAGCTTCGGAACATTGAACGGGCACCCGGTAATGCAGTACCCGCAGCCGATGCACTGGTCCTGCTGGAAGTCCACGATCCCGTTCTCGTACTGCACGATGGCGCCGGGCGCGGGGCAAGCCTGCAAGCAACCAGGCTCGTCGCAGTGCATGCACTGGTCCTTGCGCATCAGCCAGCTCAGGTTGCCATTGGCATCCTCGACTTCGTTGAACCGGATCAGGTTCCAGACATTGGGCGTCATGTCGGGCAGCGTCTGATAGGTGCCCAACTGCACCGTGGTCTCAGCCGGCAGGTCGTTCCATTCCTGGCAGGCGACCTCGCACGCCTTACACCCGATGCAGGTGCTGGTATCAATCAGCTTTGCCACGATGGGCGAAACTCGCACCCCCGGCGCCGGAGAGGTGCTGGCGGAAACGGCTCTAAGTTCAAGCGTCTTTGCCATGCTGCACCTCCTACGCCTTCTCCAGCTTCACGAGGAAGCCTTTGTATTCGGGGGCGAACGAGTTCGGGTCCACGATGGTCGGCGTCACCAGGTTGGCCATGCCGCCTTCCTGATGCTGCGAACCGATCAGGCCCCAGTGGATGGGGAAGCCGATCTGGTACACCTTCTTGCCTGCCACCATCATGGGCTTGATGCGCTTGGTCACCATGGCCTTGCCGAGGATGGAACCGCGCGCCGAGGTCACTCTGACCTTCTCGCCATTCCCGATGCCCTTCTCCTTCGCCAAGTCCTCGGGGATCTCGATGAAGAATTCGGGTTGTAACTGGAGGTTGTAGTCGTTGTTCTTCGTCCAGTAATGGAAGTGCTCGGTGAGGCGATAGGTCGTGGCCACGATGGGGTACTCGTTGGCTGAGCCCAGCTTGTCCCACTGCGTTTTGAACTGCTTCACCGCAGGGTTAGTACTCTGCGTGTGGAGCGGGTTCTGCACCGGGGATTCCATCGGCTCGTAGTGTTCGGTGAACGGGCCCTCGGCGAACTGTCCGGGCACAAACAGCCGTCCCACGCCTTCGGGCAGCATGATGAACGGCCCCATGCCGACTTCCGGCGCGACGTCAGGCTTGTAGTCCGGGACGTCGCCGACCCACTTCTCGCCGTTCCACTTGATGGCTACGCGCTTGGGGTCCCACGGCTTGCCGGTGGCGTCGGCTGAGCAGCGGTTGTACATGATCCGGCGGTTGGCCGGCCAACTAAAGCCCCACTCTGAATAGCGCGCCAGGCCGCTGGGATCGGCAACGTTCCGCCTCTGGGCGAGATTGCCCGCCTGCGGGTACATGCCGATGTACAGCCAGTTGCCACTGCAAGTGGAGCCGTCGGCGCGTGCATCGAGGAACTTGCCAAGCTGTTCACCCGCCTTGAGAACGATGGTTTTCGGGTCTTTCTCGTCTTTCACTTCCTCGATAGCCCAGCCGTTGATTTCCTTGCAGACCTCCCCCAAGTCGGGTTTGCTGGGGTTGGTGTACCACCAGTTGAGCTTCTCGACAGGCTCAGGATACTTGCCGCCTTCCTTCTGGTACAGCTCGCGCACCCTCAGGAAAATGCGGCCAATGATCTCCTGGTCGGGCAGCGCATGGCCCGGCGGATCTATGGCCTTGTTCTTCCACTGGATCCAGCGCGCGGAGTTGACGAAGGCGCCGTCCTTTTCGGCGAAGTTCGCCGCCGGCAGCAGGAATACCTCAGTGGGCACGTCCTTGGTCTTGGTGCCGTCCTCGTCGAGCTTAATGATGTCGGGCTTCCAGAAGGAGGCGGTTTCAGTTTCGAAATTCTCCGCCACCACCAGCCATTTCAGTTTGGAAAGCGCGCTGATCACCTTGCGCGAGTGCGGGCCGTTGTTGACCGGGTTCATGCCGAAGCTGAGGAACCCTTCCATCTTGCCGTTGTACATGTGATCGAAGATGAACGCCCAGCTCCAGTTCTCGTACGTGCCCGGCGCCGCGCCCGCGGGCAGCCGCGGATGCAGATGGTAGCCGAACTCGTTCTCCTTGGTCGCCGCTTTGCCGTAATACGCCTTCATCTGGCTGACGAAGAACCGGTCGGTGTTCGCCCAGAAATTCATCGAGTTGGGCCGCAGCGGTTTGGGCGTGACCTTCTCGAGGAAGTCCTTGAGCGTGGGGTGATCGGCCTTGGGGATGGCGATGTAGCCCGGCAGATTGTGATACGCCATGCCGCAATCGGTGCCGCCCTGGATGTTGGAATGCCCGCGCAGGGCGTTGAGGCCGCCACCCGGCATGCCGATATTTCCCAGCAGCAGTTGCAGCATCGCGGCCGCATGGATCAACTGCACGCTGAAGCTGTGATGGGTCCAGCCCAGCGCGTACATGATCGTGCCCACGCGATCGGGTGTGTGAGTTGAGGTAATGATCTCCGCTGCCTTCTTGAAGTCCTCCGGCTTGCAGCCACAGATTTGCGCCACCATCTCCGGTGTGTAGCGCGCGTAGAACTTCTTCATCAACTGGAAGACGCAGCGGGGGTCTTGCATTGTTTCGTCCACCTGGGCGAAGCCCTTGTCGTCAAGCGCGTAGTTCCAGGTGGACTTGTCGGTGTAGGCCTTCTTCTCCGTGTCCCAGCCGCTGAACAGGCCGTCCTTCTCGTTGAACTCGTAACCCGCTTTCACGATGAAGGGCGCGTTCGTGTAGAGGCGAACGTAGTCGGTCTGGATGCGGTTGTTGGTGAAGGCGTAATTGATGAGCCCCGCGAGGAAGGCAATATCGGTGCCGGCGCGAATCTGGCAGAAGGCGTCGGCCACGGCGGCGGTGCGGTGGAAACGCGGATCAACCGCGACCAGCTTCGCCCCGCGGTTGCGCTTGGCTTCCATGACGAAGCGGAAGCCCACAGGATGGTTCTCGGCCGGGTTGCCGCCCATGGCCAGAATCACGTCGGCATTCTGGATGTCGGTCCAGCCGTTGGTCATGGCGCCGCGCCCGAATGTGGCGGCCAAACTGGCCACCGTCGGGCCGTGTCATATACGGGCCTGCTGTTCCATGGGGATGATGCCCATCCCGGCGCGGAACGCCTTGACCAGCAGGTAGTTGATTTCGTTGGTGTCGGTGCAGCCGCCAATGACACCCACCGAAGTCAACGAGTGGGTGTCGTCGCGCAGGTTCTTATCGCGGCTTTCCTTCAGCAGGCGGGCGATACGGTCGATGGCAAAGTCCCAGGACTTCTCCTCCCACTTGTCGCTGCCGGGGGCGCGATATAGCACCTTGGTGAGGCGGCGCGAGTTGACGATGTCTTGCTTCAGGGTGACGCCCTTGGGACACAGCGCGCCCTGGTTGATGGGGTGATCCGGATCACCCTCGACGTGCACCACCGTGGGCTTCACATTACGTGACTTGTCGCCCAGCGTGTGAATGATCACGCCACAACTCACGGAACAGTAGGGGCAGATGGAGCGCGTCTCGGTGGTGCGGGCGATCTTCAGGTCCCGGACTTCCGCCCAGGCAGGTTGAAGATCGAACCCAAGCATCGAGGCGGCCACACCCGCGACTGTTGACGTTTTCAGGAATTGCCGTCGGGTAGGACTCATTCAAGCGTCCTCCGCCAGTCGACGTTCTCGGCTCAACTGGCAATGAAACACGTGGCCCTTGCGTGACATGGGAGATTTACTGGCCCGCAATGCCCCCGCTCAAAGGCGGCGCTGCAGTGCCAGACGTGGTTCGTTAGTCTCCCCGGGTTTTAGAATCAGGGACTTTCGCTGGAGTTGCTCAAGCTTGTGGCTAAATTCCTGAAAAGAGGGTCCTTTAGCCGGGGTCGTAGCGCCGCCGTCCCGGCGGCGGGGCCCCGGCTTTCTGTGTCCCACGTGTCCTCAGGGGTGAACTGCTACTCCCCGATCTGGGTAAGTTACTCGAACGCCTGTTAGCGCCAACTAAGAGACGCGATGACTTCTTTCGGGTAAGCAATCGCCCACGCAAGCACGATGGTCATCGCGAGAAATACGTTGAACGCGTTCGTCGTGAACATCAAGCAGAACGTGTTCGCTGACACCTTGTTACGCA
The DNA here is from genome assembly GCA_041946775.1 of Terriglobales bacterium. GTDB lineage: Bacteria > Acidobacteriota > Terriglobia > Terriglobales > Acidobacteriaceae > JBHGBA01. The sequence goes on from JBHGBA010000006.1 coordinate 6,575, forward strand.
GAGCAAAGCGAAATAGCGCCACGTCAAGCAGCGCACCGAACAGTCCGACGGAGACTGCAATCGGGAATGCCATTAGCATGGAGTAGGAGGCACGGTGACCTGCTGCAAGGATAACAATCGCAAATGCCGGGAGAGCGGCGAGTGGCATGAGAAATACGAAAGGCGCGGACACTGTGCTGCTAATGACCCACGCTCTCGCTCTCGGCACGACACCTAAGCGCGAGACGGCAATGAACTTCAGCGGAATGCCGCAAACGACGTATGACCAGAAGAAGAGCGGATAGTAATACCATTTCCAAAGGACTAGCCAATCGACTTGCCTCGATAAGGTGAACACAGCCTCTCCATTTGTCGGCTTCTACCCTTTAACAGACACCAAAAATCATTCCAAAGTGTCCCCCGCCGGATGATTGTTGTGAAATCGCCTTATCACAAGTTACCGACCCGATTTGGATACTTGGCGGCGGATCCGGGGTTATTCTGCGTCCTCTGCGCTTACCTCCGCGTCCTCTGCGGTTTAGCCGGTTTGTGCTAGCATTCAGATACACACCTCGTGAGATATCCGTAAGTGCCTAATTCTGCAGGATCACAACCCGAACAGAGGTTAAAGCTCGAGCGCCAGAAACGGCTGTTGGCCGCGCGCCGCGTGGTCCTAAAGCTGGGGACAAGCACCGTCGCCGATCCGAATGGCGGCGTCTCGGCGGAGCGGCTTGTGCCACTGGTGCGCTCCATCGCCCGGCTAAAGGCAGACACCGGCCGGCAATTCGTGCTGGTTTCCTCCGGGGCGGTGGGCCTGGGACGGGCACACCTGGGGCTGGATCGCGCCCGCACCCACGACCTGATCATGCGCCAGGCATGCGCCGCTGTAGGGCAGGCGCTGCTGATGAACGCCTGGGACCAGTTGTTCAGCGCGCACGGGTTAAAGGTCGCGCAGGTGCTGCTGACCGAGGCCGATTTCCGCGACCGGCAACGCTATTTCAATCTCCGGCAGACCATGGAACGGCTGCTGAAGCTTGGAGTGGTGCCGATCGTCAACGAGAACGACACCGTCTCCACGGCGGAGTTGGAGTACGTCGGCGGGCGCATCTTCAGCGATAACGACCGACTCGCCGCGCTGGTAATGAGCAAGCTGGATGCGGATGCCCTGGTCCTGTTGACCAATGTGGATGGGCTGATGCAGCGCCGTGATGATGGATCGGCGCCGGTCATCCCGCTCGTGAAGCAGATCACCGCGGAGCTGAAGGCACTGGCTTCCGGGCCTTCTGCGGGTGGACGCGGTGGCATGCTGACCAAGCTCGAAGCCGCCGAGATTGCCATGAGTGCCGGCGGCATCGCCGTAATCGCCAATGGATCGCAACCCGATATACTGGACCGTGTGCTTACGGGCGACACGGTTGGCACCGCGTTCGTCTCCAGTACCCGCATGGCCGGCAAGCGGCGCTGGATTGCCTATGCCGCCGACATACGCGGGCGGGTTGCCGTCAATGCCGGCGCCCGGAGGGCGCTCAGCGGCGGCAAAGCCAGCCTGCTGTCGTCCGGTGTGGTCAGTGTCGAGAGCCCGTTTGAGTCGTCGGACGTGATCAGTATCGTGGACCCCAGTGGAGTCGAGTTCGCGCGCGGCATCGCCAATTGCAGCAGCCGCAACATGGAAGAGCAGGCCGGGAATGTCGTGCTGGTTACACGCAACAACATCGTGCTGTTGGACAGGTCATGAATAGCCCGGCGTCGAAGGCATCCACGATCGCTCAGACCGTCCATGCGGCGCGCCAGGCAGCCTACCAGTTGGCGACGGTCTCGGACGCCGTACGCACAAAGGCGCTGCTGGCGGCTGCCGATGCGCTGGAACAGCGCGCCGCCGAGGTGCTTGCGGCCAACCGGCGCGACTGCAAGGCGGCCCAGCGGCTGGTTGACCTCGGAGAGATGACACGCGCTACCTTCGCGCGCCTCCAGACCAGCGACAAAGGCATCGCCCAGATGGCAGCACAAGTGCGCCAGGTGGCCGCGCTGCCCGACCCGTTAGGGCGTGAACTGTCCCTGACAGAAATCGACGATGGGCTTACGCTGCACCAGGTCTCATGCCCGCTCGGCGTGGTGGCCATCATCTTCGAATCGCGTCCCGACGTAGTCCCGCAGGTCGCGTCGTTGGCTCTGCGCTCGGGGAATGCCCTGCTGCTTAAAGGTGGCTCGGAGGCGGAGCATACGAACCAGGCGCTGGTGGCGATCTGGCTTGAAGCACTAGCTGCTTTTCCGGAGATCCCACAGGATTCCATCACGCTGCTGCACACCCGGGATGACGTGAACCAGTTGCTTCGTCTGCACGAGGGCATTGACCTGATTGTGCCGCGCGGATCGCAAAGCTTTGTCCGCTACATTGCCGAACACAGCCGGATACCTGTGCTGGGCCATGGCGAAGGCATTTGTCACGTGTATGTGGATCGTGCGGCAGACTTGAACAAGGCTCTGGACGTGGCGTTCGACTCCAAGGTGCAATATCCGGCCGCGTGCAATGCCGCTGAGACCTTGCTGGTACACGAAGAAATCGCCGCCCAGTTCCTGCCGCCGATGCTGGAGCGCTACCGCGCCGCGGGCGTCGAGGTGCGCGGCTGTTCGCGAACCTTGGCCCTCTGCGGCAAGGGACAGGTGTTGCCGGCAACTGAGGAAGACTGGTCCACCGAATATGGTGACCTGGTCATCTCGATGAAGATCGTGGACAGCCTGGATGAAGCCATTGGGCACATAAACCGTTACGGATCGAAGCACACCGACTCGATCGTGACGGAAGACGCCAGCGCAGCGGCAAAGTTCCTGGAGCAGGTTGACGCCGCCGGCGTCTATCACAACGCCTCCACGCGCTTCGCCGACGGCCACCGTTACGGACTTGGCGCAGAACTGGGAGTCAGCACCGGCAAGTTACACGCACGCGGTCCGGTGGGCCTGGAAGGGCTCACTACTTACAAGTACAAACTGGTCGGCAACGGCCATACGGTCGCCGTCTATAGCCGGGGCGAGCGTGCCTACAAGCACCGCAAGTTGAAGTAATCTCCCAGCCAAATTCAAGGCGACATTTCCGCTACCCGGCGCATCTCATTGCCAGCAGTGTAGCTGTGGGATGCACCCGCCCGCCCGGCGTCCCTCGCACTTGGGGGTTTTCTCGAACGGCATTCTCAATGGTGGATGTCTCGCCAAAGCGACAGAGCGACGATTTGCAGCTACTAGTCAGAGCGTGTTTCAAAAATCGGTTTCTTACTGATCCGGGCATCGCCCCTCAGCGGCTGAAGCCGCCTCAGTGGCGGCCCCAGGCGGCGCGGCTGAAGAGGCTGCTGAAAAAGTCTGAAAGGCAATTCCTCGCGGGCTGAAGCCCGCTCGGAATAACAAAAACAGAGGAGTTGTTCGGCGCGGCTGAAGCCGCGCCCTTTCAAACGAGGTCAAAAGCGAGTTTTTCAGCAGCCTCTGAAGCCGTGCCGTTCCGAGGAATCCGTTTTTGCAACAAGCTCTAACAACGATTCCCTTCTGAAGAGTGTGAGGTCACTTCGATGTCAAAGAAGGTGGCGTTTCTCAGTTCCGCGCTCCTGGTCCTATCCCTCGTGTCATTTTCGTTCGCAGCAGAGAACCCGGTTCCCATAGCGGCCAAAACGCAGGGGGCAAGCCCGGCCAAACCGCGCGTCCTGGTGATCGGAGTTAACGGCATGGAACTCGACCTGGTTCGGCCCCTGATCTTGCAGGGCAAAATGCCGAACCTGGCGAGCGTGGCCGAGCGCGGGGTTTATGGCAAACTGCGCACGCTTTCTGCGCCCAACTGTCCCAAAGTCTATACCACGATCTTTACCAGCACGCCGCCGGAGCAGAACGGCATCACCGGGTTCCTGGTGGGCGGCATCACGGCCAATACCAACATGCTGAAAGCGGAGCCGTTCTGGTCAGTGCTCTCGAAAAAGGGCGTGACCGTGGGCATGGCCAACGTGCCGGGAACATTCCCGGTCATGCCGGTCAACGGCTACATGATCAGCGGCATGTTGACCCGCGGAAAGAATTGCGAGGACGGCGTGTTGTGCTCGCCGAAGCTGACCGAAGTGGAAGGCGGCGATCCGGTGTACCCGAAGAGCATGGTTCCCGAACTGCTCCAGAACGTCGGTAATTTCAACATTGATTGCTCGCGCATGCCTTCGGCGGAACAACTCGAGCGACAGGAAACCAAGGTTATCAACGAGTGGCTGGCCGAAGTTGACAGTATTCGGGCGCAGCAGACCAAGTTGTTTGAGTATCTGCTCACCAAGCATCCGACGGACTTCACCATGCTGGTGCAGTCGTGCGAGGACCGCGTCGGGCATTGGCTGTATCCTATACAGCCGTTCAACGCCGGCTACAACCCGAAGATCAACTCCGTCCGCGTGGACGCGTTCCCGAACCAATACGTGGCGTTCGATGCGCTGCTCGGGAAGATCCTGAAGCACGTTGACGACAACACATATCTCTTCATCGTCTCCGACCACGGCATCAAGCCGCTGCGCGAGTTTGAAGAGAAAGACCCCCACGCGCATTCCGACCATCAGAAGACCACGCCGGTGATTGCCAAGCATGACTTCGCGGACGGCGATGACGTGCCCGGATCGTTCTTTGCCATGGGGCCGAATATCCGGCGCGATTACCGCCTGCTGGGCTTCCCTGTTTCCGTGTATGACATTGCACCTACGCTGCTGCATCTGTACGGCATCCCACAGCCGGCGCAGATGAAGGGGCGCGTGTTGACGGAGCTGTTCGACAACACCAGGTCGGTGGCGGAGAAGAGTAAGCCGGAAGAGCGTCACATGCACTAGGGCCGAGCCTGCGCTATTGAGGTTGAAGAGAAACGGCCCGGGCTGTTGCGCTGACCGGTTTGCGCGACGGTCCACGGCCGTTTCTGTTTCAGCGCGACTTCTTGCGGCGGAGGAGTGCGGCGCTGGCGCCAGCTTGGCGCGCCAAATCACTTTTGCCTTGTGCGGCGTAGGCTTCTTGCAGTAGCGCAAACGCGTCCGCGTTACGCCGATCAAGGCGGGTGGCCTGATCAAGCTGCGCGACCGCACGCTCGTAGTCCTTGTCCGCCAATAGCACGCGCGCAAGATCAAGGCGCGCCGCTGCGTTCTTGGGATCCAGGAACACGGCGGCTTCCAGTTGGTCTGCGGCGCGCTTGAGTTCGTTCATGCGGAAGTAAACCGTACCGAGCAGGCGGCGGGCGTCGAACTGTCCCGGACTGAGCTTGAGCGAGGCTTCCAATGCGTCGCGTGCGCCAGCGAGGTCGCCGGTCTTCTCCAGCGCTTGGCCCTGATAGAAAGCTGAAACGGAGTCATCCGGGCGCAGGTCGCGCGCGCGTTGCAGATATTCGGCCGCCTTGGCGTAATTAGCCGCGTTCAGCTCAAGCCGGCCCAGTTGCGCGAGCGTGGCGGGAGAACGCGGGTCCGCCTCCAGCGCTTTCAGCAGCAGGGCGCGGGCATCCGCGACCCGATTGTCCTCGCCCGCCAGCATGGCGCGGTGCAGCAGGTTTTGCACTCCGATCTTGTCCTTGGGATCAGGCAAAAGCGAAGGCTCGGAGACGTTGGTTGAGCCCTCGGGCCCGAGATAGCCAAGCGCCCTCAATTCCGCGATGGTGGTTGCCGGCACTGCGCCGCGCGATTGCGCCGGGACTGGCTTGCGCAGGCTTGCCAGCAGGTCACGAAGCTTCTGCACATCGGAATTCCAAGGCTCGTAGATGTTCTCGAGTTCGGCGACATCGGTCTTCAGGTTGTAAAGTTCCGGCCTTGGCGCTTCGATGAACTTGAAGCCGTCGGCACGCACCGAGCGCAATGGGGCCCAGCCGAAGCGCAGGGGATAGCCGGTTTCCCCCAGCGCCGGCCGCGACGCAGACTGCTTTGCCTTCAAATAGGGCTTCAGAGATTCACCATCGAATTTTGCCGTGGTGCGTATCCCGAGCAGATCAATGACCGTGGGCAGAATGTCGGTGGTGCGCACCTGCGCGGTGACGGTCTTGCCGGCGAAAGCGCCCCCTGGGAGCTTCACGATCAGCGGTACGTGCGTGGTGGAGTCGTAGAGGAAAATGCCGTGGGTTTCCTCTTTGTGTTCACCCAGACCTTCGCCGTGGTCGCCCACGACAATGATGAGCGCGTTCTGGTATCGCCCCTGCTTCTGAAGATAGTTGAAGAACTCACCTAGCGCGCGATCCGCATATGCGATTTCTCCGTCATAGGGACGGTCGCGGTAAAGCTCCGAATACGGCGGTGGCGGCTCGTATGGGTCGTGTGGATCGAACAAATGGACCCAAACGAACCGCGGGCGGGCGCCATTGGCATTCAGCCAGTTTTCAGCGCGTCGCACCACGTCGAGACCACGCCGTTCTATGCGTCCCCAGCGCGACTGGGAAGCGGGTTTCGCGGGGAAGTTGTCGTAGAAATCGAAGCCTCGGTTGAAACCGGGCGCAAGCGAGTTGCTGTCCAGAATGACCGCGCCGATGAACGCCGCCGTGCGGTAGCCGCGCTGCTTGAGCAATTCAGCCCAGGTCACGTGATCGGGTCCGAGAGGAACGCCGAAGTCAAGCACGCCATGCGTGCTGGGATACTGGCCCGTGAGGATCGTGGCGTGAGACGAGTTGGTAATGGGACTTGGAGTAAAGGCTTGTGAGAAGCGCACTCCATCGCGGCAAAGGCGGTTGAGAGCGGGGGTCTGAATGCGCTCATAACCGTAGCACGGCACGTGGTCGGCGCGCAGGGTATCAATGGTGATCAGATAAACATCGGGCGCGGAGGCGGCGCGCGCCACGCCGACGATGCAGAAAAGCAGCGCAACCAGGCGAAAGCGCATCTTGTTCAGCGTAGCACAACCGGGCCAGGGCACGTTTTGCGCGCGTCCGCGCAGGGCCACTGGATTCAGAGTTCCAATGAAACTTCGCGCCGCAACCGGCTGGGTCTTATTCTGCTGCACTTTGGTGTTATTGCCCATGTGCGCCGGCGCCGCTCCACGGGCACGACCGTCAAAGCCCGCGCCCCCGAACGTCGTAATCATTACGATTGATACGTTGCGCGCCGATCACGTCGGCTGCTACGGGTACAAGAACGTCCGGACGCCGAACTTTGACTTCCTGGCCGCCGACGGCGTGCGGCTCGAACGCGCCTACACGCCGGTGCCCATCACGTTGCCGGCGCACACGGTGATGTTCACCGGAACGTATCCCATGCAGAACGGCATGCGCGACTTCAGCGGCAACAAGCTGAATGCGCAGCAGCCCACGCTGGCGTCGGTGCTGCAGGAGCGGGGGTATGCGACTGGCGCCGTGGTGGGCGCAGCCGTGCTGGATTCGCGTTTCGGGCTGAATCGCGGGTTCGACTTCTACTACGATCATTTCGACTTCAACCGCCTGCTGGAAACCAACCTGGATGCGATGGAGCGGCCGGGAAACCTCGTGGCCGATGAGGTCCTGAAGTGGCTGGCAGCGAGCCATCGCAAGCCGTTCCTGTTGTGGATGCATTTGTATGATCCGCATCATCCTTACCGTCCGCCTGCGCCCTACGCAGAGGAATACAAATCGCAGCCCTATGACGGCGAAATCGCGTTTGCCGATGCGCAGGTCGGGCGGTTGCTGACATTCCTGCGGCAAAAAGGTTTGTACGACCACACCCTGATCGTGCTGGCCGGCGATCACGGCGAAGGTCTGGGCGAGCATGGCGAGAAGACGCACGGATTCTTCATTTACAACTCCACGCTGCACGTTCCACTGATCTTCAAAATGCCGGCGGGGCAGCGCACCCTGAAACAGGTCGCGCAGCCGGTGTCGCTTGTGGATTTGCTGCCCACGGTGCTCGACGCGCTCAATTTGCCCGCGTTGAAAGAGGTGCAAGGCCGCAGTGTGCTGCCGCTGCTCACTGGCAAGAGCAAAGCTCCGGGCAGCGCTTTATATGCGGAGTCGTTCCTGCCGCGTCTGCATTTCAACTGGAGCGAACTGCGCGGCTTGCAGACCGGGAACTACCGCTTCATTGACGCGCCGAAGCCCGAACTGTATGACCTGTCCAACGATCCGCGCGAGCTGAATAACCTTTATGAACAACGACCTGCATTGGCGGCCGAACTGGGCAGCCGGTTGCGACAGGTGATAACGACCCACACTCCCGGGCAGGAATTGGCGGAGAAAACTCCGCTCGACCCGGCGCTGATGGAGCGGCTGAAATCACTCGGTTACGCCGCGTTTTCCGGTGGCGGCAACAGCGCCATCAGCAACAAGGATTTGCCAGATCCCAAGGACCGCATTCAGGTCTATGAAACGTTCTCGGAAGCGATGGACGACAGCCAGCACGGACGTCACCAAGAAGCGCTGGCGAAACTGAAGGCGATCGCGGGCATTGAGAGGAATTCTCTGCCGGTGCATTATCTGCTTGGCCAGAACTACTATCGGCTGCGGCAGTTCGCGGATGCGGTGCGCGAGTTTGAACGCGTGGTGCAACTGAGCCCGGACTACGCGCTGGGCAATTTCCATTTGGGCTTGGCGTACGCCAACGCCGGGCAGTTTGACCAGGCAGTGGCCGCGTTCAGCAAGACACTGCAATTGGATCCGACCAACTTTTCGGCGGCATTTAACCTGGGCAGCGCGTTCATGAAGCTGGGGCGCGTGCCGGCAGCAGCCAACGCTTTCCAGCAGTCCATTACGATCAACCCCGACTACGCAGACGGGCATCGCGCCTTGGGCGAGGTCCTCCTCTACCAGGGCAAGGTGGATGAGGGCATCGCCGAGTTGAGAAATGCTGTTGCGCTGGCGCCGCAGGACCGGCGTACGCATTTGGCGCTGGCCAAGGCACTGGAGGCGCAGGGCCTGCACACCGAAGCGCAAGAAGAACGGCGCAAAGCGCAAGCTCTCGCACAACAGGAGTGAACCCTGACTTTGCGCCGGCCCAATTCGATCGTTCTCATCCTGCTGGCCGCGCTGGTGACCACCATCCACAGCGCGGCGCAGAAACGCCCAGTGTCTGCGGGAAAAGCGCGCAGTGCATCTTCACCCAACATTTTGCTGGTCACGATTGATACCCTGCGTGCCGATCGTCTGGGATGTTACGGCGCGAAACAGGTGCAGACGCCGACTATTGACGCGCTTGCCCGCGACGGCATCGTTTACGAGCGGGCCATGGCTCAGGTGCCGCTGACCTGGCCTTCGCACGTTGCTGTCCTCACCGGCACTTATCCCTTCCACAACGGAGTGCAGGACTTCACCGGCCAGCCGTTAGCGCCGCAATTTCGCACGGTTGCGCAGAGTCTGCGCGATCACGGATACGCCACCGCCGCGGTGATCAGCTCGTTCGTGCTGGACCGCAGTTGGGGGTTGGCACGAGGTTTCGATCACTATGACGACGCGTTTGCCGGCGCCGACTTCCTGCAAAAAGACATCGCACTGGTGGAGCGCCGCGCCGGCGAAAGCGTGGACCGCGCGCTGGGATGGCTGAAGGAAAGACCCCGCGGCAAGCCGTTCTTCCTCTGGCTGCACCTTTACGACCCGCACCACCCGTATGACGCACCAGGGCCCTTCCGCTCGCAATACCGCGACCGTGCTTACGACGGCGAAGTCGCATACACCGATGCTGAAGTTGGGCGACTGATTGCGTGGCTTCAGCGTAATCGCCTGTATGAACGCACTGCCGTTGTGTTGCTAAGCGACCATGGCGAATCGCTGGGACAGCATGGGGAGCGGGAACACGGGTTTTTCATCTACAACTCAACCCTGCATGTGCCGCTGCTCGTGAAGCCGGCGGCGGGCGGGCGCGTCGCCGAGCGGCGGGTGAGCCGTCCGGTCGAGACGATCGCTGTTGCCCCCACGATATTGCAGCTGGCGGGCATCAAGGACCAGATCGAGCAACAGTTTGATTCTCGTTCTCTGCTGCGCCCGGGCCAGGAGAATGCGCCGGTTTACAGTGAAACGTTCTACCCGTTCAGTTCGTTCGGATGGAGTCCCTTGCGCAGTCTTCAATCCGGCGACTTCCACTACATCGAGGCGCCGAAGAGGGAACTGTACAACCTGCGCAGTGATCCGGCGGAAACCAACAACATCATTGCGCAGCAAAACGCCATGGCCGGCGTGATGTCCGCAAAGCTACGCGAGCTAATGGCGAGTGCATCAACGCAGTCGCAGGCGCAAGCCGGCAGTGTCGATCCAGCGGCCGCGGAAAAGCTGCGCAGCTTGGGGTATTTCGCTTACCGCTCGCCTGTGCCGGCGTCCGCACTCGACAGGCTGCCCGATCCCAAAGACAAGGCGGCGGAGTTTGAGTGGATTCTGCTGGCTGCCGACGCTTTCCGTGCAGGCAATTACAAGCGCGGTCAAGAACTGCTTCAGGCGGCCGCGCAAAGCGATCCACAACTCTATCTCATTCCGTTCATGCTGGGCGAGGCGGCCCTTAACCAGCGCGACTTTGCGGAAGCTGCCGCGCAACTTGAAAAAGCGTTGGAGCTGAACCACAACTTTGATCAGGCGATGATGGCGCTGGCGAGGGCGCTTTACGCTCAGGGCAAACATGATGGCGCGCGTGAGTGGCTGCGGCATGCGCTGAAGCTGAATCCGCAGAATTTTCGGGCGTGGTATCAACTGGCCTGGATTAACAGCGACCATCCCGAGATGGCCCGGGAAGAATTGCTGAAGGTGCTCGCGATCCAACCCAATTTTGCGCTAGCACGGCGTGACTTGGGGATGCTGGAGTTTCGCCGCGCAAACTACGCCCAAGCAGCCACGCAACTGCAGAATGCCGCAGACTTGGGGTTGTCCGAACCGCGGCTGTTCAACTTCCTGGGCATCTCTTACAGCCGGCTGGGGCGGCTTCAAAAGGCTGTAAAGGCGTATCGCTGCGCGCTTGCACTCAAGCCCGATCTCGCCGAAGCTCACCTCAATCTCGGTTTTGCTTACCAACAGTTGAACAAGTTCACTGAAGCACGATCTGAATACCAGGCGGCCTGCCGACTGGAACAGGGCCTCTGCTCCATGATCCCGAAGGCAGACTAGCGAATTAATCATCACTTCGAGGCCCTTTCCGACTCGAGCCGCTTCAAGACTTCGCGAGCTCTTGCCACCAGAGGATCGTCCGGTGCAGCCTTGAGGAAGGCCCTGAGCTCGTTCATGGCTTCGGCTTTTCTGTTCTGCCGCAGATACACATTCACCAATTGCAAGCGCGCCTTTGCCATCGCTGGATCCAACTCCAATGCCCGCCGGAGTTCCTGTTCCGCCTCTGCCATATCACTGCTCCGTTCGAGTGCGGACCCCAGCACGAAGTGTCCGAAGGCAGAGCTCGGTTGAAGCCTTAAACCGTCGCGAGCAATTGACTGCGCTTTCACAGGCTGGTGGGTTATCAACATCAGGTTGGCCATGTTGAAGTGAGCTCTGGCCTCGGCGGGATTCAGCCGCATCGCCTCTTGAAATTGCTGTCGCGCCGCCTCGAATTCCGAGCGCCCCAGATGCAGACTCCCCAGGTTGTTCCTGGCCTCGTAGAACTCAGGCGCGATCTCGATGGCCTTCTGGTAATGGCGAATGGCCTCTTCAATGTCGTTCTTGTGCTCAGACGCAATTCCAGCCTTGAACTCGCGTATGGCTAGCTGCGGCAACTCGCGCGTCAATCCAGCAGGGTCCACAACATTGGGATTACTTCCGGGAATGCGCTCGGTTTCAGCATCGGCCTTCGGTTTGGCAATTTCTTCCTTCGGCACCAAGCTAATGTGCAACATGCGCAACGGCATACTTGAGGGAGACAATGGAATTCGCTCGTATACCGGCGCATAATCCTGCTCGTTGATAGTAAGGGTGTACAGATTGGGCAACAATCCACCGAACGCGAACCTTCCCTCGTTGTCGGTGTACGCGCTTGCGATGGTCGCGCCGCGTGTCGCTAGGTGAATGAGCACCGGTCTGGGCGGGAAAGATCCCCGCGCAACCCGCACCTGGCCCACGATAGTTCCGTACGTCGGCCCCTGCGCCGCAGCATGCGACGCCAAAAACAACAACACCACAGCGGTCGTCCAGCAACGTAGCGCTCCGGCCCCGAACATGACCTCACCCCTGATGCCAAGACTATAAACAAAGAAGGGTCCACGTGCGCGCAATGCGCACGCGAACCCGGCTACGTACGAGGAGCTTAGAAGCTGAGCTTCAACCCGAATTGCAGGTTACGCGGATTGAAAGTGCCGCCAGCCTGCCCGAAGTTCGATCGGTTGATCTGATTATTGGTTGCGCCACCGGCACCAGGCAACTGGAAGTTCGTGTGATTGAAGACGTTGAACGACTCGGCGCGGAACTGCAAGTTCACACGCTCCGAAATTCTGATGTTTTTGAACAGGGACGTGTCGAAAGTCCAGTAACTCGGACCCACGAATGAGTTACGCCGCAAGCTGCCGACGCAACCCAAGCACGGCGCGGTGAAGAACCCGCCACCGGGGGCGAAGATACCGCCCCAGCCATCGGCCCACTGCGTATCACTCGGGTTGAAGTTCGGCGCCGGAGCGTTTGGACGGTCGTTGCGTTCACCATCCAGGTTGTAGTCACCGCCGTTGTTAATGCAGAGGCCGGCATCGATACCCGCCTGGGAACAATCGCCCGAAAGCGTTCCATTGGGGTGCCCGCCCAGACGGCGGTCAAATGGGCTCCAGTGCGCGCCTGACTGGTAGGAGAAAATGCCGTTCCATTGCCAGCCACCCAGGATGTGCCCGAGCACGCCCTGCTGCGACTTCAGCCACGGCAACTCCCACACAAAGTTGGCTACGAGCCGGTGCCGGATGTCAAAGATCGCGTTGCCCCGATCCAGGTCCGGCCGAGTCACGTCGGTTGTGTACCCTTCGCCACCGGCCGGCCCGTTCGAGCTGGTCGCACCGCTGTGCCAGGTCGAACCACCGTCGATCGCGTGGCTCCAGGTGTAGTTCACGTTGAAGCTAACCCCGCTAGTCAACTGCCTCCGCAGCGAAGCCTGCAATGCGTTGTAATTGGAATTCACCACGTTCTGCCAAACGCGCAACGTGCCGAAGTTCGTATTTAGGCGGCCTGCCGGGTTGACCTCCTCGGCTGCGTCGATCTGACTGCACAACCGGCGGCCTAGATTATCACTGACGCACGTACCCGGAGGCAGTAGCCCGCCCGGTATGCGGTTCACGTTTTGCGCCCGGAACAGCTTGTGCCCAATCGTCCCAACGTAATTCAACTCCAGCACCGTGTTCTGCAGGACTTCGTGCTGTACGCCTAGAAAGTAGTTGTACACGTAGGGATCCCTAATTCCCTCTGGGAAGACGATCCCGGTCAGGAATGCCAGATTAGGGTTCGCGGGGTCCCACCCCGTCAGGTTCCCGACCGCCTGCGCACCAACACCCATGAACGGGTTCGTAGGAGGCCCGCTGAACGTTGGGGTCGCGGTAGGATTAGGAACGCAGCCGCCGGTAGGGCCGCAAATGGTGGGCCCGTAAACTACGGTCTGCACGTCACCTCCCAGCGGGTTCGAGGCGGAGTTGAAAGAATAGTATGGCAGGTTCCAGCGCGAGTTCGACAGCGGGTTATACAGGGTTGCCTCGTAGGAAACCCCGAAACCTCCGCGCAGCGCAGTCTTGCCGGTTCCGAATATGTCCCAGGCGAAACCAACACGCGGGCTTAAGTTGTTATGGTCGCCCTTGCCCAGCCCGTCGGTTGCGGCGAACCCACCCGGACCGCAGACGCCCGCAAGCTGTGCCCGAGCAATCTGCTCCGGCGTGTCGCAGCCCGGAAGGCCGGCCGGGACATTGGCGTCTTTGATCTGGCCTGCTCCCGTCAGAAGGTTGTCAATGAATAATTGACCCGGCCCCTGGATGAACGTGGTTTCCAGATTGTCCAGTTCGTTGTGGCGCTGGAAGAAGTCGTATCGCAGTCCGAGGTTCAGCGTCAGGTTGCGCGTAATCTTCCAGTCATCCTGGAAGTACACCCCCACCTCCCAGTTGCGCCAGTGCCGCTGGTTGCTCGCCAACTGCGCGGGCCTGTTGGTCACGATTCCCGGATCCACCCCGGCAGTCTGCGTATACGGAGCGTCAGCGGCAAAGAACAGCGCGTCGAAGAAGTAGTACGAAGGACGCGCCACATTGAACTCGCTGTTCTCGATATTCCGCCGGACATCGCCTCCGATTTTAATGTTGTGCTTGCCCTTGCTGATCGAGACCATGTCGGCGTACGTGTAGATGTTTTCGTGGAACACCTGCGGGTAGCCATTGTAGGACCCGAATCCCATGAGCCCGTCATCAAACCTGAGGTCGGGGACTCCTGGCTCAGCAACTGATACGTTCTGAATGTTTCCGACGTATCCGGCACGAAATTCGTTCAAGACAGTCGGGCTAAAAGTGTGAGTGTAAGAGAACTGGAAATTCGGGTACTTGTTCCGGATAGGGTTCAGGAACGCCGGACCGCGACCGTTGCTGTTGCTGACCGTATTCGGGAAGCCAAACTCATCGTCCTGCCGTACCCAGTTCATCTGCCCGAAAATGCGGTCATTCGCGGTAGCGTTGTAATCAATCCTGATCGAGCCTTCCCACCCATTGAACAGGTTGCCCGAACCCAGCGCCGGCTGGTTCTGCGATCCATTGAACGAGATTGTGTTGTGGAGGAAGGGGAGGCTGCGGTTGAACACGCCCGCCTGGGTGCCGGGAATGCTGCTGCAACCGGCAGCCGCCATATCCGTTTGATCCTGCGCCGTTACGCCGAACAGCGTCGCAAACCTGGTCGCAATCGCCGCGTTTGTAGTGTCCGGGCAAAGATAATCCGCAAAGCTCGCGAAACCTGAACCGGAGAACGCGCCCCCGTTGACATATTCGTTCAGGGTCAGGGCGGGGGTGCCGATGACCGTGGGTGGGAACTGGCTGTACAGCAGGGCTGCTACCGAGTTCGGGAAAGCCTGGATTACCGCCTGCCGGAACTCAGGCGATTCCACTTGTACCGAAGTCGGTGGCGCGGATTCGCGGAAACGACTGTCCTGGAACGACAAGAAGAAGAAAAGCTTGTTTTTGGCGATAGGGCCGCCAAACGTCCCGCCGAACTGGTTGAATCGAAGGGGCTGCTTCTCCACTCCTTCGTGATTCAGGAAGAATTGGTTTGCATCAAAGATGTCGTTCCGCCCGAACCACCATGCGCTACCGTGGAATTCGTTTGTCCCCGACTTCGTAACCAGGTTTGTCACGCTGCCGGCGCTGTTGCCGTACTGCGCCGACATGTTCAGCGTCAGCTCCTGGAATTCCTGCACGGTGTCCTGAATCGGAGTGTTCAAGGTCCCGCCACTCAGACCCTTGTTCGAAACGCCATTGATCAGGAACCCGTTGAAGTTCTCGCGCAACCCATTCACGACCGTGAACGCACCGTTTTCAGTTAGCACACCGCGCACGTTCACCGCGCCCGGCGCCAACTGGATCAGGTCATAAACATTGCGGCCGTTCAGCGGCAGGTTTGCCACTTGGGGTCCAGTGACCACTTGGGCGAGGCGTGATGTCTCGACATCGACTTGAGGCGGCGCCGCGGTCACTTCAACCATTTCGGTGACCTCGCCAACCGGCAAACTCCAGTCGGTATGCTGTACAGTGCCGGCGAACACTGTAACGGCGCTCTGGGTCAACGACTTGAATCCAGCAGCATTGACCGTGACCTTGTAAGTTCCCGGCGGTACTTGGTTGATAACGAAATGGCCGGTCGGGTTCGTGGTGGCGGAGAGGGTCAGCCCTGTCTCGGGATTTACTGCCGTTACTTTGGCGTTGGGAATGGCCGCACGGGAGGGGTCCGTGACATCGCCTGTAATCTGTCCAAAGTTGATCTGAGCTGCGAGAGGGAGGGTGCAGGTCAACGCTAACAAGGCAACCAGGCATCGCCTGGCCATCGCCGAGTACTTCATGGGACCTCCGCTTACACCTTCAGGAGGGCGATGCCCATTTGGCATCAGTTGGGGAACGATCAGGGACCCGGACTTTCAAAGAGCTAATCACATCCCATGGTGACGGATATCACAGGTGGGAGTGATCAACGCGCTGCACGTCACCCGCCAAAGGAATTGCCTCGGGATTTCAACGACTTGGGAGCTGCACCGCCATCCCCGCCTATGAGAATCCGCAGAAACTCGCCTCACGATGTTACAGAAATTGGGATCCTTCTCGTCTGCTCTATCGGATCGTGATGGTTCTGCTATCAGGTGTGCAATTCGTTTCACACGTTAGGGTGTGTGGTGTACCCACTTCTTACTTTTGTCAGGAGATACGGTCGTCATCGCCCCAGTCGCTGGCTTACGGCGCACCACCACGCCGCGCCCCTCCTCGACCACGATTTCCTGGTCGGCGGCTTGCGGACCGATGCGGTCAACCGCACCTGAAGGCCAATAGACTACGACGGACTCGGCCCACACCGCCGCACCCAGGCCGAAGTGGAGCCGGGGATCGCTGGCGGAAACGTAGCTGCTGTTAGCGCGCACTTCGTCGCTTTGCGTCATACCGCTGGCGCGAACCTCCACGCGCGCGCCGAAGCCATCGCGATTGGATTGTGTGCCGACAGTCTTAACGCGCAGCCAGTGTCCTCGGCCGGGGGTCCCATTGCGAAGCAGGACTGGAGAGCCATCTACTTGGGTGATCAGCACATCGAGGCTGCCACGGTTGCTGAAGTCGGCGGTCGCGGCGCCGCGGGCAACTCGCTGGACTTGCGTGGCAGGGCCGGCGCGCAGCCCGACTTCGGCGAACTTACCGTTTTCCAGATTGCGGAACAGCAGCGGACGCTCGGCGTAAGTCACGCCAAAGTCGTGGCCGTCCACCTGCGGATTTACGTGACCGTTGGCGACGAACACGTCCTTCCAGCCGCGATTGGCGAAATCGGCAAACTTGATGCCAAAGCCCAAGAAGGGAACACTCACGGGACCAAAGCCAGTCGGCCCATTTAAGTCGGTGAACTGCGCATCGCCATCGTTGTGATAGAGATTGTTGGTGTCGTCGGAAAAATTGGTTTTCACGATGTCCGGCAAACCGTCATGATCGTAATCGGCGGCATCCACACCCATTCCGGCCTGTGGGTTGCCGTCGGCGCTGAATGCCACGCCCGCCGCGACGCCAATTTCCGTAAATCCGCCCTTGCAGTCATTGTGGTAGAGCAGGCTGGGTGTGGAGTCGTTCGCGACATATAAGTCCGCGCAGCCATCCCTATCGAAATCCAGCCACATAGCTCCCAGGCCGTAGTAGGCCTCCGGATCGATGGCCAGTTGTTCGGTGACATCGGTAAACGTGCCGTCCCCACTGTTGTGGTACAGGCGATCGCGCGAGCCCTTCAGTCCCCGTGGGCCGCACGATACCGGGATACCGCGGTACTGACAGAACACGGAGCTGCCGAACTCGGGCAGATGGTTCAGGTCCAAGTCAACATAGTTTGCGACGAACAGATCGAGATGGCCGTCGCGGTCGTAATCGCCGAACGCCGTGCTGGTCCCCCAGCGGCTCGGATTGCCCACGCCGGCCTTGGCGGTCACATCGGTAAATGTCCCGTCGCGATTGTTGTGATAGAGCACCGCCCGGTCGAGATAGGTAACGTACAGATCTTCCCAGCCATCATTGTCGTAATCGCCCACCGCGACCCCGAACCCCCAGCCGCAATGGTCTAACCCCGCCGTGGCGGTCGCGTCAGCGAACGTGCCGTCGTGCTTATTGCGGTAGAGCCTTCCCGTGTGGCACTTGCCCGCGCGCAAATCTTCCAGCGTGGAGCCGTCCACGAAATAGATGTCGATCCAGCCGTCGTTGTCGTAGTCGAACACCGCGAGCCCGCCGCACATCGCGTCCATGATGTAGCGCTTTTCGAGACTGCCGCAGTTGAGGTGAAAATCAATCCCCGAAACGCGGGTGACGTCTGCAAAGCGGATGGGCGCGGCCTCTCGGCGCGGCGAGACGCGCCGCGTGCGTGCTTTTGACTGTGCCGCCACTGCGCTGGATGCCAACAGAACCAGCAGCAATAGCGACCACACGTGCTGGGTTGTCCACGAGCCCCTCACTGGTGGCGGCCTGAAGCCATTCCTCCTGTCTGCGGCTGGTTTTTGCGCAATTCCGTAAAGAGTTGCAGTTCGCGCTCGGCGCCCGTTTTATCTCCGGTTTGCAACAGCGCGCGGGACAGTTGATAGTGTGGGCTTGGATCTTTCGGATCCAGCGCGGCGGCGCGTTGCAGCGCGTCAATGGCCTCGCGGTGCTGACGCAGCATGTTATGTGCCTTGCCAAGTTCGTAAAAGATGCCGGCCCGTGTCGTATCCAACTGCGCCGCGCGACGCAAGTTCTGTACGCCCGCGACCGCGCTGCCCGCCTGCATCTGGGCGCGGCCCAAGCGGTACAGCACTTCAGGGTTAGCAGGACCACGTGCCGTCTCGGCTTCGTACTCACGGATCGCCTGGCGCGTGTCGCCGAGACCCTCATAAACGAAACCGAGATGGTAGTGAACCATCGGAAGTTGCGGATCGAGACGGAGTGCAGTCTTGAACTCCCGTAACGCCGCGGAAGTCTTATTCGTGTTCTGGCAGGCGCGGCCAAGCAGTACGTGTGCCTGAGCCGCGCCGGGCTTCAGACGCACTGCCCGCGTCAGTTGCTCGGCGGCAAGGGCGTACTGCCGCATCTCCAACAGCACAAGCGCCAGGTCGAAATGAATTTCAAAACTGCGGGGGCTCAGCTTGGTTGCCCGCGTAAGTTCGCGCAGTGCCTCCGCGTTCTGATGGGCCTGAAAGAATGCGATGCCGAGCAGATGGGCCAACTGGGCGTTTTGCGGCCAGCGGGCCACGCTCTCGTGCCCCAGCCGTATCGCATCCGGCAGCCGCTTGGCCTGGAGATAACTCAACATCAGGCCCTCGGCGACGGTCTGGTCGTCCGGCGCAAGCGCCCGCGCCTCCTTAAAGATTTGCGCCGCCCGCTGGAAGTCGTTTGCGTCCAGCGCCTGGTGCCCTTGCTTGACCAGGCCAGCTTGTTGTGAGGAACTCTGGGCAAGAGCGAAAGCCGCCGCGAAAGTCAACAGCAACAGGAACGCCGCGATGCGCATCTTCGCGTCGCATCTGCCCGCTGCTGGCATGTAGAACTCCATCTCCTCCGGCCGACGTCCTCTTAGGATGCGGTGAACCTGACGTGAGTACCTGCCTCGCCCCTCGCCAGTGAGCAGTTCTGCATCAAAAAGTCTTAGATGTGAGTACCGCTCGCTTCGTATAACATTTCCCCGCAACGCCGGAGCGCAGAGGAACGTACGTGACAACGTTCGCTGGCAGATTGTGTTTGATTGCCGCAGTCGCGCTGCTGGTTCCCTTGTTGGGGGCCGCGCCTCAGCGCAGCAAACCAGCGCCAAAAGCCCCACTGCGCCCGACGCAGAAGGCTCCCGCGGCCAAGCCGCGAGCCGCTGGTGAGGCAATTCGCCTCAATAATCTCGGCGTTGCCCTCATGGGTCAGCAGCGCCTGCAAGATGCGGCGAAATTGTTTGCGCGAGCGCTCGCCCTCGACCCGCGCCTGGAAACAGCACGCCTGAACCGGGCCATAGCACTGTACAACCTGCAGCGCTTTGATGCCGCCCGTCTGATTCTTCTGGACTTCGTGAAACGTCATCCGGACGGCGCACGCGCCTGGTACAACCTCGGCCTGGTGTACAAAAGTACCGGACAAGGCCAGCAGGCGCTCGAGGCTTTCCGCCACGCCGCGCAGCTCGAACCGACCGACGCCGACACACACTACTTCATCGGCGCTACGGCTTCGCAGATACGCCGCGAAAATGAAGCCATCGAAGCCCTCCGGCGGGCGCTCGAGCTGAACCACTTTCATGCCTCCGCGGAATTCGCGCTCGCCCGAGCTTATCAGCGGCTTGGCAATCAGGAAGAGTCGCGCAAGCACCTCGCGCGTTTTCAGCAACTGACGCAGTCCAAGCTCGGTACCCCCATGAGTCTGGCGTACGGCGATCAAGGCCCGCTGTCGCTCGCCGAGCAGGTGCGCGTTGCCAAAGCGGAAGTTGAACCGGCGATCAAGGTCACGTTCGCTTCCGTGGCTGGACAATCGGGAATCGCAGCACCTCCTGCGGAGGCTGCGGCTGCCGGTGCCTGCTTTCTCGATTTTGATAATGACGGCCTGGTAGACCTGTTTGTCGGGACAGGCGCTTTGTATCGCAACGTCAGTGGCGGCAAGTTCGCTGACCACACTGAAGAATCAAGACTGACGCACTTTCCAGCCACCCTATGTGCCGCCGGCGATTTCGACAACGATGGTCACACCGATTTGGCCATCGCTTTCTCAGGACGTGTAGTGCTCTATCGCAACGAGCCCAATGGCACGTTCAAGGACATCACCGCAAACGCGGGAATCAGCGGCGAATTGGCCATCACCGGTCTGACCTGGGTGGACTTCGACCACGACGGCGACGTTGATTTATATGTCTCTGCCGCATCAGGTGCGGGAAAGAACGTCTTGTGGCGGAACAACGGCAACAGCACGTTCACCAATTGGACGGCGGAAACCGCACTCAACGGCGCCAGCCTGGGCAGCATCACTGCCGTTCCGACGGACTACAACAATGACCGTGCGATTGACGTGCTGGTAACCGGGGCAACTACGCAGTTGTTCGTCAATCCGCGAGAAGGCAAATGGACTGCGGCGCACACGCTTCCCTCTAGCTCGGTCGGCGCGGCGGTAGCTGATTTCGACAAAGACGGCTGGATGGACATCGCGCTGACGCTCAATTCCGCTCCTGGCATCGAGTTGTTGCGCAATGCGGCGGGCAAAGAGCTGTCGCCAGTGCGATTGCCGGACCTGCACTGGGCGCGCGCCTGGGGCGTTGCCGTGTTCGACTACGACAATGACGGATGGATCGATGTGGCAGCGCTTGGTGAAATCGGCGATGGCCGCGGCGAACTCCGGCTGCTGCGCAACGAAGGCCCGCACGGCTTCCACGATGTCACAGTCGCAGTGAAACTGGACCAAATTCAATTTAGGGACCCGCGGCAGGTTACTGCAGCCGATTACGACCACGACGGCGACATTGATCTGGTGGTTGTCGAAAGCAAATCAATCTTGCTGTTGCGCAACGACGGCGGCCACCAGAACCGCGCTGTGCGGCTGGCGCTGAAAGGGCAGGCCGACAACAAGAGCGCCATCGGAACGAAGGTCGAGATATTCGCCGGCGATTTGTACCAGAAAATCGAAGTGACGGGCGCGGGCTATCTCGGCCAGAGCACCACCGACATCCTGGCCGGCATTGGCAAGCGCCGGCAGGCAGATGTCGTGCGTCTGCTGTGGCCCACCGGCGTGGTACAGGACGAAATCGAAATCGCCGCCGGCAAGACCAACCGCATTCTGGAAATTGACCGCCGGGGCAGTTCCTGTCCCCTGCTGTTCGCCTGGGACGGCACGCGCTATCGTTTCATCGCGGATATGCTCGGCGCCGGCGTCCTCGGGCACTGGACCGCGCCGGGCACGCGCAACGTACCGGACCCCACCGAATACGTGAAGCTCGAGGGTGTTGCGCCGCGCGTGCGCAACGGGCGGCTTAGTTTCCGCCTGATGGAGCCGATGGAGGAAGTCGTTTACCTCGACCAGGTGCGACTGCTGGCGGTGGACCGTCCGGCCGACACTGAGGTCTTTCCGAACGAATACTTCGCCAGCAGCCCGCCATTTGCGGAATTCAAAGTTGTAGCGAGTCGCGGCGCAAAACCAGTAACTGCGTGGGACGACTCCGGCCGGGACGTCAGCGCGCTGTTGCGCTCGCGCGACCGCCGCTATGTGGACGACATGCAACTTCTGCGCTTCCCTGGGTTCGGGCGCCCGCACACGCTCGAGTTGGACCTGGGGGAGCCCTACATCACCGGCCCGCTGCGTCTGCTGATGCATGGCTACATCGAGTACTTCACTGCCACCTCAATGTACGCCGCACAACAGGCCGGTCTGGAGCCAGTCGCGCCCTATGTGGAGGCGCTAGACCAGTCCGGCCGCTGGGCGCGCGTCCTGGACGACATGGGTTTTCCCGCCGGCCTGCTGCGGACCATCACGGTTGACCTCAGCGGCAAAATGCCGCCCGGCGCGCGCCGTTTGCGCATCACCACGAATTTGCAGATTTACTGGGACCAAGTTCTGGTGGACCGCACACCGGATGTGCAAGCGCTCACCACCGCTGCATCCGACGACAAAGCTACGGTGCGCGTGCTCGAGGTGCCGCTCGCCGAAGCGACGCTGCGCTTCCACGGATATCCGCGCGCGGTTGAGGGTCGCTCTCCCGGCGACCTGACCTACATCTACGAGCTGGTAAGCAGTACGGGGCCGTATTCCCGCCAAGTCGGCGCCTACACTCGCCGCGGCGACGTGCGCGATCTCGTCTCGCACGCGGACGACCGCTTCGCCATATTCGGATCGGGGGAGGAGGTCGCGCTGGAGTTTGACCCAGCGACCTTGCCGCCCGTTGCCGCGGGATGGAAGCGAGACTACTTCTTCTTTGCCGACGGCTACGAGAAGGACATGGACTTTTACGCCGCCGATTTCCTCACCGTTGGGCCGCTGCCCTGGCACGCTATGGGCGTTTATCCGCCGTCGCAAGGGCGCGGCGAGGATGAGGCCCAACGCCAGTATGAACTCGAGTACAATACGCGCTTCGTAACGTCAGCGACGCCACGTTCGTACCGCTTCCATTACCCCAGATCGGAGTAGCTCCTCGCAAAACGAGCGAAAAAAGACCTGCGCGCAGGCAAGGCGCCGACCACCGCCGCAGGCGAGTTTGTGCACGAGGAGATTGAACATGTGCGTCGCGGCAAGCACGGCGCGCGCTCTCCCCAGCAGGCGATTGCCATTGGGCTGAGCAAGGCGCGCCGCGCCGGCGTGCCGCTGCCGCCGCCCGCGCCGGGCAAGGCGAAGGAAACCACGCGAAAGAGCGCCGAACACGCTTATCGCAAAGGGCAGACCTTGGCGGGAAAGAAGCCGGCGCGTCGTTACACGCGAGTGCGCGAGGAGGCGCTGAAACGCGAACCTAAAAGCACCGCTTCACACGCGGCATTGTCGAAACAGGGGCGCAGCGCCGCCCGGCGGCGCAAGGCAGCGGCTGCTTCGACTGGCAAGAGCACCCAGGGCCGGAGCCGGGCGGGACAGCGGCGCAAGGCTGCATAACAGCATTTCCTTTTTGCGCAGGCAAAGCGGCTGGATCGATCGGCATCATTGTCAGTTGCCGAAAAGGAGGCGTTATGGGTAAGTGTGAAACCTGCGGCAATGAGTACGACAAGGCATTTGAGTTGATCGCGGCCGGACACCGGCACACCTTCGACAGCTTCGAATGCGCGATCCAGGCGATTGCCCCGATCTGCGAGCATTGCCACTGCCGCGTCATTGGACACGGCGTCGAGGTCGGCGGCCGTTTTTTCTGCTGCGCCCATTGCGCGCGCACTGCCACTTCGGCCGATGTGAAAGATCGCGCGGCCTGAGGGTCCTCGCGAACCACAAACCCAAGCTGCATGAGAGTGTGAGCTGGATTGCTGCAACGTTACACGTGTGTCTGGTCGAAACTGATTGTGTACTCGTTTATTCGCCAGACCCCGTCGGTGGCGCCCTTTGCAACCCTGAACCTATAAAAGGCGGTGCCGGTTATCCTGACCGCGTCCTGGCCGGTTGCCGTATACAGGCTGGCGCGCACCAGGGGAACATAGGTCATGTATGCCGTGACTTCCGCAGTATTTGCGGACTGCGCTTTCACGCTGACATTGCTCAGAATGTGGCGCGGCAGTTTTCCCTGGTTATCGACCAGGTCTCGGCGGAAATTCGTCAGCATCTCCTTCAGGCCTTCCCCGGAGACTGTGACCGGATCTGCGTTGCCCATGCACACAGTCAGCCTGGCATCACCGGTGAAGAGATCAAACCAGTTGTTCAGATGCCCGTGGTCGTAGTTGTCTGAATAGCTGTTTATCAGGTTGATGATGGCCAAGCGATCGCCGACGTCGAATCCGGTGTGGCCGGGATGTAAATGCGTACAGGTAACTGTAGCCCTGGGGCCTCGGTTCAGACATTCAGTCCTCCGCGGCAAGCTGAGCTGCCTCTGAAATATCGTTTGAGATTTTCGGGTCGTGTTCGACTCCCCCACTTGCGGTTGTCAGCACTATATTCCGAATGAATGCGCTTTGCCTACACGCATTTATGCGCCTGGCAGCCCTGCGGGCGTATTCGGCGAAAACTGTGGAGTTTATAGGGATTTTCCCGCGTTGCCGAATGCCAGCCGGCAGAAAACCACGGGGAGATGGTGGGCGCTACTGGATTCGAACCAGTGACTTCCACCGTGTGAATGAGGTTCTAACCTGTAATTTCAACAACTTACACGGCATGGGTCGCCCCGCTAAGTCGCTGAAAATACGCTTAGGGCACAATAAGACATCTCCGATTGTGCCCGAGATGTGCATCGCATGTTCGCGCCACTTCTATAATCGAAAGCCATGAACTGCTACGCATACGCAGATGAGTCCGGACACTCGGGGCTCAAGCTTTTCGACACCGAACAGGACACGTTCTGGACAGCCACCGTGATCGCGTTTTCGGATCTGGACCAGAAATATAACACGTTCCATCAAGAGTTGCTTCGCCTTGCGGGCAAGCCTGAGCTTCACGGGAACGAACTCGGATTCGGCAGAATCGAGAAAATCGCTGGCAGACTGGCGTGGTTCATTCGCCAGAAGAAACTTCGGTTTTCTTTCGTCCGCATATTCAAGCCGTATCTGGCTACCACGAAGATGTTCGATCTTGTTTTCGACTCGGGCACGAATCCAGCGGTGCCGCCGCACGCGTATGGCGTGCGGCAATTACGCCTGTTGAACCTGTTGCATTTTGCCCAGCTACTAACGACAGATGATCTCAACGAATTCTGGGACTTATTTCAGGCACAAGATGCGGAGCGCTTTGGCCGCCTTCTGGCGACCGTTCGCGACCGAGTGAAAGACATGCCGTATGATGCACGCAGTATCCAAATCCTTGCGGACGTGCTGGATTGGGGCAGCAAGCATCCCGATGCGGTGCTTGACCCATTCGGCGAGGGCGACTCGCCCAATTTCGTGGCGTTCACGGCTTTGTTCGACCACCTGCACTCATTCCACAAGCAGTACGGCCACATGATCGAATGCTTCGTGCATGACGAACAAGACCAGTTCGTGCCGCACTTCGCGAAAGCATTTGAGTTCCTGACGAAATTTCACAGCGAGCTTGAGCCGCTCGCGATGATCACCGATATCGTCCCAATTTCCAGCTTCAACTGTAACCTGGAGGTCAGGTCGTCGAGCAGCAGCTTTGGACTTCAAATTGTCGATGTATGTCTGTGGCTGTGCAAGCGTGTGATGGAGAGGCACGACCGGCCGCGCGGGCAATGTGCTGTTCTGTTCGAATGCTTGGCCGAGAACAGCTACATCAAGGACTACGACTTCGACATGCTCATCCGCGAAGTGAAGGCTGGCGCTGATTATTTGGAAAGCCGGGACTACACGGATGAAGAGTTCGAGAATGCGAGAAACATACTCGCGGAAATCGAGCAAACCCGGGTCCGGAGGTTGCAGGATTCTGAAACGTCAGCAGCCGGTTCGGAAGACTGAAACTTGGGACAAACGCTGGTCCGGGACGGCGTGTCCGCCGTCCCCGGGATCGGGAGCACTACATTGGCAAAATAGACCTCCGCGCACTCCGCAGGGTCTCAGAAACATCAAGGCCTGCGGACTGACCCGCCTTGATCAGATCCACGTACGTATCGAGGTCACCGTCGGCGAATGCGTCGGCAAGGTCAGCATCCGCTTGATCCGAGCGCAATTCGGGCAGTCTTCATTACCCTTAGGCGACTCCTTCATCTTGGCAGCTCCGCGACTTTCTTCAGCAGGCAGGGAATGTAATCGTCGGCCTTCAGTTCGACGAGAACGATCTGGGCGTTAAAGTACAACTGATATCCTTTCGGATTACGCAGGATGTAATTAAGGAGGGGCCATATCGTCCCGGCGCGTCTGCGGGTCCTTGTATATCAAGTACAGGTACTTTGCCGGGGACAGGTCCAGCACACGGCGGAACCATGCGTACACGGTGAGCTGAACAGTGTACAGCGGCATCAAAATCTGTCCTGCCGCCCTGCTGTTGTTCGGAACCAACAACTTCCGATCAGCTTACGTCCTGACAATCGGGAGAAATAATCTGGTTCGGTAGCGAACTGTGCAACTACATGTGCAACTCAACTGTCTCCGGCGATTGCTGCGGTGTTTACGAGTTTTGCACAGGTTTACAGAGTTCAGTGATTTACATCACAGCATTTGGGTCACTGCGACTGTATCGTGGCGCTTGCTCGCGAGTCTTCGTGGTCCCCCAGCACCTGATCGGAGAAGCGAATGGCAACGACCGCAACGCGTCTGGCCAAGAAAACAACGGCGCCGCAAGTACGGTTTCTCGGCTTTTCTGGCTCGTTAATGGTGTTTTCCGATTCGCGACTGATCGCTCGCTCGGAGCCGCAACAGGGACAGGCGCCGCAAGCACCGAAGAAGGCGCCGAAGCGTTAGTTTGGCCGACTACTCGCAAACATCCTGTCGAAGCAGCGCACGCCCTCGAATTGGCGCAGTTCCACGCCTCCGAGATGCAAGCGGTCCGCGCTGAGCGCGTCTGGGTATGGCTCCGTGAACCAGACGGTCTTAACGCCGGAGTGAATGATCTTCTCGGCACACTGGAGGCACGGGTGCGTTGTTGTAAACAGCTCTCCTTCTCGCGCTCGTTCCCCGGCCGAACTTAAGGCCCATGCTTCGGCGTGAATTGCGGTACAAAAACTCATGCCCCGTTCAGGGAACAGGAGTTCCGCGATCGTTTTCCGCATCCCAAATCTCTGTGCGCAATGGTCGCACGGCGTTTTCATTTCATTGGCGTCTTGGATTGCAGCACCGCAAGTGGGGCAGTGGAGGTGACCTGACTCCTCTGCTAGCTGCTTAAGAATGTCGGCCTTCATCAGGTCCTTGAAGCATCCACCGTATTGCTCGTCGCAGGGTTTGGTCTGGACGGGATTGTCGTTGTAGCCCGTTCCAACAGGATTGTTTCCAATATCCACAACAACTGCTCCGACATGCCGTTTTACGCACCGCGAGCTGTGGCACGCCGAGTACGCCATATTCATGAAAATCTCTTCCCGGGTGGGCGCGCGGCGTCTTCCGCCGGTGGCCAACTCAACGTATTCCAGGACCTTCCTCTTATATGCCCCGAGCGTCACCACCTCGGAGTTGTCGAGCAGAATGTCTGCTTTATCTATGCATTTCCGAACCTGCTGGCCGTGTTCCGTTTCCTCGTCCTGATCACGGGCATCATCGGTGAAGAAGGCCTTTTGCCCCGCCTTATCATCTGTGTACCGCTTAGCGCCCATGCGGTCCCAACGCGCTTGAAATGTCGGAACAATTCCGAACAGCGTAAAGTGGTAACCGAATCGATCGCGAAGGTACGCGATCTCCCCGATGTTTCGGATGCAGTCAATTACCAGCTTTTTCGCTCTGATGTGTCCCAATGCGTTGCGGACTAAAGCGTCGTTCCCTTGCTGCTGGCGAAGTTCGTCCCCAAGGTCCTGTAAGTCACGACGAGTTGGTTCGCCTCGCCCGTGCTGCTTTTTCCATAGCGCACGCAATTCAGCGGAAAGCAGAATATGTCTAAAGCCGAGCTTGCTGGCGATGTATTCGGCAGCGGTCGTGCAGCCACTGCCAAATGGACCGGTGAGGCCGATGACTTTGTTCGCGCTATGCATACCGGATACCCTCGCGTTAGCCTTGGTGACGAAGACCACCAATTGAGCAGATGTGCTAACGCTTCCGGCAGTGATGTTGATCACCAGGCGCGGTGATCTGGTAGACGTTCAGTGCAAAACCGCACGAAAGCAACTTCTCACCTAACCGCACATGTCGCGTGAACCGCTGCGGCCTAACGTCAGCAACTGCATCCTCCTGAACTGAGTCACTCTTCTCGCTGGCTCGTAATGATGGTTCCATTCGCGCTCATTGTCGCCGCCGTAGATTCCTTGTCACTCCGCTGCCACTGTGGGTTTTTGAGTTTGGCAAGCGCCGCGGCTTAGCGGAAGGGGCCGTTGGCACGAAGAGAACTGAGAGAAGGATCAAGATGACGGCTTCGTTGAAGCCGATGGTGTGCTTGTACAACAAGGCGAGGCAAACGAAATAGGCGATTAGTGCTGGCCGACGCCATCTCTTGACTCTAGCGGCGAATTTTGCGAATTCGGTCACGATTAAAGTCACAAAAGGCCTGTTGAGGAGCTATTATTAAGTTTGATCCATAGGTAGAATGTTCGCCAATCATGCGCGCACGATAGCATGAATATTGGAGGTTATCAACTGTTCCTGGACTTAAATTAATATGCTGTAAAACGTGTGGTACGCTGGTACCATGGTTCTGGTACCGAGACAACAGTTGTTTTGCAAAACCTTTGAAAATGTGGTAACTTTGCAACGTGGTTGGAAAAAGCACTGTGAGGTTACAGGTGGCGGGCACAAGAGTCCAGACGACGTTTCGTATCGAGCAAGCCTTGCTAAAGGCTTTCCAACACGCGCTTATTGACCGCGGAACGAGGATGACCCCGGTTATCGAGGAACTGATACGCACATGGCTTAACCAATCTGAAGCGAAAAACGCTTATGCGGTACCCGCCGAAGAAGTCGCAGGAAATGGATCTCAGAACGGAGGAGCGCATCAACACCAGGCCGTTGTAGCTGACGAACCCGTGATCGATTCTGAAGGTGCAAGCGCAGCGAGCGCGACGCCACCGCCTAAAATCGAGCAGGGCGAAGGAGATGTTGGACTAGCGCACCCAAATACAACCGCGTCGGAAGTTGCTATACCGAGTATCGACATCCACCAGGATCCATGGATTCAAATTCTTGAATCCCTGGAGAGGAAAATCAATCGGCATTCCTACGACACATGGCTGAAACCGACCCGCTACAGTCACTGCGATGGCCGCAAGATTTTCGTCCAAGTGCCCTCGCCCGAGTTTGGGCACTTTGCTGAAAAATACCTCGATCTGATCCAGGAAGCAATCGAGAACCTGGGAATGAACTTCGAGGACGTGGAGTTCGTGGCCGTTCAAACTGATTCGGTTCGCGGCTTGCGTACGAACGACTCCGTGGCTGCTGCTCCACGGATGAGCTTCGACTGGGATGGCACTTCGCGACTGAATTCGAACTACACATTTGAAACGTTCGTCACCGGCAACGGCAATCAATTTGCCCATGCGGCCGCGCGCGCTGTGGCCGACCGCCCCTCGCGCGCCTACAACCCGCTGTTCCTGTACGGCGGCGTGGGCATGGGCAAGACCCACCTGATGCAGGCCATCGGCCACGAGATCAAGCGGCTCTTCCCCACGCTCAACCTGCGTTACACGACGACCGAGCAGTTCACCAACGAGATGATCAACTCGTTGCGCTACGAAAAAATGTCGAGTTTCCGCGACCGCTACCGCTCACTCGACGTGCTGCTCATTGACGACGTGCAATTCCTGGCGCAGAAGGAACGCACCCAGGAAGAATTCTTCCACACCTTCAACGCCCTGCACCAGTTCCAGAAGCAGATTGTGGTGGCCAGCGACCGTCCGCCCCGCGAACTGGCCGAAATCGAGGATCGCCTGCGCAGCCGCTTTGAGTGGGGGCTGATCGCCGATATCCAGCCGCCTGACCTTGAAACCAAGCTGGCCATCCTGGTCAAGAAAGCTGAAAAGGAAAGCTGCGAGCTGCCGCAGGACGTGGCTTACTGGATCGCCAACAACATCCGTTCCAACGTGCGCGAACTGGAAGGCGCGCTCATCCGCCTGAACGCCCGCTCCAGTCTCGATGGCATGCCGATCAGCATGACCTACGCGCAAGAAGTGCTGAAGAACACGATTGACGCGTATCAGCGGAAGATCGGCATTGAGGCGATTCAGAAAGCCGTGGCAGAGCAGTTTGGCCTGCGTCTTCCCGAGATCAAGCAGAAGAACAATTCCCGCCATATCGTGTACCCGCGCCAGATCGCGATGTACCTTGCCAAGTCCCTGACCGACAGTTCACTGTCCGAAATTGGACGCCACTTCGGCGGGAAACACATGACAACTGTGCTTCATTCCGTCGAGAAGATCGAGGCCGAGCGCAAATCCAACAGAGACCTGAACAGATTGCTCAGCAGGATTTCCGAGCTTTTAAGCGCCTGACATGAGGGGTAGTCCCCGAGATCTACAAGTCACATATCCGAAAAAAAAGACACGACTACCCTCTCGCAGATGCAATCGTTGGCTACCCAGGAGCGCTGTGCCGTATTGGCATACTGCCTTACGTATCAGTCCCCTCGTACCTGTGCAGCAGATCTGAATTCGGTGCCTCAGCGGCAACAACCTATGTGGGCCGACTTGGCTGGCCTGATCGGCTATGACCAAGTTCGCTCAAGGACCATTTTCCCGCTTTGGAACGAAGGCGATCGCAGGTTGCAACTAGCGAGTGTTCTAGCTGTGTTCAAATGTGCTACTCTCGCGCGCACATCAACTTCGCCGTATCAGCGGACGTTCGAGTCGCTAGTCTGAAGCGTAGGTCTGTGCGCCACGAGGTGCGAAATACCGAACGACAGTGCACAACCACCATTTCCTCTGAACCCTACACCTTCGACGAATGCTCAGATGCGCTTACTGCGCCACGTTCATAAAGACATGTTCGATATGGTCTGGAGCATGGTCACCGAGTGTGGTGAGCAAGAAAGACACTTCAATACCTTGCAGAGCGTGTATCGTGGGCTCGCTTCGACATGGCTCCTCGCCATGTGTGCAGGCATTGAATTCGTATTAAAGGAGAGGCCTGCGCCAGATCTGTTGGTGAGATCAAACGTCGATCCGATCTTCTTCCTGATCACTGCAATTTCTTCGGCCGCCTCTGTTGGGGTCCTACTGCTTTGGATGCTAGACACGCTTGTGTATCACCGACTTCTGCTGGCGGTCTTCCATGATGGTCGCGAAATTGAGCGAGCGTGTAGGTGGTTGCCGCTGATGCGAAACCGGATGCATTCTGCTGGGGTCAAAGACATGGTGAGAAAGGGCGTGTCCTTGTTTTACACCGGCATAACGACCATTGCCGGGTTGATTGCCGTTGTATCGGCATACTTCACGTTTCCCCAATCCCCGCGGGCACAAGCACTACTAACCCCTGTATTCATAGCTGTCGTGATTGTCGTCTGGGGAGTCACTTTGTGGAAATGCTGTGTCTCGCTGAAGGTCCCTGGCGAGGACGAGACACCGGACGACCACATTGATGATCCTGCAATCATGCCACAGCCGGGCTCTGACTGAAGTCGAACAGGCGCCCGAGCCAGCGTGGAGGTAGATCGCTGGCGCTCGCGTACCACGCCAATTTACTTCACATCTTCGTAGCAGAATCGTGCGCGGAATTCTCGGAACTCTGATAGCCCACAATCAGATTCTGGGACCGTGGGGCAGGTTGGGTGTTCGGCTCCCCATAGGGAGGCCCTCTGCTTCCAGTACCGCTGTTCTGTCAACGCCGGTTGAAAATTCCTCAAATCGCCGGAATAAAATTCCCCACCGCCAACACGGTCAGGGAACGGCGCGCGGCTCTCCCGCCTCTCGCCTCTTGTTCCCGTCCACCGATCAATCCGGCTCGCCGGCGCTCCTTCAGACGGTAGCTTTCTCCGCGGATGTTGATGGTGGTCGAGTGGTGCAGCAGCCGATCTAGAATCGCCGTAGCGATAATGGTGTCCCAAAGATGCTGCCCACTCGCTATAACTCTTGTTGCTGGTCACGATGATGCTGCCGCGCTCATAACGGGCACTGACCAACTGGAAGAAGATCGTCGCCCCGATCTCCAACCTCAGCAAGAAAAGGTTGGAAATGGGCGATCTGGTTCGGCGCGTGCATGACGTGAAGCCACACTTCGGCAAATCGATGATTCAGGGATTTGCTCATGGCCTTGCCAAAGACGGGTTGCTCGTCGCCGTGCAGTAGCTCGTGATTGCTGAGGAGCACGGTGCTGTGACGCGCGGACGACGAAGTGACAACGGTTACGGCCGGGCCGCCGTCCGCACCAGCGGTTTCGACGTGCCCGCGATCCCGAGCAGTTGATCGTTGATTTCATCCCGGGTGGGCGCCACGTGCGCCTCCCTGTGGCAGTTCGGACAAATCGCCACGCAATTCCAGACCCGGTCGCCCTTGTCAGCACCCAAGATGTGGTGAACATCTAGGAATCCGTCGTATTGCCGGCCTGTTCCACACCGTTCGCATTTCCGATTTCCACGTTGGAGCACGAGTGCCCGCACCTTTGGGTCACGCCTGACCTCCGACCGTATTGTGTTGATGATCGGTGCCCCATCGCTGCCGACTTTTGAGTAATCCAGGCCCGGCAGGTCATCGTACGTGTCGTCGAGTACGGCGGCCGTAGCGGCGGTGTCGTTCGCTCCC
The DNA here is from genome assembly GCA_041946775.1 of Terriglobales bacterium. Classification (GTDB taxonomy): domain Bacteria; phylum Acidobacteriota; class Terriglobia; order Terriglobales; family Acidobacteriaceae; genus JBHGBA01. The sequence continues at coordinate 38,973 of JBHGBA010000006.1, forward strand.
CGAACCAGGTCGCGAACGCCCGGATGTCCCCACAACGCTGCCGTAACATCGGGAGCCTGGTCGTCGTGCAGCCACAACGTCGGACTCCATCCGTTCATAGCGTGATTCTTTTTCCTCCCGCCCATCTTCCCCTTGCTGATCAGGTCGTCGCTGATGTCACGCTGCGCACACCAGATATCAACCAAAGCTGCCAGTTCGACCAGCGCAGCGGAGGTAATCTCCAGGCCCTCACGTTGAACAAATAAGACGTGAGTAATGCCGGCCGTCCTCAACCGCCCGACCATCCTCGTTAAAGCTACCTCAAAATCACGATCGGGAACCTTGGCGAGCAACTGCGCGGCGGAGTACACATGTCCACATTCCCGATTGCCAGACGTTCGCCAACAGAGCTTCACCCGCATGGTGAGCACCTCACCGTTGGGAGACGTCGCTTCGATGGTCTGGGACTCTGTTTGCCCCATTCGAGTTCGGCGATCACTGAGTTGCGAGAAGCCTTCGGACCGTAGAAAATCCACAACGATGCGACGTGTGATTGCCTCAGCCTCATAACTCTCTCGCGTGCGAAAAGCCCGTGTGCTGGTCACATTCCCTCGCAGATTGTGTTGATTGTTCCACGGCACCATACCACGAGCTGCCGGAGCAGGCCACGCGAAGTATGTGATTTCGATCACCGATGGCCGAGCAGTTGAACTTGTAAGCTGCTATTGTCTGGCTCGCAACTACGAACCGAACAATGACACCACGAGTTCCGACTGATGAGACGATCAAGCGCGTGCTCGAAAAATCCCGTGCTATGCGGGATAAACGCGCGACGGCAGCCGTCTCCTTAGTGCTGCACCTGAGTCTTGCGCCATGTCGCCTTGAGCGGTTGCGGTGGACCGACCTCAATCCCGAAACGGCGACGATTGCGTTTAGAGGACGCGACGGTTCTCAGGTTAGGCCTATCACGCCGCTCATTGTTCAGCAGTTGTTGGAGCTGAAACGTACATCTAGAACGCCGCTCATTTTTGGCAAGCCGGATCGTGAAGCACCGTCCCTATCGGCATTGGTGACGGCGGTGCTGGCTCAGGCGGGCGCGCCGCATTGGCGCCCTTCCGACCTCGTCCGCTGGTCGAGGCTCCAAACGGCGCAGGTGCGTCGCGCCCTGGCAACGGTATAACCGTTCCCGGACGGCGGCGCTTGCGCCGCTGTCCGGGTTACTAGTGCCGTTACCAATTCACAAGGTGCCGGCGTGCGCTCCGCAGGGTCTCAGTGATTCCGAACCCGGCGAGCTGGCCTGCATGGATTAGATCGCAGTACGTATCGAGGTCACCTTCGGCGAATGTATCGGCAAGGGCGAGCAATCGTTTGACCCGAGCGCAATTCGGGCAGTCATCCTTGCCCTTCGGCGGCTTCTTCATCTTGGCGATCTTCGCGACCTTTTTCAGTAGGCCGGGAATGTAATCGTCAGACTTCAGTTCGACCGGAACGATCTGGGCGTTAAAGTCTAACTGATATCCTTTGGGATTGCGGCGGATGTAGTCAGCGGGGGCCATATCGTCCCGCCGAGTCTGCGGGTCTTGGTAGATCAAATACAGGTACTTCGCCGGTGACAGCTCCAGCACACGGCGGAACCAGGCGTACACGTTGAGCTGAACGGTGTAAACCGGCATCAGGTCGTCCTGCCCTTCGGTCAGGCGAGCCGTTTTGTAGTCCGCCAAAACGACGCCGTCCTCGTTTTCGAGCGTGTAGATGGCGTCGGGTTCGCCCGTGACGGTCACGCCTGAAACATCGTCGGTGAACCGCTGGCGCGTGGGTTTCTCGTAGCCGCAAACCGCCGGAAGGTCATCGCCCCACCACGGCGGCGGGCCATAGGTATCGAAGTGGTCATGGACAGACCGTTTATTTAGCGAATCGAAAGACGAAAAGATACCGGGGAAAATCTGGAACGGTGGTTTACGGTCAACCTGCATGTATACCCACGAGCAGGTCTCGCACTCCGGCAAAGCAACCATGCCGGTGTCCTTCGCGGAAATGTAAATGGCCATTGGCCACCTCACAGTGGAATTAGCGCGGATGCCGCACCGATCCCACTGTGGCAAAGCAAATGGCACGTTCCAAAGACTTCTGCCGTAATATCAGAGCTGTGTCGCCGTGGGGGATAGGGCGTTCGCGGTTAAGGAGAAGACGTAATGCCCCGACTCCCATTCCATGCAGAATGGAATAATGACGATTGGGCATAACGCGGCTCAACTACAGAGTAGGCCGGTTCAGATGCAGCTTGACCCCCGTGCTGTTCACATCAGGACTGATGGCTCCTGCTATCGCGAGCGCAGGATGATCTCTGGATGCGCGGCTATCGTTGATTATCCGGACCACCTTGGCAGGCCGCCAGAACAAATCGTCGATTTCGGCTGTGCTGAAAGCAGCGTAAACCGGATGGAATTGCTCGCAGTCATCAAGTCTCTTGGCTGGATTCGGGAAAATCGACCTTGGCCGGGTGTGTCGCGCGTACAGGTGATTACTGATTCACAGTACGTCGCAACTGGCGCGCACTCAGTCGAGGGATGGCGAGCGAACAAGTGGCGGAAGCGCACCGATGAACCGATAGAAAACGCCGACTTATGGAGAATGTTCCTCTCGGCCATCAGTAAGGTCGGTATCGTAGTCAACATTCAGTGGACGGCCGGAAAGAAATCAAAGCCGTTGAAGGAGATTGATAAGGCAGCTAAAGCTGCCGCAGAACGTGGTGGTCCTGATGTGGACCGCGGCTACTCTCGAGGCGCCCTTGCACGTTCGCTGATCAAGGGCACTGCAACGAGGTTTCCGGCTGAGGGCCAAACTGCTCTGATCCGACCGTATCGAAAGAACGTGATGCGTCGTGCGGATGGTGAGAACAAAATTAGATTTGATCTGTATTCGGAAGAGATGCAGTCGTACACGGCCAGTCACTTTGCGTACGCATCCCCCGCTATTGCGTTTGAGCTTCACAGACAAAACGGATATAGGGTACGGTTCAATGATTCTCGAGATTATCCGCGGATCATCGAAATTGTCGAGCCCGTCAACCTCCCGAACCGTTGAAGAGACATTCATCAACGCGAAAGCTGGCTGGAAAATGGGAGTGATTCGATGAAGCGCCTCATATAAACCCAGTCCGGTTCCCCAGTGCTCAGGGCGGGCAGCTTGATAACCGCGGATCTCATCCGATCCAGGTGCCATTTTCGACCGTAATTGAAGCGATATCTCTCCAGTCGGATCACGGTCGCGATGAATAATGCTATCGCAGGCGTAAGCGTGAACTTCGGATAAAGGACATTCACGTCGTCAGAGCACCAGAACGGCTCGGGCTGGTAGAACGCCTCAGCAACTCCGTTTCCGTTGTAGTTCACAGTAATCGTGTTCCCCTCATGGATCGGCAGTTGTCCAATAAAATCTCTCACGCCATTATTGTTGTCTATCGCGCCGATGAAGATCGTCGATCCCGGCGTCATCTGCGCTTTCGTTAGACGCTTGCCTTTCCGAATATCGAAGAGGTCACCCAACACACACTCAGACCACGAAGAGGTGCTCGTCAGCGGAACCGCTACGCTCGAAAACGGCTTTTCTGCTCCAATGAACCGATCTAAGTCAGCTTCGGAAGCCCAAGCTGGCACGTTTGCTAGTGGGGGAACCACGAGATCTTTAAGAGTTCTGTTTGCCTGCCGACCATAGCTGTACCTGTAACGGTTCGCCTTGATACACATGCAATAGAACAGCAAGACAGGCTTCGAGAGCTTCTCCTTCGATTTCAAAATCGCAACGTCTCGGCCTGTGTAAAACGGCCGTTCTTGGAGAAATGTGGACAGCACGCCATTGCCGCCAAGCGCGACAGTCAATTCACCGGCTTCCCCTGGAGGCAAGCCATCGATCGGAAGGACAAACGCCGACACGCCGTTGTCTTTCATCTTTCTGGAGACAAACGCGATGCCGGAGTCGCTGTCGGTCTTGGTAAGCCGATTCAACTCCAGCGATTGGCCGTACCGAACATCGAAAAGTTCACTGACCGTTGGCATCTGTTTCCTCTGCTTCCGATTGCGAAAGCCCAATCAGTCGGTACACGGCGTAGTTCTTCACGACTTCCTCAAAGTGCGCCTGCGTCAGTACTGAGTAATCGGTCTCCATGTATGCCTCTGCACACCATTCGTCTTCGTGGGTAACGTGTCGCGTAACCGACTTTCCTGGATGAACTTCCCGGTTGCGGTACTGCTCGACCCATTCGTCTCTAATCGACGACCAGCTCTCATTGCCGTCGATCCTCCCTTTATGCTTTGTTTTGAAGAAGCCGTCGTCTTTCCAGTAGCCGAACCAGGTCTTCCGCTTCGCTGAAGCGTGTGGAACGTGTGCTTTGAACACCATGATGCAGGTGATCACGCCGACGGGGTAGAACAGTTCGTCTGGCATCGACATTACCGCGTCGAGAGTATGGTGTTTGAGCAACTCCTCTCGCATCGGATGAGGTGCAATAGCACAGGACATCGGGACGATTGCAATGCCAGTGCCCCCTTTTTCGACGCAGTCCAACATCTGCTGGACAAACTTGAGTTCTTGTTGATTCTCGTCTTCCTGAGAATATGGAGGATTGATAAGGCCTATGTCGCAATGATGGGCTTTGACCGCCTTCATGATGGCCGCGTCGAAACAACTACCCTGATACAGATTCGCTTTCCCGTCGCCACGCAAGATCATATTGCTGGCGGCAAGCGCGTACATGTTCGGCTGCTGTTCAACCCCAATTAGGCACTGTTTCTTGATGTACTCGCGCTCTTTCTCAGTCGCTGTCTGCTTCAACATCTGGTGCATAGCAGAGATAAGGAATCCGCCCGTACCAGCACAGATGTCGAGCACCTTGCTGTCTTTTTTCACATTTGCAAGCAGCGCAAACAGCTCCGTTATGTGTCGCGGCGTAAGGACGATCCCCAGAGCTTTTTTGTCTCCACCCGTGTATTTCAGGAATTCCCCGTAGAATCGTCCGACAACATCGAAGTCGTGATACACGACAACGAAGCGCCAGACTTTCTCATGGAGCATCCGAATGAGTTCGTACAGAACGCCTTTGGGGAACAGTTTCGTGGCCTTGCCGAGTTCGGGATGTACAGCAATACTCGAATACGGCTGCGTCATGCTGTTCTTCTTCGAGTTTGGCAGGTCAGCTTTTTCTATCTCTTCTCTAATCACGCGAAGCCATTGTTTCTGGAGATCCTCTGGTCCGTAGTCACCAAAACCCTTAGAAAACGGCTTGTTCCTGAGCGCGATCAGTGTGCCGCTGACGAGCAGCGGCTTTTCACTCTCGGTTAGCTTCGCGTGGTCCCGCATGAAGTCGTGCAAATCGCGCGAGAACGCCATCAGATCATCATGCCGGCTCTTCTCGACGGCGGGATCATATGATGCCAACCGCACGAAATCATCGAACGGAATCAATTGGGTAACAGGTAGGCCGCTTTCGTTCTTCAGCTCGTTGTACGTCTCGGCGCCTTTTGAAAAGACGAAAATAGAAACCTTTAGCGAAGATGCTGTCTGGCCGCTGACGGCTACGGTTACGACGTTGTACGACCTGGACAGGATACGTCCGTAGTGCAGTGCTCCATCCGCCGCGAAATCGGCGGGGTGGTCGCGACTCGGACTCTCATGCTGTTTTACGGATGCCTTGCACTCGATCACAATGAGGAAGTCAGGCGTCGATGGTGAGCTGATGATGAACTCCGGGCACCCACGCCCTCCAGTACCCGTCTTGCTTCCGTTCTTCAGCAGCTTTGCAACTTCGGCAACCTGGCTCTTCTGCTCTTCAACGTTGACGTCATTTTCCGTTGACTTGTATCCGAGGTCACGCAGCCTGTCGCGCACCAAGTTTTCGGTGACACGCTCGTTCACGTACTTCGCCTTCTTCGGCACTAATGGAATCGTAATCTTGCCGACAATGTTCGTCTTTGTGGTTGATGATTTCGTCTTGCTCGAACTAGCGGCTTTCGGCTTCGTAGGCATTTGTGGGCTCGTGTTACTCCTCCGCTCTCTGTTTGGCCGCGAGTGCAGTTAGGAGGTCCAACTGTCCCTCCGGTACTCGAGACGGCTGGCGACGGGATACTGACTTTTCTCTCGCCGCTGGATCGCCGCGGATGGCATTATCGAATTGCCGTAGAGCGTTCTTAGTACGCACCGTTGCGGTTACGAGTACAACTCGTTTGTCAGTTGCTGATTTGTGGGCCTTTACCCAGTCGTCGGCTTCGAGTTTCTTTATGAGTTTGCTAACGCGCGATTGTTTTAGCCTAAGAGCGGTCTCGATCGTTCGCTGCGTTGCTCCATCTGCTTCAATGATTAACTGGAGAACGCCGAGTAAGACGACGGGATCTTCCTCCCTCAGCGGCCCAAATACGCGGCACCATTGAGACCACATTTCAAGAAAGTTCTTGATTCCTGCCAGATGCACCTCCTGATGGAACTCCCAAATGTATTCCCGTTGGAATGCAGTCGCCATTAAACGCCGGGCCGAATGCCGACCTCCAACGCGACCACATCGCCAGGAATGCTTCAGTCGCCGCCATAAAACTTCCATGTAGTTGAACGCCAGAATATATTCCCGCCGGCATGGATTTCACAACTGCAAAATACATGCCAACTGGAATGTAAATAGTTAAGCCCAGCCCAGGATTCAGTCCTGGCTTTGTAGGAGGAGAAATGAAAATCAAACCAACATATTCCAGACGGAATGTTTTTCTGGACATTGAAACCTTGGCACTCGACCAGGCCAATCCAGAGGGGGCATTATCGGCGCTTACCGGGCGAGTGGTCTGCATCGGCTTGCTGATCGACGATGGCCAGACTGTACTTGAACATTCCCTCATTGATAGCGACGAACTGGCACTGCTTCGCTCATTCTGGGCACTTGTCCGTCCCGGTGACCTCTTTGTTGGCTTCAATATTCTCGATTTCGACCTGCCGTTTATCCGGCAACGGTGTTGGATCAACAGCGTGCGCCCGTCCCGCCGCGTAGACTTGCGGCGGTACTACAGCGCGGATTGCCTCGACTTGATGCAGACGTGGTGCAACTGGCATGCTTCGAAGTACCCAAAACTTGACACCTTGGCCAGTGTCCTGGGCTGTGGAAAAAAGAACGGACGCGGCGACGAAGTTGGGAAGTGGTGGGCAGCCGGACAATTGGATCGCATTGCCGAATATTGCCGAAACGACGTCCGCATCACTTGTAAGTTGTTCCACCGCATGATGTTCCAGTCCCTTCCCGACCGGTTCAAACCCATTGAACCGGTCTCCGAATCCGACCGAAATTTCTGATGCCTTTGGCAGAACCACCCTCCTCTCTCATGTTGATCTCGGATCGCGAGAACTGCCATCCCCGGTTTTGTTCTGAGGTCAGGCGACTGGCAGAAAGTCCAGGCCGACGAGAAGGAAACTAACGGAATGCTTTGGCAGGTGCTTGCCCTCCAGTGATCATGCGACAGGAGGCAACTATGCCAATTCAGTCTGAGCGCCGGCTGTATCAGGCCGGTGAACTTCCCGAAATTCTCCATCTCACGCCGGAAACAATTGATTGGTTGGTGAACACCGGCCAGCTCAACCCGATCCGCATTGCAGGCGAGACGCGGATCGACTCGCGCGAAGTCGATGCACTCATCGACACGTACAAACAGATCGCCAAGAGGAAGAAAGATCATGTCAACTAACTTCGTTCAGCTCCCCCTCCTTTCGGGAGAGACCCGCTCGACGCCGCCTGTGACAGAAAAGGTCGGCTCTTCTCAGCCAATTAACTCGGTCGGCAATAGACGCGGTATGGCCAAGAAGTTCCGTCCCGAAGGACCGTGTGAAGCGCCCGGTTGTACGAACGTAGTACCTGCGGGTCTAGTGCCGATCCACCAGAAACATAGGTACTGCTCAGACAAATGCAAGCACAAGGTCCAGTCGCAGTTGCACGTCATTGGCGTTTGCGAGTGGTGTCGTGGAGACATTCGTGGCCAAAAGCAACGTATCGGCATCGCGAAGCACTGTTCCGACAAGTGTGAGCAGGAACATAACGCTGAACGCATCCTCGGGCCAACCGGGCCGTTCCGCCCCGCGATTGAGGAGTTCTTGGCGACCAGTAATTTGTCGAAGGATCACCTTATGGGTAGCGTGAGGAATGCACTCAGCCGTTTGTTTACTTTCGCCGTGAACGATGGCCTTACAGAACTGGGGCAGATAACACCGCGCACTGTTACACGTTTCGCCGCTTTCAGCCGCGATCACGGCCACAACGCTGCGCGTGATATTTCCAACATGGTGACCTTCTTCCGTACCCTGGAAGCCGAGGGGGAAATCGAGCGCAACCCAATCATTCCCCGGATTCATTCTCAGGCCCATAACGGCCCGCCCCGTGATCCCTATAGCGAAGATGAAATGTCTGCTCTTTGGAAGGTTCTTGAAGAGGTAGGTGACGTCCTCCTCCTGCTTGCGTTTGCAATCGGCGAGGAGTGCGGATTGAGGATCAGCGAGGTCTGCAACATCCGCCTGGAGGACGTCAACCTTGAGCGCCAGGAAATCTTCGTACGCTTACCAACGAAGAATGGACAGACGCGCACGGTTCCGTTCCACAACAAGGTCAAGAAGCTCCTCCCGTTGTGGTTGGCCCAGCGCGATCCGCGCTGCAATCACGATCACTTGCTCCATGGCAAGCAGCTTCGTCCTTTATACACGGAACGCCTGGAAGACATTTTCAAGAAGGCGCTCTGTGCATATCCCGAACCTGCGACCAGCTTCATCTTCCACCGTCTCCGCCATACCTGGGCAACGCGCTTGGTCAATGCCGGCATGGAATTGCCGGTGTTACAGCTCCTTGGCGGCTGGAAGTCCCTCAGCTCCGTACAGATTTACGCGAAGGTTCGCAAGGAGACCAAGGACCGTCAGTATGAGGCAGCGTGCGCGGTAATCGACGCGAAGCAGGAGGCACCCGAGGAAAAGTCGCTGTCCTTGCGCGATTTTGCCCGCATCCATGCCGCTGCTTCAGCAAGTCGTTCGTAGACAGCTACTTAGAAGCGATTGCGGGTAATATATGTTACCCGCAATTGCCTCCCCAACTTTAATTCCCAAAGGACGATCAATGGATATAGACGGCTATCTCGCATCCCTGTCCCTGCGAACAAGCAGTCCTGAAACGCTTCGCGCATACCGGCAAACACTGAGCCGCTTTGAAGATTTTATTCGCTCCGAAGGAATCCGCGTCACCCAGGTAAAGCCGACTACGATCACGGCGTTCATCAACCAACTTTCCGAGCAGAAGGGCCGCACCGTCGGCGAATCCCTTGCACCGGCCACCATCGCCCGACACCTGGCAGTCCTGTCCAGCTTTTTCGATGTTCTCAACCACAACTCAGACGGGAAGATTAGGAACCCTGTGCAGCTTGTGAAGCGGCCTAAGGTTTCGAACGACCTGCCGCGTGCAGTAGAGGATGACACGCTCAGGACTCTGGTAAACGGCATCACGGTCCCGCGGGACAAAGCCATCATTCTGCTCTTCATCTATTCGGGGCTGAGGCTCTCAGAACTGCACAACCTCAATCGTGACTCGATTATCCCGAAAATGCGTACAGCACCCGACGGCAGGGTGACGTACTTCGGCTACTGCGAGGTCGTGGGCAAAGGCAAAAAACGCCGCGACATCCGCGTCGGCGCTCGCGCGCTAGTTGCGCTTTCCGAGTACGACGTGCAACGCGGAGATGACGCCAACCCGGCCCTGTTTATTTGTTCTAGCGGCGATCGTCTGAGCTGTCGCACGATCCAGCAGATTCTAGACAAGTGGTGCAAGCGGCTAAACATCAGCCACATTCACATTCACCAACTCCGTCATTCTTTCGCCACCCGCAACGTCAATGCAGGCATGTCGCTCGCAGTCCTTCAGTCATTCATGGGGCACGCCCACCCGGACACTACGGGGCGCTATTTCCGGATTCGCCCGGAACGCAAGACCCGTGAGTACTTTGCGGCCATGGAATACGTGGACCAGACCTCGCGCGTGTAGCGCCAAGCCTTTGGTTAGCCTGCACTCTTGTCCAACACTGATCAACATCGGCCGGCATTGCTGGTCCGAAGGAGAATCAAATGTGTAGTTCATCTTGCTCTCGTCAGGACTCCTGTTCGAAATCGCCTGACACTGCGGTAATGGTCCAGGGCATTCGCCTTGGCATCGCTATCGCGCTCGTCACCGGGCTGCGGTTGTCGCAAACCCCGTCACCGCTTATGTCTGACCTTCGTTTTCGTAGCCGGGCACGCGTTCGCCGCCCCCGGCGGGCAGACGAACACACGAACACCCCTGCTGACGTACAAGGTCAATAGCTCATGGGAACGAATGCTTACCCGATGTACCCATCAACTGCCACGCTCGCCTTTCAGCCGCCTGTTCTGGAGCAGTTCGCAGAAGCGGAGGAGGCCGCTCCGTTCGTCCGCATGTCACCACGCCACCTGAAGAAGCTCGCCCGTGAAGGACGGATTCCGGCTCACCCCCGTGGCGATGGGCAGCGACGCCGCTGGCTCTTCCTTTTCTCAGAGCTTGATCAGTGGATGCGTCGCCGCGTAAACTTCGCCTGCGACCCGTGCCGTGACTCACGGAGGATTCAATAGATGGGATCACGGCAACGGTATCAGAAGGGCAGTTTGCTCAAGCGGCGTCGCGCCGATGGCCGCAGTGAATGGGTTCTGCGATATCGAGTCACGCTTCCAGATGGCCGCCGCGTACAGCGGCAGGCCATCATCGGGACGACCGAGGAGTACGGCACCGAATCGCAAGCCCAAAGGGCTGCGGATCAAGTGCGGTTCACTATTAACAACTTCAGCCCGGCGGCACAAATGCCCTCCGTCGGGCTGGTAACCCGACACTTCATAGAAATGGAACTCAGCGAATCCAACACACGCCGGTCATGGTACGGAAAGCAGAATTATCGCGACATGATCAACCTATATATCTTGCCGCGATGGGAAAACACGCGCATGTTGGACGTAAAGACAGTGGCGGTCGAGGACTGGCTTGCAACCCTGAACCAGAAGACGAACCCAGGGAAGCCGCTTGCAAATTCGACCAAGCAGCGGATTCGGAACATCTTCAGTGTGCTCTTCACGCACGCGCAGCGTTACGAATTCGTGCGGCAGGGGCACAACCCGATTACGCTCGTCCGGCAGAGCGGGAAGCGGAGCCGTATTCCCGATATCTTGACGGCGGGCGAGATCAACGCCTTGTGGACCAAGTCGGACGCGCGGGAACGGGCAGCCATTTCCATCGAATACGGCAATGGTCTTCGCATCAGTGAGGCCATTGGTCTCAAATGGCACGACATCGACTTCGAGAAGGGTACGGCGTCGGTGACGAAAGCCGTTGTCAAGGGGCATATCGGCGACACGAAGACAGAGGTTTCGAAGAAGCTGATTCCGCTGCATCCTTACCAGCTCGCAGACCTGAAGACGTGGCGTGCCGAGGCTCCGTACCCCGAAGACGACGCTTGGGTGTTCGCATCGCACCGCACCAAGGGCAAGAAGCCGTACTGGCCGCACATGATCCTGCGCCGCCATATTCAGCCCCTTGCGGCGCGGTTGGGTATCCACAAGCGGATCGGCTGGCACACCTTCCGCAGAACATACGCTTCGTTGTTGAAGGCGAACGGCGAAGACGTGAAGGTGGTACAGGAGCTGTGCCGTCACGCCAACCCAAACACCACGCTTGCCCTGTACGCCCAAGCGTTCAGCGAGGATGCACGGCAAGCCCAGGGGAAGGTTGTTGAGATGGTTCGTAAGGCTCCACTCCCGCAACCTGCGTCTCAGGCGCAGGCTGCCGCTGCCGGTAATGTGCGCTAACGTGCAACAGGGCCGAGTCGGATCGGCCCCTAAGTGCTTTAAAACTATGGTGGGCGCTACTGGATTCGAACCAGTGACTTCCACCGTGTGAAGATGGCACTCTACCGCTGAGTTAAGCGCCCGTACTCTGATTCTAACATCCGCGCGCGGGCTGTCGTGAATGCCCGCTTGTCAAACCTACCAAATTTCCTGCAAATTTTCACGCGCGCCGCCGCGCCTTCGGCATCGCGTGCCCACGTAAGCTCGTGGCCCGCTTGCGACGTAGTTGCCCCCGAACGCGAGCCTCTATCAACCAGACCCACAACTATGGCCCAACATCCGCTTTAACGGAAGGACACAATTCATGCGGATCAAACGCGTGCTGGTGCTGCTCGCCACCATAGGCAACTGGATATGGCAGTTCAGCCTTCTGCCCGGCTTGTGAGGCGGCAAGGTCCTCGACAATGTCACACAGCCCTGTGACAAGTATCACCGCATCATGTCCATCCAGAGCGCAATCCGATGGTCGAATGTGCCCTTCGGCCTCCGATTTTCCTCCACTGACGGCGTTTTCGTTTCGGGTCGAAGCGCCCGCGAATCATACTCCCACAGAGAGCGCCCCTGCGACCCAGGTGCGCTCTGCTGTTGAACCCAGATAGCCGGTCGCCAGGAGTGCGGCCCGGCTGGCGTGCTCACTTGTACGAAGCAAGCCGCGGCGGCCGCCGCGCAATTGAGGTCTAAGATGGCGACCCTTCCTCACGATCATGTCTCCGCTGGTCTGGTGCAGATTCAATCGCAGGAAGAGCTGATCCGCCGCCGGTTGGCGGAAGAGCGTGCCCGGCTGGAGCGCGCTGCCGGTATCGAGAGGCGCGACATCCGGCACTTTCACAAGCCGATCGAGCGTCCCTTCACCAAGGACCAGCGCGGCCACACCACCATCCTGTTCGGCGGGCTCACCTGGAAGCACGAAAAGCTGATTCACGCCGTGCTGGAGAACCTTGGCTACAAATGCCAGGCGTTGCCTACGCCCGACAAGCGCGCTTTCCAACTCGGCAAGGAGTACGGCAACAACGGCCAGTGCAATCCCACCTACTTCACCGTGGGGAACCTGGTGCAGTTCCTGCAACATCTTCAAGAGCAGGGTCACAGCAAGCAGGAGATCATTGACAATTACGTCTTCTTTACCGCGGGCGCCTGCGGCCCTTGCCGCTTCGGCATGTACGAAGCCGAGTACCGGCTGGCGCTGCGCAACTCCGGCTTTGACGGCTTCCGCGTGCTGCTCTTCCAGCAGAGCGGCGGGCTCAATCAGGCCGAGGCCGAAGCCGGCCTGGAACTGGACACGGAATTCTTCATTGGCATCCTGAACGCCATGAACATCGGCGACGTCATCAACGACGTTGCCTACCAGATCCGCCCCTACGAAGTGAATCCCGGTGAAACCGACCGCGTGCTGGGCGAATGCATGGACCTGCTGTACGAGGCCATCAAGAACCGGCCTCCCATGCCGCGTTCCCGCCTAAGCAAGCTGGCCGGCGATGAGGCCGCGAAAATCCTGCGCGCGCTGCTCGCCGATGACTACATCAAGCCGCTCTACGCCATCCGCGACCGCCTCAACACGATTGACGTGGACCGCACCCGCGTCAAGCCGATCGTCAAGATTACCGGCGAATTCTGGGCCCAGACCACCGAAGGCGACGGCAATTTCAACATGTTCCGTTTCCTGGAGAAGGAAGGCGGGCAGGTGCTGGTGGAGCCTATCGCGACCTGGATCACCTACATGATCCATCAGGTGGTGCAAAAGTATCGTGACACCAAGGGACTGGACGATGGCGCAGTTCTGCCCCCTGCGTGGCGCCTCGACAAGCACCTGAAGATCAATCTAGAAACGCAGAAGAAAGTGGCGCGCCTGAAGTTTGCCGAGATGGTCTTCCGCCGGGAGTACCACCGCATCATCGAGGCGCTGGGCGGCCTGACTCACGACTTGGTGGATCAGTACGAACTGCAGCGCATCGCGCATCCCTACTACAACTCGCGCGCGGGCGGCGGCGAAGGCCATCTTGAAGTCGCCAAGAACATCTACTACAGCAACCGGGGCCTGACGCACATGGTGCTGTGCCTGAAGCCGTTCGGCTGCATGCCCTCCACGCAGTCGGACGGCGCGCAGTCCGCCGTGATGGCCCACTTCAAGGACATGATCTTTCTGCCCATCGAGACTTCGGGCGAAGGCGACGTCAACGCGCACAGCCGCGTACAGATGGCGCTGGGCGAAGCCAAAGCCAAGGCAAAACTAGAATTCAAGGCGGCGCTGGAGGCGACCGGCAATTCGCTCGACGACATCCGCGACTTCGTCGCCGATCACCCCGAACTTCGCCGGCCGCTCTACAAGGTCCCACATTACGAGGGCGTGGTGGGCGTTGCCGCCAATTTTGTTCGCCATGTCGGCGAGCGCATGAAAAAGGAATCACACACGCGCGTGGCGCTGAGCAGCGCGGCATAACAACACGGGTTAGCACGGATGTTCACGGACTCTCGCCAGTGGTTCTGATCCGTATGAATCCGTGTTGATCCGTGGTTGCTTTCAGGGGTCCTACATGGCTTGCGGTTCCTCTTGCGGCAGCAACGGAAACTCTGCGAACACCAGCGCCGGCTTTGTGTCGCTGAACACTATCGGTTCGGCGCCGCCGCTGCCGAAAAACATCGATTCGGCTGCACACGTGGGCAAGCGCCTGATGGTCGGCCTCGACGTGGGTTCTACCACGGTCAAGGCCGTCGCGGTTGACCCTGAAACCGACGAAATCCTCTGGCAGGACTACCAGCGCCACGATACCAAGCAGCCCGAGAAGTGCCTGGAATTTCTGAAGCGCATGGAGGCCGAGGCCGGCATTGCTCCCGGTTCCACGCGCATTTTCGTCACCGGCTCCGGTGGTGGGACCATCGCGGGCTACATCGGCGCCAAGTTCGTGCAGGAGGTCAACGCCGTCGCGCTCGCCGTCGAAAAGCTCTATCCCGAGTGCGGCAGCGTGATCGAACTCGGCGGGCAGGACGCGAAGATCATCATCTTCAAGGAAGACCCCGAGACCGGCCGCAAGAAGAAGATCCCCTCGATGAACGACAAGTGCGCCGGCGGCACGGGCGCGGTCATTGACAAGATCAACGCCAAGCTCCACATTCCCGCCGACGAGCTTTGCCAGATGGGCTACGTCGGCCTGAAGCTGCACCCGGTGGCCGGCAAGTGCGGCGTCTTTGCCGAGACGGACATCAACGGCCTGCAAAAATCAGGCGTGCCCGCACCGGAGCTGATGGCCTCGCTCTTTGAAGCCATCGTGCAGCAGAACCTGGCGGTGCTCACCCGCGGCAATACGCTGCGGCCTACCGTGCTTCTGCTTGGCGGCCCGAACACTTACATCAAGGGCATGCGCGACTGCTGGCGTGAGAACATTCCGCGCGTCTGGGAAGAGCGCAAGTTCCCGCTGCCCGAAGGCAAGGACCCGAAAGAACTCATCCAAGTCCCGAAGAACGCGCAATATTTCGCCGCCATCGGCTCGGTCGAGTTCGGCAAGGACGAAGACGACAAGGTTGGCATCTACCTGGGGACCGAGCAACTGGAGTGGTATATCAACGTCGGCCGCCTGGAGGAAAAAGCGCGGAAAGGCGGCGGCGGCTTGACCAAAGATGAGCAGGACCTGCTCGCCTTCAAAGAAAAGTACAAGCCGAAGAAGTTCATCCCAGCCAGTTTCCGCCCCGGCGAAGTCGTGGAAGGGTTCATCGGCATAGACGGCGGCTCGACCTCGACCAAAGCCGTGCTGCTCGACCGCGAACGTCGCGTGCTGCTGAAGTGCTATCAGCTCTCGAAGGGCAATCCCATCGAGGACACGAAAGAAATGTTCGCCAACCTGTCGCAACAGGTTGCCGAACAGGGCGCCACCCTGGAGGTCCTCGGCGTTGGCTCCACCGGCTATGCGAAAGACATCCTGCGCGACGTGCTTAAGGCGGATGCCGCAATCGTCGAGACTGTCGCCCACACCGAAGCGGCGCTGCACTTCTATCCCGATGCCGACGTGATCTGCGACGTCGGCGGTCAGGACATCAAACTCATAGTCCTCCAGGACGGCCGCGTCAAAGACTTCAAGCTGAACACCCAGTGTTCGGCCGGCAACGGCTACTTCTTGCAATCCACCTGCATGGGGTTCGGGATTGATGTGACCCAGTACGCTGACGTGGCGTTCAAGGCCAAGGCGATGCCGATGTTCGGCTACGGCTGCGCGGTGTTCATGCAGTCGGACATCGTGGATTTCCAGCGCCAGGGCTGGAAGGCGGAAGAAATTCTCGCCGGGCTCGCCGCCGTGCTGCCCAAGAACATCTGGCTCTACGTTTCGCAGATTCCGAACCTCGCCTCGCTCGGACGCACCTTCGTCCTGCAAGGCGGCACGCAGCACAACCTCGCTGCGGTCAAGGCGCAGGTAGATTTCATCAAGTCGCGTTTCAAGGACAAAGGCACGCGGCCGAACATCATCGTCCACGAGCACTGCGGCGAATCCGGCGCGATTGGCGCCGCCATCGAGGCGCACCGCTTGTGGTCGAACGGGCGCCAGACCACGTTCATCGGCGTCGAAGCGGTGCAGAACATCAGCTACCAAAGCCACCGCAACGAGAATACGCGCTGCTATTTCTGCAAGAACAAGTGCCTGCGTACCTTCGTTGACGTGAAGGTCAGTGACCGCGATGATGTCGAGAACCCAGGCTTCTCCAAGAACTCGAAAATCCCCATCCTGCAAGGCGTAAAACGCCTGATTGTCGGCAACAGTTGCGAGCGCGGCCTGGTGGAAGACGTCAACGCCATGCGCGAGATCAAGAAGGGCATGGACGCCGTCAAGGAAGCCAATCCCAACATGGCGGAAGTCGCGGCCAAAGCGGCGTTCCGCTCGTTCAACCCGCCGGTTGTTGCCGATCCGCTGCCGAAATTCGCGCTGACGCGGGCGCAAAAAGCGCGGGTCGAAGCCATGAAGCGGCGCTCGGAGTTGCGCATCGGCATCCCGCGCCTGCTGAACCAGTACTCCGTAAATCCGCTGTTCAGCGCCTATTTCGAGGCGCTCGGCATCAAGGCGGAAAACATCGTCTATTCTGATTACACGTCAGAAGAGCTCTACAAGGCAGGCGCCAAGCGCGGCGCTATAGATCCTTGCTTCCCATCGAAGGTCGGCATTCCTCACGTGCACAACCTGATCTACGTGCACCACAAGAAGAAGCCACTGAACATTATCTTTTTCCCGATGATTGACGACCTGCCGTCCGACCTGAAGTTTGCCCAGGACCACCGCGCCTGCCCGACGGTCACGGCCACACCTTCCGCGGTGAAAGCGGCGTTTACTAAGGAAGGCGACCTGTTCAAGGAGATGGGGATCATTTACCTGAACCCTATCATCAACACGTCGGACAAAAACCGCCGCCTGTTTGTGCGCCAGATGTGGGACGAGTTCCACGAACTGCTCGGCCTCTCCGCCGGCGAGCACGAGCGCGCCTGCGACGAGGGTTTCAAAGCGCAGGAAACGTTTATGACCACCCTGCGCAGGCGGGGACGCGAGATCCTCGAGCGGCTGGAACGCGAGGACGGCATCGGCATCGTGCTCCTGGCGCGCCCCTACCATAACGATCCGGGGCTGAACCACGACATCTTGGAGGAATTCCAGAAGCTCGGCTACCCGGTGCTCACGCTCGCGTCCTTGCCGATTGACGACGACATCATCTGGCGCCTGTTTGGTGACGACGTGCGCGCCGGCGTCATCGAGCACCCGATGGACATCCGTGACGTGTGGAAGAACTGCTACTCCGAGAACACCAGCCAGAAAGTCTGGGCAGCCAAGTACACCGCGCGCCATCCCAACCTGGTCGCCCTGGAACTGAGCAGCTTCAAGTGCGGCCACGACGCGCCGATCTATACCGCCGTGGAAGAGACGGTCACCAACTCGGGCACGCCCTACTTCTCGTTCAAAGACATTGACGAGAACAAGCCCACGGGGAGCATCAAAATTCGCGTCGAGACCATCAGTTACTTCCTGAAGCGGTACCGCGAGGACATGGCGGCGCGCAACCGCAAGGAAGCCGAGATCGAAGCGCATCTGCGGGAGTTCGAGGCCAGGCTGCGCGCCGGCGAGGCGCCGCTGGATTCTACCGAAAGCGAGGTCATAGATGCCTCGCAGGAAGTCGCCGCCGATTGAGCCGGTCGAAAATCCGCAGGCGGAGGTGCGCGTCGTCCGCTCCCGCCGTACAATCTTCATGTGCCCGATGCGTCCGCGGGAGCCGCATTACCGAATCGGCCGCCTGTTGGACAAAGCGGCGGAAGTGCTGCGGCGTGTAGGAATGTTCGGGGCCCGCGCAGCATAAGGTTTAGTAGCGCCGGCGTTCTCGGTGGCGGGCCCGGAACGTTGTGGCCACTCAACTCTGTTATCCCGAGCGAGCGGCCGCTTTTGCCGCGAGTCGAGGGGACCTTGTGGTTAAGTTCGTGAGCTAACAATGCCTCTCGCTTTCGAATCCGACAAAGTGATGTTCGAGATTTACCGCGACCGCACGTGGTCCGGCCATTATCGCGTCGTGTACTTCACCGAGTTGAACGACCACAATCGCGAGCAGGAGTTCAACCAGGCGCTGCGCGGCGAACACTTCTTCGACGGCTTCCTGCGGAACTGCGGCAAGGAAGAAGCCAAGCAGATCATCAGCCGTTTGATTGAGCGCCTGAACAGCGGCGAGAAGTTGCCAAGGGAGGAAGTTGAACGCGAGCTGAAACCCTATATGGCTTGACATCCGCCCGGCAGATCACCCGATTATTTTCCTGCCTGCTGCGCCACGCTCTCAAACTGTTCGAAGATTTCGTCCATGCCGGCGCGATGTGCCCGGCCGTCAATGCGCTCGAACTGTGCTGCCAATTCCTGCTGTTCCGCATCGTTCAGGAGCCGCTCGGCATTCTGGAACAGCACATCTTCTTCGCGCCGCATATGCTGACGCAGCGCCTGTGCGTACGACCGCGACGCCTCGGCCCAGCGCACCCCGGCCTCTACGTTACCCCGCTCGTACGCATCCGACATATTGACCATCTGCTGAAATGCGCCCGCACCCGCTTCATGTTCGGCCAGCAGCACGCCAATGCACCCCGGCCCTTCGTAAACCCCCTTCTCCCGCAGGGCAGGGAAGAGCAACTCTTCTTCTTTGTCGCGGTGTGATCGGTGGGCAAAGAACGACAGAAACTGCAACAACGCGGATAGGCTGGCAGCCGGCACCGGTTGATGCCGTTCCAGCCGTTGTGCAAATTCGTCGCTGACGTCGAGCGCTCGCCCGATCAACTCATGTTCCCGCCGCAGAACTCCGGTTAGAGAACTCATGTCGGAATTGTGATGCCGTGTACCCGGTGTGTAAAGCGCGAATCGTTGCGCCGCCTCGGTGCGATCACGAAGCGGCGCTCACGACATTGTTGCGCAAGCTTGGCATGCCGGTCGTTCACCGGTCGCTCAGGCCCCGATCTGGTCGCGCGTGACGCGCTCGCCATGCGCGCGCGTTTTGCCCACTTCCAGCAGCGACTTCATGCGCGCCAGGTCCTCGTCCATCACTGCCTTCGGGTCCGAGCCAAACACGCTGGCCAGCACGTGGCCCAGGGCCCCGCCCGGTGGGTTGTAGGACAGCAGAATGTGTACCCGGGTGCCGCCATCCGAGTTGGAATCGAACCGCATGATGCCGGCGTTCTGTACCGCCGAACCGGGCACCGTGCGCCACGAGATCAGCCGGTTCGGTTGCTGGTCGCTGATCTCCGAGTCCCAACTGACCGATACACCCGCGGGCCCGCTAACCGTCCAGTGATAGCGCCCGTCCTGCGTCTTGCGGACTTGCTGCACGTGCGCCATGAAACGCGCGAAGTTTTCCGGATTCGCACAGAGCTTATAGACCTCCTCCACTGGCGCATGGATGTTAATGGTCTTCTGCATCCGTACCGCGCCGCTTGCCTCGCTCGCGCCCACCAGGTGCCGCAACTCGAGATTGGTGATGGCGCGCGCCAGCAATCCGGCGCCCAACGCGCCCTCGATCAAACCAGCCACGCCGCCCCGCCGCATGCCGTCGCCGAGCATCGTGCCGGCGCTAAAGCCCACCAGCAGGCGTGTAGCCGGCGCCCAGCGGTTTTGCAGCAAATCCGGACGCTGCCCCAGGCGCCGCCCCGCACCACCTTGCAGACCCGGGATATCGCCGGGCGTCTTGTGCCGCTCCAGGCGGTCCTCTACCTCATGAATGCCGCGTATCTTGTGTGTCTCGTGCAGCAGCAGGTCGGCTTCGGCTGCAAGGATCGGCCCGCGCAGTACCACCCGGCCGTCCTGGGCTTCGACCTCGATGGCATTCGGATGCGAGCACGCCCGGCCTAGGCGGGCGCGCACACGCTGCACCAGCACGTCGTCGGACGCGTCCCCCGATGTCACCGCGGAACGCAACTCGGCCACCACGCCCTGCGTGCGGTGTCCCAGGTCGCGCATCGACTTGTCGGCCGCGCACCGCAAGACGTGACTGGCGTGGACCACTTTGTCTCGTAACAGGGCCCGCCGGCGGTTGCCGCGTCCGGGATCCAGCAGGTACATAAGCCCGCCGCCCAGAGCCAATCCGCTGATGAAACCGAATGACGAATGTTCCTTTGCCATGATTTTCACCTCGCGTTGTAACTTCGTTCTGCGCGCCCGCCGCATCACATGTCAGCTGTGCAGGGTGCTGTTCTCGTTGACTGCTTGCAACAGCGAGCGCACCTCCTCGTCGGTGGTCTGCTCGAAATCCCGATACCACTGGCCTACGGCGAAGAAATGTGCCGGCGTGGCGCCGCATACCAGTTCGTCCACCTCAGCCCGCAGATCGTCGCAACTCTGTGCCGCCGCTACCGGCACGGCGACCACGATCTGCAGCGGCCCCATGCGGCGCAATGCGGCAGCGGCCGCCCGCATGGTCGAGCCGGTGGCCAGCCCATCATCCACCAGGATTACGACCTTCCCGGAGGCATCCACGGGAGGGCGGTCACCACGATACTGCTTCTCGCGGCGCTTCAATTCCTCGTTTTCGCGCACTGTTATTCGCTCGATGTCAGCGCCTGTGATGCCCAACGCCCGTACCACGTCATGGTTCAACACGCGAACGCCGCCGCTTGCGATCGCCCCCATCGCAAGCTCCTCCTGCCCCGGTGCACCGAGCTTGCGTACCACGAAGATGTCCAGTGGCGCGTTGAGCACGCGCGCGATTTCGTAAGCTACCGGCACACCCCCGCGCGGCAGCGCCAGCACGAGCACGTCTGGGCGGCCGGCGTATTTGTGCAGTACGGCGGCAAGATAGCGGCCGGCTTCGCGGCGATCCTGAAAGAGCATGGTCCGCTCCGCCTCGTGTTTTGATGCCTGGGCTCGGTTCCGTGAAAGGTTTGAAAAACTGCCAGCTATTTGTTGGGGAGGGCACGGCTTCAGCCGAGCCGTTCAAAGCCGCACAACAGGATCTCCTGAAACGGATACTGCTTATTTCATGCCCCGCGCCACCAGGAACTTACGCTGGCATTCCTGGGCAGCGGCGCGGAGTTGGTCGAACTCGGGATACGGGCGCAACTTTGCCAGCAACGGATCGTAGCGCAGCGCCTCCGTTGAACAGTGGTCCTGGTCGATGGCGCTGCGCAGCAGTTTGACGGCAAGTTCCCGCTGTCCACAAAACGCCATCACGCTTCCTTGCAGGTAGCGGAACTCGGGATCGCGCTCGCTCAGCATGACAGGCGCAGCAGCCTTGACTTCGGCCTCCAAGCGACTCATGTCAACGAACGAGCCGGGCTCCAGGCAGGTTTGCAGCACTCCGCCAAACCACGTCTGATCTTTGTTCATCCGCGCGGCCGCTTGCCGCGCCTGGGCAATGTCGCCCTCGCGCAGCAGGACCCAAGGGAGAACGTTGTTGGTGAATTCGGAACCGACGTCCAGATTCAGATACTCCAAAGCGCGCGGCACCCGTCCCAGTTCGGCAAACACCAACGCACACGAGCGCAGGCCGTAATTGCCCGGATCGAGTCCCAGCGCAATATCGCACTCCTTCGCGGCTTCCTCCAGCAGGCCGGCATAGCGCAGCACATAAGACATGGTGAAGTGCGCCTGTGCATTGTCTGGCCGGCGCTCCACCAGTCCCTTCGCCTGATGATAAGCGGATACCAGTTCTCCGCGTTCCACGCGGTTGCGTGCCAGGTGCGCCATCGCCAGGATGTAGTTCGGATCCAGCGCAAGTGCGCGCTCGTACGCCGCCGTGGCCCGGTCGAAGATGGTGCGGCCGCCGCCGCCGTAGGCCGCCTCGTAGTAGTAGCGCAGTCCCAGAGCATCCCAGGCCGGCGCATAACTCGGATCAAGCCCGACTGCGCGCTCCAGCATCTTGATGGCTTCGCGGTTCGGGGCCGGATCGTGCGGTACGGCCGCGCTGCGCAGGTACAGGTCGTAGGCTTCCGCGTTGCGCGGACGTGTCGCCGTTTCCAGTGCCCCGGACGCTGTGCCGCCCAGCACCGGTACCAGGCCCTGGTTTACCTTGCCGGCCAGCTCTCTTTCCAGCGCCAGCATGTTACGCGCGGGAACCGTCAGCGTCGTTTGCCACAGCAGGCGGTCCCGGCGTACGTCAATGGCTTCCAGGGTGACCACCAGGTTTTCGCCTTGGCGGATGAAGTGGCCGGTAACAACGTCCGCCACGCGCAACTCGCGCGCGACCTTCGACGGGTCCGGCGGCCCGCCCGTGGCGTACTTCATCGTGCTGCTGAGCGGACGCACCTCGAGTGCCGGCGTTAAAGTCAGGATGCGCGTGACCTCGTCGGCCAGCGCGATTCGCAGGAAATCCTGGCTGCGGTCCTGGCTCATGTCCTGGAACGGCAGCACCGCAACCGAGTTGCGCGACACGGTCACCGCCGCGGTGCGCTGTTTGGCCCACCACAACGACAGAACGACGGCGACCGTGATGATCAGTCCCGCCACTGCCAATTGCAACCAGCGCATCCGCTGGCTGGTACTGCGGAACACCCGCGTCGGAGCGGACTTGATTTGTTCGATCCCGCTAAGTTCCGGTTCCAGCTCACGCTTCAAGCGTTGCAGGTCGGAGCGAAACTCCGCCGCCGACTGGTAGCGCAATTCGCGGCGTTTTGCCAGCGCCTTGCCGATCACGTCCTCGAAGGCCGGGGGCAGCGTGGGATTGAGGCTCAGCGGCGAAACCGGCATGGCGTCAGCGATCGCCGACATAGTTAGAACGGACGTGCTCCCCGAAAACGGTTTCCGCCCGGTGGCAGCCTCGTACAGCACCACGCCGAAGGAAAACAGGTCCGAGCGTGCGTCCAATTCGTCGCCGCGGACCTGCTCCGGCGACATGTACGCAGTGGTTCCGGGGATGGAACCGGCAGCCGTGAGGCCGGAGCCGTCTCCCGCCTCATTGTTCGAAGTATCGGAGCTGAGATCCGCATCCACACGGCCAGCCGACGCCCCGACACGCTCCTTCTTGTGCACCGGCGGTTCTGGCGCACACGCCAGTTGCGAGGTCAGCTTGGCCAGTCCGAAGTCGAGAATCTTGGCTTGTCCGCGCCGTGTCATAAAAATGTTGGCCGGCTTGATGTCGCGATGAATGATGCCTTGGGAATGCGCGGCGTCGAGCCCGTCGGCCACCTGCACGGCGATGTCGAGCAACTGGTCGTTGGGCACGTGGCCGGGACCGCCGTCTATACCCTGCCGCGTTACTGCCTCAATGCGGTCCTTGAGGCTTTCGCCCTCCAGCAACTCCATCACGATGAACGGGCGGTCCTCGTAGTCCTCGATGTCGTAGATGGTGCAGATGTTGGGATGGTTCAGCAGCGATGTGGCCCGCGCTTCGCGCTGGAAACGCTCCAGCGCGCTCGGATCGCCGCACAGCCGGTCCGGGAGGAACTTCAGCGCGACCCGCCGCCCCAAGCGCAGGTCTTCGGCCTCGAACACGATTCCCATACCGCCGCCCCCCAGCCTCCGCAGGATGCGATAGTGGGAAATCGTTTGGCCAATCAAGGCAAGGCCCTCTGTACCTCGCGTAAATGTTAGGCGCGATGAGGCAGGAGGGTCAACGAGGAACGGCAGTACTCAGTTGCCAGTTGTCAGTTGTCAGTAGCCGCTCCTCGATCTTCGGCGCTCGGTTGTTGGCTCGCAATAGAACGGGCAAGTGACTGAGCTGCAGCCGATCACTCGCGACTGCAGCCGACAACTGACAACTGGCAACTGACAACTGGCTACTTCATTTTCGTCGCCACCACTTCCACCTGGAAGCGGTGCTTGCTGTTGACGTCGTCCAGGCTGTAAAGCACAGTTGGCTTGCCCGGGGCGATCACCGCCGGCCCGCCAAACCGCGCCTGGCGCAGCACGGGTGGCGTCCCCTGCTGCGGCTGGTCGGCGGCCGCAATGCTGCTTACGTCGCCGTTCATATCGAATATGAGCAAACCGTCTCTTTCGTTGATATGGAACATCTCCATGTTGACGCCCACATCTATGTAGTTGAACCCGCCCTTGCCATCGCCGACCGGCACCCGGCTGCCGACCTTCAGGAACCCGCGCGAACCGCGACCCGCCGCTTCAAGCTGCGCAGTGTAGCTGCGCGAATTCAACTTCCTGCCGTCCTCCAACTCGTTGACGGTGAAATCCAGGCGATAGTACGCCACCGGTTTGGCTTCAGGCTTTGACTCCGCCGCTTTCATCTCGCCAGACCTGCCGGTGTCCTGTGCTGCAACCGCCGTGCATACGGCCGCCACTACCAGAACAGCCAGCGTGATTACTGTTCGCATGTCGTCCTCCCTCAGTGTGCAGGCATCCGCGCGGAAGAATGGTCCAACCAGCGCAGGTCGCCTCGCCCAACGCCGCCAGTCCCGCCACGCCAGCGCCCTCACCAGCTAAGACGGACGCCCGGCAAAAGTGTTCTGAATTTTTGTGGGAGTTTGATCGCTGCGCATCGCCTCAAGTAACAGAAAACGGAAAACGGAGAACGGGAAGCGCTGTACCATCCCCCGCAACATGGGTCACGAAAAAGGGTGATATTTATCACAGCTTTATCGCCCGTCCGAGCGTGTAATCGCCCGTTTGCGTATAGCAGGAAATGCTGCGGCAATACGGTGCCCTCCGCAGCCACAACCTGGACCGTTGTACAGCCTGTTGTACCGGGTCACTATGACGCACAGCGAGAACGAAGTCATCGTCGCAGATATTTTGGGCCAGTTTGATGACCGCCGGGAAAACCTGTTAGCCATCCTCCAGGACATCCAAGCCACATTCTTTTATCTTCCCGAGGATGCTTTGCGCCGCGTAGCGCGCAAGCTGCAGGTCTCGCTGGCGGACGTCTACCAGGTGGCCACTTTTTATCACTGTTTCAGCCTGAAGCCGCGCGGCAAGCACCTGGTGCAGGTCTGCCAGGGAACTGCGTGTCACGTGCGCGGCAGCGAGCGCATTCTGAAACGCGTGCAGACCGAGACCGGCGCCGGACTGGCCGGCACCAGTCCCGACATGCAGTTCACCGTGGAATCGGTGCGCTGTCTCGGCTGTTGCGGCCTTGCTCCCGTGGCGCGCGTGGACAAGGACACCTACGCGCACCTGGAGATCGGCAAGGTCAAGAACATGCTGCGCAAGTACCGCGCCGCCAGGGTTGAACCCCGACATCAAGAACCTGTACTGAGTGGCGCCCATGACTAGTCCCGCGATCCGCATCCGCACGCTCGCAGACCTCGACAAACTCGCGCTTCAGGGCAAGGCCCGTCTCTATCCGCAGCGCCCCAAGATCCTGGTGGGCATGGCGACTTGCGGCCAGGCCGCGGGGGCCACCGAGGTGCTGGAAGCCGTCCGCGAGCAAGTTCAGAAGAACGGCATCGCCTGCGACATCACGGAAACCGGCTGCATCGGCTGGTGCTCGCAGGAACCGCTACTGGACGTCGTGGTTCCCGGCAAGCCGCGCATCACCTACGGCCGCGTGACCCGGGAGCGCGCGCGCAAGATCGTCGCCGACCTCAGCACGCCGCATCCCGAGTGGGCGCTGGCCATCATGCGCGGCGACGACAACACCTTGACCGGCGAATTCACGCCGTACAGCGCGAATGGCCACCTCGACGGCGTGCCCGCCTACGCCGACCTGCCGCTGTTCCAGTACCAGCTCCGGATCGTGATGCGCAACTGCGGCATCATTGATCCCGCCAGCTTCGACGAATACGTCGCTCGCGGCGGCTATCGCTCGCTGCACAAGGTTCTTACCGAGCGCGACCCGGAAAACGTTATCCGCACCGTGATTGCCAGCGGGCTGCGCGGACGCGGCGGCGCAGGCTTTCCCACCGGCATTAAGTGGAACGCCGTCCGCCAGCAGACGGCGGACAAGAAATACGTCATCTGCAACGGCGACGAAGGTGACCCCGGGGCCTACATGGATCGTGGCGTTCTGGAAGGCGATCCGCACAGCGTACTGGAGGGCATGATCATCGGCGCCTACGCGATGGGCGCCAGCGAAGGCGTGCTCTACATCCGCGAAGAATACCCGCTGGCCGTCATTCGCGTGAACGACGCCATTCGCCAGGCCGAAGCCGCCGGTTTGCTCGGCGACGACATTCTCGGCTCCGGCTTCAGCTTCAAGTTGCGCGTGGTCAAAGGCGCGGGCGCGTTCGTCTGCGGCGAAGAAACCGCGCTCATCGCTTCCATCGAAGGCCGGGTCGGTGAACCGCGCCAGCGGCCGCCCTTCCCGGCGCAATGCGGTCTGCACGGCAAGCCTACTTCGATCAACAACGTCGAGACCTGGGCCAACATTCCGGTCATCATCATGCGCGGCGCCGAATGGTTTGCATCCATCGGCACCAGGCAGAGCAAAGGCACCAAGGTCTTCTCGCTGGTCGGCAATATCAACAACACCGCGCTGATCGAAGTCCCGATGGGCACTCGCCTGAGCGACATTGTTTACAAGATCGGTGGCGGCATCCCGAAAGATCGCGCCTGCAAGGCGATCCAGACCGGCGGCCCCAGCGGCGGCTGCATTCCCGCCGAACGATTCGATCTGCCGGTGGACTATGAATCGCTGACCTCCGCCGGCTCCATCATGGGTTCCGGCGGCATGATCGTGATGGACGAATCTTCCTGCATGGTGGACATCGCCAAGTACTTCCTCGGCTTCCTCGAGGACGAGTCCTGCGGCAAGTGCTTCACCTGCCGCGAAGGCACGCAGCGGCTGAAGGAAATTGTCACCCGCATCTCCGAAGGCAAAGGGAAGGAAGAAGACCTTGCGCTGCTCGATGACCTCGCGTGGCTGGTCAAAGAAGCGTCTCTGTGCGGGCTCGGGCAGACCGCGCCCAACCCGGTGCTCTCCACCCTGCGCTACTTCAAGGACGAATACCTGGCGCACATCCGCGACCGCAAGTGTCCCGCAAAGGTCTGCCGCGAGCTGATCACGTACAGCATTGACCCGACGCTCTGTAACGGCTGCGGCGCCTGCGTGCAGACCTGCGCCGTGCACGGCATTCTCGGCGAGAAGAAGAAGCCGCACCAGATCAACCAGGCGCTCTGCACCAAGTGCGGCGCCTGCCTGGAGACCTGCAAGTTCAACGCGGTCTTGGTGAACTAACGGGACAAGGAAACGTCATGGTCAACGTAACCATCAACGGATTGCCGGTGCAGGTGGAAACCGGGACCACGGTGCTGGAAGCCGCGCGCTTCGTGGGCTTCCCCATCCCCACGCTCTGTCACATGGACGGCCTCACCGAGTACGGCGGCTGCCGCCTCTGTGTGGTCGAGATCGGCGAAGCGCCGCGCACTAAGCTGGTCACCTCGTGTACGTACCGCGTCGAGGAGGGCCTGAAGATTCGTACCAACTCCGCGAAGGTCGAAAAAGCGCGCCGCCTGCTGCTGGAGCTGTACGTCGCCACCTGCCCGGACTCCAAGCACATTCAGGACTTGGCTTCGCAGATGGGCGTGCGGCAGTGCCGCTATGAAATGAAGCACGAGCACTGCATCCAGTGCGGTCTGTGCGCGCGCATTTGCAAGGAGCAGATGATCGCCGGCGCCATCGGCTTCGCCGGACGCGGCAAGCAGCGCCACATCTCGCGCCCGTTCAACATCACCGACCCGGTGTGCCGCGAGTGCGGCGCCTGCATCTGGGTGTGCCCGGCTTGCGAGTTGCGCTGCCAGGCCTCGACCGCCACCACCGCGCTGTGCAGCGGCTGTCTGAATTTTGAGCACGTCTGCATGCAGAGTTACGACGACGCCATGTGCTTCCTCGACCCGTGCCACGCCTGCGAGCTGCCCGGGCCCTTCCGCCAAGACGTCGATATCAAGATCGTGCAACCCGGCCGTGGGCCGAAAGGCTTCACCGTCGGCGAACTGGAGAAGGTTTCGAAATAGAAGGTTAGGCCCCCGCCCGCGGGCTGGGGATTTGATCAGGAGACGATATGACCTACACGCGCCTGAATTCCTCCGCCGCGACGCTGACCAAGAACCGCACCCCGGATGCGGTCAGCCCGTTCAGCGGAATGTGCACCACCTGTATTGATGGCTGCATCGGGATGTGCGAAATCGGCAAGTCCGCCTACCGCGGCGCGGAGATGATCTATCCTCAGCCGTTCGGGATCATCACGACCGCCTCGCAGAAGGACTACCCGGTCGATCTGTCGCACTTTACCATCCTGGGCCGCGCGGCCGGCGCCTGGGGCGTGGAGGCCGACAGCAACAAGGCCCTGTTCACCAGGGTCAGCGTGGAACAGAAGATCGGCCGCAAGAAAGATATCAAGTGCCGCCTGCCGCTGGTCGTGGCCGCGATGGGTTCCACCAACGTCGCCAAGAACTCCTGGCCGGAACTGGCCGCCGGCGCCGCCATTAGCGGCATCCCCATGGCTATCGGCGAGAACGTTGCCGGCATGGACATGAACTCCAAGTTCGAGAGCGGCAAGCTCATCAGCGGCCCCGAACTCGAGTGGCGCGTCAGCTGCTATCGCGACTGGCAGCTTGACGGCTATGGTGAAATCATTCTCCAGGCCAACGTCGAAGACACCATGCTTGGCGTGCAGGAGTACGCGCTGCAAAAGCTGGGCGTGAAAAGTGTCGAGCTGAAGTGGGGACAGGGCGCGAAGGACATCGGCGGTGAAGTCAAAATCCGCGACCTGGCGAAAGCCCAGGAACTGAAGCGCCGCGGCTACATCGTGCTGCCCGATCCACTCGACGAGAACGTCATTGAAGCCTTCAAGCGCGGCTCGTTCCACGAGTTCGAGCGTCACTCCCGCATCGGCTTTGCCGATCACGACGCCTTCCTGAAGCGCGTCGAGCAGTTGCGCAAACTCGGCGCCAAGCATGTCACCCTGAAGACCGGCGCATATCGTCCCGTGGACCTCGCCCGCGCTCTCAAGTACGCCTCCGAGGCCGAACTCGACCTGCTCACGGTGGACGCGGCCGGCGGCGGCACTGGTATGAGCCCCTGGCGCATGATGAACGAGTGGGGCGTGCCCGGAATCGAGCTGCACTCGCTGCTGCATCAGTACTGCTCGAAGCTCGCGGCAAAGAAACAGTACGTGCCCGATATTGCCGTGGCCGGCGGCTTCACGTTCGAAGACCAGATGTTCAAGGGCCTCGCGATGGGCGCTCCCTTCGTGAAGCTGATTGCCTTCGCACGCGCGCCCATGGCCGCGGCCATGGTGGGCAAGACCATCGGCAAGGCCATCGAAGCGCAAAACCTGCCCATTTACATCCAGCGCTTTGGCATGGGCGTAGACGAAATCTTCGTCACTTCTACCGAGCTGCGCCACAAACTGGGCGACCGTTTCAAGAAGCTGCCTGTCGGCGCCATCGGCGTGTACACCTACGCCGAGCGCCTGTCGCAGGGACTGCGCCAGTTCATGTGCGGTGCGCGCAAGTTCTCCCTGGAGCACATCACGCGCGACGATATCGCCGCCCTCACCCTGGAAGCGGCCAACATCAGCGGCATCCAGTACATCATGGACGCCGACAAGCACGAAGCCGACGCTATCCTGGAAGGCAAAGAAAGCAAGCCCAAAGTGAAGGCTGCTAAGTCAGGTAGGTAGGGAACAAGTCAGATTAAAAATCCAGACGTTGCCGCTAACCGGCGGGTGTCCTCTGGATGTGCCGGGGTTTCCACACGGGACCCCGGCATTGATTTTGCAGCGCCGCCGTGTCCGTAGCACCGCCGTCCCGGCGGCGGGCCCCGGTTTTCCCCGTGTTCCCTATGTCCTCTGTGGTAACGGGTGCGACTACTTCAACGTCCTTGTAAACGCCACCACCGCCTCAATCTGCTGTTTCGACAGCCCCGTGTAGAGAAAGGCGTGTGGGTACTCCCCGTGCCGTTTCCCCTGTGCGATAGACTCGTACAGCTCCTCATCGACTGGCTCTGCACCTCTCGGCTGGTCAGGTTAGAGGGGTGCATTTTCGTATTGGTCCTCCCCTTACCCGCGCCGTCGCTGCCATGGCAAGCCGCGCACCGTGCGCGGAACACGGCCGCACCCTGGCTTTCCGGAGCGCAGAAACCTGTGCCAGCCAAGGCCACCAGGCGCAGACACCATACCGCCGCTGTCTGCAACATGCGCATAGTCCACCTCACCCGGTGGAAACCGTGGCTGGTATGTTACTTAGATTGCGCACGCGCGCCAGTAGAAGATTCGGCACATGGTGGTTACCTACTTGAACGTCCTCATAAACGCCACCACCGCCTCAATCTGCTGTTTCGTCAGCCCGGTGTACAGAAACGCGTGGGGGTACTCCCGGTGCCTTTTCCCCTGCGCGATCGACTCGTACAACTGTTCATCCGACTGGCTCTGCACTTGCTTCGAGGTCAGGTCGGGTACCTTCATCTTCAGGTTGGTACGTCCTTTGCCCGTTCCGTCCGCCCCATGGCAATTGCCGCAGCGCGCGCGGTAGACGGATGCTCCCTGGCCGTCGGAGGCGCAGAACCCCACGCCGGCCAACAATACGACTGTCAGGTACACTCCCCCCAGCTTCCCTAAAATGCGCATGATGACCTCACCTGAGCAGGAAATTGCCTGCAATGTTACCCACATTGCCGGACCGCGCCAGTAGCAGATTAGACACCCCAGTGGTTACAGTTGAAGTTCTCCGCGGACATACTGGTCGGTGGCTTTCGTCATCTTGAATCCCAGTTTTTGGCAGACCGCCTGCATTTCCCGGTTCTCTACCAGGATGTTCGCCACCAGCTTCGACATCTTCTCGGCGCGAGCGATTGCGATGGTGCGCGTCACCAGTTCCGTCCCCAGCCCCAGGTGTTGGAACTCGTCCTTGACGATCAGTGTCAACTCCGCTGCATTGGTTCCGTGAATGCGGCTCACGCGCGTGGCCGCCAGGATTTCCGGCCCGCCGGTGCCCGGCTCCGAACGCTCCGCCACCAGCGCCATCTCGCGGTCGTAATCAATGAAGCAAATGCGCGTCAGACGCTCGTGCGCCGTGCGCTGGCTGAGTTTGAGCGGCTGGAAGTAGCGCAGATAAACGCTGCGTTCCGACAGGTGTTCGTGAAACTTGACGATCAGCGGTTCGTCTTCGGGCCGTATCGGGCGGATGGTGACCTCGGTACCGTCTTTCATCGTCCACTGCCCCACGTACTGCGTGGGATACGGCCGGATCGCAGGCGTCGGCAGGTCTTCCTCCCGCGTGTCTTTGTCGAACAACAAGACTCGCGCGTCCAGCGCCGTCAGTCCCTCCGGCGAAACCAGCAACGGATTGATATCGATTTCCTTGATCCAGGCCTGCTCGATGACCAACTGGCTGAAGCTGACCAGCACCGACTCCAGCGCCGCCAAGTCCACGGGTTTGCGTCCGCGCACCCCTTTTAGCGCCTTATAAATCTTGGTCTGCTCCATCATGCGCCGCGCCAGCGTGGTCGTCAGCGGCGGCAGGGCCAGCGAGCGGTCTTTGTAAACCTCTACCAGCTGCCCGCCGGAACCGAACAGCAGCACCGGGCCGAACTGCGGATCAATGCTGCTCCCGATGATGACCTCGTAATGTCCCTTGGCCATCGGCTGCACGGTCACACCCTGGAAGTGCTCCTTGCCTGCGCGCTCCGTTACCGCCTTCTCGATGGCCTTGAATGCCAGCCTCACGGCGTACCCGTCGCGCAGGTTCAGTTGCACTCCGCCCACGTCCGTCTTATGCGTGACGGTCTCGGAGTGCAGCTTCAGCACGACTGGGAACCCCATCTCGAGCGCCAGTTCGACGGCTTTGTCCGGGGTCGTCGCAATCTCGGTGCGAACCGTCGGGATGCGATACGCGTCCAGCAGCTTCTTTGACTCGTATTCCGTCAGCACCGTGCGCCCCGACTCGCGCACCTGCTCGATCAGCAGGCGCGCCGCCTCGCGGTCCGCCGCGTGCGCCGCCCCCTGGGGCAGCGATGGCGTTTCGTACAGCCCGCGCAGGTTATAGCTGTACTTCCACATGTAGTTGAACGCGCGCGCCGCGGCATCGGGGAACAGGAACGTCGGGATGCCCGCACGGTTCAGGATCTCTTCGCCCGCTGCCACAATCGGGCCACCCATCCAACTGGCGAGCACCGGTTTGCCCAGCGACTCCGCCAGCGGCCGCAGGTTTTCCGCGATGCGCGTGGGATCGGTCATGCCCTGCGGCGTCATGATCACCAGCATGCCGTCAATGTTCGGGTCTTTCGCCGCGATCTCCAGCGACTTGGCGTAGCGTTCCGGTTCGGCGTCGCCCAGAATGTCCACCGGATTGTTGTGGCTCCAATGTGGCGGCAGGATTTCGTCGAACGCCTTCATCGTCTCCGGCGACAACTCCGCCAGTTCGCCGCCATCGGCGATCAGCGCGTCGGTCGCCAGCACGCCCGGCCCGCCCGCGTTGGTGACAATGCACAGCCGTGGTCCCTTTGGTCGCGGCTGCTTCCCCAGCACTTCCGACATATAAAAAATGTCGGAAATGCTGTTGACCCGCAGCGCGCCGATTCGCCGGAATGCTGCCTCCAGCACCTCGTCGCTGCCGGTCAGCGAGCCCGTGTGCGACGCCGCTGCCTTCGACGCCTCTGCCGTCCGTCCCGCCTTGATGACGATGATCGGCTTGACCAGCGAGACCTCGCGTGCCGCCGACAGAAACGAGCGCGCATTCCCGATCGTCTCCATGTAAATCACGATCGAGTGGGTGCGCATGTCGGCCCCGAAGTAGGTGATCAGGTCGCCCCAGTCCACATCCAGCATGGAGCCGACCGACACGAACCCGCTGAAGCCCACCATTTCCTGCGAGCTCCAGTCGAGAATCGCAGTGCACAGCGCGCCACTCTGGCTGATGAACGCCAGGTTTCCCGGCCGCGCGATGGTATGTGCGAAGGTCGCGTTGAGGCCGGTGATCGGGTTCATCACTCCCAGGCAGTTCGGGCCGATGATGCGCATCTTGCCCTGTATGATTTCCTTGATCTCGCGTTCCAGTGCCGCGCCCGCTTCGCCCTGCTCCTTGAACCCGGCCGAAATCACAATGGCTGCCGGTACCTCCGCCTCCACACATTCACGCATGATGCCGGGCACCGTCGCCGCCGGTGTGGTGATCACCGCCAGCTCCACCTTGTCGGGAATCGACGCGATGCTCTTGTAGGTGCGGATACCCAGCACGCTGTCCCGCGTGGGATTCACCGGGTACACGGTCCCGCCAAACGGCGTGCTCAGCAGGTTCCACAACACGTTGCGGCCGACGCTGCCCGGGCGCTCCGACGCTCCGATCAGCGCCACGCTCTTCGGCCG
The DNA here is from genome assembly GCA_041946775.1 of Terriglobales bacterium. Classification (GTDB taxonomy): domain Bacteria; phylum Acidobacteriota; class Terriglobia; order Terriglobales; family Acidobacteriaceae; genus JBHGBA01. Next base: position 72,532 of record JBHGBA010000006.1, read on the forward strand.
GAAGATGTCATCGAGTGGCTGGCGTTCAGACCGCAGTACGTCATGAGCAGGATCAACCAGCACGTCGTCTTTGAAAGAGCTCACTCCGGCACCTTGCCTTCGTAGTCTTCAGCGCGGAAACAGAATTTTATCGGAAACAGAATTCTATCTTAGTGCCGCGAGTCAATTCCGTAGCGCCACCGTCCCGCCGGCAGGCCCCGCTCTCCTCTGTTCCACCGGGCCCCTCTGCGATGGAAGCAATTACTCAATAACCAAATTACATAAAACCGGCGCTGCAACATCGCCCTGCAGCGCCGGTCCACGACCCCACCAACGGGTCAAACTAGTCGGCCTTCGCCGCCTTTACCGTACTCAGGCGCCGCAGCCCCGGTCCCATATACACCTGTCGCGGACGCGCGATCTTCTGCTCTGGATCGGTAATCATCTCCTGCCACTGCGCCAGCCAGCCCGACATGCGCGGGATGGCGAACAGCACGGTGAACATCTCCGGCTTGAAGCCCATTGCCTCGTAGATGATCCCCGAATAGAAGTCCACGTTCGGGTACAGCTTGCGCTTCACGAAGTACTCGTCGTTCAGCGCGATCTGCTCCAACTCCATCGCCATGTCGATCTTCGGATTGCGGCCCGTCACCTGGAAGACCTCTTCCGCGATCTTCTTGATGATGCGGGCGCGCGGATCATAATTCTTGTACACGCGATGGCCGAAGCCCATCAGCTTGTATTTGCCCTCTTTGACGCCCTTGATGTACTCGGGAATGTTCGCCCTGTTCCCGATCTTGTCGAGCATGATGAGCACTTCCTCGTTCGCTCCGCCGTGCAGGGGACCCGCCAAAGCCGCCGCCGCGCCCGCCGCCGCCAGGAACGGATCGGCTTCCGAGCTGCCCACCGACCGCATCGCGTTGGCCGAGCAGTTCTGCTCATGGTCCGCGTGCAGGATAAACAGCACATCCAGCGCTCGCGCCAGTACCGGGTTGGCCAGGTACTTCAGCTCGCTGCGCTTCCACAGCATGTTCATGAAATTCTCGGTGTAGCTGAGGTCCGGGTCGGGATACACATACGGCAGCCCGGCGCGGTGCCGATAGGCGTACGCCGCGATGATGGGAATCTTGCCGATCATCCGATAGATGGACAGCTTGCGCGCTTCCGCATTGCGCACCGCGCGCGAATCCGGATAGAAGGTCGAGAGCGCCGCCAGCGTGCTCACCAGGATGCCCATCGGATGCGCGTCATAATGGAAGCCATCCATGAACTTCTTGATGTTCTCGTGGATTTCCATGCGCCGGCCGATCTGGTGTACCCACTCTTTCTCCTCTGCCGGCGTCGGCAGTTCGCCATGGATTAGCAGGTACGCTACTTGCAGGTAATTACAGTTCTCCGCCAGGTCGGCGATGTCGTAGCCGCGATAACGCAGGATCCCCTTATCGCCGTCTATCAGCGTGATCTTGCTTTGGCAGGATGCGGTGTTGGTGAACGCCGGATCGTAGGTCATCATGCCGAAGTCGTCGGGATCGACCTTGATCTGGCGGAAGTCCATGGCGCGAACCGTACCGTTAGTGATTGGGATGGTGTAGGTCTTACCGGTTCGGTTATCGACCACGGTAAGAGTGTTCTCGGGCATGACTGCTCCTCCTCTTTGGGCCGCTGCCCGGCCTTGCCGGGCTGGCGTTGACTGCTAGCCTTGCTGTGCACCACGGCTTGTCGCATGTGCGACCTTACTCCGGCAGCAGTCTCACCGCCGCCGGAATAAGTTGCGGGGGTACCTTTCGATTCGGGGGAACCACGTTCGGCTCCAAATCCCTACATCTGGAACCAGATGGTACATCAAGACCAGTGCGGAATGGGAAAATCGGAATTGAAGTTGCTCTTCGTTGCCGGCACCCGCCGTGATTTACATCACATCGGCCAGTGAGAATTGCGACGGCAGACGGAGATTTTGGGGTGGGGGATTTGGTACCCGGGACCCGGGGAACTGCTGACCACTCAAAAATCCCCAATCCGAAATGTCAATCGCCTTGCACCCGGACATGCACCAGTTCCCCGGCCGGCTGCGGCGTGCGCTGCGGAGCGCGCCACTGGTCGAGGTAGGCCACCTGGTGCACGCAGGAAATCGTGCAGTGCGGCGCGCACGGCTTCTCGGTCAGGAATTCCCGCCGCAGGTCGGCCTGCGTGTACTCCACCAGCGGCTTGGCCGGATAGCCGCGCTGCTGCGAACAGTAGTGCACCAGACCGTCTTCGCAGATATAGAGGTATCGTCCGCCCGCCCGGCACCGCCAATCGTTGGGCCGTCCTTCCACAATGTTGTCCTGAAACGAAGCCAACCGTGCGTAGCTCCGCCGCGCCAGACGCCGCACCCGCCAGTAAATGTCACGCTCCGTCGGGCCCAGCGGACGCAACTGTCCGTCGGCATCGTGAATCACGCCGATGGTCGTCCCAAATCCTAATTCCAGGGCGCGCGCTGCCACCGTGTACGCGTCCTCCGGATGGCGCACGCCCCCGCCGAGCACGGAATTGATGTTCACGTGAAATTCGGCATGCTCCGCCAGCAACTCCAACTTGTGGTCGAGCACCTTGAGGCTCTTCTTCGAGACCTCATCCGGCATCACGTTGTCAATGCTGATCTGGAGATGATCGAGTCCCGCCCGGTTAAGCCGCCGTATGCGTTCCGCTGTCAACAGATAACCGTTGGTGATCGTCCCAGAGATGATACCGCGCGCGCGCACGTGGCGGATGACGTCGTCCAGTTGCGGGTGGAGCAGCGGTTCGCCGCCGCTGATGGTGATCACCGTTGTCGCCAACTCCGCCAGCCGGTCAACCCGCCCGAGTAGAATCCCCAGCGGCACCGGGCTTGATACCTTGTCGTACTCGTTGCAGTACGCACACGCGAGATTGCAGCGGCGGATGGCGACCAAGTGTGCCAGCACGGGATGTTGGGTGGATGCCAGCGCTCGTGCAATCATCCGCAGTTCACGGCCACGGCGTGTAATCGCTTTCAGCTTGCGGCGTATCAGGGTCCCGGCAGGGGGCATAATCGCGCCGTTGGATTCAGCCCGATCACCTTTGGATTCATGCACTTCCGAGCTTTTTTTATTCGGTGTGTTTTCGTCAGCGAACGGTAGAATTCAGCACCGAAGTGCGCCCAGCCTAAGCCCGCTCCCGGTTTCACAACGGGCCTGCTGCCGAAAACAGGACTGCCCCGCAACATTGCCCACAGCAACATGCACCCAATTCCGCCCTTTTGCGCTATCGAACGGTATAGGACAACTGGCGGGAGCGAATCATGGAAACTACACCGGCGAACATCGAACAAATGCAGGACAATGCGGCGGAAGTATTACAAAAGAAGATACGCGCCCTGAGCAACCGCGATCTTCAGCTCTGGGCAATCGGCGTGCTCGTGGTGATGGTGTTGGCCAGCGGCTTTGCCGCCCTGGTTGCACCCAACCTGATGTGGACCCACCGCGAACTCAAAGTCGTCGGCAGCTTCCTCCCCCAATTGTTTTTCGGCTTCATCGCGCTCATCGTCCTCTTTAACGTTTACCTGCTCACCCAGCGCCGCGAGTTGAACGCTGCCCGCCAGGAACTCATGTCGGAGCTGATGTTCAGCCAGCGCGCACACAGTCTGTCGTTGATTGATCCTCTCACTCAAACGTTCAACCGCCGTTATCTCGACCATATCATTCCCAAGGAAATCGCCAGCGCCAATCGCCACGGCACCCCCCTTAGTTTCATCCTGGTTGACCTCGAGGATTTCCGCTCCATCAACGCTCGCTATGGCCACAAGGTGGGCGACACCCTCCTGGTGGAAACGGCGAAGCTGCTCGTCAAGACGTTTTCCGCCCACGACACCGTGTTGCGCTATGGCGGCGACGAATTCCTGGTGCTGCTACCCGATTGCGGTGAGGACCACGCCGGGCAACAGGCCGAACGGCTGTTAGGCCAAGTCAGCCTCTGGAACGAAACTTCAGGCAGTCCGTGCCGGATGGCCCTCAGCTACGGCGTGGTCTCTTACCGCAGTGGTCTCGACGTGAAAGATGTTCTCCAGGCCGCCGAACTCAGCATGGAACGCAACCGCAAGCAAGCCATTGCCGAACGCGCGCGCCGCTTGAACCCCGAGTGCCTCGTGGTCAGCCGCGACCGCGAAGCCATCGAGGTCCTTAAGCCCATCCTGGAATCGCAGTCCGTCGCGCTCGAGGTTTGCGCCGACATGGCTTCCGCCCTCGACCGCTTATGCACGCATCGTGCCGAAGCGGTCGTAGTGGATTGCGACCTGGAACTGGAGGGTGACTTTATTGCTCGCGTGCGCGAATCAGCTGGCGGTCGGCGCGCCGTGGTCATCGCGCTCGGATCGACCTCTGCGCCGGCCAACTTCACTCTTTCAAAGCCGCTGTCCGCATCCGCGGTAGCGCGCAGCTTGCGGGTTGCCCATGGACTCATGCTCGCCGAGCGCCGCCGCTACTTCCGTCACCCTGTCTCGATGCCGGTGACGTTGAATTTCGGCCCCGGACACGAAACTCTCGCCACGGCAACCGACCTCAGCGACGGCGGTATGGCCATTCGTTGCGAGCAGCCGATTGTCGTGGGCTCTCAACTCAACACTCATTTCCTGTTGCCAGGCGCCGGCGCCGTCGAAGCTCAAGCTGAAGTTGCCTGGTCGGACGGCGAACATCGCGCCGGCTTGCGCTTCCTCAAGATGTCTGAGCAGGGCCGCACCGCGCTCGATGCGTGGCTCGCCGACCACGCGCGCGACGCGGAAGCCGCCCTCGTCGCCCAGCGCGCCGCCCGTGCCGGGGCCTCGCTGGCACAAACGACTTCGTAGCACCGCGGGTGCTCCAGCTTCGCGCCGCGCTTTTCCGCGCTGACCTCGGTTAGCACCACGCATTCGAGTTGTAGTGCCGCCGTCCCGGCGACTCGCCGCGGCACATCTTCACGCGTGCCGCCAGGCGCGCGACGAAAGTAGCCCAGAATGGCAGTCCTGGGTTTGGTGCACGAACACCCAGACAACTCCCGTTAGCTGGCGGGATTCGTACTTTCAAACCGTACTACCAAGCCGTTCGTGGGCTGAGTCTTTCAGCCCTGCCCACGGCGGTCCTGATCTTCTTCGGGAAACTTGTCTCCTTTACCTCCTCGGCGTTGCGGTTTTGCGACTCTGCTTTTAAATTACCCAATTACCGGATTTACTCACTCAATTGCCCGCTCCTCTCACCTTCGACGTCTCCTCCGACCACGCTGGTCGCCGCCTCGACCAGTTCCTCGTCGCGCAGCTCCCTGACATCAGCCGCGCCCGCGTGCAGCAGCTCATCGAACAAGGCCAGGTACAGGTCAACGGCGCCGGCGCCAAAGCATCGCTCAAACTCCGCGGCGGCGAACGCGTCACCGTTCTCGGCCCGCCCCAGCCGCCGCCCCTGCGGGCCATCGCCGAGGACATCCCGCTCGACGTGGTTTACGAAGACCACGACCTTGCCGTCATCAACAAATCTGCCGGCATGATGGTTCACGCCGGCGCCGGTGCGACTGGCTCCGCCCGTAACCGCGGCACGCTGGTCAACGCCCTGCTGCATCGCTTCGGTGCACTCTCCAGCCTGGGCGGCGAGCTGCGCCCCGGCATCGTGCACCGCCTCGACCGCAACACCAGCGGCCTCATCGTCGTGGCCAAAAATGACTTCGCCCACCGCCGCCTTGCCCAGGCCTTTGCCGCCCGCGAGGTCCGCAAGACCTACATCGCACTTGTGCACGGCTGGATGAAAGATGATGCAGGCACGATTTCCAGCTCCATCAGCCGCGACGCCTTGCGGCGCACCCGCATGACCACCCGTCGTGCCGGCGGACGCGCTGCCGTCAGCCACTGGCGCGTTCGCGAGCGCATTGATGGCCCCTATGGCAAGTTCACTTTGCTTGAGGTCTGCATCGAGACCGGCCGCACTCACCAGATCCGCGTTCACCTGGCATCCCTCGGCCATCCCGTTGTGGGCGACACCCTCTACGGCGCTCCGCGCGAAATAAGACCTGCTGAGATCAAGCGTGGCGACAGACCACACCAACCCACACCCTGTCCTCCCGAGCGAGCGCCCGGTGTTAGCGCGAGTCGAGTGCCTGCCCTGAGCGAAGCGAACGGGACCTTGCGGTTCCGTCGCAAAACACTCGATTCGTCCATATCCGCACCATCGCCTGCCGTCCTCCCGAGAAACTTCCTTCACGCCGCGCACATCGAACTATTACATCCGAGAACCCGCGCGCCACTGCGTCTCTCCGCCGGCTTGCCGCCGGAACTCGAGAGCTTTTTTGTCCGCCTGCGACCTGCACACCCGGCGGAAGGGAAACGGCTATAATGAGAACACCGCGATGAGAGTTTTTTCCCTATTCCTTCTGACCGCGTTCCTGGCGGTGTTACCTTCGGCGTCGGCGCAGTCGCCTGACGATCTGCCCTCGGCCCCTTCCGCCACGCTCCAGCAGAGCAAACCCAAACCACAACCGCCCGCGCCTCAGCCGCAACCTGCCGCCGAAGCGCCTGCGCCCGCCCCCGCGCCTCCGGTCTCGGCCCCAGCGGTAACTCCCGCCGCCACAGTCACCAAGCCTCCGGCAGCGCCGCCGCCCCCCACCAACACGGCGAACAATGCTTCGGCTAACGGCAACCTCGATGAAGACGAACCCGCCATCACCATCCGCACCCATGTGGATGAGGTGAACGTCATTTTCACTGTCAGCGACAAGCACGGCCGCTTCGTCAAGGACCTCAACCAGAGCGATTTTCGGGTCTTTGACGACCGCAAGCCGCCCAAGCAGATTGTCGGCTTCAGCCGCCAGACCAACCTGCCCTTGCGCGTCGGCCTTCTGATTGACGCCAGCAACTCCATTCGCGACCGTTTCCGCTTCGAGCAGGAATCGGCGATCGAGTTCTTGAACCAGAGTATCCGGCCGAAGTCCGACCTCGGCTTTGTCATCGGCTTCGACACCACCGCCGAAGTCACCGCCGACTTCACCGACGATACCGAAAAGCTGTCGCAGGGCGTTCGCCTGTTGCGTCCCGGTGGCGGCACGGCAATGTATGACGCGGTGTACTATGCCTGCCGCGACAAGCTGATGAAGGCGCCCCAGACCGGCCCCGTCCGCCGCGCCATCATCCTGGTGAGCGACGGCGAAGACAACCAGAGCCGCGTCACCCGCGAAGAAGCCATTGAAATGGCGCAACGCGCCGAGGTCATCATCTACGCCATCAGCACCAACACCAGCGGCTACAAGCAGCGCGGCGACAAGGTGCTGGAGCGCATGGCGGAAGCCACCGGCGGGCGGGCATTTTTCCCGTTCAAAGTGGAAGATGTGGCCAACGCCTTCGTCGAAATCCAGGACGAGCTGCGCAGCCAGTACGCGCTGGCCTACAAGCCGGCCGATTTTGTTGCCGACGGCCGCTTCCGCACCATTGAGATCGAGACTCCGAGCCGCAAGAACATGAAGGTCCGCGCTCGCCAGGGCTACTACGCCCCCAAGCAGTAGCGGGAATCGTAGCGCCGCCGTCTCGGCTGCCGGGCCCGCCGCCGGGACGGCGGCGCTACGACCCGGCACCGTATCAGCTAGCACCAGAAGCTAAAGCTTGTCGTTCTACAATGGGCAACGCGCTCTTTCAGTGCCGCCCCTAATACTCGCATGGCCGACGCCCTGTTTTTGAGTCTCTGGTTTCCTTCGTTCTCCGCGGCCGAGATGATGCTGCGAACAGTCTCCGTGCTGCGCCAGTTTCCCTTTTCGGCGCAACGCCCAGGGGTCTCGTATCTGTCGGTCCACCCGGTTTCCTGGACGGAGCCCACCGTGCTGGAGCGGCGCTTTCGCCCGGGACTTGATCCTGAGCAGGCAGTTGCTATCACCAGCGAGTTCCTCCACACCGACTACGCGTACGTGTTCGAGACGTACTGGGATTTATGGGTACCGGTGGAGGGCGGAGAGGAAATGCTGGTCGTGCCGTCACCAGCGAAATTCATCACCCACGGGACCGACTTTGAGGAGCAGGCGTATCAGCAGAACGGCCACATCCAGGTTGATTTCGGACTCGACACGCCTTTTCTCTACGAAGAGCAGGAATTCACGCCGGGTATAGAGGCACGCGTCCGGGCCAACGTGCAAAAGCTGGTCAGCTTCACCAGCGTGATCGAGAAAAACTGCGGCATCAGCGGTCGTGTATTGTGGTCGGAGTCCGACGAAAACCTGGCGCAGAAGCTGATCGAGCGCCTGCAGCGGGTGCAGTAACAACAACCGCGGAATGCAGAGGACGCAAAGGTCACAGACGGCGCAGAGGAGAGGAAAGAGCAGACAAAACTACGGCCTCCCGGGCGGGAGGCCGTCGTGCTTGTGCTTGAGTTCTCCTTAACGCGACGGACGCCGGCGCGCCGGCGACTTCTTGGCGGGCGTGGTTTCTGCCGGCTTGGCGCCGATCAGCGTGCCCTTTTCCATCGTTATCATGAACGGTTGCGCCGTGTAGGAGACCGGGGTGCCTTCCACCTGGGTCATGTTGCCGACTTTGGGCATGAACTTGGGCGGAATGGCCGCAACCATCTCCACCGTGACATCGGCGAGATTCTTTTCAATGTCGGCAGCGGTTGCCGACAGCAACAACTGCTTGGGCTTCGCTTCGATGACTTTGGCCGCAAAGGCAATCGGCTTGCCCTTAATTTCGTTCCACACGGTATCGGCGGCCTGCTGGTTGCCGGAGGTGAAGATGAGCTGGAACTCGTCAAAGCTCATGTCCTTCACCGCCTTGCTCTGCACCAGAAGGGCGGCTTCCTCGGCGGGCGTGGGCCGCGGTTTGATGGTGAAGCCGGCCGGCGGCGTGGGGCTGGAGGCAGCCATCTGAACTACCTGGTCCCAACCCTCAGGGTTGCCGTGGTACTTGACATACGAAGAACGTCCGTACTTAGCGATCTGCTGCTGGGCGGCCGGATTGGGCGCCGCCAGGTTGACAGCGCGGGCGATGTACCACAGGCCCTCGATGTAATTCGGCTCCGGCGCGGACAGATAGGCCAACGCCAGCGGGTACACGTCGGCCAGGTTGTTTGGATTGGTTTTCACCGCCTGCGACAAGTACTGCTGTGCTTCGGGGTAGTTTTTGTTCTGCAAAGCTGCAAGCCCAGCCACGCCGTTAAAGATGGCGGCAGTTTCCGTCTTGAGCTTCACGAAATCTGCATCCGACATGCCCGCTGGCTTGGTCGCAGCCTGTAAAGCCTGCAAGCCACGTTGCGCGTACTGCTGCGCTTCCGTCAAGTTCTGCTGCGCCTGGGGGCCACCCTGCTCGGCCTGGCCGCGTTTCAAGTAGGCCATCAGCGCCAGCGCTCGCAGGTTGTTGGGATTGACTTGCAGCAGGCGGTTGGCGGTTTCAATCACCTTCTGCATGTTGCCCATTTGCTGGTAGGTAGCCATCAGCAATTCCAGCGCATCTTCCTTGACGATGCTGTTGGGGTACTGCTGGAGAAAGCCTTCCAGCGCCACCGACTTGGCCTGTGGCGTGCCCTGCTGGATGGCGTTCAGATATGCGTTGTACTCGGCGGGGTCCTTGATGGTCTTCTGCTGCTCTTGCTGTGGAGCAGCGCCCTGCGCGCCTGCCGAGGGCTGTTGTCCGGCGGGAGCGGCTGTGCCCTGCGCGGCTCCGGCGGGCTGCTGTCCGGCCGGAGCGCCGGTCGCGGGCTGTTGCGGAGCAGCCGGTTGCCCTGGCTGCTGCGGTGGCGTGCTTTGCGCGACAGCGGTAAAAGCCAGCACAAGCACGAGCATCACGAGCGACATCTTCATCGATTACTCCTTAGCAAGTATGGCGGGGGCTGCAACCACACACCACCCAACCTGCGCTCCCGCCCCAAAGAGGTGGCGGCGCACACTCCGGACCCAAATGGCGACAAGCAAACGAGTTTACACCCCGGTTGGTCGTTAGAAAACACACACACACGGGGAGAGCGCGATTATATGTATGTAGTTCCCCTGCTGGCAAGTTTTGTCCCTGATACCTGGGTGTTGTCCCAATTTGATGCAGGTTCGCATGTTGCTGGATGCACTACCCGCCAGCCGGCCCGCTCACTGCACCTTCACCGGGAATGAGAACACCGGGTCAATATCAACCGGAACGTCGCTTTGCTTCTTGAGCGCGGCCTCGAGGTCCGGCGGCATGGCTCCGTATTTCTTGAACCACGCCTCGGTGCGCGCGCGGTCGCCGGTGGCTTCCTGCTCCAGCAACTCCTTCAGCAGGCGGTTGACAGCCGGAGCCATCGCTGTGGTGTCAATACTGTAGCGCCCTGTGACCGGGTCGCGCGTGATGGCCTTCTGGTCCACCAGATAGTTGAACTCCATCATGCCGGCCTGGCTGTGGGCCTCGCCCAGGCCAAAGCGTACTGTGCGGAAGAAATCGGCGATGTAGGAGGCATAGTACGAGTCGCGATTCGCCGCCGGCAGATGGCCCCGATCCATCATCCACATGAGGGCGAACATCCCCAGCACGTCGGCCTTGGCCTCTTCAAGCCCGGAGTAGGCTGGACCGATGGCCTCGCGGATGTCTACCTGCTTGCCTTCGACGCGCGCGTATGCCGGACCGATGCCGTGCGCGATCTCGTGCATCAGGGTGTGCGCCAGGTACGATTCGCCGTTCACCAGCTTGGCTTGCGCTGGGGTCATCATGCGCTGGGCCAGCGGCAGGATGATGTGACTGACACGCGCGTCCATGAAATTCTTGAAAAAGATCTTCTTCGACCCCTTCTCTTTATGGATTCGCGGATCGTTGGGCAGATTGTCCGCCACTGCCTGGTAGCCGTGCTCGAGGTCGCCGGTGCGGAAGGGCGAATCCACCACTTCCATGGGAGTCTCCAGACCCTTTTTCGACGGCCGGTCCTCGGGCGGCAGCGGCAAGGCATCCTGGATTTCAGGCACGTATTTCTCGAACAGCGCAAGCTTACGGCTTTCCGCATCGTTGCGAATCAGAATGGCCGCGCCGTAGGAGGTCTTCACGCCCAGCACCTCGTCGAGGTAGGTCTCATACGGCGCAAAGATCAGATCAATCCTCGCGTCCTTCAGGTCGAGCCAGGCAAGATCACTGGTGTAGTAGTTGTCGCTGAGCAAAGCGTCCGCGCGCAGTTTGAGGAAATTCTGGAAATGGCCATCGGTGCTGAGATTGGCAGCTTCGCGCAGCGCGGCTGCGGCCCTTTGCAGCCATGGCCGATACACGATGCGGTAGGGAATGCCCTCAAGCTCCGCGCCATTGCGCCGCACGACGGTGTAGGGGCTGTAGATCTCGGCTCTCTTGTTCGGGTTGGCCTTGACGTAGGCCTCAATCTGCTCGCGGGTGAGACCCGGGGGATAAAACTCGCGTCCCGGCGGCATGCGGTCGGAGCCGACAATCGGTTGCCCCCCGACCTGGTGCCAGCGGCTAACATTGATGAATAACAAACGGCGCAGCTTCTCGTCTTGCGGATGCTTGCTGCCCTCCAGTTGCTGATACAGGCGCAGGGCCTCCGAGTCGCTCTGCCGCCAGAAAGCAGCTTCGAGGTAATTGCACGCCTCCACCAGTTTCTCGACGATTTGGCGCTCGCGAGCGCTGAGCCGCGCAGCGTCGAACGGCATGCGTACGGTCTTCAACTGCGCCAGCATCTGGTCGAGATTGGGCGCGACTTTCCAATTCTTCGAGACCGCTCCGGTGCCGACGCGTCCGCCGCCAATTGGGCCGGTGCCGTTGCGCGGGTGCGGCTTGGTTTTCTTCTGGGCGTTGGCAGACAGGATCAGGGCGAACAGAACAAGCAGGGCCACTGCCACTTTGTTCATATGGGGCGGATTGTAACAAAGACGAGCAGCCAGACCGTGCCCTGCCGAGGCGGGATTTGGATTACGTCACCATCTCCACGTCATGGTCTGTTTCGGGAATCATAATTTCGGTAATGGCGACGCGGTCACTTGTGCTTCCGACAGCCCCGCCTCAGAATGACGCTTCGCCTTCATGCAGTTGCGGGACCTGAAAGCGCACACGCTGATGCCGTGTCCAAACAAGCGTGTCCAAACAAGAATGCCGAGGCCGATTTGCTGATCCCCAGGAGATTCATCATGTCCTGGCTAGGTCTGTTTCTGGCGAAGTTTTCTCCCTCCGAGCGTCAACTGCGGTGCGCTGTCGTGCTGCACGCCCTTTTCTTGATGTTGCCGCCTGTGCTGCACGTATTTGGTCACGGCCGGGTAGCGCTCAAGGCCAGTAATCTTCTGCGGAGCCTTGGTCCTTCTTTCGCGCAGCGAGTTGCCCACTGATTTTGTATGATTGAAATCTGCCATGGGCAAGATTCTTCACCAGAATGGCTCGCAGACCCTGCTGATTGATGCCGACGACACGCTGTGGGCGAATAACGTCTATTTCGAGCGCGCCATCGCCAACTTCATCTCCTACCTGAACCACCAGGAATACACACCGAAAGAAGTACGCCAGGTGCTGAATGAGGTGGAACGCGAGTGCATCGTGAAGCACGGCTACGGGCTTCACAGCTTCGCCCACGCGCTGGCCGACACCTTCGAGCGGCTGTCGTTGGAGCCGATCACCCCTGCGATCCACGAGATCATTCACGGCCTCGCGCACGAAATCGCCTCCCACCCGCTGGAAGTTTTTGACGGCGTGCCCGACACGCTCGACTACCTGGCCGGGCGCCATCACCTGATCATGGTGACCAAGGGCAATGTCGCCGAGCAATCGGGCAAGATTGAACGCTCAGGGCTGAAGGACTACTTCTCCGCGGTGGAAATTGTCGCCGAGAAAGATACCGCCGCATATCGCTCGGTCGTCGGCAAGTACGCGCTCATCAAAGACCAGACCTGGATGATCGGCAACAGCCCGGTGTCGGACATCAATCCTGCGCTGGCGGTCGGCCTGAACGCGGTGTTCATCCCCAACGACATGACCTGGGTGCTGGAAGACTGCGAAGTGCAGGGCGAAGGGGCCCGGGGAAAACTGCTGGTGGTGGAGAAGTTCGCGGATCTGCGGCAGCACTTCTGAAGCCGTTGCCCGTTGCCCGTTTCCCGTTGCAGCGATTCCAAAGCAGCCGCAGGAAGTTTCAGCTATTCCGTTTTGTCATCGCGAGTGCCACATGGACCTTCGGCCCACCAAACAAGATGAAAGTCACGCCTGGTTTGGTA
>JBHGBA010000060.1:0-34165 GCA_041946775.1 Terriglobales bacterium
GTTAAACTGCCGGTCTCCAAAACCGGACTTGGGGGTTCGAATCCCTCCGCCCCTGCCAGTTTCTGCCTCAGGAGGCGACCGGATCACGAACGAGGGCCGAACAGGGATGCCAATGGCAGTAGAAAGCAGGACCGGAAAAATGGCCAAAACAGCAGCCGCGGCGGGATTCGCCGAAGACTTCGGCGGCAAGGTAAAGGGCCTGCCGCAGCGCGTGAAGAGCTTCTACACCGAAGTGCGTACCGAGATGAAGAAGGTGACCACGCCCACCCGCAAAGAGGTGCAGGCGACCACCATCGTTGTCATCATCACGGTGTTCCTGTTCGGTGCGTATTTCTGGCTGATCGATACGGCCATCGGGCACGCCATCGACCGCCTGCTGCGTTACTTCTCGCAACAATAGCGGGCGGCCAGGCAACAACATCGTTATGGAAAACGAAAGACAGGAAAACGAACAGCCCCAGGCATCCGGTAACGGCGCGCAACCGCCGGTGGCGCCTGAGGGCACAGCCGCGCCTGAGCAGCCGGTGAACCCGAACATGAAGTGGTACATCATCCACACCTATTCGGGTTTTGAGCGCAAGGTAAAGGAATCCCTGGAGTCGCGCATCAAGGCCTTCGGCTTGGAAGGCAAGATCGGCCGTGTGCTGATCCCCACCGAAGCAGTTACCGAAGTCCGCGGCGGGCGCAAGTACACCAGCGAACGCATGTTTTATCCCGGCTATGTGCTGGTCGAGATGGATCTCACCGGCTTCCGCAGCGGCGGCGATGGCGACCACGTCTGGCACGTGGTCAAGAGCACCCCGCGTGTGACCGGCTTTGTCGGCACCGCGAACGATCCCACGCCGCTTAGCGAGGAAGAAGTCCAGCACATTGTCTTTCGCGTCGCCGAGGGCAAGGAAAAGCCCAAGCTTAAAGTCAAGTTTGAGAAGAACGAGCAGGTGCGCATCACCGAGGGTCCGTTTGCGACCTTTACCGGCGTGGTGGACGAAGTCAACGAAGACCGCGAGACCTTGAAAGTCATGGTCACTATCTTCGGTCGCGCAACCCCGGTCGAACTGGAGTTCGGCCAGGTAGAGAAGGTGGCTTAGCCGCCGTTGCTACAATCAGCGGGCTGACAGCCGAGAGCCGACAGCCGAGAGCCGACAGCCGATAACAATTACGCGCCGGTTCCGTGAGCCGAAAATCCTAGACTCACGGCCGGACACGAAAAGAGAGAAGCATGGCAAAGAAGGTAACAGGTCAGGTGAAGTTGCAGATCGCGGCGGGCAAGGCGACCCCCGCGCCCCCGGTTGGTCCGGCGCTTGGTCAGGCGCAGATCAACATCATGGAATTCTGTAAGCAGTTCAATGCCAAGACCAGCCAGAAGGAACTCGAAGGGCTGATCATTCCGGTGGTGGTGACGGTTTACAACGACCGCTCGTTCACCTTCGTCACCAAGACGCCGCCGGCGCCGGTGCTGTTGAAGCGCGCCGCGGGCATCGCCAAGGGTTCCGGCACGCCCAACAAGGACAAAGTTGGCCGCGTCACTGAGAAGCAGGTGGAAGAGATCGCCAAGCAGAAAATGCCCGACCTCAACGCAGCTTCGCTGGACGCCGCGATCAAAAGCGTCAAGGGTACGGCCCGCTCCATGGGCATTGAAGTAATTGGGTAACTTGGTAATTAAGTAATCGGGTAATTGCAAGAAGTCGTAAAGCAGGCGTTTTCAATTACCCAATTACCAAGTTACGCAATTACCAAATTAGCTGTCGCAACCACTACGGTCTCGCAGGTCAACGCGGGACGGTAGGAGACAAGGAGTCAAATGAGCAGAAAAGCTGGCAAGAACGTTCAGAAAGCGCGCGCGGCGGTCGAGCCACGTCCGTACCAGTTGCCCGAAGCGGTCACGTTGCTGCAAAAAGTGAAGTTCGCCAAGTTTGACGAGACGGTGGACGTCACCCTGCGTCTCGGCGTCGATCCCAAGCATGCCGACCAGATGGTGCGCGGCACCGTCGTTTTGCCGCACGGGCTGGGCAAGTCGAAGCGCGTCCTGGCAGTAGTCGGCCCGGACAAAATCCGCGAAGCCGAGCAGGCGGGCGCCGACTTTGTCGGCGGCGAGGACATGGTGGAAAAAATCCAGAAGGAAAACTGGCTGGATTACGACGCCATCGTCGCCACCCCCGACATGATGCGCTCCCTCAGCCGCCTGGGCAAGGTCCTCGGGCCTCGCGGCCTGATGCCGAACCCGAAGACCGGCACGGTCACCTTCGAGATTGGCAAGGCGGTCCAGGAACTCAAGGCCGGCAAGGTCGAGTACCGTACCGACAAGACCGCGCTGGTCCACGTGCCGGTGGGCAAGATTTCCTTCGACGCCGACAAGCTGGTGGACAACGCGCGCGCCGTCATCACCTCGGTGATCAAGGCCAAACCGGCGGCGGCCAAGGGCAAGTACGTCAAGAGCATCTATTTGAGCTCGACCATGGGCCCGGGCATCCCGCTGGACGTCACCGCCGCCGAAGCTGCGGCCAAGGGCTTGTGACCCACCTGGTGTGGTGCCCCACATCTGCGCGCTTTTCGCAGATGTGGGTTGACAAAAATTGAAGGCCCGTGCAGGGCCCGCCGGCAGTGAAGCCGGCTACTGATAAGGATTCGCAATGGCTCTCACCAAGCAGAAGAAGGTTGAACAAGTCGAAAAGCTTCACCAGGACCTGAAAAAAGCTGGAGGCGCGATTGTCGCCACCTTTGGCAAGCTGACCGTCGCCCAGGATTTCGAGCTGCGTAAGACGGTGCGGGGCGCCGGCGCCCGCTATCGCGTGGTAAAGAACACCCTCGTCGAGCGCGCCGCCAAGGGCACCAAGCTGGAAGCCGCTCTTCAGAACCTGGCCGGCGTCACTTCCATCGCGTACACCGAAGGCGACCCGGTCGCCCTCGCCAAGGCGCTCCAGAAGTACGTCAAGGAAAACCCCGAGTTCACCGTCAAAGCCGGTGTCCTCGAGGGCAAGGTCCTCAGCGTCAAGGAAGTCGAATCGCTGGCCACCATGCCGTCGCGCGAAGAGCTGATGAGCAAGTTGCTGTTCCTCATCAGTGCTCCGGCACAACGCCTGGTTACGGTGCTGAACGCCACCGGCCGCGATCTGGCCGTGGTCATCAACCAGGGCGTAAAGGAAAACAAGTTTGCAGGCGGCGCCGCCGAGCAAGCCGGCGCATAACGGGTTTCCCGTTTCCCGTTCCGGGGTTCCCGTTCGCATGGTGCGACAGGGAACGGGAACGGGAAACGGACAACGATTTTGGTTATCAGTTGTCAGGCGCGCAGTCTGGGCGCATCGGAAGCCTCGATGACTGGATAACGAATCGACCAATACAACTGATAATCGGAGATATGGAAATGGCGGATTTGCAAGCGTTGGAAGAGCAGATCGTAGGCTTGTCGCTGTTGGAAGCGGCGGAGTTGGTCAAGAAGCTGGAATCGCGCCTGGGCGTGTCGGCCGCGGCAGCCGCCCCGGTGATGGTTGCCGGCGGCGCAGCGGCGGGCGCCGGGGCAGCGGCGGCCCCGGCGGAAGAGAAGACGGAATTCAGCGTCATCCTTACCGGCGTGGGCGCCAACAAGATCAACGTCATCAAGGCTGTCCGCGAAGTCACCAGCCTGGGCCTGAAGGAGGCCAAGGACCTGGTAGACGGCGCGCCCAAGCCGATCAAGGAAGGCGTCAGCAAGGAAGAAGCCGAGAACATCAAGAAGAAGTTCACGGAAGCCGGCGCCACCGTCGAAATCAAGTAACGGCTGTTGCAATTGCGCGGGGGCAAAGATCACTTCCCCCGCGAAGGACCAGGGGTTGCCCCACCCTTGTCGCGCGCCATTCGCGCGACAGGGTGGGCGTAGGCGTGGGTCGGAGGTCAGAAAAGCTTTACGGGAAATGAAGCCGAACAAGCAATTGGCACATCTAAACACAAGGATAAGAAGGAAACCGATCGCAGTCTGAACTGCCGCGCGAACTGGCGGGAGTTCGCGCAGGAGAGGTTTTCGAGCCCGTGCGTCAACCACGGGTGTTTGATATTGGCGGGCCGTCCCGCCCATCCGGGACGGATACAGGCCGACACTGGCGCGGGAATACACAATTCAACCAAGGCAAAGCGCCTCGCTTGGCGCCCCAGGGGAAACACGTCCCTGCGGGCGCGTGCTGCTTTTTCCGCAGGGTCCACGCTCTGAGTTGCGTGGCCGCGTCATGGATTTCGTCGCCTCCTTCGTAGGGAGGCTGCCCGGCTGTTGCATCCGCCGTTCGGGCGCGGCGGAAAGAGTCCGGGCCATTTAGGAGCTTCAATGCCAAACAGCAACACTAACGCTTTTCGTCAGCGACTGGACTTCTCCAAAATTCCGGCAACCATCCAGATCCCCAACCTCATTGAGGTGCAGAAGCGTTCTTACGACCGCTTCCTGCAAATGGACAAATTGCCGAGCGAGCGGGATGATGCCGGTCTTCAGTCGGTTTTTCAATCGGTGTTTCCCATTACCGACTTCCGCAATGTCTCGCAGCTCGAGTTCGTGGATTATGCCATCGGCAACTGGGAGTGCAAGTGCGGCCACCTGAAAGGTCTGCACCACCTGCGCACCACCTGCCGCAATTGCGGAGCGACGGTCATCACCGACCCCTTCCACCCGGGCGACGTGCTCTGCACCAAGTGCGGCACTTATAACGCGAATACCCCCGATTTTTGCAACAAGTGCGGCGACCCGGTGGGACTGCAACTCAAGTACGACGTGGCCGAGTGCGAGGAGCGCGGCATGACCTATTCCGCTCCCCTCAAGGTCACCATGCGCCTCACCATCTTCGACAAGGACCCGGAAACCGGCAATAAGTCCATCCGCGACATCAAAGAGCAGGAAGTTTTCTTCGGCGATGTGCCCCTGATGACGGAAAACGGGACTTTCATCATCAACGGCACCGAGCGCGTCATCGTCAGCCAGTTGCACCGCTCGCCGGGCGTCTTCTTCGAAACCGCCAACAACCGCACCTACTTTCTGGGCAAGATCATTCCCTACCGGGGTTCTTGGGTCGAGTTCGAATACGACCAGAAGAACGTGCTCTATGTCCGCATCGACCGCAAGCGCAAGTTTCTCGGCTCGATCTTCCTGCGCGCCTTGGGGCTGCGCAGCGACGAGGACATCCTGCGCACCTTCTACACCGTTGACCGCATCGCTGCCCGCGACAACAAGCTCTTCTGGACGCTGGAGCCCGGCATCGAGCGGCCCACGAACTTGCTCGGCATGAAGCTGGCCCACTCCATCAAGGGCAAGGGCGGGGAAGAAATCGCGCATTCGGGCCGCAAGGTCAACCAGCAGATCTTGCGCGAGCTCCAGAAGCAAAAGATCACCGAAGTTGAGATCGACATCAGCGACCTCGAAGGCGCCTACGTTGCCGCCGACGTGATTGATACCAACACGGGCGAAGTCCTGCTCGAAGCCAACAACGAACTGACCAGCGACAAGCTGTCCAAGTTCATGGACGCCGGCGTCTCCGAGCTCCACCTGTTCTTCCCCGAGAAGGACGACGTGGGCACGGTCATCAGTGCCACCTTGCGCCGGGACAGCGTGAAGACCCCGCAGGAAGCCCTGATTGAAATCTACCGCAAGCTTCGTCCCGGCGATCCGCCGACTCTGGACACCGCCACCGCGCTGTTCCAGGGCATGTTCTTCGATCCGCGCAAGTACGACTTCTCCCGCGTTGGCCGCTTAAAGTTCAATATCAAGCTGTTCGACAAGGCCGACGCCACCAGTCTCGACAACCGCACGCTCGAGCCGGACGATTTCTACGCCACCATCCGCTACCTGCTCAAGCTGCGCAAGAACATCGGTTCGGTGGACGACATCGATCACCTCGGCAACCGCCGCGTGCGCGCTGTCGGCGAGCTGTTGGAGAACCAGTTCCGCATCGGCCTGGTCCGCATGGAACGCGCCATCAAGGAAAAGATGAGCGTGTACCAGGAGATGTCCACGGCCATGCCCCACGACCTGGTCAACGCCAAGCCGGTCATGGCCGCCATCCGCGAGTTCTTCGGGTCGTCGCAGTTGTCGCAGTTCATGGACCAGACGAACCCGCTCTCGGAAATCACCCACAAACGCCGCCTCTCGGCGCTTGGTCCGGGCGGCCTCTCGCGTGAGCGCGCCGGGTTCGAAGTTCGCGACGTTCACCCGACGCACTACGGCCGTATCTGCCCCATCGAGACGCCGGAAGGTCCGAACATCGGCCTCATCTCGTCTCTGAGCTGCTACGCCCGCATTAACGATTACGGCTTTATCGAGTCGCCGTATCGGCGGGTGAAGGACGGCCGCGTGCTTGACTACGTGACGGTGGTCAACGCCGGCGACAGCGATTACAAGGTGGGCGATCACCTTGAGAAGCACGTGGTCGAGAAAACCAACGCCGATCTGAAGGAACGGCGCAAGCGCCAGATTGATTACGAGCCCCACTCGTTCTACCTGTCGGCCTGGGAAGAAGACCGCCACACTATCGCACAGGCCAATATCGAGCTGGACGAAAAGGGCCGCATTGTCGCCGAACTGGTCAACGCCCGCAAGCAGGGCAACTTCGTCCTGGTCAACCGCGAGGAAGTGGACTACGTGGACGTCAGCCCCAAGCAGCTCGTCTCCGTCGCCGCTTCGCTCGTTCCCTTCCTGGAGCACGACGACGCCAACCGCGCGCTGATGGGCGCCAACATGCAGCGCCAGTCGGTGCCTCTGCTTCGCGCCGAGGCCCCCCTGGTCGGCACTGGCATGGAAGGCGTGACCGCGCGCGACTCCGGCGCGACCGTCTTGGCCCGCCGCAGCGGCATCGTTGACTCGGTGGACTCCGAGCGCATCATCGTCCGCGTTGAGGGTGAGCACCACCCCATGCAGTTGTCCCGCGAGGTGGGCAGCGACATTTATCAGCTCACCAAGTTCAAGCGGTCCAACCAGAACACCTGCATCAACCAGAAGCCCATCGTGCGTAAGGGCCAGCGCGTGGTCAAAGGCCAGGTTATCGCCGACGGCCCCTGCACCGAGATGGGCGAACTGGCGCTGGGACGCAACGTGCTGGTGGCCTTCATGCCCTGGCGCGGCTACAACTTCGAAGACGCCATCCTCGTTTCCGAGAAGCTGGTGAAAGAGGATTACTACACCAGCGTGCACATCGAGGAGTTCGAGATTGAAGCGCGCGACACCAAGCTTGGTCCGGAAGAAATCACCCGCGATATCCCCAACGTCAGCGAATCCGCGCTGCGCGATCTGGATGAAAGCGGCGTGATCCGCATCGGCGCCAACGTCAAGCCGGGCTCAATCCTCGTTGGCAAGGTCACGCCCAAGGGCGAAACGCAGCTTACTCCCGAAGAGAAGCTGCTGCGCGCCATCTTCGGCGAGAAGGCCGGCGATGTCCGCGACGCCTCCCTCACCTGCCCTCCGGGCATCGAGGGCACGGTCGTGGATGTCAAGATCTTCTCCCGCAAGGGCCAGGAAAAAGACGAGCGCTCCAAGCAGATCGAGGCCGCTCAGGTCGCCAAGCTGGAAAAGAACCTGGCGGACGAAATCCGCATTCTGACCGACGAGCGCCTCAAGCGTCTCGACGCCATTCTCGGCGGCAAGGAGGTCATGGCCGACCTGCACGATGAGCGCACCAACAAGCGCCTCTTGACCAAGGGCACCATCCTCGACCGCGACACCATCGAGCGCATCTCGACGCGCAACCTCAAACGCATCAAGTACGCCGACAAGGACCCGCGCGTTAACGAGCAGATTGACGAAATCGAAGAGATGACTTCGCGCCAGATTGACGTGCTGCGCAAGATCGTCCGCGAGAAAGTCGAGAAGCTCCAAAAGGGGGACGAACTGCCGCCCGGCGTGATCAAGCTGGTCAAAGTCTATGTCGCCATGAAGCGCAAGCTGAGCGTCGGCGATAAGATGGCCGGCCGCCACGGGAACAAGGGCGTCATTGCGCGCATCCTGCCCGAGGAAGACATGCCGTATCTGAACGACGGCACCGCCGTGGAGATCGTGCTCAATCCGCTGGGCGTTCCTTCCCGTATGAACGTCGGCCAGATCCTGGAGACGCATCTCGGCTGGGCGTCGCACGAACTGGCCCAGAAGGTCGCCCGCTGGATGGAGGGCAACACGCGCGCGGAAGTGCTGCGGCGCGAGCTGAAGGCCATGTTCAAGAACACGCCGTTCGGCGACTCTATCGGCGACCTCGATGAGGACGAACTGATGGAACTCGCCGCCTCCCTCAAGCGCGGCGTGTACTTCTCATCGCCCGTGTTCGACGGCTCCAAGGAAGACGAAATCAAGTCGCTGCTGGAAGAGGCCGGCCTGCCGACTTCGGGCAAGACCTACCTGCACGACGGCATGACCGGCGAGCAGTTCGAGCAGCCCGTCACCGTCGGCTATATCTACATGCTCAAGCTGTCGCACCTGGTGGACGACAAGATTCACGCCCGCTCCATCGGCCCCTACTCGCTCATCACCCAGCAGCCGCTGGGTGGCAAAGCGCAGTTCGGGGGCCAGCGCTTCGGCGAAATGGAAGTGTGGGCGCTGGAAGCCTACGGCGCCGCCTACATTCTCCAGGAGCTGCTCACCGCCAAGTCCGACGACGTCTATGGCCGTACCAAGATTTACGAGGCCATCGTCAAGGGCGAAGCCGCGATCGAGCCCGGCGTGCCGGAATCGTTCAACGTACTGATTCGCGAATTGCAGTCGCTCTGTCTGGATGTCGAGCTGATCAAGGCCGCCGAAACCGGCGACCGCAAGCAGGCCGCCACCGCGGCCGATTAGCTCTCAGTTGTCAGTTGCCAGTTGCCCGTGGGCAGCAGCAACTGACGACCGCAGGATTTAGCGCTCTTTGTGATTTTCAAGCTCGTGCAGCGGTGCTCCGAGCCGCACGGGCCGCAAGTTGAAGCCGGCAGTGCCCGACTGGCAACTGATACCTGGCTACTGGCAACTGCTGTTCGGGGCCGCTGGCGGCAGCGCTCTGCCGCACATTGGAGGCAACTTTGTACCGTTCGAGTCCGTTCGATCTCGGAAATTCGATCGCTGATTTCGACGCTATCCGTATCAGCCTGGCCTCGCCCGAGAAGATCCGGAGCTGGTCGCACGGCGAAGTCACCAAGCCGGAGACGATCAATTACCGTACCTTCAAGCCCGAGCGTGACGGCCTGTTCTGCGCCCGCATCTTCGGCCCGGTCACCGACTGGGAGTGCCTGTGCGGCAAGTACAAGCGCATGAAGCACCGCGGCGTCATCTGCGACAAGTGCGGCGTGGAAGTCACTTTGTCGAAGGTCCGCCGTGAGCGCCTCGGCCATATCGAGCTGGCTTCGCCCTGTTCCCATGTGTGGTTCTTCAAGGGCCTGCCCAGCCGCATCGGCCATCTGCTCGACATCAGCCTGCGCGACCTCGAGTCCGTGCTCTACTTCGAGGCCTATGTGGTCGTCGATCCCGGCGACGCCCCGGTCAAAGAGCGCGAGGTCATCAAGGAAGAGTCCAAGTTCCGCGAACTCGACCAGCAGTATCGGCCCACCGGCTTCAAGGCCATGATGGGCGCCGAGGCCATCAAGGAACTGCTCAAGCGCGTGGACGTCGAGGAACTCTCCGCCGAGCTGCGCCAGAAGATGAAAGACGAGCCGTCCATGCAGAAGCGGCTCAAGTACGCCAAGCGGCTCAAGGTCGTCGAGGCGTTCCGCAAGTCGGGCAACAAGCCTCAGTGGATGATCCTCGACGTGCTCCCGGTCATCCCGCCGGAGCTGCGTCCGCTCGTTCCGCTCGACGGCGGCCGCTTCGCCACCAGCGACCTGAACGACCTATATCGCCGGGTCATCAACCGCAACAACCGGTTGAAGAAGCTGATGGACCTGCACGCGCCCGAGGTCATCGTGCGCAACGAAAAGCGCATGTTGCAGGAAGCGGTGGACGCGCTGTTTGACAATGGACGCCGCGGCCGCGTGCTGCGTGGCGCCAACAACCGCCCGCTGAAGTCGCTCAGCGACACGCTCAAGGGCAAGCAGGGCCGCTTCCGCCAGAACCTGCTGGGCAAGCGCGTAGGCCCACCCTGCACCGCCTCGGCATCCAGGCTTTTGAGCCGGTGCTGGTGGAAGGCAAGGCCATCAAGATTCACCCGCTGGTCTGCACCGCCTTCAACGCCGACTTCGACGGCGACCAGATGGCCGTGCACATCCCACTGTCCCCCGAGGCGCAGGTTGAAGCCAGCGTGCTCATGCTCAGCTCGCACAACATCCTGTCGCCCGCCTCCGGCCAGCCGATCACCGTGCCCACGCAGGACATGGTCCTCGGCATCTACTATCTGTCCAAGGAGAAGCCCGGCGCCAAGGGCGAGGGCCGGGCCTTCGCCAACATTGATGAAGTGCTGCTGGCGTTGCAGGCGGGCGAGGTCGAAACACTCTCGCCCATCCGCCTGCGCTACACCGGCGACGTCATTGATCTGACCACCGCCTACGACGATCAGGACGTGATCCACACGGAACCGGTGCGACTGGAGCGGCAGTACATCAAGACCACCGTGGGCCGCGCCATCCTGAACGATCACTTGCCCAAGGACATGCCGTTCATCAACGGCCTGCTGAAGAAAAAGGGCATTGGCGCGCTGGTCAACTACTGTTATCTGCGTTTCGGCCTGGAGACGACCGTCAAGATGCTCGATGAGATCAAGCAGCTCGGGTTCCTCTATGCCACCCGCGCCGGCCTCTCCATCGGCATCGACGACATGGTCATCCCCAAGGTGAAGCGCGACCTGGTGCGCGACGCCGAGAAGCAGGTGGTGGCCGTGCAGCAGCAGTATCTGGACGGCGCCATCACCAACGGCGAACGCTACAACAAGGTCATCGAAATCTGGTCGGGCATCACCGAAAAAGTCGCCGACGAGATGTTCTCGGCCATGCAGGAAGAGGACAAGAAGGGCACCATCAACCCGATTTACGTCATGGCCGACTCCGGCGCTCGCGGCTCGAAACAGCAGATCCGCCAGCTCTCCGGTATGCGCGGCCTGATGGCGAAGCCCTCGGGTGAGATCATCGAAACTCCGATCACGGCCAACTTCCGCGAAGGCCTGACCGTGTTGCAGTACTTCATTTCAACCCACGGCGCGCGCAAGGGCCTGGCCGACACCGCGCTGAAGACCGCCGACTCCGGCTACCTGACCCGCCGCCTCGTTGACGTGGCCCAGGATGTTATCGTCAGCGAATACGACTGTGGCACGGTGGACGGCATCTACGTCGGCTCCATCGTCGAGTCGGGCGAAATCATTGAGCCGCTGCGCGACCGCATTGTGGGCCGCGTCTCGCTCGAGAAGATCAAGGACTACGAAGGCAACGTCATCGTTGATGTCAACCAGGAGATCAGTGAAGACCTTGCCAGCGCTATTCAGTCGGCCGGCATCGAGCGCGTCAAGATCCGTTCCGTGCTGACCTGCGAATCCAAGCGCGGCGTTTGCGTGATGTGCTACGGCCGCAACCTGGCGTCCGGCCGCCTGGTCGAACTGGGCGAAGCAGTCGGCGTCATCGCGGCGCAGTCCATCGGCGAGCCGGGCACGCAGCTCACGATGCGGACCTTCCACATCGGCGGCACCGCGTCCCGAGTTAGCGAGCAGTCGCGCCTGGAGGCCAAGGCCAACGGCTTTGCCCGGTTCATCAACCTCCAGACCGTGCGCTCCAAGACCGGCGACCTGGTGGTGATGAACCGCAACGGCTCCATTGCCGTGGTGGACGAGAAGGGCCGGGAGAAAGAGCGCTACTCGGTGGTGTACGGCGCCAAGGTGAAGGTCACCGACGGTCAGCCGCTCACCCTGGGCCAGGTGCTGGTCGAGTGGGACCCCTACACGTTCGCGATACTTACCGAAATCGGCGGCGCCGTCGCGTTCCGCGACTTGCAGGAAGGCCTGACGCTGCACGAAGAAGTGGACGAGGTCACCGGCCTGTCGCGCTGGGTGGTCACCGACTCGCCCGACGAGAAGCGCCAGCCGACCATCGTCGTCAAGGGCGCCAAGGGCAGCAAGCGTTACCTGATGCCCTCGCGCGCTCACCTGATGGTGCAGGACGGCGACGAGGTCTTCCCCGGCGACGTGCTGGCCAAGATCCCGCGCGAGACCACCAAGACCAAGGACATCACCGGCGGTCTGCCGCGCGTGGTCGAGCTCTTCGAAGCGCGCAAGCCGCACGAGCCGGCTGTCATGAGCGAAATTGACGGCACGGTTAAGTTCGGCGAGATCTCCAAGGGCCAGCGCAAGATCTTCGTCGTCGCCGACAACGGCACGGAGAAGGAATACTCGGTTCCGCGCGGTGTGCACATCAACGTGCAGGAAGGCGAGCGCGTCAAGGCGGGTGAACCGCTCATGGACGGCCCGCTCAACCCGCACGACATCCTGGCCATCCGCGGCGAAAAGGAACTTCAGAGTTACTTGGTCAATGAAATCCAGGAAGTCTACCGGCTGCAAGGCGTAAACATCAGCGACAAGCACATTGAAACGATCGTGCGGCAGATGATGCGCTGGGTGAAGGTGGAGGACGTGGGCGACACCAGCTTCCTCCTCGAACAGCAGGTGGACAAGTTCAAGTTCCGCGAGGAGAACGACCGCGTAATGCGCGAGGGCGGACGCCCGGCCACCGGCCGCGCCCTGCTGCTCGGCATCACCAAGGCTTCGCTCTCCACCGAGTCGTTCATCTCGGCGGCCTCGTTCCAGGAGACCACGCGCGTCCTGACCGAAGCTTCGATTCAGGGCATGGTGGACCACCTGCGCGGCCTTAAGGAGAACGTCATCGTTGGCCGCCTCATCCCCGCGGGCACGGGCATGGAGTACTACCGCAATGTCCGCCTCTCGCAGGAGATGGAGGAGCAGGCAGCGAAAATCCAGGAAGAAGTCTCGGCCGCCTACGAGGAAGCCGAGCGCGCCCTGGAACTGCTGCGCCACGAGGGCGAAACGGAGGCCGAGGAACTGCCGGCGGAGTAAGACCTCTTCAGCGATACGATCTATCGGTGCCCCACCCTCATGGGGGTTGCCCCACCCTTACTGTGCCCGTTTTTCGGCGCAGAGGGTGGGGGCCGCATTCTCATCAAGGACGAAACCGCGGGGGAAACGCGGCCGTCGGCCCTGGGAAGCGGCGCCTATACAGCATATATAGGCACATAGAAAATAGCTTTCAGTTAATAATCCACAGCAGCTAAGTCCTTGAGGCTCTATGTTTTGACACCTAAATCCTTTAGGACCAAAGATTTGGCCCATGGTTACTGTGTAACCTGCTGAAAGCAAACAAGGCAGGGGAGGGGGTGCCCCGTCGGTTTCCCGTTCTGGCACCGAATTCGCCGGCTGCCCGGTCAAGCCCGGTTTTTGGCGTTGGCTGCAATTACAATCAGCTCACGGGAGATTCAGAATGCACTACATTCTCTTCTACGACGTCGTGGACGATTACCTGCAACGCCGCGCGCAGTTCCGCGAGGCGCATCTGGCGCTGGTCCGTCAGGCCTACGAGCGCGGCGAACTCGTGCTGGCCGGTGCGCTGGCCGATCCGGTGGATGGCGCCGTGATCGTCTTCCGCGGTCCGACGCCCGATGCCGCCGAGGCTTTTGCCCGCGCTGATCCCTACGTCAACAATGGCCTGGTGAAGACTTGGCGTGTGAGGAAATGGACGACGGTGATCGGCGACGGCGCTTCCCTGACCTGAAGTTCTTTCGGGTGCGAAAAATGGGCGGGTCGCCCCGCCCTAGGCCAAATCTCAATTCCGCTGTGCGGCCGGTGGCCGAAAGCAGTCAGTAGCCGGTCGTCAGCTTGCACCTCCCCCGAGCCACAAACCGACGCCGACATTATTTTGGAAGGTGAGTAGAAGCGCAGAGTTGTACTCCGACATGCAGCGGCGAAACCGCGAGATTTCAAAACGGGAACCGCACGAGAGAATTACGCCGCCGTCCCGTCTGCATCCTTGGCCGATAAACGCCAGTTCAGCAGCGATGCCAGCGAGGACAACAGCGTTTGCGGGCCGCTGAGCGCTTCGACGTACGCGTCGGCCGGGGTGGCCCGGCCTTCGTCTTGTGCGCAGGTAACCAGCACAGCGACGTGCGAGCGCCGGGCGGCGGCGGCCACTTCGTCTCGGTGTGCGCGCGGCACCGAGTGTCCAATGATGACGGCATGAAACTGGCGACGGTCGCCGGCGAGTAATTCGAGCGCCGCGCTGTGGTCCATGGTGCTCGTGACGCGGTATCCCGCCCGCCGCAGCACCGCGGTCCGCGAATTCAAGAGCGCCTGGTCGTTGCTGA
This sequence comes from Terriglobales bacterium, assembly GCA_041946775.1. Classification (GTDB taxonomy): domain Bacteria; phylum Acidobacteriota; class Terriglobia; order Terriglobales; family Acidobacteriaceae; genus JBHGBA01. The sequence goes on from JBHGBA010000060.1 coordinate 14,252, forward strand.
TGCAAAGGATCCTGTAGGGACTCATGGCCGCCGACCCCTTACTGGACTGTGCAACCCACTTCAGGTGCAGCGACTCCGATTGGGGAAGATGCGCGACCACCTGCGCCGGTTGCCCGCTTGTGGCGCTCCAGGTTGTTCTGTGCCATCTGAAGCCGTGCCCTCGCCAGGATAATCTTTGAAACGAGCTCTAGCTGAGGACCGTTGGAACTGAACGCCCGCGGCTGCGGCAATCCCTCTTTGGGACATCCTTCCCCCGCGCGCACCAAAGTACTCTCTTGCGCCATGCCAGAACAGTGATACCTTCTATGTTGCTTTTCCCGGTTGCATTCCAAGATCCGGGGCTGTCCTCGGCCTCTCGCGTTTTAAGTGTCTGTTCACAGCTTTAGGCAGTATCAATCAACGGGTGCCATCCGTACTGTGCAGTTCCAGGCTCAAGACAGGTTGTACAGGTTGTCCGCCCATGCCGGGAAAGCTGTCCACGGGCGTTGGCAGGAGTGACGGGGGACCAACCCAGCGGCCAGAATCCGCTGGGCGCACTCCGCGCGCATTCAGCAGGCAGTAGAAGGGCCGAAGAATAATCAACGGAGGTTTACCATGAGGCCGAGTCGTAGCGTTTCATGGGTAGCTGTTCTCATTGTCCTTGCAATCTCGCCGACAGGTTTGCTCAATGCCCAGCAGAGGTTTCATGGCGACGGGGCGGCAAACAACGGCAACGGGGGATGGTCAGCCAGCGCAGCAAGAGCAGACCAATGCCTGAATTGCCACCGGGCAGAGGGGAACCCGGACGACTGGACTCCCTACTTGATGACCGGACACAAGAACGTGCTCCGGAAGGTTACGCCCAACAAACCCTGGGCCGGCGCTGACGGCACATTTTACCCGCCGACCGACGACTTTTATCTTTCGGGAAGCATCTTCGATTGGAACGCGGGAACGCTAACAGTGGGTGACCCGGGAGGGCTCGATCCCGCGGGTTCCTACCCCTACTATCACACCAACCAGAACCTTTATTACATCTTCGGCGGCTGGGCCGACCGGAACAAGCTCAACACGATCTTCGATAAGGGTTTCACCGGGGCGCTATACCCCAATGGCAGCTACGGTTGCGCGCGCTGCCATACGACCGGCTATCGCTTCGACGACACTGCGCCCGAGCCAACCTACAACGGGGCAAAGATTCCTGACGCCCAGTTCAGCCGCGTTCCGACCGACTTCACCAGCGGGACCAGCTCCTGGCAGTTAGACGGCGTCCAGTGCGAACGCTGTCACGTCGCCGACAACGGCGCCTACAATCACACGGCGACGGCGCGCTCCTATCACGGCATACCAAGCAAACCGGTAAACGAAGCCGCGACCGCGTTATGCATCGAGTGTCACCGGCAGGAAACGGTGGACACCACTGCCCACACGATTACCTTAAGTACCGATCTTAAGGTCAGCGACCGCGGGTCCTGCACCGATGGTGTGAGTGCCAGCTATGCGGCCTGCATCGCTGCCGGCAGCACGTGGAACTATCGCCCGTTCTTCGAGACTGCGAGCGGGCAGGCATTTCTGAATAGTCCCCATGCCAGGTACACCGGCACTTTGGCGCAAAACGCGCAAAACTCTGCGGACCTCGCGGTAAAGATGGCCGGCAGCTACAACAGTTCCTTTACGGACTGGATCTTCCCCACGCGGAACGGCGGCTGCACCGGTTGTCACGATCCGCATGAGAGCACGGTGGCCGGGGTTTCTCCCGCCACTCCGTTTTGGGGCAAGTGCGGTGATTGCCACAATCTGGATAAGTACGGCCCGACGACACTTCATCACCCGAAAGGGGACACGACGCTGTACCCGATGGGAACGGATGGCAGTGCTACCGACGCATGCACCACATGCCACATGGGGTACAACGGTTATCACATTTTCCGGATCAGCACGGACATCAACTACAGCACGTTCCCCACGGCTGCTGTGTTTTACGATCCAGTAGACCCGAAGAGAACGGCGAACACGGCGTCCGACGGGGTGATCCCGAACGCAGTCTGGATAGACGTGGACCTGGCTTGCGGGAAATGCCACGTGGGCAGCGGAAATATCGGGTACACCACCCCCGGGCCCGCCGCCCTTTCCTACAGCAAGGCATTCCTGGTGGAGGCGGGGAAAACCATGCATGGCGATCCGCTCGCCGCCGCGCCGGCCTTCTCACCGACCTCGGGCACGTACACCACGCCGCAAGTCGTGACGATGGAGGACAGCTCTCCGGGAGTGACCATCTACTACACGACCGATGGCTCCACTCCGACCACCAGCTCAACCCCTTACACCGGACCCATAACGATTTCGCGGACCACTACACTGAAGGCCATCGCGGCGGGCGGCATTTACAAACCCGGCGCCGTGACCGTGCGGATTTACAGGATCGTGGCAAGCACGCCGACGTTCTCGCCATCGTCGGGTACGTTCACCACGGCGCAATCGGTGTCCCTGGCGGACAGCACGCCAGGCGTGACCATCTACTATACGACGGACGGTTCCACGCCCACGACCAGCTCGACACCCTACACGGGACCGATCACGGTCTCCACCACGACAACCATCAAAGCCATCGCAGCCGGCAACAGCTATGGTCCCAGCGCGGTGGCCACGGGGGTGTTCAACATTGTGGCGGCTGCCCCCACGTTCTCGCCACCTTCGGGAAGCTACAGCACCGCGCAATCGGTAACGCTGACGGCCAGCACCCCGGGCGTGACCATTTATTACACGACCGATGGTTCCACCCCGACCGCCAGTTCGACTGCCTATACGGAGCCGATCCTGGTTTCGTCCACGACTACGATCAAAGCCATCGCGGCCGGCAATGGGTACGGAACCAGCACAATTGCGAGCGGGGCATACAGCATCGTGGCAGTCGCGCCGACGTTCTCGCCCCCACCGGGAACCTACAACACGCCACAGTCGGTAACCCTGTCGGTCAGCACTCCGGGCATGACCATCTACTACACGACGGATGGCTCCAACCCGAGCACCAGCTCGACCCCGTACACGGGGCCGATCACGGTCTCCTCGACCACCACGATCAAGGCCATCGCGGCTGATGGCGCTTACGGGGCCAGCGCGACGGCGATCGGCGTGTACAAGATCGCTGCCGTCGCGCCAACCTTCTCTCCGCTACCCAACACCTACACCAGCCCGCAAAACGTCACTCTGGCGGACGCCAGCCCAGGGGTGACCATCTACTACACGACCGACGGCGCCACGCCGACGACCAGCTCGACACCGTACACGGGACCGATCACGGTCTCCACTACGACGACCATCAAAGCCATCGCCGCCGGCAATGGTTATGATCCCAGCACCGCGGCAATTGGCATCTATCGGATCGTAGCGGCGACGCCGACGTTCTCGCCGCTGCCGGGCACGTACACCACTCCCAAGACCGTTACGCTGGCAGACGCTACTCCGGGGGTGACCATCTACTACACGACCGATGGCTCCACGCCGACGACCAGTTCGACGGTTTACACCGGGCCGGTCACGGTTTCCACAACCACCACGATCAAAGCCATCGCGGCCGGCAATGGTTACGCTGCCAGCTCGATGGCGATTGGGCTGTACAAGATTGTGGCGGCCACCCCAACGTTTTCGCCTTCACCGGGGGTGTATACCAGTGCACAGTCGGTGACACTGGCGGACGCTACCCCGGGGGTGACCATCTACTACACGACCAATGGTTCCACTCCGACCACCAGCTCGACGGTTTACTCGGGGCCGATCGCGGTTTCATCGAGCACCACGATCAAGGCCATCGCCGCCGGTAACGGCTATGGCGCCAGCACGATGGCTACCGGGGTGTACACCATAAAGGCGGCCACGCCGACTTTCTCGCCTTCACCCGGGACGTACACCGGCGCGCAGACTGTGACGCTGGCGTGCGCCAGCCCGGGGGTGACCATCTACTACACAACGAACGGCTCCACGCCGACGACCAGTTCGACCCCGTACTCAGGACCGATCACGGTTTCCGCCACCACCACCATCAAAGCCATTGCCGCCGGCGGCGGATTTGCGCAAAGTTCGGTGGCGGTCGGGACATACACCATCAACTGACAACACATAAACGGGCACTCAGAGGGCCAGCGCGGTTTCGACCGTGCTGGCCCTTTTGCCGTCATGAGGAGAACGGCCTGGTTCACGGCTTTGGCGATCGGGCTAGATGGGCAATGCACTGGTTAGGACGTTTGTAATCTTTTCGTGAGATGCGCCGCTGCCTAGACTGGCGCGGGCAGGTGAATCGAGTCGTACCGGCGTCGGTCCGCCGCCACACGGGCGCTTTTCGCCGCGTGCCGGTTTGAGGGGCACCTTCCTCGGTTACTGACCCGCCACGCAGCACGCAGAAGCTTCCCATAAGCTGGAACAGACATGAGCGCTTTACCCTCCCCCGAACTTTCGCGCGAAGCCCGCAAACATCCACGCGTGTCATTGCACGTTCCGGTAGTGGTGAGCACGGCCGAGGCACGGGTGATGGCACAAACCGCCGAGATCAGTGCGGGCGGCCTGCTGCTGCGCTCGGCTTGGCTATACCGCCCCGGGACCCGCGTGGCACTCCGCTTGAACCTCCCCGATGGCGGCCCCATTGAGTCCCAAGCCCAAGTGGTCCACGAAAAAGTAGCCAGCAACATGATGGGCCTGGAATTTGTTGACTTGTCCCGGGAATCCCAATCGAGGCTGACGGATTTCACCTGCAAGATGATTCGCCATGTCCGCCGTGGCGGCCGCATCGCTCGACGATATCACCTGCTGGTCCGGGGCAGTTCCGCGGGACACCGGCAGGAAGAGCTGGCGGAAACTCGGGTAATCAGCCGCCACGGGGGTTTGTTTACCTGCCGGTGCCCGTTCAACCTGGGTGAGAAGGTCTATATCGTTTGGCTGGACCGGGCCCAGCACGCGGATGTGCGCATTGTGTGGCGGCGCGACTGCTGGACGGGCGGACTGATTGATTTCGGTTTCGAGTTTCTCGAATGGCAGAGTTTCTGGGAAGGCGATTTCCCATCGCGTCCCGCAGTTGAGCGCCTCGACTGAACCGCAAGTGCCGCCACGGAGAGGTCGAATTGGCGGGCCATTCCCTTTAGATGGAAGGCCCACGTTAGACGCCGTATTTGTCGAGAATGGGCGAGCATCGCGCTCGATTTTTACTACCCTCCATCTGCCCAACGGCACAAATGTGCCTGCAGTCCTGACCATCGAGGCCAACAAGATCCTCCCGGGAGGCCAGTAGCACAGGAAACAATTGGTTACAGTGAGGCTCGGTTTCCCGACGCGAGTACTCAGGGGGATGCTAACTGGGAGGGTTCAACAAGAACGGGGCCGGGGCCGCTTTCTTGTTGTTGCCGGCGCGCGGGTTGTTTCTGGAGCGGAGTTGCGATGCTGGTGGGCGTGCTGCTTTTCCTGGCGGACTTCTTTGCGTTGGGGCCGCAGCGGCAGCCGGGCCGTCGGCTGCAGAACACGCCATGGCCGCAAAAGCGTAGCTGAGCGCGTTCTTGGGGGCTTAGCGAGGGCCTGAGCTTTCCAAATCCGGCGTTTTGCAGTATCGTGGGTGCAACTTACAAGCGCTTGCTTCCCTGGAGCGCTTCTGCCGCTCCTTGTTTCATGGCGGAATTGCTGGCCATCCGCGACCTCACCGTTTCCTACGGTGTGCTCCAGAGCCCCTGTACAGCGTTGCGGGGCGTTACGCTTTCGCTCGCGGAAGGCGGCACGCTCGGCGTGCTGGGCGAATCGGGCTCGGGCAAAAGCACGCTCGCACTGAGTGTTATCGGCTTGCTTCCGGCTTCCGCACAGGTCAGCAGCGGCGCCGTGATTTTTCGCGGTGACGATCTTCTCCGCTTTCCGGAGCGCCAGATGCAATCGCTTCGCGGTGGAGCAATCGCCTTGGTCCCACAGGAACCCGCGCAAGCGCTTCACCCGATGCTGACTGCAGGCGAGCAGATTGCGGATGTTGTGCGCGCGCATGGTCTGCTGTCGCGCCGCGAATGCCGCCAACAGGCGGAGCAAATGCTGCGCGAGGCCGGCCTCGAAGATGTTGCGCGAATCTACCGTGCCTACCCGCATCAGCTCAGCGGCGGACAGCGCCAGCGCGTGGCGATTGCGCAGGCGTTGTGCTGCCGTCCGGCGCTGGTCATTGCCGACGAGCCTACGACGGCGCTCGACGTCAGCACACAGCGCGAGATTCTCGACCTGCTGCGCCGCTTGCAATCGGAATTCGGCACCGCGCTGGTGCTGATCAGCCACGATCCCGCCGTGCTGGAAAATCTGGTAGAACAGGTGATCGTTCTTCGTAATGGCGAAATCGTGGATCGCGGCGCCGCGGCCACCGTGTTGCGCGCACCCACCCACACCTACACGCAGGCGCTGCTCGACAGCCGGCCTCGCCTCGAGGCGTTCAAACATGCCGGCTGATACCGCAGTTCGCGACCGCTCCTCGGGGCCTCTGCTGTGTGTGGAAGGACTGACGCGGAGCTACGTCCAGCGGCGTGGCTGGTTGGGTGTCGGCGCTGCCGTTGTCGCGGTGGATGGCGTTGACCTGGCGGTCGAACGCGGCGCGACCTGGGGCATCGTGGGACAATCAGGCGCGGGCAAGTCAACCCTGGCGCGCTGTATCGCCTGCCTGGATGCGCCCACCGCCGGACGCTTATCGTTCGACGGCCGCGATCTGCTGAGCGCCAACAAGGCAGAGCTGTTCGCCCTGCGGCGTCAGATTCAACTCATCTTCCAGGATTCGGCGACGGCGCTGAACCCGCACTTCACCGCCAGGGAAATTGTCGCCGAGCCCCTGCTTATTCAGAAGATTGGCGACCGGGGCGAACGCAACCGGCGCGCGGTCGAACTGATGGAACAGGTTGGACTGTCACCCGACATGGCCGGCCGCCGCCCGGCACAGTTCAGCGGCGGACAACGGCAGCGGCTGGCGATCGCGCGCGCACTTGCGCTGCGGCCGTCATTGTTGGTCCTGGATGAGGCGCTGACCGGCCTCGATCTGCCGGTGCAAGCGCAGATCCTGCGCCTGCTGGCGGCGCTGAAGACCGAGTACTCGCTCACCTACCTGTTCGTTTCGCACGATCTGGCGCTGATGGCCGGTATCGCCGATCACATTGCCGTCATGCACGCCGGCAAGATCGTGGAGAGCGGGCGAGCGGCGGAGGTGGTTACTAAGCCGCAGCATGCGTACACACAATCCATGCTGCGCGCGATCGCCAGTCACGCGGCCACGGCGGAGGCAGGACGATGAGCCGCCTTCTCCTGCGCCGCCTGACTCAGGGCATTCTGCTGCTCTTCGGCGTGTCCATTCTCAGCTTTGTCCTGCTCGAAGCTGCGCCCGGCGAGTACCTGACGGAGATGAAACTGGACCCGCAGATTTCGCCGGAGACGCTGGCCGCCTTGCGCGCACAGTATGGGATGGACCGCCCGCTGCCGGTGCGCTACGTGCGCTGGGTCAGCTCGGTTGCACGCGGTGAGTTCGGGTTCTCCTTCGCCTACAACCTGCCGGCGAGCGAGTTGTTGCTGGCGCGGGCGAAGAACACGCTTCTGCTCACGATCGTGGCGAGCGTGTTGTCCTGGATCATCGCCATCCCGCTTGGCATATGGAGCGCGGGCCACCGGCGGCACTGGCTGGAGCGCTTCATCAGCGGCGGCACCAGCTTCATGCTCGCCATCCCGGAAGTCACGCTTGCGCTTGCGATGCTGGTGATTGCCCTGCGCACGCGGGCATTTCCGGTGGGAGGCATGACCTCGCCCCGCTTCGACGACTTTGGCCTCCTGGCGAAGATCACCGATATCGCATGGCATTTGGTCCTTCCCGTCGCTGCTATCGCGCTTGGGGCATTGCCCATGCTGCTGCGCCACGTGCGCTCCAGCATGATTGAAGTGCTGGACTCGCCCTTCATGCTTGCCGCGCGCGGCCACGGCCTGCCCCGGCGCGTCTTGCTTTACCGCTACGGTCTGCGCGCCGCGGCAAACCCGCTGCTGTCGTTGTTGGGGACTTCGATTGCGACACTGCTGAGCGCGTCACTACTGGTGGAAATCATTGTGGGCTGGCCGGGACTTGGGCCGTTGCTGCTGGAAGCCATCACCGCGCGTGATCTGTACGTGGTTGTCGGCGCGGTGTTCTTTTCCACCGTGATGCTCCTGACCGGCAACCTGATTGCCGACATCCTGCTGTGCGCGGTTGATCCGCGCATTCGCACGGAGGCCACATGAGCAAGCGTTTCGCCTTCGTGCTGACCGCGCTGGTGCTGGCGCACGTCGCTGTTCTGCTGGCGGGATTCCTCTCGCCCTACGACTTCGCGCACCAGGACCGCGAAATGCCATTCGCGCCGCCGGTGCGGCTGCGTTTCATTGATGCCGGCGGACAATTCCATCTTCGTCCTTTCGTCTATCGCATGGCGCCGGTCGAGGGCGCGTTTCAGCAGTACCAGGAGGTCCGCGACCGCGCCTATCCGCTGCGCTTTTTTGTTCGCGGCGCTTCCTACAGTATCGCCGGAGGGCTGACCAGTTCCATTCACCTTTTCGGGGCTGACGGACCGGCGCGCATCTACCTGCTCGGCACCGACGGTTACGGCCGCGACCAGTTTTCGCGCTTGCTGTGGGGCGGACGCATCTCGCTCTTCGCCGGACTGCTTGCCACCCTGCTGGCGCTCGCCCTTGGAACGGTGATCGGCGCAACTTCGGGGTTTTTCGGCGGCGGCGTGGACGATGTTCTGATGCGCGTCTCGGAACTGTTCATGGCGGTGCCGTGGCTGTACCTGCTGTTTGCCGTGCGCGCCGCACTGCCGCTGCACATTGAACCGGCAACCGCGTTTGTCCTGCTGGTGGCGATCGTGGGCGCGGTGGGCTGGGCACGTCCCGCGCGACTGGTCCGCGGCATTGTGCTTAGTGCCCGGGAGCGCAATTTCGTCCTGGCCGCGCGCGGTTTCGGCGCTTCGTCGTTCTACTTGGTGCGCCGCCACATCCTCCCGGAGACCTTGGGGGTCATCCTGACGCAGGCCGCCTTGCTGGTGCCGCAGTACATCCTCGCCGAGGTCACCCTGTCGTTTGTTGGCTTGGGCGTGGGTGAACCGGTGCCGAGTTGGGGTAACATGTTAGGTACGCTCCAGCAATACCACGTACTTGTGTCGTGCTGGTGGATGTGGGCCCCCGCTATTGTGCTGGTGCCGATTTGCATAGCGTATGGCGCCTTGGCTGACATGCTCCAGAGGGACGCACTAACAGGCCATTCTGTCCCGGGGGAAGTGCGCGTCGGTTTCTTTCGCGATTGGCATCCGTATGAAAACTCGCTCCATAGTGGTGGCCTTGGCAGCAGTTCTGCTGCTGGCGGCCTCAGCGGCGGCGCAAGCCACGGAGTTCCTCAAGTCAACCGCTGAACCCGGCGTGTTCGGCGGCCGCCTGGTGGTGGCGCAGCGCTCCGAGCCCAAAACGCTCAACCCGGTCACCGCGATGGACCTGCCCTCTCGCGAAGTCCTGGGACGAATTCACGCCGATCTGATTCACATCAACCGCGTTACGCAGCGGACGGAGCCCGCGCTGGCGAAATCCTGGACCGCCTCGCCCGACGGCCGGCAGTACACGGTCAAGCTGCGCCGGGGCGTAAAGTTTTCCGATGGCCACCCGTTCGACGCGGACGATGTCGTGTTCTCCTTCGCGGTTTACCTGGATGAAAGAGTCCACTCGCCGCAACGCGATTTGCTGGTGGTCGGCGGCAAGGCCGTCGAAGTCACCAAGGTGGACGCCTACACGGTCCGCTTCAGGTTCACCCAGCCCTACGCGGCGGGCGACCGGCTGTTCGACAGCGTCGCTATGCTTCCCAAGCACCTGCTGGAAGGTGCATACAAGCAGGGCAAACTCACCCAGGCCTGGACACTGGCCACTCCGCCCGAGCAGATCGCCGGGCTGGGGCCGTTTCGGCTGAAGAAATATGTCCCCGGCCAGAGCATCACGCTGGAGCGCAATCCGCATTACTGGAAAACCAATGCGCAAGGCCGCCCGCTGCCTTATCTCGACGAACTTACGTTCCTGATCGTCCCGACTGAGGACGCGCAGGTGCTGCGCTTCGAATCCGGCGACACCGACGTGATCAGCCGCATCAGCGCCAGCAATTTCGCGCTGTTGCAGCAACGCAATCGCAGCTTCACCTTGGTGGACGCCGGTCCCAGCCTGGAGTACAACTTCCTCCTGCTGAACCTCAACGACGACACCGCCGGACGCCTGCCGGAAATCGCGCGCAAACAAGCCTGGTTCCGCGACGTGAAGTTTCGCCAGGCGGTGTCCGCGGCCATTGACCGCGACAGCATCGTTCGGCTGGTGTATCAGGGCCGGGGCGCGCCGCTGTTGACCCACGTCACGCCGGGAAACAAGCTGTGGGTCAAAACCGCTCTGCCGCGTCCCGTTCGCGACCTGAACCGGGCCCGCGCGTTGCTGCGCTCGGCGGGATTCACCTGGGGGTCCAACGGCAAACTGCTCGACAGCAAAGGCGCCGCCGTCGAGTTCACCATCCTGGCGCCGTCCACCAATGCGCCGCGCTCGCAGATGGCCACCATCATCCAGCAAGACCTGACGCAGCTAGGCATGCGGGTGCAGGTTGTGCCCATGGACTTTCGCGCCCTGCTGGACCGCGTCACGCAGTCGCACGATTATGAGGCGGCGGTGCTTGGGCTGGGCAGCGGCGACGTGGATCCGACGGCCGAGATGAACGTGTGGATGTCCAGCGGCGGCACCCACCTGTGGAACCTCGGGCAGAAGCAGCCGGCCACGCCATGGGAGGCGGAAATTGATCGGCTGATGCAGCAGCAGCTCACCGCGGTTGACTACAAGCAGCGCAAGCGCCTGTACGATCGCGTGCAGCAGATTGTCGCCGAACAACTGCCGGTGATTTGCCTCGCCAGCCCCCACGTTCTGGCTGGCGCCAAGAATTCGCTGGGCAATTTCCGTCCTGCCATCATGGACCACTACACCCTGCACAACGTGGACGAGTTGTTCTGGCGAGGGAAGCAGGGCAGATGACGGTCGGACCCAAGAAAGCCCCGAGGCTGGCAGAAGCCGATGCGGGCGCCCGGTCTTGGCCCGACGACCGGCTGGTGCGTGAGTGCCTCAACGGCAACGAGGACGCCTGGCACGCCCTCATTCAGAAATATAAGCGGTTGATTTACTCCATCCCGCTGAAGTATCGGGCTTCGCCGGAGGATGCCGCCGACATTTTCCAGGCTGTCTGTCTCGAACTGTTTTCTGAATTGCCCAACCTGCGCAAGGTGGAGTCGCTCACCTCCTGGATCATCACGGTTGCGTCGCACAAGTCCTATCACTGGAAGAAGCAGCAGCGCATGACGGACTTAAACCTGGACGGCGTGGACGCGCAAACCGCCGAAGAGCTGCTGCCCACGCTGGCGCCGGAAGTCATCGAGGACCTGGAACGGCAGCAGATGGTGCGCGACGCCATCGCCAAACTGCCGGCCCGTTGTGCGGAAATGGTTCGCCTGCTGTTTTACGAACACCCGCCGGTGCCTTATTCGGATGTGGCCAAGCGCCTGGGACTGGCGGTCGGCTCCATCGGCTTTATTCGCGGACGCTGTTTGAAGCGCCTGCAGAAAATTCTCGCGGACATGGGCTTCTGATGGCGAAGGCGGCGGCCAAATCAGATCTCATCGAGCAGTTAGTGCTCGTCACGGATGTCCGCGCGCGGCGCAAACTGCTTGATGAACACACGGGCGGGCATCCGGCCAACGCCATTCCCCTGCTCTACGACGAGGTCCTAAAGCTCTCGCGGGTTGACCTGCAGCGCGCGTCGCAGGTGGCGGACGTGCTTTTCTGGCTCGCGGAAGATCTCGGCGACGACACGGCCCGTGCGCAGGCGTTTCGCGCTCGCGGGCACATCTTCTACTTCCGCGGATACTACGCTCCCGCCGTCGAGAGCTACACGACTGCCACGCGGCTGTTCGAATGCCTGTCCGAAGAACTGGAGGTGGCGCGCACCATAAATGCCGCCCTGCAATCGCTGATTTACCTCAGCCGCTATGATGACGCCCTCGCGTCGGCGGAACGGGCGCGCAACATCTTCGAGAAATACAACGACGCCGCGCGTCTTGGCCGCCTGGACAGCAACGTCGCCAATATCTACTACCGCCAGGACCGTCTGCACGAGGCGCTGGAGTTATATCGCCGTGCCCACGAGCGCCTTTCGCAGTGTCCGGGCGAAGCCGACTACGTCGCCCTGAACCTGCGCAACCTCGCCGTCTGCCACGTGAGCCTCGGCCAGTTCGAAGAGGCGCTGGCCACCTACCGCGAAGCGCGGGATTATTGTGCCACCCACGACATGCCCTTGGTGGTCAGCGAGGCCGATTACAACATCGCCTATCTCTACTACCTGCGCGGCGAATACACCGAGGCGATCGCGCTGTACGAAGCTACCCGCGAACGTTGCGACCAGACCGGCGACCGCTATCACCGCGCGTTGTGCGACCTCGATCAGTCGGAAATGTACCTGGAGTTGAACCTGATTGACGAAGGCGCCGACCTGGCGGCACGCGCCTATGGCGAGTTTCGCGAATTGCACATGGGATACGAGGCAGCCAAGGCGATGACCTTCCTCGCCATCGCCGGCAGCGAGCACAACCCCGCCCGCGCGCTCCAGCGCTTCGACGCCGCCCGCGAACTCTTCCTCGAGGAATCAAACCACTTCTGGCCCGCGCTTATTGACCTCTACAAGGCCCTGGTTCTGTTCGAGGAACAGGAGTACGCGCGCGCCCGCGACTTGTGCCTGCTCGCCCGGTCGTATTTCCAGCAGTCGCCCGCGATGAGCAAGGCCGCCATCTGTGAACTGCTGCTGGCGCGGCTTGATTTGGCGACCGGCGACCCCGCGGCCGCACGCGCTCACTGTGACGCAGCCATGGGGTTATTGCAGATGGTGGAATCACCCGCCCTGGTCTTCGAAGCCGACTTCGTGCTCGGCCAGGTGCTGGAGGCCAGCGGCGACCGCACTCAGGCGTTGCTGCGCTACGAGCAGGCCCACCGCAGCCTGGAGCGGTTGCGCAGCCACCTGCACGCAGAAGGCCTGAAAATCGCTTTCCTCAAGGACAAGCTCCAGGTTTACGAGGGCCTGGTCTGCCTGTTGTTGGATGGCCAAAACGACGGCCGCGAGCAACGCCTCGCGTTCGAGTTCATCGAGCGCGCCAAGTCCCGCAGCCTGGCCGACATGATCGCCTTTCGCCTCAACGCGCTAAGTCCGCGCGGCGACGACGCCGACCAGCTTACGCAACGCCTGCACTGGTTGAGCCAGACCACCACCTGGACGCGTCAGCAGGCCCACCGCACGGAATTGCAGGCCGACGCGGAAACGCAGGCCCGCGCGCAGCGGCTGCGTCAGCAGTCGCAGGCTTACGAGGATCAACTCGCAAGCGTGGTGGACGAACTGCGCAGGTCGGACCGCGATTTGGCGTCGTTGCTCAATGCCGGCGCGGTTCCCCTGGAAGCCGTTCAGGAACAGATACGTCCCGACGCGGTCCTGCTGGAGTATTACGAAGCGCGCGGCACCATCTACGCCTGTCTGCTCGGCCGCAAGACCCTGAAGGTGCTGCCGGTGGCCCCAGCCAGGTGCATACGCGAGGAATTCCGCTTTCTCCACTTTCAGCTTTCGAAGTTCCGCCTCGGCAAGGAGTACCTGGGAGCGTTCTCCGCCCCCTTGCTGGCCGCCACCAACGAACACTTGCGGCACCTGTATCAGCAACTGATAGCGCCAGTTCGGGACTACATGCAGGCCGACCACGCGGTCATTGTGCCCCATGGCTTTCTGCACCACCTGCCCTTCCATGCGCTCACCGACGGCAGTCGCGCCTTGATTGACAATTTCTCTCTGTCATATGCCCCCAGCGCCGCGGTGTACCAGTTGTGCTGCACCAAGCCCCGAGCCGGCGGGGAGCAGGCGCTGGTGATGGGCATTCCGGATGCCCTGGCGCCGTTTATCGTGGACGAGGTGCGCTCGGTGGCCGGCGTTTTGCCCAACGCCCGGCTGTTCATCGGCGACGAGGCCACCGACACTATCCTGAAGGAAAACGCTCCCGGCAGCCGGTTCGTGCACATTGCCACTCACGGCCTGTTCCGGCAGGACAACCCCATGTTTTCGTCCATCCGGCTGGGCAAGACCGACCTCAGCCTATATGACCTGTATCAGCTCCGATTGTCCGCCGAGCTGGTGACCCTAAGCGGCTGCGGCACAGGACTCAACGTGGTGGTGGCGGGCGACGAACTGCTGGGCCTGGTCCGCGGCCTGCTCTATGCCGGTGCCCAGTCCGTGCTGGTCACCCTTTGGGACGTGAACGACGCCAGCACCGCCGAATTCATGAAAATGTTCTACCAGCGGCTGAGTAGCGCATCCAATAAAGCTGCTGCCCTGCGGCAGACCATGATCGAGATGCGCGAGGCACATGTGCACCCGTATTTCTGGGCCCCGTTTTTGCTCGTCGGCCAGTATGCGTAACGCGGCTGGTTATGCGTTTTTTGCGCGACAACTATATTTTTCGCGCCTGCGGCGCACCCTATCCCTAGTGTGGGTTGTCGTGTGCGTGGCAGGTTAGTCGCGAGCGGGCAGAGGTACAACGTGAAGCATTACACCATTGGGCAGTGGAGCGATTACGTCCGGGGCGCAGCAAGCGGGCCCCTGCGGGAGGCCATGCATCAGCATGTCTCTTCCGGGTGCTCAGGTTGTGCTACCATGGTCACGTTTTTGGAGAGGCTGGTCGCCACCACTGCGGCGCCTGAGGCAGACGTACCCGACTATGTTGTGCATAATGGGCAGGCCATTTTTGCTCTGCGGCGGCCTCACACAGTCACTTTCGCGCGCAGGGTGGCGCGCTTGGTATACGACAGTTTTCGCGAACCGTTACCGGCGGGGGTACGCTCACAGCAGCGGCTCAGTCGCCAGGCCCTGTACGAGGCTGGGGGTTTTTGCGTCGATTTGCGGCTGGAGCATGAGCCCCGGGGCAGCTTGGTAACCCTGGTGGGACAAGTCGCGAACCGCAAGCAACCGGGTCATGCGGTAGCCCATGTGCCCGTGGTGCTGATGGCCGGCAAGCAAATCGTCGGACGCGCCTTCAGCAATAGCTTTGGCGAATTTCAGATGGAATACGCGCCCAAGGGCCAGCTAAGGCTGCACATCCCGGTTGTCAGCGGAAGGAATTGGATCGAAGTCCGACTTAACGATCTGGGCGGCGCCCAGAAGCCATGAGTTAGCTTCGAACGTCGCCAGAGCTGAATTTGGAGGTGGCCTCCGCGGCGCCAGCGGTATCCACTCCTTAACAAAAGCATGGGTTGGTAGGGGCCTGAGTTAATCGGCAAGATCCCGGGGGGAGCAACCTAATGAACCGGAATCGTATTTATCTGGTTCTCCTGCTAATCGTGGCGACGGCTTCCGCTGTTGCCGGCGACCGTCGTTTTATTCTGCGTCCCAAAGCCACCGCTTCCGCCAACACTATTTCGGATCGCCACAACCTGAGCTTGCGGGGCTCGGCGGATGACAACGACGGTAAGGTCTTTGTGGTGGAAAGCTCCACCACAGCCGACAGCGCGCAAGTGCTCACGACGGTGAGCGATGACGTTGAGGTGGCAAGCATCGAGCCTGACGCCACCGTGGTAGTGCCTGAAATTGCCGGCGCCCCAGTCCTCAATCAATCCACGACCGCTCTTCTGGACGGCTTCACCAGCCCCCCGGCACTGACTTTGTATTTTGGACAGTCGGTGCTGAATTGGTATGTATTTCAGCCCGCCACCAAGTTGATCAAACTGAGCAAGGCCCAGACGATGTTGGCGCTCGGCAGCACGGCCGTGGTCGCCGTGATTGATACGGGCGTAGACGCCAACCATCCGGCCTTGCAGGGTGTTCTGGTCGATGGCTATGACTTTATCAGGAACCAGCCGGGCATTCCTTCGGAATTCGACGATTTGAACCCCTCTGCGGCCGCGCTGCTCAGTCAACCGACGGTCTCGCCCGAAAACTCCGTTGCCCAGGCGGTGGTCAATCAGTCCACCACAGCGTTGCTCGATCAGTCCACCACTGCACTGCTGGACACCAGCCAGATGCCGGCCGCGTTCGGCCACGGCACGATGGTTGCGGGCTTAGTTCACTTGGCCGCCCCCACGGCCAAGATCATGCCACTGAAGGCGTTTTCAGCCGACGGAACCGGGCAGCTCAGCGACATCCTCCGCGCCATTCACTACGCGGTGAAACACGGCGCGACCGTCATTAACATGAGCTTCAGTCTGACCGAACCCTCGAAGGAGCTTCTCCGCGCCCTGGAATATGCCGCGGAACGGGGGGTCGTGAATGTCGCCTCCACCGGTAATAGCGGTCAGCCAGAGATCGGCTATCCCGCCGCCGCCCCTATGGTGATCGCCGTCGCTTCCACAAGCAATTCCGACGTTCGCAGCGCCTTTTCCAGCTATGGGCCGCCTACCTGGGTGGCCGCACCGGGCGAAGCCGTGATTACAACTTATCCCGGGAACCACTATGCTGCGGGCTGGGGGACATCCTTCAGCACCCCCCTGGTCTCGGGCGCGGTGGCGCTTCTGCAACAGTCCCACCCAACTCCGGTAACCATGAAAGAAGCCCGCAGGGCTCTTTCCCATGCCAAGTACCTCACGCCGGAGCTCGGCTTCGGTCGTCTGGACATGTACAGAGCCGCGGAAGAGATAGATGATTGAGGCGCTGGGCGGTTCCAGGTAAACGAGTGCAATGCGTCCGATTTTGCCGCGCGTAGTCAAGTTCTCCCTCGGTTCGTGAGCCAACCAAGTATCGAACTTCGAAGAAGCTCTCATTCCGGCGCTTTCACCCAGGCCTGCTTCTCATACACGACAGTAAATCCGTAGCGCTGCGCGTTGCGCTCCGAGTCGCTGCCGGGAATGGCAGTCATCACCACCAGGTCACCGCCACAATCGCGGACCTGACGCAGGCGAAAGTTCAACAGCGCGCCATGCACCCCGCGGCGGCGGAATTTCGGCAGCGTGCAGGAGCCGAAGAACGGGACGACTTCATCCCCGCCGCGCAACATCCCGCCGGCCACGCCCGCGAGTTCTCCGTCAATGAAGGCCAGGGTGTTCAGCGAGCCGGGCACGGCAAACAGCGCAGCGATGTTCGCGCGCGCCTCGGGGCCGGGATCGCCTACGAAGAAATTCTGGGCCATCGTCTCCACCCATAAGCCGGCTTCGTGCGCATCGGCCAGGCGTACCTGGATTTCGCCGGGCGGTCCTGCCAGCGCGGGACCGTGGCGCAGGCTGCGGAACAGCACCGTCGTGACTTCGCCGGGGCGATACCCGCGCACCCGCAGCAGTTGCATCAGCGACGGATGGCTGTAGGGGCACACCTCTACCACCGACGAAAACTTCCGGCTGTGGAAGAATTCTTCGATCTCGTCGAGTTCCGCGGGCGTGATCGCCTGATGCATGGCGATGCCGATAGCGAATGTGAAGGGTGATGGTCCGGTGTAGAGCGCGTGTCCGCCGGCGATGGCCAGCCACGCTGCGTTCAGCGGCGGGCGGATACGCGCCAGCGACTGCGCGTATTGCAGGATGCACCACTCATGTGCCGCTTCCAGCCGCTGCGCCAAGCTGGCGCGCGGCTGACGAAATTCCGATTCGGGTTGTACAAGGGCTCCGCTGCTCAATCACGCCTCCCGACGTGCACCGCCAAGTTCTCACTTACCGCTCCGCCCGGCAAGGGAAAGATGACGGGAGTAGCTGCCGAGTACCCCCCCGATTGCCTGCCGCCGCGTTTCCGCTTACGATGCAGTATTCGTGTCCACCCCGAAAGCCAACTTCGACCGCGAGCGTATCGTCTCCGCCGCCCCGGTGGAGGACGATGCTTCGTTTGAACTCAAGCTCCGCCCGCGCCGCCTTCAGGAGTTCATCGGCCAGCGCAAGGTGAAGGAGAACCTGACGGTAGCCATCGAGGCAGCGCGTTCGCGCGGCGAAGCCCTCGATCACGTCCTGCTTTATGGGCCGCCGGGACTGGGCAAGACCACGCTGGCCACCATCATCGCCAACGAGATGGCGGTCGCCTTCCAGCAGACCTCCGGCCCGGCCTTGCAGATCAAGGGCGACCTGACCGCAGTGCTCACCAACGTGCGCGAGAAGCAGGTGCTGTTCATTGACGAAGTTCACCGCCTGCAACCGGCGCTGGAAGAGCTGCTCTACTCGGCGCTGGAGGACTACAAGCTCGACATCATCATCGGCCAGGGTCCGTCGGCGCGCACCCATACGATTGACGTCAAGCCGTTCACCTTCGTCGGCGCCACCACGCGCGCCGGGCTGCTCTCAGCTCCCTTGCGTTCGCGCTTCGGTATCGTGCTGCGGCTGGAGTTTTACACGCCGGAAGAGCTTGCCATCATCGTCCGCCGCTCGGCCGAGATTCTGGAGGTTGAGATTGATCAGGCCGGCGCCATGGAGATCGCTACGCGCTGCCGCGGCACGCCGCGCATCGCCAACCGCCTGCTGCGCCGCGTGCGCGACTATGCCCAGGTGCGCGCCGCCGGACACATTGACCAGGCCACTGCGCAGGCCGCCCTGCAAATGCTGGAAGTTGATCGCCACGGCTTCGACGAGATCGATCGTCGGCTGCTGTTGACCATTATCGAGAAGTACCAGGGCGGCCCCGTGGGGGTGAACACCCTGGCCGCCGCGCTCGCCGAGGAACCGGACGCCATCGAGGAAATCTACGAGCCGTTCCTCATCCAGATCGGCTTTCTGGACCGCACCCCGCGCGGCCGCGTCGCCACGCAGCTTGCTTATGACCATTTCGGCATCCAACCGCACAGACGACAAGGCGGATTGTTCTAGCTATGACAAAGCTTCAATTCACAGCGATTATCGAACGCGAGGGTCATGGATACGTCGCACTCTGCCCGGAACTGGACGTAGCCAGCCAAGGTGATACTGTCGAGGCGGCGCGCAAGAATCTCGCCGAAGCGGTCGAATTGTCTTGCGAGACAGCAGGTCCCGCCGAACTTCAAGAGCGTCTGCACTCAGAGGTTTTCATCACAAGGCTTGATGTGGCATTTCGATAAGCTGCGCATGCTATCAGGGTTGGCGGCCGCTGCAGCAAGTTTCTTTGAAAAACTCGACGACCGTTTTGCGGCTGAGCCGTCATTAGTCAAGACTTAGG
This sequence comes from Terriglobales bacterium, assembly GCA_041946775.1. Lineage (GTDB taxonomy): Bacteria > Acidobacteriota > Terriglobia > Terriglobales > Acidobacteriaceae > JBHGBA01. Next base: position 33,423 of record JBHGBA010000060.1, read on the forward strand.
CGCCGAGGCAACCGGGATCGACTTCGATAACGAGTTGTATTCCGAAATCGAGGTCGCGTGATCTGGCGGGCGAATATCGAGGCGTGGACTCAAGGGCCATCAGCGCTGCTCAAGGTCGAGGTTGCCGCTGACGGACTGGACTAACTTGGACCAGTCAATGGCTCCGTTCGGTTCGCAATATAACTCCGTGAACTCGCGTGTAAGTCGGTTTGTCATGTTGGCGACGTGCTGCTTGAATTCCTGCTCATACCGTTCCGCCTCATGTCCAAGTGGCTCGATAATGTCGACGTACAGGGTTGGATCGCCGGAGAGCAGATACCAGAAACTCTGGCCACCGATGTGCAAATATTCCCCGGTGTGCTTCGTCTTAAAGTTCCCGTAGCAAATCCCAAGCACGGGTAACACTTCCCCGGCGTACTTGGACTGCTTGATTACCTGGACGGCGCGCTTAAAGTCCTGTTTCTGGCGTTTAATCGATTGAGCGTTGCCCCATTTGCGACCCGACTTTACGGCGATCAAGTGCCGTACTCCATCCACCGTAAGTTCTATGTCGGTCCCTTCGCCCTGCCCTTCGACTTCCGGCCGCGCCCCGTAGCCTCCGCAACGCGTATGGCAAGCTCCTCTAAGAACTTTCCAAATGCGCCTTCTTCGGATGATGACAGCCGGGCAGAAAGTAATGCAGAGATTACAGCGTGTTTCAAAAATAGGTTCGGCCTCACATCAGGTACTTATGTGTGAGGCAG
>JBHGBA010000061.1:0-23876 GCA_041946775.1 Terriglobales bacterium
AAGTGGATTGTCATTCCGAGCGAAGCGAGGAACCTGCTTTTGGTCGCATTCGGGAAACAACAGATTCCTCGCGCCAAAGACGGGCGCTCGGAATGACAATCCGCTGGGGTCAACGGCATCGCAAGAGAGACAAGGGGTGTCACTATAATATGCGATTCTCAATAAGAAGCGAAATTGAAGCTCAGGGCAAGCAGCACTCCAAACGCGATCGCGTGGCTGAGTTCGGTGATGCCGAGACGGTGCACGCGCAGAGGTCCGGGCCCACTGAAAAACCAGAGCAAGCCGCGCACGAACACTGGCAGGAAGGCGAAAACCGCGAGCAGCGGCAGATGGCCGGTGCAGGCGGCGGCGGCAACCACCACCATCATCCCGAACTGGCCGAAGAAGAACGCCGAGGCGTGGGCGAACTTCTGATCAAAGTTCACCAACCGCGCGCCGTGGATGCGCAACTGCACGAAATGGACCTGGTTCGCCGCGAACAACCAGTTCGCCAGCCAGAGCGCAAGCGCGCGCGTGTCGAACTGACCGGCAACAACGTAATACGCAGCGGCAGCGGTGGACGTCAACCCAAGCGCGCCGATCAGTTGCGACGCCGTCCGCGCATTCCGCCCCATACCGCGCACGAAAGTCTGGGCGGCAAACAGCACTGCGGCAACGGCCCCAAGCGGCAACAGGCCAAGGTTCTGTCCGTTCCATAGCAGGGCGTTGATCGCGAGCAGAGCAACGCCGGCGAAAGCAGCGGCCACCAGTATCACCTTGCGCCGTTCGGCGGGACTATTGGCGCGCATCGGCGTAGTACCCAGCAGGCTTTCCACCGGTGTACGCAGGCAGAACAGCGCCAGGGCGGCGATGGTGAAGAGCAGCAGATGAAACGGACGGCCGCTAGCAACTGTAAAACCCACGGCGGCGCCAGTAGCAAGGGGAACCAGCAGAATACCCCACGCGCCATGTTCGCGCGGAAACACCAGAAGGCGCATGCGCGAGGTCTGCGGAGTGCGGAGAGCAACAACAGCCATTAACCCGGACCCTCAACTACGATACAGTCTCGCGCAGCAGCGGAGCGTCCGGAATGACTTTGGTCACGCTTTCCGGCCGTTCCGAAATCACCCTAGTGCTTGCGCACTTCGGTCACGCGCGGCTGGTACACGCAAAACGGCTCCTCGTCGAGCATGTTGCCGGTCGCGGCGAACGCCCGCGCGCGGCACCCCATGCACACGTTGCGGAATTCACAGCAGCCGCACTTCCCTTTCAGGTTGTCCGTGTCGCGCAGCAGGGCGAAGGTCTGCGACTCTTCCCAGACCTCGCGGAAGCCCTGCTGCTTCAGATCACCAGCCAGGACCGGCAGGTATCCGCAGGGATAGACGCCGCCTTCGAACGAGATGAAGCACACCCCGGTGCCAGCCAGGCAGCCTTTCGTCATGGCGCTCATGCTGTCGGGATGACCGCCCGGATGGCCACCGGGACGCGCGCCGGGATGCGCCGCCGGCACGCCGGCAAGTTCGGCGTTCTTCTTGATCACGATGCCGGTGGCAGCGGGCATCAACATGTCGGTTGGACCGATGCTGCCGCTCGGAGCAGCGCCGTAGCCCGCTTCGCGGCGCTCCTGCGTGCGGCGCTGGCGGACCACGCGGAAATAATGCGGCGCGCAGGTGGCCTTCAACTCGATGCCGCCCTCCAGCGAGCGGTCGTAGAACCAGTGCAGGATGCGCTCGTATTCGTCCGGGGGGACCATCTGGCGCTCCGCGATTTCGACTCCGCAGCCCACCGGGACCAGCAGGAAGGTGTGCAGCGCATCCGCGCCCAGGTTGCGGGCCAACTCCAGCACGCGCGGCAACTGGTCCACATTGTGGCGCGCAATAGTCATGTTGATCTGCACCGACATACCAAGCTGCTTGAGGTTGCGCAGCCCGGTGATCGCGTTATCGAACGCGCCGGGAATGCCGCGGAAGGCGTCGTGCGTCTCGGCGTCGGCGCCATCGAGGCTGATGGATACGCGCTTCACGCCGGCCCCGACCACCTTGCGGGCGACGGCCTTGTCCACCAGCGTGCCGTTGGTGGCCAGCGCGACGCGCAGGCCGCGCTCGGTCGCCAGGGTCGCCAGTTCGAAGATGTCCTTGCGGTAGAGAGGCTCGCCGCCGCTGAGCACCAGGATGGGATTGGCGTAGGCCGCGATCTGCTCGATGATGTCGCGCGCTTTCGCCGTGGGCAGGTCCAGCGGCGAACTCAGCTCGGTGGCCGTAGCGCGGCAGTGAATACACCGCAGATTGCAGCCCTTGGTGACCTCCCAGAAGATCAGCCGCGGCTTGCCGACCTCGGGCTGAAGCTTCGACGCGGTACTCATAGTCATGCTGACCTCGTAAACAGCCTGGCTAACTACTGAACATAGAAGCAGACGCTGTGGGCAACAATGAGACTAGTCACTTCCACCTGTGATTCCGGTCACAGCGGCACGGCGCCCCAATGAAACGCGGCCCCGAGGGGCCGCGCATAAGCACAAGTTTCCAGCCAGGTTACGGCCCAACCCCGCCGCTGTGGCAGTCCATGCACTTCATGCCTTCGGGGATTTCGCCACCTGCGTGGTCGAAATTCACCCCCGGCAAATGCGCGGTTGCGGTGCCGGTTTCCTGCTTCTGGAACACGTGGCAGATGTAGCAGTCGTTGCTGATGGCTTTCCCCTTCGCGTTCACGTGCTGGCCGTCATGGCAACGGAAGCAACCGGGATAGTAAAAATGCCCGACGTTGTCCGGATGCGTGCGCCAGTCAACTTTCATTTCGGGGAAGATGCTGACCGAGTAGATGCGCTGCACTTCCTTAATGGCGTTATTCAACGTGACCTGTTGCACGGCCGGGTAGTTGGCGTAAAACTCGCGCAGCGAACGCTCAATGCCTTGCATCGCTTCCGGAGTGGTTTTGTACTCGGCGGCCAGCGCGGCTACCGCCTCCCGCTTGATGTAGGGCATGGTCGGGTCAAGCCGCCCACCCGCCAGCGCCAGATCGATGGAGCGGTCCGGCGGCACGTAGATATGTGTCGGCCGGTTGTGGCAATCGATGCAATCCATGGTGCGTTTCGGCGCAGCCGCGAACTGGGCGTCGGTAAATTGCGTGTCCTTGGCCTTGTAAACTTCGGTCTGGCCGGTCTGGCGGTCCTTGATCTCCACCCAGTCGATCTTCTGCCGCTTGGGATCGGTAACGGCGTAATTGATCTCGAAGCCGATGTTCATGTGCCAGTGAATACCGGTGGCTTTGCCCGTGGTGGGATCGCCCCCGCCGGTGCGGATCAGCAGCCGGGTCTGGCGCGGCGTGTTCTTCTCGTCTTCCGCGAAGTGGTTCAGGATCCTGAACTGGTCGCCCACGAAGCGCTGCGGCCAGTGGCAGGCTTCGCAGGTTTCCTGGGCCGGACGCAGGTTTTCAACCGGTGTGGGGATGGGCCGCGGGAACTTGTTGAACATGACCGCGTACACCTGGCGCGCGCCGGAAAGCTTTGAGCGCACATACCAGCTCGCGCCGGTACCGACGTGGCAGTCCACGCAGCGCACACGGGCGTGCGGCGAGAGCGAGTACGCCTGGAACTCAGGATTCATCACCGTGTGGCAGAGTTGACCGCAAAACTGCACCGAGTCGGAGAACTCGTAGGCGCGGTAACTGCCCACCGCACTCAGAATGACGAAGACAACAACGAAGCTCAGGAAGAAAGCCAGAGCGCTGCGTTGCTTAGGATTGTTGAGATCGATCCGCGGGTACGGAGGAATCTCGCCGGCAGCGCGCCGCCGCCGCCGGTTGCGTTCCAGCAGCATGCCGACCGGAATCAGCAACAGGCCAAGGACCAAAAAGGCCGGCATCACCATGAAACCGAAAATACCGACATAGGGACTGGGATGGCCGGAAATGGCGTCAATCAGGAAAAGGAAAATGATGTTGGCAAGGCTGACGGCCGCCAGCGCGCCGCCTACCAGGCTGAGAGTATTGCGGTAGAGCCCCTGTGTCTTTACACCCTCATTGGGCGAGGCGACCGGTTCCTGCTGGTCCCTGTCGTTGTCCATCCACGCTTCTCCTAAGGCAATTCTTTGGGAACACCCCTTCGCCATCCGCCCCACGAATGACGAGAATTAGGGCCGGTTTACGCGGCCTGACCGGTGGTGAAACCTCGTGGAACAACTCTGCGGTAAGTAAAACACAAACCCCAATATATCGCCAAGCGTAACTCGCAAAAGCCAATCGCCCCGATGCGAGCTTGCGAAACGGTGCAACGAAACTTGTGCAGCAAAAGAACGCCCCGGCAAAATACCGGGGCAGCGCAAGAACGTCGCCGCGCAAGGTCGCGGCCGGCGCACCGGCCGGCCGCTCCGCGTCGATTAGTGCTTGTGGCCTCCGAGCGTCACCGGTTCCTCCGGCACACGCCAGTCCGCATTCTCGCCCGCGGCCTCGATGGCGGCGGTGATGGTCTCGGTGTCGGCGCCGTGCTCCTCCACGTAGTGCTCGATCGACATCCGGCCGTCGTACCACGCCCAGTTCAGCGGGTACACATCCGGATCGAAGATCACCTGGTAGAAGTGCCACACCAGGATGGCCAACGTGGCCAGGATCGCTTCGTAGAAGTGGATGGCAGTCGCGATATCGAGTACCCACCGTGGCGCACCCAGCATTCCCACTTCCACCTGGAACCACAGTGCCAGGCCGGTCGTGGCCATCACGAACATGCCCCATACCAGCGCCAGGTACTCGAACTTCTCGCCGTAGTTGAAGCGCGCGTACTGCGGCTTCCGGTCGCTCAGACCCAGGTAGTACTTCAGCGTGGCCACGATATCCAGTCCGTCTTGGATCGTCGGCAGCAAGTCGCGGAACAGCTTGCGACCGCTGCGGTGCGCGATCACATAGTACACGTGGAACAGGCACACGCCGATCAAGGTCACGCCAGCTACCCGGTGCACAATGCCGCGGACGCGCTCCTGGATCAGCAGCATCGAGGAGAACCACGAGTCCGGATACTTCAGTGCGAAGCCGGTCACCACCAGAACAACGAAGCTGATCAGCAGCAACAGGTGCTGATACCTCTGGACAGGCTCCATCCGCACCACAATGCGGCGGTGCCGCTTGCGGGCCTCAATCGCCTTCTTGCGCCAGATGAGGAAGTTGTGCAGCAACATGCCGCCGATGGTGACGCCGATCATCAGCAGGTAGAAACGGCGGATCCAGCGTACCCCCACGCTGCCGATATCGGCAGAGACGGGCACATCGATGTGCACCTTGCCCTTGGTGAAGTTCTCGTTGGCACCGGGGTGGCACTGCCCGCAGGTCTTGGTGAGGTTCGCCTGACTGATGGTGGACTGCGGATCGGACGAGGGCAGGATGTTGTGCACCCCGTGGCAGGAGGCGCAATTGGCCGCCACTGTAGATCCGAACGACGCCGCCAGCCCGTGATAGCTGGACAGGTAGGTAGTGGCGCGACGGCCAGCGATGCCGAACTCCTGCGCCAGGCGCACACCTTCGTGGCAGCGCCCGCAGGTGGTCTTCGCCAGTTGCTGCGCGGCCACCGGCGATGTGGGGTCCACATGCGGCTTGATCATGTGGATGCCGTGGCAATCGGTGCAGACCGGCGACTGCCAGTTGCCACGCGCAACCGACTTGCCGTGGATGCTGGCCATGAACACCTTGCTCACGTCGTCATGGCACTTCGCGCAGGTCTGCGGCACATTGAACTTGAAAATCGGGGATTTGGGGTTGCCGGCGTCGAGGATGTCGTGCGCTCCATGGCAGTCGGTGCACACGGCCGCCTTTTCATTGCCGGAGGCCACCGCCCGCCCATGCACACTTTCCTGATAGGCAAGGAACGGCTGAGTGCTCATCCCCGTGCCCTCGACCACGAACTTCTGGCCATGGCAGCTGCCGCATGTCGTCGCAACGTTGCGGCGGTTCACCTTGGAATTGGTATCAGCCGCAGACAGCAGTTCGTGCGGGCTGCCGTGGCAATCGGCGCAGGTTGCCGCCTTACTGTCACCCGCCTTGATCGCCTTGGCGTGGAAACTGAGTTCGTACCGCTTCTGCTGGTCCTCGTGGCACGAGGCACAGTTCACTCTGGCCGGCGTAGGTTCATGCGGAAACGCCTTAACGTCTTTGTGGCAGTCGGTGCACTGGAACATAGCTCCGTGCATCGAGCTTTTGAATTTTTCCTCGCTGACGTACAGGCTGACCTGTTTACCGTTGACCTCCTTGGCAAGCGACTGATCGTTGTGACAGGCCAGGCAATCGGCCGTGCTAAGCCCCGCGGCAGCCGGCGCCTTGGCGGCCGCGGCCATGCCGGCCCACAGCAATAAAGCAAATATAAGTACTGCTTGAACAAATCGGTTCACTATGCATTCCCCTACCGGCCGGCGGTAAACCGCCCGCGCCCTTCCACACGTCTATGAACCGCACAAACATAAGTTATGAATTCCCTGGAGCTGGGGAGCCCCCGAACGGTCTCCGGCCACCGAAGACAGTGACACCTTTGCGGGCCAAACACAGGCAGGGACACGACCTTCAGAGCGGCCCGGGGATCACTCTATTGGTCTCACGACCATTGGCGAAGAGGCTGTGCGCTGGGTCACACTGAGGCGTGACCCGTCGCCGTGCGGTGACGCCGGTCACAGTTGAGTGGCAGGCATGCGGGGGTTGGATAGAGGAGGAGGCGGCCCGCGCCCGCCGCGGGCCGGAGTGCGCTACACCTAGAAGGCGTACCTCAGTGACACCGTCCCGTTGTTGGCGTGGAAGTCGCGCGGGAATGCCGGCCCGGACGCGCCCTTCTCGTTGTATCCGTAATAGTTCCAGCCGGCCTTCGCAAACCAGTTCCGCACCAGCTCCACTTCCACCCCGGCCAGCGGGCGGTGGAAGCTGTTCTTCAGCGAGCCGGAGACCATCAGCGGGTTCAGAAAGACCTGAGCCCCGTCGCTGTTGCTGATGCTGTATCCGATCTCGGTGGCAACCCGGCGGACGGGTTTGAAGCGGAACGCCGCCGAGAGGAAGTGGTTGATGCTTTCAAACCGTCCCAGCGTCTGGAACAACCCGGTCGGGGCGCCCGTGGAGGGATTGATATCGAAGGGGCAGACCGGGTCCAGCACGTCGGTGCCGGCCACGAAACTGCGGTTGGGCGCCTGGATCGCGCAGATAAAGTTCCTCTGATGGAATGTGTTGTAGTTGTACCCCACGTCGGCGGTGAACCGCTCGTTGGGAATAAACGTCACATTGAAACCGCCATACAGGTTCCGCAGATCAAAGTTGTCGCTAAAGAGTTTGTTGCTCGCCTCCCGCAGGTTTACCGACGCGGCCAGCACCGCCCACTGCCGGGGCGTGTAATTGGCGCGTATCCGGTACTGTTGTTCGTGGCGCGGCGTGATCCGGGTCAAGGGTCCAAGGCCGAAGGTAGTACCCGCCGGGATGCCGGTGCGCCCGCCTCCCGTCTCCTGACGCGCGGACGTCAACTCGCCATCAAAGATGAACCGGAACTTTTCGCTGGGACGGATCCACAGGCCGAAGAGGCCGGCGTGGATATTTTCCGAGGCGCGGTCTTCGGCGGACTCCACATCGCTGGCTTCGCCGATGCTCTCATCGACGTCCGTGATCGTGCCGGTTTCATCCGTCTCGAGCAAAAAGCGGTGGGTGTAGCGATATCCGGCGCGCACGCCGAAGAACCGAGTTAGGTCGAACTCCAGAGAAATCTCGTTCTCTTTCTGGTCAACCTTCCACAAGCGGCCGGTGGCGATCAGTACGCTCGATGAAAACACCAGCGGAGTCGTCACTGGCCCATTATTCGGACCGGCATTCCAAGTGTCAGTCACGACCACCCCGAGAGTTGGCACGCGCCAGCTAAACCAGCGAAAGTTGTCAAGCAGGCGGATTCGCTCGGTCAAGTGAAAGGTAACGCCGGCCTCCGCCGAGGCCAGGTGACGTTTGTTCTTTGTCATCGAAGTGAGGTCTTGCTGCCGCCCAGTTCCGGTGACGCCGTTCCAGACATGATTGTAGGTGCCGTCCATATGGGCGTGGCTGTAGGCTCCCCGCCCACTCAGGTCAATGCGTTTGCTGGGCTGCGATTGGAAACTGAGCTGTTCCGTCGCAATGGTGGTGCGAAACTGGTCGCTGCGTCTGAAGAACACGGCTAGGTTGCAGGCGGCGGTAAAGACAATCGCCGTGCGGCAGGGGTGGTTGGCCGCCAGGTTCCAGGCCGCGCCGAAATCCACCGGGATGCCGCTCACCGTCCAGAACTGGTTGTTGTCCACTGCGTGAAACCCGATGCTGCTATGGGTATAGAACTGGTCGTAACTGATCGTGGTCTTCGGCAGGAAGCGAAAATCGATACCGAGCCGGTAGAGGTTCGTGGTGTTGTTTTGCAAGTTGAGGGCTGCGACATCAGTGCCGCGCGGCATGTGGAAACTTAACGATGACGAGCCTTCGGTGCGCACGCGACTGTAGCCGAGGCGCACGCCAACGATGGACTGCGGCAGAATGCTCAGCTCCACGTCGGTCATGCGGCGCGCGTTGGAGAACCAGTGAGGGGAAGCGGTATCCAGATAAGTTTGCTGCAGTCCGGGGGTCAGCAGCACACCGACCGTCGTCGCGCCGGGAACTGCGGTGGGTGAAGGAGAAGTTGCGGGGAGCGTGCCCGGCGGCCCAATGGGCGGGTTCAGCGGATTGGCCAGCAGATTGTAGTTGAAGAAGTTCTGATCGCGCCGATAGCTCACCGTCAGGTTGTAAGCGCGATACTTCTGCAAGCGTAGCCGGGCAACATTGTTGGGATCGCCGCCCCAGCCGAAGCTGCTGACAAACAAATTATCGAATAGCGCACCCTCGTGTCGCGGCGAGCGCATGCTTAGCGACTGCTCCAGCACACGCGGGCCGGTGTGCAGGTTCACCAGCGTGTTGTACATGGACGGTTCCTCGCACAACCCGGCGGAATTGCGGCCCTCGCTGCCGGGCGGGCAAGGAAACGTCGTGCCGCTAAACTCGGTAAACCGGTAACCGAACTCCACGCTTTGGCTGACAATGTAATTGCCCAGCTTGGTTTCTTCGGGTTGTGTTTGACCCGTCTGCGCCATAACCGGCGAAGTCAGCAGCAGTGCCGCCAGCGCCAGCAGGAATGCCATTCGCACCAACTTTGATTGCCCTTTCATCATTTCACTCCCGCAGGGCGGGCGCAGGCGCGCCCGCGAAGTTCGGGGCCACGCTTGCCCGCTAGTACTCAAACGTCTCCGAGGCATTGGAGCCATGGATGGACGGGTGGCACAGAGTGCACGCCTGGTACTTCTGCAACTGGTTATGAAAGCTGGGGACCGCCGGGGTCGCGCTGCTGGGTGCAGGCGAATGGCACTGCAGGCAGAGCAGGTTGACCGGCGCGACTCGCAGCAGACGCGCATTGACCGACCCGTGCGGCGTGTGACAGGTCACACACCCATCCGCTTTCACCGGCGAGTGCTCGAACAGCCACGGTCCCTGCTTGTCGCGATGGCATTTGTAGCAGGTTTCTTCCTGGCTGGCCGTCTGCCGCAGTGAGCGCCGCAGCACGTATGCGCCGTGGACGTTGTGGCAATCCTGGCACTGCACAAGGCCTTCATTCACCCGGTGGCGGAACGGCTTCGAGAAGTCTGCCCTGGTCTCGGTGTGGCAGCGATAACAGAGCTGCGGAGTGGAATCAACCAGGATGGACTGCTGCACGCGGCTGTGGTGCGGCGAATGGCATTCCACGCAGCTCACGCCGTTGATGGCATGGGCGCCGCGCGTCCAGTTGGCCCGCTCCTGGTCCTGCTGGTGGCATCCCACGCAGCGCGCGTTGATCTGCTCGGGCGATACTTTCTTGAAAGTGAAAATTTTGCTGACGTCGCCACCATCCTCGACGTGGGCCGAGCCCGGCCCATGGCACGACTCACAACCGTGAGCGCCGGGAGTAAGCCTCGTCTCCTTGGTAGTCAGCCAGTGAGGCGAGGACTCAAATTGCGTATAGAGTTGGTCGTGACAGCCTTGGCAGGTCTGCGACCCCACGTACTGCGCGTTAATCTCTGTTGCCGAATGCCCAGCCTGGGCTTCTTTTCCTGCGCCAGCGTTTGAGCGGGCCACCACCGAGCTGGTGACCAGCAACACCGAAGTCACTATTAGAAGCGCAAACCGGTACTGCCGGATACAGCAGAAGAAGTCGTGCATTGCCGTCTCCTAGCGTGCGTTGTGGTGCGGCCCATACCGCACGCGCCGCGTGGCCCGGCCAGCATTTAGCCGGGGATTGGATTGTATTCAGGATTCTTGCGTTCGCGGGCGGGTTGCCGGCAGTTAAAAGAGTTCCCGTCGTCCAAAAAAGTAAGCGTTTCAAAAGGGAACGCAGATTACGAGGCCAAGCGCAGGAATTTGCAGAGGAAGGAAAGGCGGGCGGCGTCAACAGCCGCACCCTGAACGACCTGATGCTCGAATCAGGCGCGACCGACACGCAGCGTCCGCGGGCGCCGTGTGCGCGACAGTCCGAGCGAGCGCACGCGCTCATAGGCGGTGTGCAGGTCGCCGCTCAACAGATGCACCACCTGAAGACAGGCTTCGCGATGGTCGCGCAGGAATTTCAGCAGGTCCTTGCGCTTGATGAAAACCACCTGGCAGGCGTCCAGGGTCTCGGCGGTCACTTCGTAAGGCCGACCCGCAAGCGATGAGCTGATTCCCAGCACCTCGCCCGGGCCGGCAATGCGCAACATCAGGCGCTTGCCGGTTTCCGAACAGATCGAGAGCTTGGCCCGGCCGTCACAAAGGACAAAAACTCCCCGCGGCTGGCGTCCTTCCGAGAACAGTACGGAGCCGCGAGGATAGAGCGTGACGCTCTTAATCAAGTCAAAAGCCTGCAGTGCGTCAGCCGGGAGGTCACAGAATAGACGATCCGGACGCAGCTCACAGCTGAAGCAACTGAAGTGGCTGGTGCTCTCCATGCTCCAGAGATACCGCGCAATAGAGGGCACGGCAGTGACCACAGTCACCGGAAATCGTGACGCTTGTACATAACCGCCGCGATTTTCGCACTTTTTAGCTGCTCGCCAGCGCTTTCAAGGCGGCTTTGTTGCGGATCAGCAGAGTCGATCCCTTGGCCTGCACAATCTGGCGCTTCTTCAGCTCGGCAAACAGCCGCGTAACCGTTTCCCGCGAGGTGCCGATCATTTGGGCAATCTCTTCGTGCGTCAATGCGAGCTTCAGCCGTGGTTCCTGCTTCTGAGCCTCACCGTTCTTGGAGCTCCACTCCAACAGAAGCTTCGCCAGCTTTTCCGCTGCCGAGTGCGACAACCCCAGGCTGCGGATTTCATGGCAAGCGCTGTTGTACTTCTCGCTGAGCTGCTCGGCCACGCGGAAACAAGCATCCGCGTGTTCACGCAGAAAACGAAGAAAATCCTCGCGCTTAACGAAGTTCACCTGGCAGGGATCAATGGTTTCAGCAGTCAGTTCGTAGGGTTTGCCCGACACTGTAGCGCTCAGGCCCAACACCTCGCCTGCCTCGGCGATCTTCAGAATTAATGTCTTACCGTCGCTAGACGATATGGAAAGCTTCACCCGTCCCTTACACAGCACAAAAATGCCCCGCGGGGCTTGTCCTTCTACGAACAGCACTGCGCCTTTGGGGTATGCAGTTGCGTACTTAATAGCTTCAAATGATTGCAGAGCCGCTGTGGGCAAATCGCAAAATATACGATCGGCGCGCAGCTTACAGGTGAAGCAGCTTTCGATGATGTCCAACCCGTATGGTGAGAGCACGCACAACCCCCTGTGACATATCCATCATACTACTTTCGTCAAGCAAAGCCGCTGATCCAGAATACGTTAGAACGTTCGTTTGAATGCGCTCGCCTGAAACAGGAGGGGGGACGAGAATGGAACGACCGGGCGCCCGCCATTTGGTCTATCGTCGTCGCCATCGGCTGACCTGACAAACGCGTGATACCAAATCGTTCGCTGCCTCGGAATCCATTGTGCCATAAGGATTTCTGGGAATTCGGCGCGCGTGCCGGTGGCTTTCGAGGTCCTCGCGTTCAACCGAGAAACAAATACACTGGCGAGCTTCCCGGTTCAGCTACTATGCTGCGCGATGAGGTGACACATGCACGCGAGATGGTCTGATGGTCCACCGGCGCGGCGGGCCAATCTGGTTCCGCTGGTTCTCGCCACCGTCATTGCCGTCACAGCGCTCCGTGACTTATGTACATCCGCGGTGTTCGCCGCTGAAGGAGTTCCTATGTTCAAACTGGAAACCGATGCCTTCCAACCCGGAGGTGAGATTCCGGCCAAGTACACCTGCTCCGGCGCGGATGTCGCGCCCGCACTCCGCTGGAGCGGCGCACCGGCTGGAACCAAGTCATTCGCGCTAATCATGGACGATCCGGACGCCCCCTCCGGCACTTTCACACACTGGGTACTGTATGGAATTCCCGCGCAGACGACCCAACTCGCCGAGGGGGCAAAGCTGCCGAGTAGCGCCGCGCAAGGGGTAAATGGGTTCCGCCGGACCGGATACGGCGGCCCGTGTCCGCCACCCGGCAAGCCGCACCGGTACTTCTTCAAGCTGTTTGCTCTGGACACACCGCTCAGTCTAAAAGCGAGTGCGACCAAGCAGGAACTGGAACAGGCGATGAAAGGACACGTTCTGGGTCAGGCGGAACTGATGGGGACGTTCAGAAGATAACTGTCATACTCGGTCTCCAGGCCTTATTACCGCGCGGCGTGACCCAGGTCACGGAAGCCCCGTCGCACGAGGATTAGTTTTTTTCTCGGCCTGAGTTTCCGGACAAGGGAGCCGGGATTGGAAGTTGTAGTTTTTTGTGCACTTAGCATGATCGGTTGTGCAGTTCAGCATTGCGGCGCCGCGACTTCATAACTTGTTCATACTTCCGGCGCAAGACATCGTTCATCAATCCGAATCTTCGGTCTCCTTGTTCGCCGGCCCGCCACGAGCGACATTCCGCCGCCCGGACGTGTTTTGCACAAGGAGAACAAGATGGCAATTACGAAGGAGCAGGCGCTCAAGTATCACATCGGCGACCGCCCCGGAAAAATCGAAGTTGTCTCTACCAAGCCCTGCCAAACCCAACAGGACCTTAGTCTGGCCTATACCCCGGGGGTGGCCGAGCCCTGCCTGGAAATCGAGAAGAACCCCCACGACGCTTTCAAGTACACGGCGCGCGGCAACCTGGTGGCCGTGATTTCCAATGGCACCGCCGTGCTTGGCCTCGGCGACATCGGGGCCCTGGCCGGCAAACCCGTCATGGAGGGCAAGGGCGTACTGTTTAAGAGATTTGCCGACGTCGATGTCTTCGACATCGAGGTAAACACCAAAGACCCCAAGAAGATGATCGAGTTCTGCCAGTTGATTGAGCCAACCTTCGGCGGCATCAACCTGGAGGACATCAAAGCGCCCGAGTGCTTCGAGATCGAAGAGGCGCTTAAGGCGACCATGAAGATCCCGGTCTTCCACGACGACCAGCACGGCACCGCCATCATCTCCGCCGCTGCCCTGCTCAACGCGCTGGAACTCGTCAACAAGAAGATTGACCAGGTCAAGGTCGTGTTCAACGGCGCCGGCGCCTCGGGTTTCGCCTGCGCGGAGCTTTACATCCGCATGGGCGTGAAGCGCGAGAACGTGTTCATGGTGGACACCAAGGGCGTCATCTACAAGGGCCGTGCGGTGAACATGAACAAGTACAAAGAAAAGCTGGCGCAAGACACGAAGCTGCGCACACTGGACGAAGTGGTGAAGGGCGCGGACGTGTTGGTCGGGCTCTCGGTCAAGGGCGCCTTCACGCAAGCGATGATCAAGTCAATGGCGCGCGATCCGATCGTCTTCGCTATGGCCAACCCGTATCCGGAGATCACGCCGGAAGAGGCGCTGGCCGTGCGCAAGGACCTGATCATGGCCACCGGACGCTCCGACTATCCGAACCAGATCAACAATGTGCTCGGGTTCCCCTTCATCTTCCGCGGTGCACTAGACGTACATGCGACCGCCATCAACGAAGACATGAAGGTGGCGGCGTCGCTGGCGCTGGCCAAGCTGACTAAGGAAGCGGTACCGGCGGAAGTTTGCCAGGCTTATGGTGTCAAGAAGATCGAGTTTGGTCGCGAGTACATCGTGCCCAAGCCCTTCGATCCTCGCGTGCTGCTCTGGGAAGCCTATGCCGTGGCCAAAGCGGCGATAGATTCCGGTGTGGCCCAGGAACCTGTGGACCTGCACCAGTACAAGAAGGAACTACAGAGACGCCTGGACTACATCCAAGGCAAGCGAGCCAAGGCGGCGGCCCGCTAGGTCCTCAACGGAAACGCCAAGAGAGAAGGGCGGCTGCGCGCCGCCCTTTCTTTTCCGTTTCCTTGAACGTTGTGAGCCCGAATTACAGTGGTCTGACGTTCTCGGCCTGCCAGCCCTTGGGTCCCTTGGTCACGTCGAACTGCACCGCCTGACCTTCCTGCAGACTGCGGAAACCCTTCGACTGAATCGCCGAAAAGTGTACGAACACATCTTCGCCGTTCTGGCGGGTGATGAAGCCGTACCCTTTGGCGTCGTTAAACCACTTAACAGTACCTTGTTCCATACTGGTGCAACATTCCTTGTTTCTGATTTGGCGCTTAGACGAATCGGAGGACTCAGAGGGACACTGTCCGGCTGGCTCACAACCGCTTCTTCAAACGCGCCTATAGTTTACCCGAAGGTAAGCAGGTTGTAAAAGCGCTCCAGACAAGGGCAAGCGAAACGGCCCGGCCACAGAAACGGGTCGTCCGCGCTTACGCAATGACAGAGGCAAAGGCCGAGCGGCCCGTTACTTGCACCCGCCCCTCTGCCCTAGGGCAGCCGGTAAGTTGAGTTGAAGTACCACAGCTTTCCAGCTACAGTAACAGTGTCTTCGTCAACCGAATAACCTAAGACCCCATGCATCGCATTATCAATTGCCGCATCCCCCGGCGAAGCTTTGCCGCGTGGTGGAAGGAGCGGTGCTCGATGTGGTCGTGGACATCCGCGCCGGCCCGCCGCAGTTTGGCCGCTGGATCAGCGTCGTGCTCTCGGCGGACAATCATCGTGAGATATTCGTTCCCGCCGGCTTTGCCCACGGTTTTTGCACATCGTCCGAATCGGCCCAGTTTCTTTATGAACGCAGCGATTTCTACCATCCCGAAGCCGAGCACGGGGTACCGCATGCCTCCCTCATCCGCTTTGTCGAGGACCGTCCTGGGCACGACCACCGCTATGCAATGGACATTCGCAAGATCCAGGCGGAACTCGGCTGGCGTCCAACGGAGAGCTTCGAGACCGGCATTCGGAAGACCGTGCAGTGGTACCTGGAGCACCAAAGCTGGGTGGAAAACGTGACCAGCGGAGCGTACAAGCACTGGATGCAGACCAACTATGCGCTCAGACTAAGTGTGTGATCGCGCGCTTTGGCTGTCGGATCAAACCATGAGGATCCTAGTAACCGGCGGAAATGGGCAGTTGGCGCAAGATATTCAGCGCTGCTGGCGCGGCCATGACGTTGTCCGTGTAAGCCGGGAGCAGGTTGACATCTGCCACTCCAGCGCGGTTGATGACCTCATGCGCCAGGTCAGGCCCGACTGCATAATCAATACCGCCGCGTTTCATTTTGTAGATGCCTGTGAGGACCAGGCCGAGCAGGCGTTCCAGGCCAATGCCGCTGCCGTCCTGCATCTCACACGCGCCGCGCAAGCCGCCGGCGCCATCCTGGTGCAGTTCAGCACGGATTACGTCTTTGATGGAGCGAAGCAATCTCCCTATATCGAATCCGACCCGGCCCATCCGCTTTCGGTGTACGGCGTCTCGCGGCTCGCGGGCGAGCAACTGGCGCAGCAGTATTGTGAGCGCACCTACGTGGTGCGCACCTGTGGCCTTTACGGTATCGGCGGACGAACTACGCGCGCGGGCAATTTCGTGGAAACCATGTTGCGCCTGGCGCGCGCCGGAAAAGCGATTCGCGTGGTCGATGACCAGATCGTTACCCCAACGAGCACGCGCGAACTAGCGGAAAAGCTCGCGCAACTGGTTCCCGCGGCCCCATTCGGCCTCTATCACATGACCAATACCGGGCAATGCTCCTGGTACGAGTTCGCCTGCGAAATATTCCGGCTCTTTGGCGTCAGCCCGGAGTTGTCACCCGTCAGCAGCGCCGATTTCGGTGCGCGCGCCCGGCGGCCCCGGTATTCCGTGCTGGATAATTGCCGCCTGCGTGCGGCCGGCATTGCCGAGTTCCGCCCTTGGAAAGACGCGCTCGCCGACTACGTCGCCGAGCGCCGAGCCACTGAACTGGCGAGTCCATCCGCGTCGCGTTCCTGAGTCTGCTGCCATCCTGCGCGACATAGTAATCACCAACGGAGGGGACACCATGAAGGGACCAATCCTGGCCGGCGGCACGGGCTTCAGGCTGTACCCGCTGACCCGCGTCACCAACAAGCACCTGCTGCACGGCCGAGGTCACCGAGAAATCACAAGCGGCGCGTGCGGATTGGATAGCTCGCAACACGCACGGTCGCCGGTTCGAACCCGACCAGGTCCACCATTTCTTTTCTCTCCCGTTTCTGAACCCCTTTTTAGAGCTGCCCATTTCCGGACATCGCTGGTTACTTAGCGCCAACGGCAGCCGTAACTTGCGCGAACTCCGCCCAGGGCGGAACATCGCAGCATGCGAGGCCGGCTGACATTGACGGTGGCGTACGCGGTCCGCGCTATGCTGGTGGTGGCGCTCATCCCGTGCCGGTTCTGGGCGCGGGTGCTGGGCACGCTTAGCCAGCTGGACCAGTGGAGCGGCGAAGTAGTGCGCGCCAACCGGTACTCGCCCACGCTCACGCAGGCCATCCAGAGCGGCAAAGTGATCCTGTTCCCCCGCCGTTACACCGCCTGATTTACCGCTTATAACCAATCTTCCGAAGAAATTCGTGGCGCGCCTTTACGTCTTCCGGCGCTTCGACGCCCTTGGGAACGCTGCCGTCAATCACACCAAGAACGCCGCGACCCTGCGCGCTTTTGGCGACGATCACCTCGACGGGATTGGCGGTGGCGCAGAAGAGCGTTACGACTTCTGGGGTGCGCCGGATGGCGTGCAGCAGGTTCACCGGGTAGGCGTTGCGCACGATGAGCACGAAGGTGTGCCCGGCGGCCATTTTTTGCGCGTTGCGGACCGCCGCAGCTTTGAGTTCGTCGTCGTTGCCGTCAGCGCGCGTGAGGCAAGGACCGGAGCTCTCGTTGAAAGCAATGCCGAACTTCGCCTGCGGCACGGTGTTGACCACCGCCTCGTAGATGTCTTCGACCGTCTTGATGAAATGCGATTGCCCGAGAATGAGGTTGGTATCGGCGGGAACTTCCATGGCCACCGCTTCGAGGTCGAGCATGATGCCTCCTTGCGGAGTGAAATCTTAGCATCCACAACAGAAACACGGAGACACGGAGGAAGAACTTGGGACTGGGGATTTTGGATTTGGGATTTCAGACGTGCGCGAGACGATCTTAAATCCCAAACTCGCAGTCCCAAAATCCAAAATTCTTTCTTCGTGGTGGACTTAGGACGCCGCCATCCTCACTGGGATCTGGTCGCGGCCGGGCTCGGCGGGGATGCCGTCGCGGAAGGCCACGTATTTGCCCGACACAGCGGCGACACGTTCGCCGGGCACGATGATGCCGATCAGGTTCAGCGGATCGGCAGCGGAGATGGTGACGGTTTCGCCCGCGGGTTGACGCTTGCGTTCGGCGCGCAATGATTCCACGGCGATCGGCAGCGCGAACTGTTCGCCGAGGAAGCCGGAGACGAAGCGTCCGCCACGAACTTCGCCGCGCGCTTCGAGGCGGCGGAAAGCAAGCAGCAGTTCCCGCCAGCGCGGAGCGACGGTCTCGCGCGCCAGCAACTCGCGGAAGACTACACCGTAGCGGCGCAACAGCATCCAGCAGGTGGACTCGACGGCGCGCGCACGCAGCTCGGCCGAGAGCGGTCCGGGCGCAACGGCGGGGAAGAGCAGGGACCAGCGTCCGGCGGCATGGCGCGGGCGGTTGGTGCGGCCGTGGCCTTGTCCGGCGCGGCGCTTGGGGTCAATCAGCGCGCGCAGGTTGTCGAAGCCGTCTGCAGTGACCAGGCCGGCGGCAACCAGTTCCCACAGCGCGGTCTCGACTTCCGACTTCAGTTTGAACGTGCCGCGAACGATATCAGCGAAGAACGAGGCGCCGCGCTGTTGCAGAAAGTCGAGCACCAGGCGGGCGGTGGCGCTGAGGTTTTTCGCGGCACCATCACCTGCGACACCATGCGCATGGGGGAGCGCGGCCATCCAGTCCGCTTCGTCGCGCACGAAAAACGTAATCGGCGCTACGCTGGTGGGAACCACGCGCCGCGTACCTGGCGCGGTGTCGCTGAGCGTGGCGGGATGGGGCGAGAGGCGTCCCCAGCCCACGGCGCCGGTGAGGCAAAGCTGGTCGAGCACCTTGGGATCGTAATTGGCCACGCGGCGGCCCAGGACCTGGCGCTCCCATGCACTGGCGGGGACCTCAAAGCCCTGCAACTGCTGCAACACTTCCAGCATGCCGCGTTCGGCGGTGACCTGCGCGGACGGCGCGACGTGCTGCCAGCGCAGCAGCCAGCGCATGAACTCGGCGGGCGTGACCGGTTCGATTTCCTTGCGCAGGCGTCCGAGGGTGAGCCGGTGGATGCGCGCCAGCAGCCGGCGTTCGCACCACTGTGTTTCGCCTGTGTCCCCGGTGTCCTCTGCGGTGAAAGACCCGCGTAATATGGTGCCGCTTGCTTCTAACCTGAGCAGCGCCTGCTGAACATCTGCGACTTGCAACGCAAGCCGCTGTGCGAGTGCGGTTGCGGTGATCGGGCCCGTGTGTTGCATCCAGCCGTTGACGAAGGCGAATACTGCATCGGAGCGAGAGGGCTGTTCAGTCGCGACGACTGCGGGCGCTTGTAGCCAAGTGGCGTCGGGATGGAGCGCCGCGAAAGTGGGTGCGCGTTCGGCGGCGACCCAGAAACGAATGGAGCCGGCCTCGGCGAGGCCGGCGCGGCCGGAGGCGGCGAGATGATCGAAGTATGTGTACCACTCGGTCACATCAACCACAGAGGACACGGGGGACACAGGAAGGCACACCAGCGTTTGCAGCGTGTCGTGGAGTTCGTCGGCGTCGCGCACGTCGGGCCAGGCTTCGGTGCGCACCTGCGCGATGGCCGCGGGATCGAGTCGTCCGACTTCCTGCAACACGCTTTCGGGCAGCACGCGGCGCATGTTCACCGCGCGCGCCCGGCGCTCCTCCAGCGGCGCGTCGTCGAGATAGGCGTAAGGATTGGCGTTCAGGATTTCGTGCGAAAACTGCGACGGAACGGGCGTGTCCACGGCAACACAGCGGACATCGCCGGTGCCAATTCCGCGCAGTACGGCGGTGAGGCCCTCGATGTCCATCGCTTCGTGCAGCACATCCTTCATCACTTCGTGAACGAGCGGATGATCGGGGACGCGCAAATCGCCCTCGATGTTCTCGCCACATGCGGCCACGTCGGGGAAAACCGAGGCGAGCAGATCGTCGGAGCGGATGCGCTGGATCTGCGGCGGCACCTTGCGTCCGCCCTGAAAGCGCAGCAGGGCCAAGGCGCGCTGCGCGTCCCAGCGCCAGCGGGCAGCGAAGATCGGCGACTGCGCCGTGAGCACCGCCTGCACGAGCACGTCTTTCACGGTTTCGGGTTGCAGGAAGTGGAACACGTCAGCCAGCGGGAAGCTGTGCTGCTCGGCGAGCGAGATGTTGAGGCCGTCGTCGGTTGCTGCCGCCTGAAGTTCGAAGTTGAACGACCGGCAGAAACGCTTGCGCAGAGCCAGTCCCCAGGCCTTGTTTACGCGCGCACCGAAGGGCGCGTGGATAACGAGTTGCATCCCGCCACCTTCGTCGAAGAAGCGTTCGGCGATGATGGTGCGCTGCGTGGGCACGGCGCCGAGCACGGCGCGTCCCATCAGCAAGTGATCAATCGCCTGCTCCGCGCCGCTGTCGTCCAGTCCGCACTCGCGCTTGAGCCAGTCGAGGGCGGCGAGCACTTCCGGCGGCTGTTCGACATGGCGCATCACGGTGGGAGACACGCCGGAAGACTGGCCGCTGATTGACGCAGATGAACGCTGATCTTCGTTCTTGTCTTTTTCTGACCTGCGTTCATCAGCGTCAATCAGCGGCTTAGCTTCTGGCAGCATGGAACTGAGCGTTTCGCGCAGGTCTGCGACGGCAGCGGAAAGCTCGGCGGTGCGCGCGGGCGCTTCGCCACGCCAGAACGGCACTGTGGGCGGCGCACCGTGTGCGTCCTCGACCAGCACGCGTCCGGCGGCGCCTTCGACGCGACGGATGCGCCACGAGGTATTGCCCAGCAGGATGATGTCGCCCGCGTTGGATTCCACCGCGAAGTCTTCGTCGAGCGTTCCGACGGTCGTGCCCTCTGGCATGGAGACCATCGTGAACAGACCGTTGTCGGGGATGGCGCCGCCGCTGGTGATGGCCGCCAGCCGCGCTCCGCGGCGGGCACGCACGCGGCCGTGGATGCGGTCGCGGTGGAGATATACACCGTAGCGCCCGCGTCGCGCGGCAATGCCTTCGGAGAGCATCTCGATGATCTGGTCGAAGTCGCGACGAGGCAGATCGCGGTAGGGGTAGGCGCGGGTGACGAGCGCAAACAGCTCGTCCTCGGCAACACCGGTTTCGCCGCTGATCAACGCTGATGAACGCTGATGATCATCTTCTTGGGATCTGCGCGAACCGGCGTTCATCTGCGGCCGGGGGGTTCTTGCCGCGCATTCGGCCACGATCTGCTGCGCCAGCACGTCCAGCGGAGCGGCGGGGATGATGGTGCGATCGAGTTCGCCACGTCTGATTGCACGCACCAGTGCGGCGCACTCCATCAGTTCATCGCGCGTGGTGGCGAACAGGCGCGCCTTGGGCGTGGCGCCACGCCAGTGGCCGCTGCGGCCGACACGTTGCAGCGCGACGGCAATCGAGCGCGGCGAACCGATCTGGACGACCAGGTCAACGAAACCGATGTCAATGCCGAGCTCGAGCGACGCCGTCGCGACAAGCACGGCAAGTTCGCCGTTCTTCAGCTTCTTCTCGGCCGTGAGGCGCAGCTTGCGCGACAGCGAGCCGTGGTGCGCGGCGACGGCGTCCTCGCCCAGGCGCTCGGCGAGATGCATTGCCACGCGTTCCGCCAGCCGGCGCGTGTTGACGAACACCAGTGTGCTGCGATGCTGCCGTACCAGTTCGGCGATGCGGTCGTACATCTCGTCCCACATCTCGTTGGACGAAACGGCGCCGAGCTCGCTGCGCGGCACTTCAACCGCGAGATCCATCTGGCGGCGGTGTCCGATGTTGACCACCACCGGATCAGGGCGCTGGCCGGTGAGGAAATGCGCAATTTCTTCGAGCGGCTTCTGCGTGGCGGAAAGGCCGACGCGCGCAGGCGGGCGCTGGGTGAGGTGGCCGAGGCGTTCGAGCGAAAGCGCAAGGTGCGCGCCGCGTTTGGAGCCGGCGACAGCGTGGATTTCGTCCAGGATGACGGTCTCGACGTCTCTGAGGACCGCGCGGCTTCTCTCGGCGGTGAGCAGGATGTAGAGCGATTCAGGCGTGGTGACCAGGATGTGCGGCGGACGCTTCAGCATGGCGCGGCGCTCGTGCATGAGCGTGTCGCCGGTGCGGACCGCAGTGCGAATCTCCGGCATCAGCAGGCCTTTGCGTCCGGCGAGTTGCAGGATTTCGCCCAGTGGGATTTCGAGGTTCTTCTGGATGTCGTTGCCCAGCGCCTTCAGTGGTGAGACGTAAAGAACTTCGGTGCAATCCTGGAGTTCGCCGCTGAGTGCTTTGCGGACCAATCCGTCAATGCAGGCGAGAAATGCGGCCAGCGTCTTGCCCGAGCCGGTGGGCGCCGAGACCAGCGTGGTGCGGCCGGCGAGGATGTGCGGCCAGCCCTGCTCCTGTGGCTCGGTGGGCGCGCCGAAGCGCGCAGTGAACCACTCCTGCACGAGCGGGTGCGCCCAGAGCAGCGCCGGGTGGATTTCGGCGCTTTCCGAAACGGTTTCGCGGACCAATTTCATGGCCGGTATTCTAGCGCGGTATTCGCCAACTGTTCGCCAGCGTACCTGTACCAGATGCGACGCGGCGGGGCGCGGATACAATCGAATACTTTAATATTCAAGTAATGAAGCACTATCGTCGCGCGCGCCTTTTGCGCGACAGGGTGGGCTCGCAACACCGGTGTTCCGTCACCGTTGCCCGCCCTATCGCTCCACACCGGGAGCGATAAGGGCGGGGCAACCCAATCGTTTAACCATCATGAGCTGCGCCGAACAGCTCAAGCTGTTTGCGGCGCTTTGAAGAAGGCTTGTAGGGACAGCAGCTCCGGAGGCGCCGTATTCATAGACGACGCTCTCGGCGATGGCCGTCCCGAGCTTCGTCATGCGCTCGGCCAGCCACGGCGGCACACGCCCGCCGTGCGGGGGCAGGTCGGCGGTTCCCGAGCGCTTCATCAATGATATTGTACGGCGCTGCCGCTCGCCTCATTGACATTGGGCTGCGATAATGGCGCGGAGAACCGACGATGAGCACTGGACCTTGCGAATTCGACCGCGACGGGATTGTGGTACGGCTGGATATGGACTTTCCCGCGACGCCTGCGGCCATCACACCGGTTGTGGATACGGTCCTGGCAGTGGTCCGCGATCAGGGCTGTGCCAAGGGCAAGGAATTCGAAGTCGAAACCGCCGTCCGCGAGGCCCTGGCCAACGCCATCCGGCATGGTTGCGGCAGCGACCCGACGAAGCAGGTGCGCTGCTGCGTGGCTTGCGACGAGCTTCACGGCATGTTGATCATCGTTCGCGATCCGGGGCCGGGCTTTGACGTCCGCAATTTACCTGATCCCACGATGGCAGAGAACCTCTACAGTGAGCATGGGCGCGGCATTTTCCTGATCAACCAGCTCATGGACGAAGTCAAGATCGAGCGTGGCGGAACCGAAATCCGCATGCGGATGCGCTAAGCGGCTTGCGTCTTGCGCTGCACGATGTAAGATTGGCGCCTCACTAAACGCTCAATCAACGGCGCCTGCGGGCGCAGGGGAGGATACTCGTGAAGCTTCGACTCAGCACCAGTCTGTTGTTGGCAGCGACGTTGTTTGCGGCGAGCCTTGCGCTCGCGCAGACGGCATCCCCGTTCTCCGCCGATATGAAGATCAGCGGCGGGCGCGAGGGCGATGTAAGCGGCAAGATGTTCTTTGGCGGCCAGAAGACCCGTCTGGAGATGAACGCCGCCGGCCACCAGAGCGTGATGATCAGTGACTTGCCGCGCCGGGTAATGTACATGCTCATGCCGCAGCAGCAGATGTACATGGAAATGCACATTGACCAGATGCCCGGGGGCCAGCGCGACCAGTGGAAACCCTACGATGCTTCCAACCCCTGTGCGGGCGAGGCGGGCGCCACCTGCAAGAAGGTGGGCAGCGACCTGGTCAACGGCCGCATGTGCGACAAGTGGCTGTTCAGTGGCGGCCAGGGCGGCAACCGGACGGTGTGGATTGATCAGAAGAGCCACATTCCCATCAAGAGCGTGCACGGCGATACCACGTGGGAACTGCTGAACATCAAGGAAGGGCCGCAGCCGGCCAGCTTGTTCGAAGTGCCTTCCGGCTACCAGAAGATGGACATGGGCGGCATGGGCGGCATGATGCGGCAACGCCCGCACTAGAGCTCGTTTCAAAAATAATCCTGGGGAGGGCACGGCTTCAGCCGTGCCGCCCGGACCCGCCACTCATGCGGCTTTAGGCGCTGAGGGACGACGCCAGATCATTATTGAGGTTCGCAGAATATTGTGACAGCCAAGTGGATTGTCATTCCGAGCGAAGCGA
>JBHGBA010000062.1:0-22873 GCA_041946775.1 Terriglobales bacterium
GGTCAACGGCATCGCAAGAGAGTCAACGGGTGTCACTATAATATGCGATTCTCAATAAGAGCTAAGAGCTAAATGCTAAAGGCCTTTTTTCTGACAACCCCACGGCAGCAGCCCGCACCTTACTTTCTAGCGAGCGTTCCCCTTGGTCAGAGCAGTAGAAGCAGCGCCATTGCTGCGCAAGGGCAGCTCGTCTGCCGCCAGGGGGACAGCCTATTCCTGAAGTCGAGCGGAGGGTTGAACCATGTTGTGGCTGATATTTCTGATTCTGCTGGTCGCCTGGCTGCTGGGGCTGGTGGGGACCTACCAGATCGGCGCCTTTGTATGGTTGTTGCTGGTGGCGGCCCTGGTGGTGCTGATCATCCAGTTGGCCACCGGGCGACGCAACGTAGTCTGAACCTGAGCGGCGGTCCTGACGAAAACGGCTCCGGGGAATCCGGAGCCGTTCCTCTTTTTCCGCGACTCAGATTAAACCGTGACCGGCTGTGCCGCTTCCACGTTGGCCTCGCGCAGGAACCGTGCCGCTTCCTCCGGCGGGGTCGGATTAATGTAGAAGCCCGTGCCCCACTCAAATCCTGCCGTCTTGGTCAGCTTGGGCATGAACTCGATGTGCCAGTGGTAATGGTCCTGTTGCGGGTCCTGCACAGGTGAGGTGTGGATCACCAGGTTATAAGCCGGATTGTCCAGCACCCGGTCGGCGCGCGACGTCAGGTCTTTGATGGCACGCGCCATGTCGGCGTACATCTGCGACGACGAGTGCTCGAAGGCGGACTCATGCCGCTTCGGCAGGACCCAGGTTTCAAACGGGAACCGCGGAGCGTAGGGAGCAATTGTCAGAAAGTTGTCGTTCTCTGCCACTACCCGGATGCCTGCTTCCATCTCCTGGCGGATGATGTCGCAGAACACGCAGCGTTCCTTGTAAATGTAGTACTGCTTGGCGCCTTCCAGTTCTTCGACCACGCGCCGCGGCAGAATGGGCAGCGCGATCAACTGGCAGTGGGGATGCTCCAGCGAAGCTCCCGCTGCTTCGCCGTGGTTCTTGAAAATCAGGATGTACTTGAACCGCTTGTCCTGCTTCAGGTCCAGGATGCGGTCGCGGAACGCCCACAGCACGTCTTCCACGCGCTTCAGCGGCATGCTGGCGAAAGTAGCGTTGTGGTCCGGGGTCTCGATGATGACCTCGTGCGCCCCTACGCCGTTCATTTTGTCGAACATGCCTTCGGCCTGGCGGTTCAGGTTGCCCTCGATGCCCAGTGCAGGGAACTTGTTGGGCACCACGCGTACCGTCCAGCCGGGAGTGTCTTTGGACGGCGGCGGCCCGCCGTTTGGGCTGGGGCGATAGGCCAGGATTTCCGGCGGCGTCTTCGTCTCGTTGCCGTAGCAGAAGGGGCAGAAGCCGCCCTTGGGCTTCATCTGCTCACGTGCAAAGTCTGTCGGCCGCTTGGCCCGGTCGGTCGAAATGATTACCCAACGACCGACGATTGGGTCTTTTCTTAGTTCAGGCAAGGAATAGTTCTCCGAATATGTCTACCCACATGGATGCTGCGGGAAAGCTTTCTGATTCCCCCAGAGTACCTCCAGGGATTCTAAACCATGCTGCTCGTACGTGGTACGAACAAACGCCTTAGGGCGTGTGAAAAAACCCTATGCGGCTATCGGGAATACCGGGGTTGCCTTGCGCGCGTGGAGTGACCTGCCGTGGCCGTGCGCACCCTTTTTCACCTTACTTAATACCGGGCTGGCCTACTCGCGCGAGAACGCGTTTCGGATGAGCGCGATGTCCGGCCGGCCTGCGTCGTAGTAGATCGTGACCACATCGAAGCGGTACGCCGGATGCTGCTTCAGGCGGCGCAGGTAATCGCGGGCCACGGCGCGCAGTGCTCGTTGCTTTTCGTGGTCCACGGCGGCCTCGGCGGTGATCAGGTCGCGGCTGCTGCGGGTTTTTACCTCGATGAAGCAGAGCACACCGGCGTCCCAGCCGATCAGGTCAATCTCGCCGCGCAGCCGCGGCGTGCGCCAATTGCGCGCCACCATCACGTAGCCGTTGCGGCGCAGCCAGAAGTAGGCGTCTTCTTCGCCGCGACGCGCCACCAGAATGTGCGCGGCGGTGTCGCACTTTGCCCAGGGCAGCACGCGCGCCGCAGCGTCGAGCGAGCGTAAGGCGAGTTTCAGCAGGCGGCCGGAGGCCATTTACGGTTCTCGATTGTCGCGATTTTCGATTTACCGAGCCATTGATAACCGTAAATTCTGCATGAGCGACGCGAAATCGTAAATCGAAAATCGCAAATCGAAAATTACGCGATGTCCTTGCGCCGGTCCTCATATTCCTCGTACCAGGCCATCTGGATGGCTTCGAGCTTGCCCTCGTTGGAGGCGCTGGGATCGTCCACAAACAACGGCAACTGGGTCACCCAGCGATGCAGGTCGGTGAAGCGCACTTCCAGCGGATTGACATCGGGAAATTTCTCGGCCAGGGCCAGCCCCAGCTCTTCAGCATCGTCCCAGCGTAGTTCTTCAGCCATGTCTTGCTCCGGTCCTAGGATGCGACCGTCCGCCGCACGGTGGGTGCGCGCGGTAGGATCCCTCCCCTGGTTTTGCAAAATCTCTCGATTCAGCAGGTTAGCGTGGGAGGTCTGGACAAAATCGCTATTGCGGACCTTGCGTAGGCTGCAACGCGAAGCAGGCGTCTGCTGTTTGCAGCAGACCAATATCGGTATCTATCTACACCATAGTGGATGCGTGGTTTCTTGCCGGGTACGACGAAGTAGTACCCGACCTGCACCTTGTCCGGCGTAAACACCACCAATTTCTTGCCCTGCCGGATTACGAATCGATGGGCATAAACTTCGTGAAAATCGATGCCTCTATCGCGTAGCCGTTCGCGTACCTTCTGCGCGTACACCTGAAAATCCGCCAGTGCTTCGTTCGTATCGGGATCGTCACGAAGTTCAGCTTGCGTGACGGGTGGAAAGAAGGCCACAACGGTGGGGCGGCGCACATCGAAAGTAAGCAGTTGTTGCTGTTGAGTGTGCCCAGGAACAACTGCCGTAATCACCGTCACCAGTAACAGAATGACTTTCACGCCAGCACTTTACGCCGAATCGCTCGCAAGTTCCACATGGCCAGTCTTGGTCACTCCCGTGCGAAGTTGCGGTTCCAGGAGGGGATTTCCACCACTATGTCGCCGGGCTTGACGATCTTGGCCTGGCAGCCGAGGCGGGAATGCAGTGTGAGGTCGGCCGCGGAGTCGAGCTTTTCGGCTTCGTCGTCTTCCATCTCGCTGAGCAGTTCTTCGCCCTGCCTCACCACCACGTGGCAGGTGGTGCAGGCGCAAGCGCCGCCGCAGGCGTGGTCGAGATCAACATTAAAGTTGAGGGCCACGTCGAGGATCGAACGTCGCTTGCCGTGGTCGGCGTAGGGTAGCTTGTCGAATTCAAATTCGACGGTGCGGCCTTCGGGGAGGAAGGTCACCCGAACCATTTCCGAATTTTGATTTTCGATTTCCGATTTGTCTGGCGCGCGAGTCATCGGTGACACTCCAGCAAATCGAAAATCGTAAATCGTAAATCGCAAATCATCAGCGGCCCTCGTCGATATCTGCTTTCGCAAACGCGTGTCCTGCGACCGGCGCTTCACCGGCTTCTTCCGCGGCCGCCTCTTCCATGGACTTGCCTTTCAGTGCCGCCGATACAGCCGCGTCCATCATCAACTCGGCGAGCCGAGTGGTCGCCTGGTTCAGCACCTGCACGCCGGCGCGAATGGCGGTGGAATCCTCGGTTTGCATGATGCGCCGCAGCGCCTTCGCTGTGTTGTCGATTTGTGCGCGCTCCAGTTGCGACAGCCTTTTCCACGCCGGGTTCGCGCGTCCCTTGTCCAGTGCGCGCAGGATGTTCTCCGCCTCGTTGCGTGCTTCGATGAGCAGGCGTTGATGGAAATCCTCTTCCGCGGCATCGTAGGCGTCCAGGACCATGGACTCGACCTGCTCGTCGGTCAGCCCGTAGCTGGGCTGCACCTGGATTTCGGCCTGCTTGCCGCTACGCTGCTCGCGCGCCGAAACGTGGAGGATGCCGTTGGCATCAATGAGGAATTTCACCTCGATGCGCGGCATGCCCGCAGGCATTGGCGGAATGCCGCGCAGCTCGAAACGCGCCAGCGAGCGGCAATCCTTGGCGAGTTCGCGTTCGCCTTGCACCACGTGAATCGCCACGTTCGCCTGGCCATCCACGCCGGTGGTGAAATACTCGGTCGCCGAGGCCGGCACGGTTGAGTTGCGATGGATGATCTTCGCCACCACCCCGCCCAGGTTCTCGATGCCGAGCGAAAGCGGCGTGACGTCGAGCAGCAGCATGTCCTTGGTTGCGTCCGAGCCACCGCCCAGAATGTTGGCCTGCACCGCAGCGCCGAGCGCCACGACTTCGTCGGGATTCAGCTCGCAGTGCGGTTCGCGGCCGAACAGTTCGCGCACCAGTTGGCGCACGCGCGGAATGCGCGTTGAGCCGCCCACGAGCACGACTTCGTCAACCTGCCCGGGCTTGAGTTCGGCGTCCCGCAGCGCCTGGCGGCATGGGCCTATGGTGCGTTGCAGGATGGCCGCGATCAACTGCTCGAACTGCTCGCGCGTGATCTCGCGCCGGTAGCGTTTGCCTTCGGGCAGCTCAAGATCGAAGCGGATGGACGGCTGCGACGACAGCACGTGCTTGGCGTCAATGATCTGCCGGCGCAGCGCCTGCACGGCTTCGGCATTGCGCCGCAGGTCGAGGCCAAGGTCGCCGCGAATGTCGTCGAGCGCAATGGTGAGCAGCAGGTTGTCAATATCGTCGCCGCCCAGATGCGTGTCGCCGTTGGTGGCGATCACTTCGAAGATGCCGTCGTGCAGCTTGAGAATCGAGATGTCGAACGTGCCGCCGCCCAGGTCGTACACCGCGACCACCCCGTTCTTCTGCTTGTCGAGACCGTAGGCGAGCGCGGCGGCTGTGGGTTCGTTGACGAGGCGCAGCACGTCGAGTCCGGCGATGCGGCCGGCGTCTTTCGTGGCCTGCCGCTGCGCATCGTTGAAATACGCAGGCACGGTAATGACCGCTTGCGTGACCGGGGCATTGAAGTAGCGCTCGGCGTTGCGCTTCAACTGGCGCAAGATGAAGGCGGAGATTTCCGGTGGCGTAAACGTGTGCTCGCCCACAACGATGCGCAGCACTTCGCCGGGCGCGAGGTCGTCGGCGACGCGAAAAGGGAACAGCTTGAGCTCGTCCTGAATGTCGTCAATGCCGCGCCCCATCAGGCGCTTGACCGAATACACGGCGCGTTCGGGCGTTTCGATCAGGCTCTTGCGCGCGGGATTGCCGACGATGATGCGGCCTTCGGCGTCCACCGCCACGAGCGAAGGCACAAGGTTCGAGCCGTCCTCGCCGGGGATGACCACCGGCGTTTCGCCTTGCATGAAGGCGACAAGGCTGTTGGTGGTGCCGAGATCGATACCGACTACTCTGTCGTTAGCCATGAAACCCCAAAAGCAAACACGGATTAACGCGGATCTACATGAGTTCTTCTTTGGTTCTTGTGGTCCGTGTAGATCCGTGTGTATCCGTGGTTCGGTTTTACTCGACCAGCGCTGCCGAGATCTCCCGCAGCAGGTGGTCAATGTAGCGGCGGCGGTTGAGCACGCCCACCATGTGATCGAGCGCGCGGCGGCGCTCGTCGCCGGCCACGCTTTCGCCCTGCTCTGCGCGCGTGATCAACGCATCCCATTCGCGCCAGCAGTCCCGCAGCTCGGCGGTGGCCGCGTCCAGCTTTTGCTGGAAATTCTCGCGCGCTTCTTCCAGTTCACGGTGAAGGGCGCGGTCGTGCTCGCTGCCGCGATACTCCTCAAGCTGCATATTGAGCTCGAAGACTTCTTCCAGCAGTTCGGGCGGGACGGCCTGCTTCTTCTGCCCGGTCGTTCGCGCCTGCTCGGTGGCGAGCTTGGACGCCTCGGCCGACTTGACGCCTTCCAGCTTCAGCAGATATTCGGTGCGCAGGATCGGATCGCGCAGCGTGCGGTAGGCGTCGTTGAGCTTCGACGTCTGCTCCAGTGACCAGCCCTGCTCGGCCTCGGAGGCGCGCGCGTAAACATCGGGATGCAAGCGGCGGCTGAGCGCGTACATCTCGCGCTCGAGCACGGCGGTATCAATCGTGAGCTTGCGCGGCAGGCCGAAGAAAGAGAAAAAGTCGGTCGGCGCGGGCGGCTGCACCTTGCCGCAGGCATTACAGAAGTTCGCCGCGCGCATGTCGCCGCACGACCAGCACGCCGGTGTGGTGGCGTCGCCGTTGGGCAGGACAGGAAGTGCGGGTTCAGTCCTCGTGGTCGCCATTGTCGCTGTAAACCAATAACCGCGGATTTCGCGGATCGAACCAATTTTGAATTTCGAATTTTGAATTTTGATTTCCGATACGCACGATTTGCGGGGAGTAATCAAAATTCAAAATCAAAATTCGAAATTCTCCCGTTCTCACACCGAAAACGAGCTGCCGCAACCGCAGGATTGCCTGGTGTTTGGGTTGCGGAAGACGAAACCCTGGCGCATCAGCGTGTCTTCCCAGTCGAGTGTCATGCCGTTGAGGTATAGGAACGACTTGGGATCAATGAAGACGCGTACGTCGCCGAACTGGAAGACACGGTCGTGCTCGCGCGGATGCGTGTCGAACTGCACGGCATAGCTCAGGCCGGAGCAGCCGCCGCCCTGCACGCCGAGGCGGATGCCGCCTTCGCTAGGGGAAATGCCTTCTTTAACCAGCGCGGCGCGGATACGCGCCTGCGCCTTTTCGGTTACCGTGATGCCTTTTGCCGGTACGGTTGCAGTGGTGCTCATATCGCTTCTGTCGGCCCTCCGGGGCTCGTCTTTTCCCTTACCGTCTGCCGGTTGTCATCCCGAGTGCAGCGAGGGATCCGCTTTTTGCACATTGGCGAACAACAGATTCCTCGCGCTGAAATCGGACGCTCGGAATGACAACTCATTTGTACCTAGTGTCCTGTTCACCTCAAGCCGTGTGTAATCTGCACGCCTCACTTGTTGCCGTCCTGTTTTTTCTTCCAGTCGTTGATCGCGGCGCGGATGGCGTCTTCGGCCAGCACGGAGCAATGAATCTTGACGGGCGGCAGCGCCAGTTCGCGCACGATGTCGGTGTTCTTGATCGTGAGTGCCTCCTCGAGCGTTTTGCCCTTGACCCATTCGGTGGCGAGCGATGACGACGCGATGGCCGAGCCGCAGCCGAAGGTCTTGAACTTGGCGTCCTCGATGATGCGCGTTTCGGGGTTGACCTTGATCTGGAGTTTCATGACGTCGCCGCACTCGGGCGCGCCGACCAGACCAGTGCCGACCTCGGGCGCAGCCTTGTCGAGCGAGCCGACGTTGCGCGGGTTGTTGTAGTGATCGATGACCTTGTCGCTATAAGACATTTGTTGCTCCGAACCAGAACCCCGTACCGTGATTTGGTAATTGCGTAATTGGGTAATTTGGTAATTGAACTTTGTGCGTGCGGAAGTATTTCCGTTTGCGCGATTAGCCAAATTACCCAATTACCAAATCACCCAATTACCAAATCCGCACCATCCGCGTAATCCGCTCGTATCGGTTCTAATCTTTCTTCCATGCGACCTTCTTCAGGTCCACGCCTTCTTTCGCCATCTCGTAGAGCGGCGAGAGTTCGCGGAGGCGCTTGACGGTCTCGATCACGCGCGCGGCCACGTAGTCCACTTCGGCTTCAGTGTTGAAGCGGCCGAGGCCGAAGCGGATGGAGCTGTGGGCCAGTTCGTCGCCGGTGCCAAGCGCCTTCAGCACGTACGACGGCTCAAGGCTCGCCGAGGTGCAGGCCGAGCCGCTGGAGACGGCCACGTCGCTGATGCCCATCAGCAGCGATTCGCCTTCAACATAGGCGAAGCTCATGTTCAGGTTGCCGGGCAGGCGGTGCTCCATGGAGCCGTTGATATAAACCTCGTCCAGCTCCGCCACTATTTTGTCGCGCAGGCGGTTGCGCAGGCCGGCGAGACGACAGCTTTCCGCGGCGCCTTCTTCCTGGCAGATTTCACATGCTTTGCCAAGGCCCACGATACCGGTGACGTTCAGCGTCCCGCTGCGCATGCCGCGTTCGTGGCCGCCGCCGTCCATTTGCGCGGTCAGACGGACGCGCGGGTTCTTGCTGCGCACGTAGAGCGCGCCCACGCCCTTTGGGCCGTACATCTTGTGGCCGGAAATCGAGAGCAGGTCGATGGCCTGCTTGTCGACATCGATGGGCATCTTGCCAACCGCCTGGGTCGCGTCCGAGTGAAACAACACGCCGCGCTCGCGACACAGACGGCCGATTTCTTCGACCGGCTGAAGCACGCCAATTTCGTTATTGGCCGCCATGATCGAGACCAGGATGGTCTGGTCGTCGAGGGCGCGCTTGAAGTCGTCGAGATCAATCAGGCCGTCGGACTGCACGGGGAGAAACGTGATGCGATGGCCGCGCTTTTCCAGCCGCTTGCAGGTGTCGAGCACGGCCTTGTGCTCGGTGACGCAGGTGATGATGTGGTTGCCCTTCTCGCGATACATCTCGGCGACGCCCTTAATGGCCAGGTTGTCGCTTTCGGTGGCGCCGGAGGTGAAGATGATTTCGTTGGGACGGGCATTTATCAGCCGCGCAATACGGGCGCGAGCATGATCAACGGCCTGCTCGGCTTCCCAGCCGTAGGCGTGATTACGGCTGGCCGCGTTGCCGAACTTCTCGGTGAAATAGGGCAGCATCTCCTGGAGGACGCGGGGATCCAGCGGCGTGGTGGCGTGATTGTCCATGTAGATGGGCAGCATCAGGCCGTTGGGTCCGGGACGGCGTTCAACCAGCATCTTTTTCGGTTCGTTACTCATGCGGTGGTCCTGATGGATCGATCTGGACGAAACTGGCCGCCGGGGCGGCGGAGTCGTCTTTTGCCAACTCGGAAATCGTGATACGGCTCAACACTTCCTCGATGCTGCGGCTGACGCGCTGCAATGGTTCGCGCACGGTGCAGCGCCCGGTCCGGTCGCACTCGCCGCGCACGGTAACGCAAGAAGTGATGAACAGCGGGCCTTCGATGGCCTGGATGACCTCGAAGGCGGTAATCGCGGCGGGATCGCGCGCCAGCGTGTAGCCGCCGTTGGTGCCGCGCTGCGGCTTGACGAGCCGGGAGCGGGCCAGGCGTTGCAGGATCTTGGCCAGGGCTTCCTGGGGCAGACCGTAAGCCTCAGCCAGGTCCTTGGCGCTGCACGAACCCCGCCGCCGCGAGCCAGCCAGGTGTTTCATAGCGATGAGCCCGTAGTCGGCTTTTTTGGTGAGCTTCAGCATCGGCGGCGCACGAATTGTTCCAAGTGGAACAATAGGCGACCTTTTTGGTCGTGAAAATATACGACTTCTTTAGTCGTACATGATTCTAGGCGTCGGGAAAGGAAGTTGGAAGTGACTTCTGTCACATACAAGAGGGTTTTTGGCTGGCCGACGCGGTTCGTGCTACCCTCGGAAGTAGTGACTAAGTATAAAACTCTATTGCGAATTATTAGTAAGTTAGTAATCTGAAAACGTGCCGCGCCACTCGTCACAAGTAAGCAGATTTGTGTACCTTGGGCTGCTG
Source organism: Terriglobales bacterium (assembly GCA_041946775.1). Classification (GTDB taxonomy): domain Bacteria; phylum Acidobacteriota; class Terriglobia; order Terriglobales; family Acidobacteriaceae; genus JBHGBA01. The sequence continues at coordinate 9,617 of JBHGBA010000062.1, forward strand.
CTCAGCTTCGCGTTGGCGGTGCTGGTCGGCACCTCAATTGCGCGTGCGGGGATGAGCTCCAGCCGCACGGAAGCCGCTCCCAAACCAGAAATCGAAGAACGCACGCCGGAGCCGACTTATACGGTGCAAGCCGGGCTGGAGGGCGACGTGTTTCCGGCGTTCGCGAACTACGCGTCCCTGCAGAAGCCGGAGGAGCGCACCTGGCCGACGGTGACGGTGAAGCTGACCAACTCCAGCGACAAGCTGGTGCGACGGCGCATTGCGGTGCATATTGCCGGCTGGAGCGACGAAGAAGTCCAGATGGCGGAAGTGGCGGCGGGCAAGTTGGCGGAGTTCAAGTTTGCCCCGAGCTTCCTGGCGCGGTTCTACCGCAATCGGCAACTGGTAGCGGCCACCGCAGTGGTCCACATCAGCGACATGGCGGGAAGTACGGTGTTCAGCAGCACTACGCCAGTGCGCCTGCGCTCGGCGGATGACATGTACTGGGGCAAAGGATTCCAGCACGCGGACTTTATTGCCTCGTGGGTGACCCCGCACGATCCGCGGGTGGAAGCGATCCTGGCGCGGGCGAAGGAGTTCATGCCGGAACGCCGCCTGCCGGGCTACGAACGCAACAGAACCCCGGAAATGCAGGAGCGTTCGACCGTGCTGCAGGCGCGCGCCATCTACCGTGCGCTGCAACGGACGGGCGTGTCGTACGTCAAGAGTTCGGGGACGTTCGGGGCGCGGAGCACCGCGCATTATGCCGAGCGCGTGCGCATGCCCAGCGAATCGCTGCGCGACGTATCGGCCAACTGCATTGACGGCGCGGTACTGTTCGCGTCGCTGTTCGAAAACCTTGGCATGGATCCAGTTATTGTGCTGGTGCCGGGACATGCCTATGTGGGCGTGCGAGTGGCGGCCAATTCCGACCGTTTCCTCTACATCGAGACGGCGCTCACTGGACGAGCAGGCTTCCAAATGGCAGTGAATGCCGGGCGCCGCGGGGTGCAACGTTTCAAAGCGTCGGAAACTATCCGAATTCCCATCGACGAAGCGCGCCGCGCGGGTATTTTCCCCCTTCCCAACGCGCAACGCAGCCCGGAAGAACAAGCGGAAAACCGGTAAAACAGTAGCCAGTTGCCAGTTGTGAGTACCCGGTACCCAGGATCCGTCACCCGGTGTGACGGGATTGCTTGGAAAGCGCCCATCCACCGGTCAATGGCGCTTAGTGTCGATGAGGAATTAAACGGGGAATGCTGAGTACTGGGTATTGAGTACTGGCAACTGGGTACCGCCACTGCGGTTTATTCTTGACAAGGGCGGGAGCAAAGTTAGAATACCGCAAAACTACGATGTAACCGTCGGAGAGGAGCGACGGGCGTCGTTGAATTATGAGTCCAAGCCAACCGAAAAAAGTTTCACCGCCTCCGCCAAAACCGAACCCCGCCACCTGTAAGCACCCCCGTGTGCAGATCGTCTCCCGCGAAGAGGACGCCGAGTTCGTCGAGTGCGTCGAATGCGGCGAGATCTTTGAGTCCAGCGAATTCAAAGACATGGCGATCGAGGAGCGCACCCCCTTGGAAGAAGCATGATTCAGCGGGGCTGATTGATTTCCCGAGTGGCATGCGCCAGGGCCGAATGGGAAGAAGTGTGCGTGCGTACAGTGACTGGCGTAACCTCCAACAGTCACCAAGCACGCTTGCGGCCTCAGTAGCGGGTCTGCTACCGTTTTCTGTCGCCCGCAGACAGACCTGGCCGGGAGAACGAAATTATGTCCCGTGTCGCTTTGGTAGTAGATGACTCCATGCTGATTCGGCACACTATCCGCCGGTTTCTGGAGGCACGTGGTTACGAGGTGGAGTGCGCCAGTAACGGCCGCCAGGGCATGGAGGCCCTTGATCGTATCTCCCCCGACCTCATCGTGACCGATCTGCAAATGCCGGAAATGGGCGGCGCCGAGTTTATCGCAGCCGTTCGAGCACAACGGCAGAGCGCCAATGTTCCCATTGTGGTGGTAGCCGCTCGGCAGTCGCTGGCCGAAGAGGCACGCGGACGGGCCGAATTCGTGATCTACAAGGACATTGACATCAAGGAGCAATTGGCGCGCGCTGTAGATGTGATTGCAGCACATCAGTCGGCGACAAGACCGTAGGCGGGGAGATTTCATCAGCGCGGACGGGCCCGCCGCCGAGACGGCGACGCTACTTGGGAGGTCCGGCGCTACATCGGTGCCGGGACGGCAGCGCTACTCACTGGCGGCGCTACTTCGGGACGCCCGGCGCTATTTGAGCGGCAATGAGGCTTCCGCGGAGAGGTCCGGCGCAGCGAAGTCGCCGGCCAGGTATTTCGGATACGCGGCGGCGGCGATCATAGCGGCGTTGTCGGTGGAGAGCGGACGCGAGGGGAAATAGACCGGGACGCCTTCTTCGGCGGCGCGCTGCTCGAAGGTCTGCCGCAATTCGCTATTTGCCGCCACGCCTCCGCTGACGAACAGCGTGGCGATGTCGTACTCGCGCGCTGCGGCCAACGTCTTACCAACCAAATCTTGCACCATGGCGCGCTGGAAGCTAGCGACCAGATCGAGCGTCTCGCGGTCGCAGAGCGCGAGCACGTCATCGGACATGGGCTTGGGAATACGGGCGAGCGCGGCGCTGCGCTGCTCGACGGCAGGCTGTAGGCTGTGCGTTTCGACATAGCGCAGCACAGCCGTCTTGATGCCGCTGTAAGAAAAATCGAAGTGCGGGCGCTCCGGTTCCGGTGAACGGTCGCCGCGCTGGCGGTGCTTGATCTGCGCCGGAGGGAACTTCACCGCTTCGGGGTCGCCGTGTTTGGCGAGCTTGTCAATAATGGGCCCGCCGGGGTAGCCAAGGGCAAGCAGCTTGGCCACCTTGTCGAAGGCTTCGCCGGCGGCGTCGTCACGGGTGTGGCCGACGTTGCGGTAGGTCCAGGAATGGTTGCGTTCTTCGGCAAGATACAAATGCGTGTGGCCGCCGGAGACGACTAGCGTCATTAGCGGGAAGTTGAGTTCGCGAATGCCCTTCTGGCGTTCCTCGAGCAATACGGCATGGATGTGGCCTTCGAGATGGTTGACGGCAATCAGCGGCTTTTCCAGGGCGAAGGCGAGCGCCTTGGCGTAGCTGACGCCGACCAGCAGCGCACCGGCGAGTCCGGGACCTTTGGTGACGGCAAGGGCGTTGATAGACTCGTAGCTCTGGCCGGCATCTTCCAACGCTTTACGGACCACGGGCACGATGGCGCGCAGGTGTTCGCGCGAGGCGAGTTCCGGGACGACGCCGCCATAGGGCTGATGGGTGGCGAACTGCGAGTACACGACGTTGGAGACCATCTGCTCGCCGGAACGCACTACCGCTGCGGCGGTCTCGTCGCAGGAACTTTCGATGCCGAGAATGTAGGTGTCGGACATTAGCTCTTAGCTGTTAGCTACGACTGTCGGTTGTCGGCGCCCGGCAAACCAGCAGTTTGGGGTAGCTTTCCCAGGTTAGCGCGCAAAGAGGGCGCGCGAACCTGGGGCACCCGGCCAAAACCCGGCCCGGCTTTCAATCAAAACACAACTACGGATTTAAACTGATTTAGACGGATGCTCCTTAATTCATTCAGACGGCAGCAAGAGTGCCCAGCCCCGAATCCGTTTAAATCCGTATAAATCCGCTGTTAGTCTTAAGCTCTTAGGCTAACAGATGCGAGCGCGGCCGCCGACGCTGCCGGAGGGCGCGAGCATCAGATAACCAGAAGCCAGTTTCGATGTCGCCGAAAGAAGCAGCCATTGACGTGGTCCGCGCGCTGCGGCGGGCAGGGTACCAGGCGTACCTGGTGGGCGGATGTGTGCGCGACCTGCTGCTGGGGCGCGAACCGGCAGATTACGACGTGGCCACCGATGCCACGCCAGACGAAGTCATGCGGATTTTTCCGCGGACGTGGGCCGTGGGAGCGCAGTTCGGCGTGGTGCTGGTCCCGTTCGACGGCACCGTTGAGCCTCCGGTGGACGAGACCTGGGTAAAGCAGCACCTCGTGACCGAAGTGGCAACCTTCCGCAGCGACGGCCTTTACACCGACGGCCGGCATCCCGATGAGGTGCAGTACACGAGGACGCCGCAGGAGGACGTGCGGCGGCGCGACTTCACCATCAATGGCCTGCTGCTGGACCCGATCGCGGATCGGGTGCTGGACTTCGTCGGCGGGCAGGCGGACCTCAAGGCCGGCATCATTCGCACCATCGGCGATGCGCGGCGGCGCTTTGCCGAAGACAAGCTGCGGCTACTGCGGTCGGTGCGTTTTGCCGCGCGCTTCGGGTACCAGATCGAGCCGGAAACCTTCGCGGCCATCCGCGAGCTGGCGCCGCAAATTCATGTGGTCAGCCGCGAACGCGTGCGCGAGGAACTGACCAAGATGCTGACCGAAGGCCATGCGCGCCGCGCATTTGAGCTGCTGGATGAGACCGGCCTGCTGCACGAGGCGCTGCCGCAGATCGAGCGCATGAAAGGCGTGCAGCAGCCGCCGCAGTTCCATCCTGAGGGCGACGTGTGGATTCACACGCTGATCATGCTGGGGATGCTGCCGCCCGGGTGCTCGCGGACACTGGCGTGGGGCGTGCTGCTGCACGATGTGGGAAAGCCGGCGACGTTTCGCCGCGCGCCGGACCGCATCCGGTTCGACGGGCACGTCGAGGTGGGAGAGGCCATCACGAAGGAGTTGTTGCGAAGGCTGCGCTTCTCGAACGACGACATCGAGCAGGTGGTAGCGCTGGTGGCCAACCATATGCGGTTCGCCGATGTCCCGCGCATGAAGCAGTCAACCCTGAAGCGCTTCATGCGCCGGCCGCGTTTCGAGGAGCACCTGGAACTGCACCGCATTGACTGCCTGGGCAGTCATGGTGACCTGACGATCTATGAATATGTACGCGGCCAGTTTGAGCACACCCCGCGCGAGCAGATGCGGCCCGCGCCGCTGGTCACCGGGCATGATCTCATCGAGCTTGGAATGCAGCCGGGACCGGCGTTTAAGGACATCCTGAACGCGCTGGAAGACGCCCAGCTCGAGGGGCAGATCGATTCGAAGCAGCAGGCGATTGAATTCGTGCGCCAGTTGACGCTGAGCAATCCGGAGTTGAAGAGCTAGCCACGACGGATTTGCACGGATCAGAAAAACCAAACAAAAAACCAACCGCGGATTCACACGGATTTACACGGATAGGAAAACAATCAAAAAAGCGCGCTGTGGGTGTTGAAAATACGCCGGTTCTCATGTGCCGGAATGGCGTGGCGGGAGTGCTAGAATCGGAGTCTCAACCGCAAATGGAACATGCAGGCGCAGAGCTGGCGAAAATCATGAGCGAGTTGCTCAGCCATGTGCCGGCGGCGGAAGCGCCGCTCATGGCATGGCCCGCGGTGTGCGGAGCGGCGGTCGCGGGACGCGCGCGGGCAGCATCCTTCGCATGTGGAGTATTGCGGGTGGAAGTGCCGGACGCGACCTGGCGCGTGCAGTTGATCGAGCTGGAGCCGCGATATGTGCGGGAGCTTGCGCGTGTGCTGGGGCGGAGTGATGTGCAGCGGGTAGAGTTCTTCATTAAGGGCAAACCCTAACAACAGATTCACACGGATTAAGACGGATCAGGTCTGCAGTTTGCGGTTTGCAGTTTGCAGCCAGCTCGCGCCGGAGAAGCGTGAACGCTAAGGACGCAAAGGGAGCAAAAGGAACGCAAAGGGCGCAGAGGGACGCAAAGGATCCTAGAGCATGAAGGTCACGGAACAAGATGTGTTGTATGTTGCCGATTTGGCGAACCTGGAGCTGACGGACGGCGAGCGGCGGCGCATGTTGAAGGACCTGAATTCCATCCTGGATTACATCGACCGGCTGAACCAGCTCGATACCAGCAACGTGGAGCCGATGGCGCAAACGTCGGACCGATACGGGGTGGACCAGGCGCGCACCGGCACCGCGCGGTTTGCGTATTCGATGCGCGAGGATGTGGTGGAGGGTTTGCGCAGGTCGCTGCCGCATGATGTGGCCGTTGCAAACGCCCCCGATACCGATGGCACGTATTTCAAGGTGCCGAAGGTTATCGAAAGATAGTTTGCAGTTTACGGTTTGCAGTGTGCAGCCAAAGCCTCCGAACTTTGCCAAGTCAAACACAAGGTCCCTCGACTCCGCGCGGCAAAGACGGCCTCGCGTCGCTCGGGATGACAGACAATGATGTGACCGGAGCGACGCCAAAATTACAAATCACAAGTTGCCAATTACCGATGAAGTCATGATTGACCTGAACATCCTCACCATTGACGCTGCGCGCACTGCGGTCCAAGAGCGGCAGACGACCGCTATAGCACTGGCGGAGGCGTTTCTCAAGAAGATCGAGCAGGAAGACGCGCAAATTGGCGCGTATCTGACCACCTGCCGCGACCGGGCGCTGGCGAAGGCAGCCGAGATAGATCGCATTGCCGACCGCGGCGATCCGTTGCCGCCGCTGGGGGGCGTGCCCGTGGGCATCAAGGACGTGATGATGACCAAAGGCGTGCGCACGACGGCCGGGTCGAAGATCCTGGGAAACTTCACCGCGCCGTACGATTGCACAGCAGTAGCGCGGTTGGAGCAGGCGGGCGCGGTGGTGCTGGGGAAGATGAACTGCGACGAGTTTGCCATGGGCTCGTCGAATGAGAACTCCGCTTATAAGCCGGTGCGCAACCCGCGTGACCTGACGCGCGTTCCGGGCGGGTCATCGGGCGGTTCAGCGGCAGCGGTAGCGGCGGGCACGGCAGTGGCGACGCTGGGTTCCGATACCGGTGGGTCGATCCGGCAGCCGGCGTCGTTCTGCGGCGTGGTGGGATTGATGCCGACCTACGGACGCGTGTCACGCTATGGGCTGATCGCGTTCGCCTCGTCGCTCGATCACATCGGGCCGCTGACCAAGACGGTGAAGGACGCGGCGATCATGCTGCGCCACATCGCGGGGCGCGATCCGATGGATTCGACATCGGCGGAGGTGCCCGTCCCGGACTACGTGGAGGAAATCGGGAAGCCGGTCACGGGGCTGCGTGTGGGCGTGCCGAAGGAATACTTCCCTGAGGGAATGGATCGCGAAGTGCGCAACGCGGTCGAACAGGCGATCCAGAAGATCGCGGGGCTAGGCTGCGGGATTGTGCCCATTTCGCTGCCGCACACGGAGTACGCGATTCCGTGCTACTACATCATTGCGACCGCGGAGGCGTCCTCCAATCTAGCGCGCTACGACGGCGTGCGCTATGGGCATCGCGCGAACGGGGCGCGCACGCTTTCCGAGATGTACCGGCGAAGCCGCGACGCGGGTTTCGGGGCAGAGGTGAAGCGCCGCATCCTGCTGGGAACGTATGCGCTCAGTGCCGGCTACTACGATGCCTATTACCTGAAGGCGCAGAAGGTGCGCACGCTGCTGGCGCGCGATTTCGATGAGGCGTTTAAGCAGGTGGACGCGATCGTCACGCCGGTCGCGCCGACGCCGGCGTTCAAGCTGGGGGAGAAGGTGGACGATCCGCTCGCGATGTACCTGGCGGATATTTTTACCGTCACTGCCGATTTGGTAGGGGTGCCGGGAATTTCGGTGCCGTGCGGTGAGTCGTCGGAGGGATTGCCCATCGGATTGCAGATCCTTGGACGGCACTTCGATGAGGCGACGATATTGCGGCTGGCGCATGCGTATGAGCAGGCGAGGGTGAGCTGACAGTTTGCAGATTACAGTTTGCAGCTAAAAGCTAACCGCGGTCGGACATGGGATGAGAATCCCACCGAGAAAACATGAAAATGGCACTGAGGACACAGGGGACACAGAGGAAACCGGGGCCCGCCGCCGAGACGGCCGCGCTACGATGAGCGGCAAACTGCAAACTGTCAACTGGTGAGTTTCAAGCCACCTTGCGATTGGCCAGCATGGAGAAGAATTCACCGACCAGGGCTTTGTCCCAAAGGCCTTTGCGAGCTTCCTCGCGCATGACGCGGGCGGCCTCTTCGTGCGACAGGGCAGCCTTATAGGGACGCGCGGTGCGCAGCGCGTCGTACACATCTACAATCTGAAGAATGCGGGCGAGCAGGGGGATGTCGTTGCCGGCGAGCCCGTCGGGATAGCCGCTGCCGTTCCAGTGTTCGTGGTGATGGCGGATGATGGGCAGCACGAGTCTCAGCGAACGCAGCGGCTTGCAGATGGCTTCGCCGGTCAGTGGATGCTGCCGCATGATGACCCACTCTTCGGGCGTGAGCGAGTCGCCTTTCTTCAGGATTTCATCGGGGACGCGAATCTTGCCCAAGTCGTGCAGGTAACCGCCGCGCTTGAGAGCGACCAGTGATTCGCGGTCCATGCCGAGATGTTCGCCAAGCTGGCTGGCGTAGCGCGAGAGGCGTTCGCAATGGCCTTCGGTGTAGGGATCGCGGGCCTCGACGCTCAGGCCCAGGGTGCAAAGCACGGCCTCGGCGCTTTCCAACTCGTCGGTAAACTCTTTGAGTTTCAGCAGAGACTTGACGCGGGCGAACAGTTCTTCGGGGAAGATGGGCTTGTTGAGGAAATCATCTGCCCCGGACTCGATGCCGCGCACCTTGTCCTCGCGGTCGGTGAGGCCGGTGATCATGACCACGGGAATCAGGCGGGTGAGCGGATCGTCTTTCAGCTCGCGGCAGAGTTCGTAGCCCGACTTGCCGGGCATGATCACGTCCAGCAGGATGAGGTCAGGCTGCTGCGCCGCGATTTTGGCTTCGGCTTCTTCGGCGGCGGACGCGGTATCCACGTCGTAGCCGCGCGAGGAGAGCAGTTCGCGCATCAACATACTGTTATCGTGATTGTCGTCCACGACGAGAATGCGCGGACCACGGCGCCGATTCAGTAAGTCCACCACGAACCCTTTGGGACGTTCTGTTCTGCTGGATTGGTTGCTCAAAATTGAACCTGCGACCCACCGGAGAAAGCTTGCGAAGCCGAATTCCGAGGGATTAGGCTTTCCGCCATGAAAACAGTCGTAGTAAACCTAGTATGGATGCTGGCCCTGGTACCGGCGATTCAGGCGGCTTCCAAGCCCCACGTCGTGACGTTCGGGAAGAGCATGACCGTCAAGTTGTTCCTCACCGACGATGAAAGCAAGCCACTGGACATCAAGGTACGCGCACTCTATGTAGATGGCAAGCTGAAGGAGTTCACTACCGGCGAAGCGCACGACATCACCGAGCAGCAGTTTGCCGTGCAACGCGCGTACCGGGTCAACGACTCGCTGCCCACAGATGAACGCCCGTTGCCGAGATGGCGCTGGCAGCGTGGCGGCTGGCTGCTGGTGGACCGCAGTACGGGGCGAGTCTCGCAACTGAAACTGCCGGACTTTGACGCGTTCTACTCGCACGTGGCGTGGTATCGGGACTATGCGGCGTACTGCGGCATTTCCGACGCCGGCGACAAGCTTTACGCGGTGGTGGCGCAGGCAGGCGTGCGCAAGCCAGTGTTGCGGAAATTTCTGCGGCCAATCAGCGGCGCGGGAGATCCTGAATGTGGACAACCAGTGTGGCAGCGCCAGCCGGCACGGGTCACGTTCGATTTGAAGGAAGGCCAAAAGCTGACGTTTGCCGTCCACGGCCGTGCGGCCGAGGTGGCGACGACGGCGGAATCGGGTGAGGGGGAAGAAGAACCAAACTGATTTGGTTATTTGGTTATGTGGGAGCGGGGGCGATAGTTCGGTGGCGCGAAGAGAATTTTGAATTTTGATCGTTGCACGCTGAGCAGTTCTCAATTACGCCCCAATGACGCGATGATCAGACGGCCGTTGACCCGATTACCCGATTACTCAATTACCCGATCACGAAATGTATGCTGTCGTTTGACGAATTGTTGGCGGAAGCGGAACAGGCGCACGGACATCTGTGTGCCGGGCAGGTGCTGGGCGTGCGCATGGCGATGCTTGGCCTGCGGAAACTGGGGATCGCAGATCCACGCGGCAAAGACCGCAAGCGGCTTTTCACGTTTGTCGAGATTGACCGCTGCATGACCGACGCGGTCGGCGTGGTGACCGGCTGCCGCCTGGGGAAGCGGGCGCTGAAGTTCCGCGACTGGGGCAAGGTGGCGGCGACCTTCGTTGACCAGGCGACCGGCCGGGCCATCAGGGTGGTGGCGCGTGAATCGGCGAAGCAGCGGGCGCGGGAAATGTTTCCCGAGATCGGCCACAAGAACGAGCAGCAAATGCGCGCCTACCGCGAGCTGCCCGATGAAGACCTCTTCGAGGTGCAGTGGGTGCGGGTAGAACTGCCGCCGGAGGAACTTCCCGGTTTCAAGAGCGAACGGGTGATTTGCGAAGAGTGCGGCGAGGGCATCAACTTCCGGCGCGAAGTGCGGCGCGGCGGGCGGGTGCTGTGCCGGGCCTGCGCCGGGGAACGATATTACCAACCAGGCGAACCGGAGTCCGGCGCCTAGTACAAACCCAGTTACCCTCCCAAGGTTTACCTGTGGCCTGGCGCGGCAGCCGCCGCCTTCGCATCGCGATATACTGCGGGAAGCGCGTCCCCGGTTGCGGGCATTGGTTACCAGCGAAAGGTCTGAGTCGTGTTGCGTCGTGTCGTAATCGCCTGCCTGATAGTGGCGTACAGTTGGTTGTGGGCCGACGCGCAGCAGAGCGCGCCGGCGCCTGGGACGTCCGCGAGCGCCGGCACGACGATCATCAATAACGTTAAGGCAACTGCGCGGGCCGGCGCCGTGGATATCGAGATCACAGCCAGCGCAGCGCTTTCCCCGCGCACTTCCCGTTTAACGAATCCCGACCGTTTGGTGCTGGACTTCCCGGATACGACTGTTCCTGAGCCAGGGCGTATTGACCTGCACCGGGGGCCGGTACTGCGGGTCAGGGCGGCGCAGTTCAGCCTGTCGCCCCGGGTGGCGCGCGTGGTGATAGACCTGGGGAAGCCCTCCGACTACAAGCTGGAAAAGGATGGGTCGAGGCTGGTGGTCAAGGTATCAGAGCGCGCCTCGAAGGAGCTGCCCAAAGCGAAGCCGTCGGCGGAGTCGAAGGGCGGCGACAGTCCCACGGTACAGGAGTTTCGAACGGCAACCGCTGTAATGCCGAAGAGCGCAGCCGCAGTTGAATCCAAGCCGCTACGTCCTGAAGAACACCCGAAGGCAAGAGAACCCCAGCCGGAGAGCGCAAAGACACTGTCGCCCGTCATTCGTGACCTGGTGGTGGACAGGTCCGGGGGTGAGTTGAAGCTGCGCATTGCGCTGAGCGGACCGGTGAACCCGCAGGTTGAGACCCTAAACCATCCTGACCGGCTCGTGCTGGATTTTCCCAACGCCACACCGGGTCAGTTGCGCTCGCCGCTAACCATTAACGATCCACGCGTCCGCGCAGCACGGGTTTCTTTGTTCAAGGGACAGCCGCCGGTGACGCGCGTGGTGCTTGACCTGGCACAGGCCAGGCCTCAGCCCATCGTTTCCCCGGAAGGCAATACGGTCGTCGTGCGCTGGCCCGCAGCGGCGGCGACCGCCGTACCGGCGAACGTGACGCCGGCTGCGACTGCGGCAGTCACCCCAGCGCCCGCCGTACAGCCGGCTCCGGCCGCGGCGCCGGTCCCACTGCCGCCGATGCGGCTGTTACGAGTTACGGCCGCAAACAACCTGCTGACAGTGGCAGCCGAGCATTGCACTTTTGGTGACGTGCTCCGCGAGATCGCCGCCGGAACGGGCGCGGAGGTGGCGTTCGCCAGCGACGAGGTGGAAAGGGCGTTCGCCAGCGCCTCGCAGCAAAGCGTGGTGTTCAAACTCGGTCCCGCGAGCCCGCGCGACGTGGTGAGCAGCTTCTTGCAGGGGTCAGGATTCGATTTCATCATCACCGAGACAGAACGTGGGCTCGAAACGATCCTGCTTACCTCGGCGCGCAGTGCGGCGGGGACGGAACCAGCGCCGGCCATGGGCACGGCACGCATGGCGGCGGCCAGCGCGACTGTGCCGGCGTCACCGGCAGGGCAGGGTGTCATCATTACCTCGCCGTTGCCGAACCGCACGGTGTCGGGCGCGACTACGCTTTCCGCGGTGACAAGCGGCCGCTTCGTGGGCCTGCAATTCAAAGTGGATGGCGAGAACGTGGGGCCGGAGCTGAGCGCGGCGCCGTACTCGTTGCGGTGGCGCACGGCCGAAGTACCCGACGGGCCACACAGCATTACCGCCACAGCGCGCGATGAGCAGGGCAATACGGTCACCGGCGTGCCAGTCACGGTGACGGTCAACAACGGTCAGCTGCCGGTTCAGTGAGTTCAGCCGCTGAGTAACGCGGTTGAACGCTGATCAATTTCGATTTATGAATTTTGAATCTTACGGAAGTATCCAACCTCGCCATATCAGTTCAGTGCTCGGCAAGCAGTGACGGAATTTCACTCGCGAAGTAGCAATTTCAGCCGCTGATGCACGCTGATGACGCTGATTTCGAGGAACTAAGTTTCCGAATTTTATCTGCGTTCATCTGCGTTAATCAGCGGCTGAAAGCATTGTCAGCAGCCTGCAAAGTCTTAATCAGCGGCTGAATCCTGCGGCGGCTCTCCCGAATTGGGACAAGGTTCTGCGCTTAAGGCGAGCCTGCCCGGCACACGCCAGCAACTCAGGCTACAATTCCCAACTGCGCGGTCCAGCGCACCATTCGATGACAGAGGTGATTATGAAGAAGCTGGGGATCGTACTTTTGCTTGTCGCGTTCGCCACGGCCGCCTGGGCGCAGGCGCCCGCGGAGAAGGCGCCGGCGACGCCCGAGGCCAAAGCTGCACCGGCGCAGCAGTGCCCCTGCTGTAAGGACATGGCGAAGGGCATGTGTAAGAGGATGGGTATGAAGGGAGGTTGCTGCTGCGGCGACCACCAGATGGCCCAAACGGCAAAAACGACCGAAGTGGACCCGGTTTGCGGAATGGCCGTCAACCTAGAAAAGGCCGTGAAGTACGAATACAAAGGCAAGACCTACTACTTCTGCTGCGACGCCTGCATGGAGGCATTCAAAGCCGATCCGGAAAAGTATCTGGCCAAGAAAGAGGCGCCGGCGCCCGCCAAAGGAAAATAATCCGCGACAGCGTTGGCAGCCACCTGCCAGTGTGGGTGGCTTTTGTCTTTTTGGGGGGAGCTTGTCGCGCCGACTTTCCTTTTCGTGGACATCACTGGAGATTGCGTTTCCATTGACACACATGAAATGGAAAAACTGGTGTTGCTGGCTACAGCCGTGCTCGCTTCATTGAGGTTCGCAGAATATTGTGACAGCCAAGTGGATTGTCATTCCGAGCGAAGCGAGG
>JBHGBA010000063.1:0-22070 GCA_041946775.1 Terriglobales bacterium
ATGGCGTCGGAGCCGTCCTTCATGCCTTCGGTCTCGCGGAACGGCGACGCGACGGAGCCGGTGTCCAGGTGATCGCGCCCGATGACAATCGGCGCCTTGAGTTTCCCCGTCTTCACCAGCGCGTTGATCGCCAACCCAAACTGCGCACGCTCACCGTAGCCCAGCCAGCAGATGCGCGCCGGCAGTCCCTGGAACTTGATCCGTTGCCGCGCCAGCTTGATCCAGCGCTCCAGGATACGGTTCTGCGGGAACAGTTCGAGCACGAGATCGTCGGTCGTGTAGATGTCCTGCGGATCGCCGCTGAGCGCCACCCAACGGAACGGGCCGCGGCCCTCGCAGAACAGCGGACGAATATACGCCGGCACAAACCCCGGAAAGTCGTACGCGTTCTTCACGCCGCGCTCGAACGCCATGGTGCGGATGTTGTTGCCGTAATCGAACGTCACCGCGCCCATCTTTTGCAGCGCCAGCATGCCTTCAACATGGCGCGCAATGGAGTCCATGGAGCGCTCGAGGTATCCCCTGGGATCGCGCCGGCGCATCTCGGCCACTTCTTCCAGCGTCATGCCACGAGCCACGTAGCCGTTGAGCGGATCGTGCGCCGAGGTTTGGTCGGTGAGAATGTCTGGCACCACGCCGCGCGCCGCCAGCTCCGGGATTATGTCAGCCGCATTGCCGATCAAACCGACCGAGACGTTCTCTTTCTGGCGCACCGCGTTTTTCAGGATGCGCAGCGCCTCGTCGAGCGTATTGACCATGAAGTCGCAATAGCCGGTCTTCAGGCGTTTCTTGATGCGCTCGGGATCGACCTCCACGCCCAGGAACGCGGCACCCGTCATGGTTGCCGCCAGCGGCTGCGCGCCGCCCATGCCGCCCATGCCACTGCTGACGATCAGCTTGCCTGCCAGTTCCCCGCCGAAATGTTTTTCGCCCGCGCTGGCGAACGTCTCAAACGTCCCCTGGATGATCCCCTGCGAACCGATGTAGATCCACGACCCGGCGGTCATCTGGCCGTACATGATGAGCCCGGCGCGCTCCAGTTCATTGAACTTTTCCCAGTTCGACCATTGGCCGACAAGGTTGCTGTTGGCAATCAGCACCCGCGGCGCGTATTCATGAGTGCGGAAAACGCCCACCGGTTTGCCCGACTGCACCAGCAGCGTCTCGTCGTTGTCGAGCGATTTCAGCGAACGCACGATCGCGTGGAAACACTCCCAGCTTCGCGCCGCGCGTCCCGTGCCGCCGTAGACCACCAGGTCGCGCGGCCGCTCGGCGACCTCCTCGTCCAGGTTGTTCATCAGCATGCGCATGGCCGCTTCCTGCTGCCAGCTCTTGCAGGAAATCTCGCTGCCGCGCGGCGCGTGCACGGGGATGTATGCGCTAGAAGTTTCAGTTTCCACCGGCATAACCAGGAAATGTTAGTCCGCCCAGTGTTGCCAGCGCAAACGCTGCTGGTGGCTTGGGTTAGTGAAATCTAATTTTCTCTTAATGTGCCTCTAATGTTGTCGCTCATCTCCGCTAGTAGACCAACTTCGGTCCAGCCCAGAGCTGAGCCGATGCAATGGCCGGTTAGACCCGCTGGCGCTCTTCGCCTCGATTGGTGGTAGCTCAGGGGCGAGTGGCGCAGACCTGTTGCGATCGTCACTTCGTTAGTGGAACTCCTCCGATGGTCGGACAGGCGTTTTCCCAAGCTGTTCGGTCCAAAATCATCGCCCGCGGCCTTAATGCCAGCGTGGCAGGACAAACCTCACCGGAGGATCAAATGACCAATCGACGTGATTTTATAAAGATCAGCGCTCTGGCCGCGGGCGCGCTTGCACTTCCTAAATGGACAAGCCGCCTCCTGGCCCAGGTTCCGGGCGGTACCTTGCCGCCGGGTGACATACCGAAGTACGTCACCCCGCTGGTCATTCCGCCGGCCATGCCGCGGACGAGCAAGATCGTCCGTCCTATGGCCAAGAACATTGACTATTACGAGATCGCGGTGCGCCAGTTCCAGCAGCACATCCTGCCACCAGCTATGGGACTGCCGACCACGGTCTGGAGTTACGGAGCGGCGGCAGTGCCCGGAACGGTGTTCGCGGGCGGTAGCTTCCACTATCCCGCCCTGACCATCGAAGCGAAGTGGAACGCCCCGGTACGTGTCAAGTGGATCAACGACCTGGTGGACGGCAACGGCAACTATCTGCCGCACCTATTGCCGGTCGATCAGACGGTGCACTGGGCAAACCCCCTCGCCAATCACGAGGGGCACAGCCACGATCATGGCCCATACACTGGACCGGTGCCAATCGTGACGCATCTTCACGGCGGCCATTCCTACGAACACAGTGACGGCTACCCCGAGGCGTGGTATCTCCCGGCGGCCAAGAACATTCCAGCCGGGTACCGCACCGTCGGCTCGTACTATAACTTCTTCGGCGCAAAGGCGCAGCAGTTGGGCATCTCGCCCTGGGAGCCGGGCACGGCCACCTTCGAGTACCCCAACGACCAGCGCGCAACCACGCTCTGGTACCACGACCACACTCTGGGCATGACCCGGTTGAACGTCTATGCCGGCCCGGCCGGCTTCTATCTCTTGCGCGGGGGCCCCGCCGACCAGGTGCTGGACACCCGGGGACGTACGGCGATATTGCCGGGACCGGCGCCGGCCCTCGGCGATCCCGCCGGAATGAAGTATTACGAAATCGCCATCGTCGTCCAGGACCGCTCGTTCAACGCAGACGGTTCGCTTTTCTACCCGGACAATCGCGCGTTCTTCGAAGGACTCACCAAAGATCAGCTTCGGATCCCGTTCTATGGAGACCCGGCGTGCGACGGCGGCATGAGCGATATCTCGCCCATCTGGAACCCGGAATTCTTTGGCAACACAATAGTCGTCAACGGCCGGACGTGGCCCTACCTGGAAGTCGAGCAGCGGCGCTACCGCTTCCGCTTCCTCAACGGCTGCAACTCGCGCTTCCTGGTCTTGAAGTTCGATGATCCCCGCGTGGACGTTTGGCAGATCGGCACTGAGGGTGGCTTCCTGCCGGCGCCAGTTAGGATTAACGACCTGGACGTCGGCGGCCTAGGCGGCGTGCTGCTGATGGGTCTGGCGGAACGCGCCGACGTGATCGCCGACTTTACCAATGTCCCGGCAGGTAGCACCATCACCCTGCTCAACCTTGGTCCCGACGAACCGTTCGGTGGCTTCCCCACCCCGGAATCAGATCCCGGCACCACCGGCCAGATCATGCAATTCCGCGTCGTGCCGGCGACCAGCCGTGACGTCAGCACCCCGCCCCAGCAACTGGTGCTGCCGGCGATTCCTGTGTTGGCCGCAGAAGATGCCCTCCGCGGACTGTCGCTGAACGAGGAGATCTCGAGAACCGTGAAGGTCCCCACGGATGCCGATGGCAACTTCATTCTGGATGCGAACGGAAACCTCGTCCTCGATTGCGAAAAAGGCGAGTTTTTCGGGCCCAAGGAGGCCGTTCTGGGTATCATGAACGCCAACGGAACGCCAAAGCTAGAGGATTGGAACCATCCCATTACGGAGAAGCCGGCACTCGACGCGACCGAGGTCTGGGAGATCAACAACTTCACCGAGGACGCGCACCCGATTCACATCCATATGGTGATGTTCCAGGTGGTCAACCGCGAGGTGATCGAGACCGGCGAGATTCGGCCACCGGAGGCGTGGGAGACCGGCGAGAAGGATACCGTGATCGCCTATCCTGGCGAGATCACCCGCGTCAAGGCGAAGTTCGATCGGGCGGGAAGGTTCGTCTGGCACTGCCACATCATCGAGCACGAAGACAACGAGATGATGCGGCCTTACCAAGTTGGACTGTAATAGCACATGCGGACATGTGCATTGGGGAGCGGCCCCCACCCGCTCCCCCCTTTTTTCGACGCGTTCTCGGAAACACTGAGGCGAGTACACAACTACCGCGGCGAAGCGGAACCAGCCACGATCAACCATGCATTCCCCCGCCCGCGTTCGCTGCCGTCCGAAGGCGAGTTGACGATTCTTAACTTCCTCGTGCCGTCCGCTTCAGTCATATGCACCGCCATGACCGACGAGCCGCCACCGTCCGTGTTCATTGCCTCGCGACACTTCAGCGCGAGCATCAGGTCTGCCAATTCGTCCAAGGTCATCCCCACCGAAAGCTTCGGCTGGCGCCCGTCAACCACCGCAAACACCAACTCGCGATCGTTGTAACAAACCGCAGTCCGTGGATGCCTTTTTGCCAGGCTTTCCGCCGGGTTGCCGGCAACGTGCTTACGCCCGTTCGCCACCAGAACCGGGAATCCGCCGATGACATCGCGAACCGCTCGCTTTGCACGGACCGCCAGCTTTGTCCTTATGCTCACGCGCGTCCCTGTCTTCAGTGCCGCCAGTCTAGAACTGGTGGAGGGACCTGACGTAACCAGCAGGCCGCGTGCCGGAACAGGGACTTCACCGGCATTTCTGTATGTACGCTTCACAACACCTGTAACCGCACCTTCTGCACGAAGCGGCGTCGCGATGTGCTCGATCACCGCTGCATCTAACGGAAAGTCAGCCTTCAGCGAGGCACGAAATTCCCGGCTGTAGATATAAATGCCCGATCTGCCGGGCGGCTTGTTGTACCCCGCCAAGGGTAGCGTGTGTTTCCCTGCCCGCAGTTCGAGCCTGAGGTCTGGGACACCAATAACTGGCTCGCCCGAAGCCAGCAGCGCCAACACTGGCCATCCTGGTTTCGCGCTGGTCCACAGGCGTCCGCCGGCCACTGCCAGCCCAGTCGAAACGCCTGGAAAGGATCGTGCGTAATCGAAATCGCCATTCACAACTGCGAGCACGTTCGCGCCACGGGCTGCCGCTTGCGCGGCCATGACCGTGGGGCGCTCCCGTTGCATTTCATCGTGCGGACCAACTCCCATAATGGCCGCTACGTGTGCCGACTTCTCTCGACGGCTGACGGTAAGCACATGGATGGACCACGGCTCGCGCGCATCGGTTTCCGCCCGGAGATGGCGGTAGATAACGCCCGGCGCAAGCGCCATCGAGTATTCGACCCTGGGAGCAACCGCAGTCTGCGCCGCCAGCGGCAGACACGTGACCGCGAGCGCCACGCACAGCGACACCAGCCTGTAGACGAGCACGGGAGAATTCTATTTGCCTGGGGCCATTCTGGACAGAAAAGACGCAGCTACCATGTGCTGTACGCCGTTCCCTCGGTGCTGATCAGGTCTGAGCCGCTGTGCACATCGCTGATGCCGGGCTCCTGCTGGTCCACGCTTGTCAGGATGTCTTCCTGCTCCACCTGCCACGTGGTGTTCGAGCCGGTAAACGGGTCTGTGGGGATCTGCTTAAGATAGCCGGCCCTAACGAGATCTTCCAGCGACTGCGGGGCTTTCTGCTTGTCCTCGGTGTACTGGGCGATGCACTGGCGCAGCGTGAACAGGTCCTGGCGCAGCACCGCTTCCCGCGCCCGCAGGATGGAGTGCGAATAGATCGGCGCTGCAATCGAAATCAGGATCAGGATGATCGCCACCACCACCATGATTTCGATCAGCGTGAAGCCGCGCTGCCGGCGCCGTGCGGCGGTCACCTGCGGCTGCTCCCGATCAATATTTGTTACTGCCATTTACCAGTCCTTGTACTTGGTGCCGTCCAACGCTTCGCCTTGCGATTTGGTGTACACGTCAAATACGTTCTGCCCGCCCCACGACTCCGAATCGGGATCGTCCTGCATGGAACGCAGCCCCCACTCCGTGTTGCCGGTCATGGGATCGACGGGGATTCTGCGCAGGAACCGTACCTTCTTCCCGGCAACATCCACGCCATCCACAAGGGTATCGAGGTCGGGTGGATACCCTTCAGTGCCGACCTTGATCTGGAAGGCGCCACGGTCGGCGGCATCCTTGTAGCGATCTATGGCGTCGCGCATCTCCCACAGATAGCGGCGGAGTTGGCGTTCTTTTTCGCGCTTGATGCTGACCCGCGCCAGCGGCACTGCCATCCCGGTGAAAATCACCAGGATGGTAATGGCGGCGATCAACTCCAGCAAGGTCAGCCCGCGCCAACGGTGGCGGGCAAGCCCTCCCACGGCGATCGCTGTCGGCGGGCTCTTTCGCTCCAACTGCATAGCTCTATTTTACCGGTTCAACAACTTACGATTTGGCTGCCAACTGCCAACTGTAAGCTGCAAACGCTTATTGCTTTATCTCCACCACCGCCTGCGTACCGGACGCGGATACGTTCTGATTATTTGCGTCGCGCAAACCGGCGCGAGTCACCGAAATCGTGGCCTGCCCGCTCGCCTTCGCCATAAACGTCAGCGTCAGCACCGGGCCCTGTCCCGAAACTCCGCCGGAATTCGGCGGACGCGTGGCCGTCGCCTGCATCGTGCCCGTGGCCGCATCTTCGCGGTGCGCCAGGGCTACCGGCTGCTCGCCCTGCGCCAAAAATCCGCCATTCGACACATTCAGCAGCGTCAGCTTGGTCGGGTCAAACTGTATCTGTACCGGCACCGAGAACAGGTTCTGCGCGTTGCTGACCACCAGGTCCACCATGAATGTCTGGCCCGCGGTGGTCGTGACCTGTGGCGGATTAAAACTCAACACCGCTCCCGGCGGCGTGACCGCCCCACCCGCGCCAGAAACTGCCGGCTGTGCCTGGCTTACCGGTTGCGCCGTCCCCGGTGCTGCAGCTTGCGGTGCAGCCGGTCGCGCGGCCTGTGGTTGTGTTGGCGGCTTCGGCGCAGGCGGATTGAAGTGCCGCAACTCGATGGTCGTGCCCGTGCCCACCTCCAGCGGCTTCAGGTTCAGCGGCGTCAACTCCTGCCCGCGCACTACATGCGGGACCAGCACAAACACAATCTCGTTCTGCCGCTGGTCGTTGTTGGTCTGGCTAAACAGGTATTTCAGGATCGGCACGCTGCTGATCCACGGATAGCCGCTCAGGCTTTTGCTGTCCTGCTCTTCCAGGATGCCGCCGAGCAGGTTCGCCTCACCGTCTTTCAAGCGGATTTCATGTTCAATCTTGCGCTGCCCGATGACCGGCTGCTCGATGCCGCCGATATTTGTTCTGCTGGTCACCGCCGAAATGTCGAGTGCCAGCTTCAGCGTGACTTCACGGCCGGCATGCACCTTGGGTGTGATGTCAATATTCACGCCGACATCAAGATATTGGAACTGCGTATTCACCAGCGGGTTGATGCCAATCGTACCGACGCCGGGCTGGAACGAACCAGTCGCCACCGGCACGCGATCGCCGATCTTCAGCGTGGCCTTCTGGCCGTCCAGCGCGCGGATCTGCGGGTTCTGGATCAGCCGCGTGTCGCTGTCGCTGAAAAACAACTTGATATTTGCTGACGGAATGGTGACCGTGAAGTCCTTCGCGGTCAGGTTGCCCAGTTTATTCAGATTGATGCCGCCAGTGCTCGTACTACTAGTGTCCGTGGTGCCGCTCGTCGTCACATTCGGCTGCAGACTGATGGTAGATTCCGTTGGAGGACTGATGCCCAGGTTCTTGATCTTCTGGCGGCTGACCTGCATTACCGCCACATCAATGATGACCTCAGACTTTGCCTTGTCCAAATCGCCGATGACTTTTTCCGCCAGTGCTACCTGGTCCGGAGTGCCACGGATCACAATCGCGCCCTGGCTGGGCACCTGCGTCAGCCGGCTCACTTCCAGCACCGTACGCAGCGTGTTCACCACGTCCTGTAATTCGGTCGGCTGGGAAAGGTTCGACAGATAAAAAGTCCGAAGGACCTGCTGCTCCAGTTCTTTGCGCTTGGCCGGAGTATCGGCAGCAACAAAGATGGTGTTGCTCGTCACCGGCCGCCAGAAGGTCTTCGACTGCATCGCGACCAGTTCCAGCGCTTCCGCCAGCGTGACCCCGTTTAACTCGATGTGAATGCGGCGCGACGTGTAGTCGGGATCGAACAAAACGTTGATGCCGGCCAGCTTACCGATCGTCTCGTAAATGACTTTGCTGTCTTCGGTCAGCCGGAGCGTGATGGGCGCCGTTGAAATGGGAGCAAGTTCAGCCGGTCCCGGCGATTCTTCCAGGCGGCGCTGCGTCATGGATTGCGGCTGCACCACGCTCTCCCCTTCCGCCGCGCTCTTTGCCGCGTCGATCATGGCGCGCGTGCGCCGGATCTCCTGCTGAGCAATGAAACTGGCGGGATCGATGGCCGCAGCCTTCTCGAACTCGGCCAGCGCTTCCTGCAACTGGCCGTTCTCGCGGAGTTTCTGTCCGTTGTGGACGTGCAGGGCGCCCGCCTGGAAGCGCATCCGCGCGGTCGCCGCCCGGTACCTCAGGTCCTTTGGCTTCTGTTCCCAAGCCTGCCGATAGTAATTGTATGCGGCCTCGTAATCCTGGCGTGCCTCGGCATTGCGCCCTTTCTTGTACAGCGACCCGGCACTTTCTGCCATAGCCGACGCGGCCACCAGGACGACCGCGAGCACGATTGCCGTACAACGCCCCACTCGTCGCATACGTTTTGTTGGACGTGCCGTTCTGGACTGGGTTATCAACCTCTCCCCCGTGGTAACTAAAGCCGCAAGAACATGCGCGCGGCGCGGCGCCGACCGGCTACGCCGCTCCGTGTGTTAGCATACAGAGTTTTTCGCGGGAACGTGAAGGAATCAACAGTCATTTCGGATGTACGCTCCCCGTTTCCAGTCTCCATTGGTACTAAGTGTTAACCCTGAGGCCGTGAATCACTGAGTTCCAAACCGGGAAACTGAAAACGGGGAATGGGAAACGGAAATCATGGCGCGCCCATCGCAACCGCTGCAGCCCAATAAAGAAAAGGCCCCCCGGCGCAACCCGTTGGCCGCCGGCGACCGCGATGTCGCCACGAACCGCGCCGCCGCCCACAACTACTTTCTTTCCGACAAGTTCGAAGCCGGTATCGCTCTGACCGGCACCGAAGTCAAATCGGCGCGCGAGGGGCGGGTCAATCTGAAGGATGCCTACGGCCTCATCAAGGACGGCGAACTCTGGCTGCTGAATGCCCACATCGGCGCCTATCAGCCGGGAAGCTACCTGAACCATCCGCCGCTGCGCACCCGTAAGCTGCTGGTGCACAAAAGCGAATTACGCAAGCTCATCGGCAAGACCCAGCAGAAGGGCATGACGCTGGTGCCCACGCGCATGTACTTCCGCAACGGGCGCCTCAAGGTCGAAATGGCCCTGGCCAAGGGCAAACAGCTTTGGGACAAACGCGAAACCGAACGCCGCCGTACCGCCGACCGCGAGGCCCGCGAAGCGGTGCGCCGCAGCAGGAAAGGCTGATATTCTCGAAATTCGAATTTTGATTCTTGAATTGCCCAGTCAAGCGGCCGCGCTCGCCTCAATGAGCAAGCGAATCAAAATTCAAAATTCACAAACCAGAATTCCAGAAAGACGCCATGAATACCAAGCTCGACTTCTCCTCCCCTGCCGACTTCGAGACCGAATGCCTCGCCGTCGTCGTCCTTGATGAAGGGAACAAAGAACCTCAACCCAAGGTTCAGGCCGGCGACAACACGGTCGTAAATTCCGCCCATGAGTTGACCGCCTCTGGTGAAGTCACCGGCAAGATCTTCGAAACCGTATTGGTGCATCGCCCGCTCGGCCTGAAAGCCAAGCGCCTGCTGCTGATCGGCGGCGGCAAAGCCAAGAACTTTTCCTCATACGAATTGCGCAAACTGGCCGGCGCCGCCGTCCGTTTCCTCAAGCCCAAGAGCATCCGCAGCTTCGCCTTCCTGGCGCCGCCGCTGTCCGCAGGAGCCGTGGTCGCCGTCAAAGCCATCGTCGAAGGCGCTTTCGTCGGCAATTTTGAGCCTGACAAGTACAAGAGCGACCGCAAAGACCAGCGCGTTGACGATCTCACGGTGCTCGTCACCGGTCAGGCTGACCGCGCCCAACTCGAAGACGCAGTGCTCGCAGCGCGCATCCTCGGTGAATCGCAGAACTTCACCCGCGAACTTGTGAACGAGCCCTCGAACCGCATGACCCCCACCATCCTAGGCGAGCGGGCCGCGCAGGTGGCGAAGGAAGTCGGGCTGAAGTGCGAAGTCTATGGCCCGGAGAAGATACGCGAGTTGAAAATGGGCGCGTTCTGGAGTGTCGCCCAGGGTTCGGAAGAGCCGCCGCGTCTTATCGTGATGCGATATGAGCCGGAGGACGCGCCGGAAAAGCCCGTCATCGGCCTGGTCGGCAAGGGCATCACCTTCGACACCGGCGGTATCTCCATCAAACCGAGCGAGGGCATGGAGAAGATGAAATACGACATGGCCGGCGGCGCAGCCATGATCGGCGCCATGCGCGCCATCGCCCTGCTCAAGCCGAAAGTGAAGGTGATTGCCATCATCTGCGCCACCGAGAACATGCCTTCCGGCAAAGCACAGAAACCCGGTGACGTGCAGATCGCCATGTCCGGCAAGTCCATCGAGGTCATCAACACGGACGCCGAGGGCCGCCTGGTGCTGGCCGACGGACTCACTTATGCCCGCCAGCTCGGCGCTACTCACCTGATTGACGCCGCCACCCTCACCGGCGCCTGCGTGGTCGCACTCGGCTATGTGAACGTCGGCGTCTTCTCCAATAACGATGCCATGTACAGCCGCTTTGTGGACGCCGAAAAGCGCGCCGGCGAGAAGATGTGGCGCATGCCGCTCGACCCTGAATACATGGAGCAACTGCGCTCCACGATTGCCGACATGATGAACGTCGGCGGACGCTGGGGCGGCGCCATTACCGCGGCCATGTTCCTGAAGGAATTTGCCGAGGACACTCCGTGGATCCACCTCGACATCGCCGGCACGGCCTGGATCGAGGACAACAAAGCCTGGACCGCCAAAGGACCCTCGGGCGTTCCTGTGCGCTCCATTGTCGAATTTGTACGAGATTTGGCGTTAAATCCGGAGGGCATTTCAGAGGAAAGCGGCGTCACTAGCGGCTCGCACCAACGGACACGCACCTCCAACGATGCCGCAAAACAGCGTTCCGACAGCGGCGCAGGACGGTGATCGAATTGAAGATTGAAGATTGAATAACTGTGTCGCGCAGAGTATGCGACCAACACCCGGCCCCTCAATCTTCAATTTTCAATTGCGTCACGGCTTTGCCGTCGCCGCCACTTCTACTTGTTGTCGGAACTCTTTGACCAACTTCGGTTCCGACCCGTCCAGTCCGCCGCGCATGCGGCCGCGCCACAACGGTGGGCCATCCGTGCCCAGGTGCGCGTCATAAACTTCGAGGCTGTCCAGCGGATCTCCCATCTCACCGCCAAGAACAGTGCCGATTCCGCTCTGCCCCGGCAGGCGCGTTGTGCCGGTGCCCCTGCCCACCTCGACGCCTGTGTGGACTGCCGCCGACCTTCCCTTTCTCACCACCAGAATCAGGTCGGCGTCCTGCGGCCAGTACGCGAGGGTGAATTGGGATGGCTCACATCACCGGCGGCACCGTGATGCCCATCGCTTCCAGCGTGCGCGTCAGCTCACGACGCACCACGGCCGCGGTCACCAGCAGGAACCGCTTTCGTCCCTCATCGGGCTCTGTGAGAATGCGATGCCGGTGGTAGAAGTTGTTGAACAGTTGCGCCAACTGGAAGGCATGTTTGGCGGCGTATGCCGGCTCCGTCGTCGCGACGCACTGTTCAATGACGAACGACGTTTTGGCCGCCGTCAGCCACAGTTCCCATATTTCGCTGCCGCTCGGCTCGGCAAAATACTTAGCAAATTCCTTTGCGTCCTCCGCGTCCTTTGCGCCCTTTGCGTTCCAGCTTTTCAGCACCTTGTCCGGTTCCAACCCGCCCTTGCGAAAGATGTTGGTCGCCCGC
The DNA here is from genome assembly GCA_041946775.1 of Terriglobales bacterium. Classification (GTDB taxonomy): domain Bacteria; phylum Acidobacteriota; class Terriglobia; order Terriglobales; family Acidobacteriaceae; genus JBHGBA01. Next base: position 11,805 of record JBHGBA010000063.1, read on the forward strand.
ACCACCGCATATTGCGCGTACGGGCCGGTTTCGCCCTCAAAGCTCAGGGCGTCCTTGAAGTCGAACGCGATCACGGAATTCTTGGTGAACTTCAGCATGAAGTATCGCAGCGCCCCGACCGCGATCTGCCCGGCGATGCACTTGCGTTCTTCTTTTGTCAGGTCGGGATGCCGCGTCTCCACCTCATTCAGCGCCGAGCGGATCAACTGGTCAATCAGGTCGTCGGCCTTCACGCCGAAGCCGCGCCGGCCGCTGACTTCGATGTAGCTCTTGCCCCAATCGTCCTCGCTCAGCGTGTAACCCAGCTCGGCGGCACAGCGCGGTGTTAGCGCCACCATCTCGTAGCTGAAATGCGTGTAGTGGTCGGCCTGCTCGTTGTAGCCCAACCCGCGTAGTGCCTCGATGACGGTGTTCTGCGCCTCAGCCTGCCGCGCATCAATCACGTTGTAGATCGCGCTCACGCCGCCAAAATGCGGGTGCCCCGGCTCACCGTGTTCCGCCGAAATCCACACGTCCTTTCCGTTCGGATAACGATAGAACCGGCAATATCCGAAGTCCTTGCCCAGCAGCCCGAACTTCCACAAGTGATAGGCAATGTCTTTGCCGACATATCCCACCGTGCCATTCGACCGCACGATGACTTTCGTATCTTCGTCAGTCTGCTCCTCCGCGCTCTTCCCTGCCGCCGACGGCCGCCTCATCACCCAGCAGCCGCTGTTCTTGCCCTGCGTCTCGAAGTACAAAACGCCTTTCTCTTTGAGCTGCTGGAACGCTGCGTCCCAGAACTTCAGGTGCAGGATTTCGCTCTCGCGCGGCAGGAAGTCGTACTCGATGCCCAGCCGGTCCATGGTTTCCAGGTGCCGCTTCAGGATCGCCGTCGAGATCAGGTTGGCGATTTCGGCCGCTTCGTTGCCGCCCTGCTCGATATCGTGCAGCACCTCCAGGCGGCGCTTCGGGTTCTCAACCCGGTCCTGTTCATACCACTGCGAGACCTGCGCGTAGAGGTCCCAGCAGTAGTAGTCAAAGCGCGGCGTGCTCTCGATCAGGTGCGCAATTTCGGCCTTCGATTTCTTCTCCAGGTGACAGAAGCCCACCACCACGTCCGCGACCTGCACACCGGTATTGTCAATGTAGTTCTGCACATCCACGTGAATGTCGCTCGCGCGCAGCAGGCGCACAAACGTGTCGCCGAGGATGGCATTCCGCAAATGCCCGATATGCGCTGCCTTGTTGGGATTGATGGACGTATGTTCCACCAGGATCTTTTCGCCGTGCCATGTCCCGGCCGGTTCGGGTTCGTCGGACCCGCACATCAGTCGCGCTGCTGCCGCTGCACGGTCCAGGCGCGCGTTGATGTAACCGGCGCCGGCGACTTCCAGCTTCTCGAATCCCTCGATCGCCCCAATCGCGCCGACGATCTCTTCCGCGATCTTGCGCGGCGGCCTGCGCAGCTTGCGCGCCAACTCAAAGGCCAGCGGCAACGCGTACTCGCCCATCTCTACTTTGGGAGGCTGTTCCACCACGATGTTGGGCAACTCAAGCTGGTACTGCCGGCGCAGAAAGGCGCGCATATGTTCAACAAGACGGCGCTGGTACTGGCTGTACAATGCGGACTCTCAAGCAGGAGTGATTGAGGAAACAAGCGATTATAGCAACCACCGCTGGTTTGACCCCGTTCGATGCCTTACCTATGATGAGGGATTTGGAAGTGTTTGCGGTTCACAGTACAGTTTGCAGCAACGGCGCCCTGAATCAGTAAATCAATGGCTCAATCTGTTTAGCTGCAAACTGCCAACTGCAAACGGTTAACGGTTTCCATGCGCATCGCTTACCTGGACTGCTTCAGCGGCATCAGCGGCGACATGTTCCTCGGCGCTCTGGTTGACGGCGGCGTGTCGCTTGCATTGCTGGAGCAGGCCGTCGCCGCGCTTAACATTGGTGCGCGCCTCGAAGCGAATCGCGTGATGCGCAGCGGAATCGCCGCTACCAAGCTGGACGTTATCATTGACGGCGAAAAGGACCTGCCGCGTGAGGTCTTCCAGGCGCAGCGCGCCGCCCATTTTCACGAAGAACACACGGACGCCGCCACCCGCCACCATCACCCGGGTGCCCCACTCTCTTTGGGTGCCCCATTCTCACCCGAAGCGCAGCGGAGGGTTAGGGTGGGAGACGAATCGGAAAGTACGGGCGCCGCACCCTCATCGGGTGCCCCACCCTCACCCGGAGCGCAGCGGAGGGTTAGGGTGGGCGAGCATTCGCATCACCACGGTCGTTCTCTGAAGCAGGTCCGCGAACTCATCGCGGCGGCCCCGATCAGCCCCAACGCCAAACGCACCTCAACCGCGATTTTCGACGCTCTCGGCGCCGCCGAAGCCAAGATTCATCAAGTCCCGGTGGACGAAATTCATTTCCACGAAGTCGGCTCAGCCGATGCCATCGTGGACATCGTTTGCGCCGCGGTCGGCAGCGAGGCGCTGGGCGTTGACGAATGGGTCTGCTCGCCGGTCAACGTCGGCGGCGGCGCGGTCGAGTGCGCCCACGGCCGCTTTCCCGTGCCCGCGCCTGCCACGCTGGAACTGCTGAGCACGCGCAACACACCGGTGTATTCGTCCGGTATTGATAAGGAACTGACCACGCCCACCGGCGCGGCCATCCTGAGCGTGCTGGTTTCGCGCTTCGCCCCGTTTCCGCCGATGAAAATTGACCGCATTGCCTACGGCGCCGGCTACCGAGACCTGGACCGCCATGCCAACGTGCTGCGCCTGACCATAGGCGAAGCAGAGCAGTCCTCTGTGTCCCCTGCGTCCCCTGTGGTTGAAGCCGTTAGCGTGCTCGAAGCAAATCTCGATGACCTCTCGCCGCAGGTGATCGGTTACCTGTTCGACCGCGCGCTCGCCGCCGGCGCTCTCGACGTGTTCACCACGCCGGTGCAGATGAAGAAATCGCGTCCCGGCCTGCTGCTGACCATCCTTTGCCAGCCCGCCGACGCCGGCCAACTCGCACGCCTGCTCTTCACCGAGACCACTACGCTAGGCGTGCGCATGCGCCAGGAAACGCGGCAGTGCCTGCCGCGCCGTCACGTTACGGTAAATACATCGTGGGGCGATATACGCATCAAGCTGGCCATTCTAAACGGCGTGGTCACGAATTTCGCGCCCGAATACGAGGACTGCCGCCGCATCGCCGAGGCGTACCAGATTCCACTGAAGACCGTCATGCAGGAGGCGGTCCGCTTGTACCTGGAAAGGCACCATGAGTAGCGACAAACCGCAGTTTTACATCACCACGCCGATTTACTACGTCAACGCGCGCCCGCACATCGGCCACACCTACACCACGGTGGTCTGCGACGCCATTGCGCGCCGCCAACGCATGCTCGGCCGAGACGTTTTTTTTCTGACCGGCACCGACGAGCACGGCCAAAAGATCGAGCGCTCCGCCACCGCCGCCGGCAACACGCCCAAGCAACTCGCCGACGAAATCAGCGCGGGATTCCGCGCGCTGTGGGACTGCATGGGCATCAGCTACAACGAGCTGATGCGCACTACCGACCCGCGCCACGAGGCCGGCGTGCAGGAACTGTTCCGCCGCCTGCGCGATCGCGGCTTCATCTACAAGGGCTCCTATACCGGCCAGTATTGCGTATTCGACGAGCTCTATGTCGGCGAAGGCGCCGCGCCGGGCACGCCCTGTCCCGAATGTGGGCGCCCGACGGAAACCGTCAGCGAGCAGAACTACTTCTTCAAGCTCTCGGCGCTTGAAGACAAGTTGCTGCGGCTCTACCACGAGCAGCCCGACTTCATTCGCCCGGAAACGCGCCGCAACGAAGTCATCTCGTTCGTGCGGAGCGGCCTGCGCGACCTGAGCGTCTCGCGCGGCAACCTCAAGTGGGGCATTCCGGTTCCGGACGACCCCGAGCAGGTGATGTACGTCTGGCTCGACGCGCTCTGTACGTACATGACCGGCGTCGGCTGGAACTGGGACCTGAAGCTGTGGGAGCGTTACTGGCCGGCCGAAGTGCACATGATCGGCAAGGAGATCGTGCGCTTCCATTGTGTGTACTGGCCGGCGTTCCTCATGGCCGCCGATCTGCCGGTCCCAAAGCACATTGTGGCGCATGGGTGGCTGCTGTTCGAGCAGGACAAGATGTCAAAGTCCAAGGGCAATATCGTGCGCAGCGAGAGCATTCTCGACGTGCTCGGCGCTGATGCCCTGCGCTATTTCCTGTTCCGCGAAGTCGTCTTCGGGCAGGATGGCTCGTTTTCCTTTGATGCCCTGGTACAGCGCTACAACGCCGATCTCGCCAATGGCCTCGGCAACCTCGCCAGCCGCACGCTGACCATGGTCCACAAGTATTTCCGCGGCGAGGTGCCTTACCCTTCAGCTACCGTGGCGCACACGCCCGCCGACGACGCCATCCAAGACCTGGCAAACGAGACCATCACGCAGTTCAACGCGCTGTGGGATGAGTACCAGTTCTCGCGCGCATTAGAAGCCGCCTGGTCCCTGGTCGCTGCCGTAGATAAATACATCGTCGAGAACGAACCCTGGGCCGTCGCCGAGAAGCAGGACGAAGTCAGCCGCGCGCGGCTGGGCACGATTCTGTACACCACCGCCGAATCGCTGCGCATCGTTACCGCACTCGCGCATCCGGTCATACCCGATTCCACGGCGCGCATCTGGGCACAGCTTGGCCTCGGCGATATTGCGAAACTCAACCTGCGCGACCTGAAATGGGGACAGCTTGCCGTGGCAACGAAGCTCGGCAAGGTTGAACCCGTCTTTCCCCGCGCCGACAAGAGCACCATCGAACGCATGCAGAAACTCGAAGAACGTCCCGCCGCCGAAATCAAAGCACCGGAAAAGATCGCCGCAACCGCCGCACCTGCACCCGGCGCTCCGGAAGCATCGGCCGCGAAAGCTCCCGAGCCCGCTCCCGCTCCGGCTGGCGCTGCTGCTGCGGGGGAGAAGATCGGCATCGAGGATTTCGCCAAAGTCGAGTTGCGCGTAGCTCTGGTAAAAGTTGCTGAGCGCGTGAAGGGGGCGGATAAATTGCTGCGGCTTGAAGTGGATCTCGGCGACCACACGCGCCAGATCGTGGCCGGCATCGCCGAAGCGTACACGCCCGAGTCGCTCGTCGGCCGCAAGATCATCGTTGTGGCCAACCTGCAACCGCGCAAGCTGCGTGGGTTAGTCAGCGACGGCATGTTGCTCGCCGCTTCCCTTGAGGGAGGAAAACCCGTGCTGGCCGGCTTCCTGGAGGATGTGCCGGTCGGAGCAAGACTGAAATGACGTTCCCCGTTGCCCGTTTCACGTCTCCCGTGTGCGGTGCGTGAAACGGGGAACGGAGACCGGGAAACGGGAAACGTGTTTGTAGATTCCCACTGCCATCTCGAAGGCCCCAAGTACGACGCCGACCGCGCTGAAGTCCTCCGCCGTGCCGCAGCCGCCGAGGTCGGCGCCGTGCTCGCCATCGGCAACGGCAACGGGCCCTACGACGCCGACTGCGCCATCAAACTTGCCGAGCAGTACAATCCTGACCGGGTGCCGCTCCCTCACCCGGAGCGCAGCGTAGGGTCAGGCTGGGAACAAGCTGGGGTGCCCGACCCTCACCCGGAGCGCAGCGGAGGGTCAGGGTGGGAAAGCAGCCCACGTATCTACGCCACCATCGGCGTCCACCCTCACGAGGCGAAACTAGCTGATGACGCCGCGCTTGCCCATCTCGAACAACTGGCGCGCCATCCGCGCGTCATCGCCTGGGGCGAAATCGGGCTCGACTACTGGTACGACTTCTCGCCGCACGAGGTGCAGCGCTCCATATTCGTGCGCCAGATGGAACTCGCCCGCGCCGCTCGCAAGCCGATCATCATCCACTGCCGCGATCCGAAACACGGGCACGACGCCTGGGAGGACGTGCTGCGCCTGCTGAAGCTCAACTGGGCCGCCACCGGCCTGGGCGGCATTATGCACTGCTTCAGCGGCGCGCTAAACGACCTGCGTGCCTCGCTCGACCTCGGCTTCATGATCTCATTCGCCGGGAACGTGACTTTCCCAAAAGCTGAAGACCTGCGCGCCGCCGCCCGCGAGGTGCCGCTCGACCGCCTGTTGATCGAGACCGACTCGCCATATCTGGCGCCCGTGCCGCATCGCGGCCGCCGCAACGAACCTGCGTACGTTAAAGAAGTCGCACAGCACATCGCCAACCTGCGCCACCTGCTCACCGACGAACTCGCCGCGCACACTACGCAGAACTTCCACCGCTTCTTCAGCCTGTGCGCATGAATTTGGTGATTTGGCGAAGTTTAATTTGGTGAAGTGACTGCCACTACCACCCGAGTTTGTCATCCTGAGCGAGCGGCCCGCTTTTGGCCGCAAGTCGAAGGACCTATGCATTTCTGCCGCTGCTCTGCACCGCTGCTCCCTTCACCAAATCACACTTCACCAAATCACCAAATAAGTAACTTTGTTACACTAAATTCCATGCCGGAGAACTCCTTCGACGTCGTCAGCAAAGTCGATCTTCAGGAAGCGCACAACGCCATCAACATGGCGCTCAAAGAGATCCACCAGCGCTTCGACCTGAAGGATTCCAAGTCAAACATCGAACTGGAAGGCAAGGACGCCATCGTCCTGACCTCCGCCGACGATTTCAAGCTGAAGGCAGTCAACGACGTCCTGCAAGCCAAACTGGTCAAGCGCGGCGTGCCGCTGAAAAACCTGCAATACGGCCCCATTGAGCCGGCGGCGGGCAGCACAGTCCGTCAGCGCATCACCCTCCAGCAAGGCATTGTCACCGAAAAGGCGCGTGAAATCGTCAAGCTGATCAAGAACACCAAGAAGAAAGTGCAGGCTTCGATCCAGGGCGACTTCGTGCGCGTCAGCGGCAAAGACCGCGACACCTTGCAGGAAATCATCGCCCTGCTCCGCAAACAGGATTTCGGCATCGAAATGCAGTTCACCAATTACCGCACGGTGTAAGAACACCGTCAGCCAACGGCCGAGAGCCGGCAGCCGAGAGCGAACTTTGAGCAGCCCCGGTCTGGTCAACGCAAAGGAAGTATTCGAACTGTTGCACGACGATCTCGCCGCCATCGAGCGCGAGTTCGGGTGCGACACGCACTCCAATGTGCGCGTGATCACCGAAATTGGCGAGTACCTGCGGGCCGGCGGCGGCAAGCGAATACGCCCGGCGCTGCTGCTGCTGAGCTCACGGCTGTTCGCCGGCAACGGCGCCATCGGGGCGAGCGCCATCCGGTTGGGCGCCGTGGTCGAGATCATCCATACCGCCACGCTGGTGCACGACGACATCATTGACGAAGCGCAGACGCGCCGTGGCCGTCCCTCAGCCAACACCCAGTGGGGCAATTCCAAGTGCGTGCTCGCCGGCGACTGGCTCTACATGCAGGCCTTCAAGGTCGCCGTGCAGGAGCGCAATTTCCGCGTGCTCGACGTGCTGATTGATCTGACCCAGCAGATGGTTGAAGGCGAGCTGTTGCAGATCGAGCGCCTCGGCCGCTGCGTTTCGCTCGATGAGTACCTCGACCTGATCTACCGCAAGACGGCGTGCCTGTTCTCGGTGTGCATGAGAATGGGCGGCATCCTCGCCAGGGCCACGCCGGAAGCAGAAGAGAAGCTGGCGACCTACGGCCACAATCTCGGCATGGCATTCCAGATCGTGGATGACGTGCTGGATCTGACCGCCTCGGAAGACGTACTGGGTAAACCGGTGGCCAGCGACCTGCGCGAGGGCAAGACCACGATGGCCGTGATCGCGGCGCTGGAGCGCTGCACGCCTGCGGAGCGCGAGTTGGTAGAGACCGTGCTGCGCGAAGGCGCGTTCCGCAGCGTTACCCACCAGCAGATTCTCGATCTGCTCAACCGCTACGACAGCGTGGAGATCGCGATGGAACGCGCGCGCCAATACGCACAGGCAGCGTCTGCCGCTATCGCCAATTTTCCTGAGAATGAAGCCAAGCGCGCGCTGCTGTGGGTGCCTGAGTTTGTAATCGAGCGCAACTCCTAGAGACCATCGAAGTGCGGGCGCGGCGTACCATTCCCCTACCTTCCAGTGCTGTCATGCTGAGCGAGCGCCGCGAAAACCGCGCGGCGCTCGCTCAGCATGACAGCATCTCGGCATGGATTGAAGCGGGTTTGCTCCGCCAGCGTGCCAACGCCACCAGAGCACCTCAGTCAAATTCAAAACACAATTACAGAACTCACGACGTCCACAGTCCCGTGCGCAGGCGCGCGACCCACGCGCGGCAGAGTTCAGCTTCCTCTTTCAACTGCGTAGCTACCGGTTCTTTCTCTTCTTTCGCGCGGCGTTCACATTCCGCCGCCTTCTTCTCGAGGTCTTCTATCGTGGCGTTTGCCGGAATGATGTTCTGCATGGGCTTCCACGCTCACCGCCGAATCAGCAAGTCCGCGCCGACAAACAGGAACAGCAGCACCGACACGACCCCATTAGTGGTGAAGAACGCGGCATTGAGTTTGCTCAGGTCGTCGTGCGAAACCAGCGAGTGTTCGTACACCAGCAAACCAGCGAAGAGCAGGATACCGATATAACCAAGCGTCTGAAGCTCAAACAGCCATGCAGTCGCCAGCAGGCAGACGACGGCCAGAACGTGCAACAGCTTGGCCGCCAACATCGCGTTACGGATGCCGAGGAAGCGTGGCAGCGAGTGAAGTCCGGCCTGGCGGTCGAATTCGTAGTCCTGGCAGGCGTAAAGCACATCAAAGCCGGCAACCCAGAACGTCACGGCCCCGACCAGCGGCAGAATGCGCCAGTCGAGCGAGCCCCGCACGGCTATCCAGGCGGCAGCGGGGGGAATCGCGTCGGCGAAGCCCAGCACCAGGTGCGACCAGCGGGTGAACCGTTTCGTGTAGGAGTAAAGCAGCAGAATGGCGAGCGCGACGGGCGAGAGATACAGGCAAAGACGATTGAGTTGCGCCGCGGCAAAAACGAACAACACGCACGAGGCGATCACGAAGGCGGCGACGAACTGCTTCGACAGCAGGCCGGCGGGCAGCGCGCGCATGCGGGTGCGCGGGTTCTGCGCGTCGTAAGCGGTGTCCACGATGCGATTAAAGGCCATCGCCGCCGAACGCCCTGCGACCATCGCCACCACGATCCACAGCGACTGCCAGGCAGTCGGCAGGCCATCGGCGGCCAGCATGGCGCCGATGAGCGCAAACGGGAGCGCGAATACGGAGTGCTCCCACTTGATCATCTCCAGGGTGATGCCGATGTTGCGAAACACAGCCATTAGCTGTTGGCCCTGAGCTCTTAGCTCCCTGCTCAGCATGATACATGGCGGCGGTTGGAAGCAGGAACCAGGGGGAATCCGCTAACAAGACCGGGGACCGCCGCTGAGACGGCGACGCTACGCAAAACCCCGCGGCAAGCGGGGTTCTGTAGAGTTCACTCCTGTAACAACTGTTGTCGCCGCGGCTTACTTCGTCTTCTGCACCGCAGTCGGACATGGGATGAGAATCCCACCGAGAAAACATGAAAATGGCAGGTTCGCGTCCTGAGCGGCATTAGTCGCCGTGTGTTCTGGGTCCCGCCGAGCCGTGAATTCTAAACTTTCAATCGCGAGGCATCGGCGTCACCCGTGCCCGCCTCTTTCTCCTTCTTGACGGCCGCCTCGGCGGCCTGGAAGCCGATCTTCGAATGCGTCCCGTCGCAGAACGGCTTGGTGACGGAGCCGCCGCAACGACACAGCGAGAATGCCGTCTTGCCGGTCAGGTCGTACTCATTGCCATCGGCATCGACCAGCTTAATGCTTCCCTCCGGAGCTTCGACGCGATACGGGCCGTTTCTCCGGACGGTAATCTTGACCTCGGCCATTCCGTCCTCCACTAGCCCTAGATGCGCCTCACCACCGGGCCGTTACGGTTGTCCGCCTCGGAGCGCGTGATTATTTTCTTGTCTTCCCGAGTTGGAGCCGGGGGGCGTTTGTTTGGAAGCTCCGCAGGCAGCGGCGCTCGCGCGATTTCAAATTGCAGAGTAACGCAGATTGAATATTGAGAAGGGGTGGTTCAGGCCAGGTACTCTGTAATTCTGAAATCTTCAATCTTCAACCTTATTGAGAATCGCATATTATAGTGACACCCATTGACTCTCTTGCGATGCCGTTGACCCCAGCGGATTGTCATTCCGAGCGGCCGCCTTTGGCGCGAGGAACCTGCTGTTTCCCGAATGCGGCCAAAAGCAGGTTCCTCGCTTCGCTCGGAATGACAATCCACTTGGCTGTCACAATATTC
>JBHGBA010000064.1:0-21333 GCA_041946775.1 Terriglobales bacterium
GCGAAGCGAGGAACCTGCTTTTGGTCGCATTCGGGAAACAGCAGATTCCTCGCGCCAAAAGGCGGGCGCTCGGAATGACAATCCGCTGGGTCAACGGCATCGCAACGTCCCACAGTTGATGATTCTGGTCGAAATAAAAGATGTGAATATTGGTGACAACGAAGAGGCGTGGCCCAACGTTTCGCCTGCTGGTTGGCCAAGGGCAGCTAAGAGCTTTCCTTCCCACCTCCGCACCTCCTCACGTTGGAATGTGACCCGCATCACTGCCGTGAATTGCCGCCCAACAGAAAATTGTTGTATTCTGGACAAAGAAAGTCCAGAAGAGTGAGATTCCCGTGCTGACTCGCGCCGCCGATTACGCCACCCGTGTCATGATCCACCTCGCCAGTCTGCCCGACGGTACCCGGGTGCAGCGCACCGCCCTCGCCGAGGCCACCGACGTGCCCGAAAGTTTCATGTCCAAGGTGCTGCAAGGCCTGGTGCGGGCGCGGTTGATTAGCTCGCGATCGGGCGTTAACGGCGGATTCGAACTGGCTGTCCCGCCCAGCGAGGTGAGCCTGCTGGACGTGATCGAGGCCATTGACGGTCCCTTGCAGTTGAACGTTTGTGTGGGTCCGCCGCGCGGCTGCGGCCGCCAGGCGTGGTGCGGGGCGCACACCGTCTGGACCGAAGCGCAGGACGCCATGACCAGGATCCTGCGGCGCGCCACCGTCGCCGAGATGGCGGCCAAATCGACGTCCCGCCGTGCCGCCGCTCGTAAGAGCGTAAAGGCTTTTCAGCTCCGTTAGGGGGCTGGGCTGGAACAACATTGCGGCGCTGTGGCACGGTGACGCCGGCAACGTTCTTAGGTGTTCATATGGAACTGCTCATACATCGACTGCACTTCGCGTTCACCGTCACCTACCACTACCTGTTCCCGCAACTGACCATGGGCCTGGCGCCGCTGATCCTGGTGTTCAAGACCCTGGCCATCAAGCGCAATGACGAGACCTACAACCAGGCCGCGCGTTTCTGGGCAAGAATCTTCGGCATCAATTTCGTGCTGGGCGTGGTCACCGGCATCCCCATGGAATTTCAGTTCGGCACGAACTGGTCGCATTTCTCGCAGTTCGCGGGCGGCGTAATCGGGCAGACGCTGGCGATGGAAGGCGTCTTTGCCTTCTTCCTGGAGTCGGCCTTCCTGGGGCTGTTCCTCTACGGCGAAAAGCGCCTGAGCAAGTGGGGCCACTGGACGGCCGCGCTGCTGGTATTTCTCGGCTCCTGGCTGTCGGGTTATTTCATCGTGGCCACCAACGCCTGGATGCAGCACCCCGTGGGCCATGTGCAAACTCCGACAGGTGTGCAGTTGCAGAGCTTCTGGGCGCTGTTGCTGAATCCCTGGGCGTTGTGGCAGTACGCGCACACCATGAGCGGCGCGGTCATCACCGCCGCTTTCGTAATGTGTGCCGTGGGCGCCTACTACCTGCTCAGCAAGCAGCACCTGGAGCACGGCCGCTTGTTCCTGAAGGTGGGGGTAACCGCGGGACTGATCTTCAGTGTGCTCCAGGCGTTTCCCACCGGCGACGCACAAGGCAAGATGGTGGCGCGCCATCAACCGATCACGCTGGCGGCGATGGAAGCGCTCTACGATACGCAGACCCACGCGCCTATCCACATCATGGGCCAACCCGACGTGGAGAAGCAGAAGATTGACAACCCGCTGAAGGTCCCCGGCGTGCTCAGCTTTCTGACGTTTCAGCGCTGGAGCGCCGAGGTCAAGGGCCTGAACGAGTTCGACAAGAACGACTGGCCGACCAACATTCCACTGCTTTATTACAGCTACCACATCATGGTGGGGCTAGCGACAATCTTCATCGCAGTCACCGCCGTTTCCGTCCTGCTTTTGCGCGGAGGCGCTTTGTATCGCGCCAAGCCGCTGCTGTGGCTGTTGCTGATGATGTTTCCGTTCGCCTACATCGCCAACACCGCCGGTTGGATGACGGCGGAAATCGGGCGCCAGCCCTGGCTGGTTTACGGTTTGCAGCGCACCGTGGACGGTCACTCCAAGCACGTCTCGGCCGGCAACGGCATGTTCACCCTCCTGGGCTTCATGGGCATGTACACGCTGCTCTCGATTCTGTTCCTGTTCCTCATCCGCCGCGAAATCGAGCACGGTCCGGAGCCGGTTGAGACCCCAAAGAAGAAAGCCGCGCCTGCCCTGGCCTTTGCCGGGCGGAAGTGAAGGAGAATCCGATGGCAACTGCATGGTTCATCATCATCGCATTAATGATTGTTGCCTATGTGGTGCTGGACGGCTTTGACCTGGGCGCGGGCATCTGCCACTTCTGCGTGGCGCGCACTGACGAAGAACGCCGCGTGGTGCTGCGCTCGATTGGCCCCGTATGGGACGGCAATGAGGTCTGGCTGCTGGCCGCCGGTGGCACGCTGTATTTCGCCTTCCCGCTGCTGTACGCCTCCAGCTTCAGCGGCTTCTATCTGCCCCTCATGATGGTGCTGTGGATGCTCATGGGCCGAGGCCTGGCGGTGGAGCTCCGCAGCCATCTCCACAGCCCGGTGTGGCGCAGCTTCTTCGACGGCATATTCGTGTTGTCCAGCTCGCTGCTGGCCATCTTCTACGGCGCGGCGCTGGCCAACGTCATTCGCGGCGTGCCGCTCGATCAGACTGGCTATTTCTTTGAGCCTTTGTGGACGAACTGGCGGGTCGGCGCCGAGACCGGCATTCTCGACTGGTACACGGTACTCGCCGGAGTGCTGGCCTTTGTCGCCCTGGCGCAGCACGGCGCACTGTACCTGACGGCCAAGACGCAGGGCGAGATCAATGTGCGCACGCGCAAGGTCGCCAGCGTGGCCTGGCCGCTGGTGCTTGTGCTCACGCTCGCCAGCCTGTTTGCCACCATCTATGTCCAACCGGCAGCGCTCACGAATTACCGCACCCATCCGGTGTGGTACGTCATCCCGGTTATCGTATTTGGCAGCCTGTTCGCCATCTTCTACTTCCACCGCCGGGTGAATGAATTCAAAATGCACTCCGTCAGGGACGAGAAGGTGGCGTTCTTCTTTTCGTGCCTGTACCTGGCCGGGATGCTGGGCGGAGCCGCGGTTGGGGCGTATCCCAATGTGCTGCCGGCGCGCGATCCCCGTTACTCGCTCACCATCTACAACACGGCGACGGGCGCTCATGGCTTGAGCGTCGGCCTGGTGTGGTGGACCATCGGCATGGTCCTGGCGCTCGGCTATTTCGTCTTCATCTACCGCATGTTCCGCGGCAAGGTGAGCGTGGAGGCGGATGGGCACGGGTACGACTGAGTTGATTTGGTAATTTGGTAATTGTGGAATTGGGTAATTGAGCAAAATCCCAGGTGGAGCGCTAAATTACCCAATTACCCGATTACAAATTCTGTGATCTTCCGCTCGCTTCCCCGCATCCTGTGAGATTGTGGTGGATAAAGTTGCACCTCCGTTCTGGCTCTGCTTTACGGTCGGCATGCTGCTCGGGCAGGCCACTGGACGTTTCGCCTTCTGGCTCACGCTGAGCGGCGTTGTTGGACTTGCTCTCGGGTTCGTGTTGCGGGCCATCGTCCGGCGCCGCAGGCTGCGCGCATTTCGCGGGACGGGCCGTCCCGTGGAGCGCTACGAAACGCCGGAAACGCCGGTGGTTGCCGCGCCCCAACCTCCGGACATCGAGCAGGCCGCGTAGCAGTAGCTATAATTAGCGTTTCGGCTATCAAGCCAACGCTAAAAGGAGCATATTTTGTCTCACATGCATACTCCCCAGGGACAGCCCCCGGGGCCCCAACCTATCCCCGGCGTCAACGCCATTGTCGCCATCGGCAGCGGTAAAGGCGGCGTGGGCAAAACCACCATCGCTGTCAACCTGGCACTCTCCCTTGCGCAGCTCGGACACCGTGTTGGTTTGCTCGACGCCGACGTGTACGGCCCCAACATCCCGTTGATGCTGGGCACCAGCGCCACTCCGCGCGTAGTTGGCCAGAACCGCATCGAGCCGCTGGAAAGATACGGCCTGAAGGTGATTTCGGTCGGCTTCCTCAACCCCGGCGACAAGCCGCTGATCTGGCGCGGGCCGATGCTGCATTCGCTTATCAAGCAGTTCCTGGAGCAGGTGCAGTGGGGCGAACTGGACTATCTGGTTGTTGACCTGCCGCCGGGAACAGGCGACGTGGCGATCTCGCTGATCCAGACTGTGCCGCTCACGGGCGCCATCGTCGTTTCGACACCTTCCGATGTCGCCTTGCAGGATGCGCGCAAAGCCATTGAGATGTTCCGCCAGGTGAAAGTTGACGTTCTCGGGCTGGTCGAGAACATGGGCGCGTTCGTCTGCCCGCATTGCCACAATGAGATTGACATCTTCTCCAAAGGCGGCGGCGAGCGTACCGCGCGGCAGTTCGGAATTGCGTTTCTTGGCTCCATTGATCTTGATCCTGAGGTCAGACGGCGCGGTGATATGGGCAACCCGGTGGGGCTCGAAGGCGAGCAGTCGGAGCACGCCCGCCAGTTCTTCGCGTTCGCCCGCAAGGTCGCCGAGCGCACGGCCGAAGTGAAGGCCGCCTCGGCGGACAACGTGATTCAAATCCAGTGAACTGTCGAACTGGCGAATGGGCGAACTGACGAACTGGCCGTCTGGCGATCTGAAAGGCGGGCTCCACAAGCCGGCGGACAGAGCCGGGCAGAAACTTAGTTGACGTTTGTCTCGCAACTTTCATCCGTTCGCCAGCTCAGCCGTTCGCCAGTTCCGTCATTGACTTGCGCCGCAGCCCTTCCTACAATCAAAGCAGTATTCCCGGCTGCGAATCCTAATCTAAGTTTTTGCATCTAAGGCACTTAGAGGACACTTGAGCTACCCCCCATGGCCCAGGCGCTACAAATCGGGCAGCGTGAGCGCGCCATTCTGACGGCGATTGTAGAAACCTATATCGCCACGGGCGAGCCCGTCGGTTCGCGGACTCTGTCGCGCCACCGCAGCCAGAACCTGAGTGCCGCCACGATCCGCAATGTCATGGCTGATCTGGCCGAGGCCGGGTACCTGGAGCAGCCGTACACGTCCGCCGGCCGGATCCCCACGCCGGCGGCTTTTCGCTACTACGTTGACCAGCTTACCGGCGAGACACGGCTTTCGCTGGCGGAAGAGGACCTGATTCGCGGCGCCCTGCGGGGCACCAGCGATGTTCAGGAGTTTCTGGAGCGCACCTCGCACGTACTATCGCTGCTCTCCAGTGGCGTCGGCCTCGCCATGGCCAGCGCGGGACCGCGCAACGCGCTGGACCACGTTTACTTCTCGCGCCTGGGCGAGCACAAAGTGCTGGCAGTCGTGGTCAGCAAGTTGGGCCTGGTGCACGACCGCGTGCTGCGCGTCGAACATGATCTCGCGCAGGCCGACCTCGACATGTCCGCCCGTTACTTGAATGAGAATTTTCGCGGCTGGACGATGGAGGCGCTGCGCAACGAACTGGCCCGCCAGATTGAGCAGCAGCGCAGCGAGTACGACCGGCTGATGTCGTCGCTGGAGCAGCTTTACCGCCAGGGCGCGCTGGCCACCGAACCGGAACCAAGCGTCTATGTGGAAGGCGCGGCGAACCTGGTGGTCACCGAACAGGACAAGGAACGTCTCCGCCAGCTATTGCGGGCGCTGGAGGAGAAGGAACGCGTCGCCGAGCTGCTGACCGCTTATCTCAGCGCGTCAAGGGAGGCGGTGCGTGTCGTCATCGGATTGGACAAGCCAATGCCCGATTTGCGGAACTTCGTGCTGATCGGCGCTCCGGCGCACGTTGGCGACGAAGTCGTCGGTTCACTGGCCGTGATCGGGCCCACGCGCATTGATTATCAGCACACGATGACCGCGGTATCCTATATTGCGCGCCTGTTCGATCAGCTTTTGAAAGCAGAAGCGGAATAGAGTGCCCGAAACGCGAGCAAGCCTTGGGGCATCGGGACAACTATGGCAAAGAGCAACGGACAAACCGATCCGAGCGAAATGGAACTGGAACATGAACTCCCACCGGCACAGGAGGGGTCTGAGGCATCAAGCGCTCCGCAGGACACGGCGGCGCTGGAAGCGGAGTTGCAGCAACTGCGCGCCGAGCGCGATCAACTGCTGGACCGCCTGGCGCGCGCACAGGCTGAGTTCGAGAACGCGCGCCGCCGCGCTGCGCGCGAGCAGCAGGATTATCGCGATTACGCGCTAAGCGACGCGATTCGCAGCCTGCTCCCCATCCTCGACAGCTTCGATCGCGCCCTGGCCAGCAAGACAAGCGGCGAGGAATTTCGCTCCGGCATGGAACTCATCGGCCGCCAGTTGCACGACGCCCTCGGCAAGCTGGGGGTCACCGAAATCGACGCCCAGGGCCAGCCGTTCGATCCCACGGTGCACGAAGCCATCGAGGTGGTGGACACCACCGAAGTTCCGGACCATCATGTGTTACAGCAATTGCAGCGCGGTTACATGTTGAAGGGACGCCTGCTGCGCCCGGCGATGGTGCGTGTGGCCCGGAACCCTGGACAGTGACCGCAGCATCGAAACCATCGGGTAATTGGCTAATCGGGTAATTTGGTAATTGGGTAATTTACCAATCTGCGAAGAGCTGCCCAAGCCACTACTCATCACCAATTATCCAATTACCAAATCACTCAATTACGCGATTAACTGTGGCCACTAACGTAAAACGCGACTACTACGAAGTTCTGGGTGTCAGCCGCACGGCGACAGACCAGGAAATCAAGAGCGCCTACCGTCGCCTCGCTTTGCAGTATCATCCGGACCGCAACCCGGACAATCCCGACGCGGAAGAGAGATTCAAGGAGTGCAGCGAAGCCTACGCCGTCCTTGCCGACCGCGACAAGCGTGCCATGTATGACCGCTTCGGCCATGCAGGCGTAGGTGCTGGTGCCGGCGCCGGGGCGGGAGGCTTCGGCTTCGATCCCAGCGTTTTCCAGGATTTCTCCGACATCCTGGGCGATTTCTTCGGCTTCGGCGATTTGTTTGGCGGCGGGATGGGCGGCGGGCGTCGCCGTACGCGGGCCCAACGTGGCGCCGACCTGCGGCACGATCTCACCCTGGAATTCGAAGAGGCCGCGTTCGGCCATGTCGAGCAAATCCAAATCAAACGCCAGGAACCGTGCGAGGCCTGCGACGGCAGCGGCGCGGCGCCAGGCTCATCTCCCAGTACCTGCCGCACCTGCCATGGCCGCGGTCAGGTGATTACAACCCGCCAGGGATTCCTGTCCTTCAGCGTGGCCCGTACTTGTCCGACGTGTGGCGGCACGGGCAGCACGATCACCAGTCCGTGTCCGAAGTGCCACGGCGAGCAGCGCCAGGTACGCGAGCGCACGATCGAAGTCAACGTTCCCGCCGGGGTCGAGGACGGCACGCGCATCCGCTATGCCGGACAGGGCGACGCCGGCGTGTTCGGCGGGCCGCCCGGCGATCTGTACGTGGTGCTTCACGTCAAGGAACACAAGTTCTTCGAGCGCGAGGGCAAGGACCTGTACTGTGCCGTGCAAATTTCATTCAGCCAGGCGGCGCTGGGCGCCGAGCTGAAGATTCCCGCGCTCGACGGCGAGTACACGCTCAAGATTCCCGAAGGCACGCAGACCGGCACGGTGTTCCGCATTCGCGGCAAAGGCCTGCCGGTGGTGAATGGCCATGGCAAAGGCGACCTGTACGCCGAAGTCAAGGTGAAGACGCCGACCAAGCTGAACAAGCACCAGCGCGAGCTGTTGCAGCAACTCGATGGCGCCGGACCGGTCGAGAACAAGCTGGAACGCCGCTCGATCATGAGCAAGGTGAAAGACATTTTTGGTTAAGGGCGCCGGCCCGGCGGCCCTGGCAAGTCAATATTCAATATTCAAGCTTCATCCATGCGCCGCCGCTTCATTGCCGATGAAGTCTCGGTTGACCGCGCTGCGCTGACTGGAGCGCACGCCGCCCACCTGGCACGCGTGCTGCGCGCCCGCGCCGGGCAGGAATTCGAGGTTGCCGCCGATGGCCGGGTGCGGCGCGCACGTGTCATTTCCGTCAGTGATGACCGCGTCGAATTCGAGCTTCATGAAGACGTCCCCGTCGCGCTTGCCGCTCCCGTGAGTCTGTATCTGGCGGTATTCAAGTTCGACCGCATGGAGTGGGCGGTGGAGAAGGCCACCGAGTTGGGCGTGGCGCACATTGTTCCCCTCATTGCGGCGCGAACGGATGCGCATCTCGCCACGGCTGCCACCAAGCGGGTCGAACGCTGGCGTCGCATCGCGCTGGAAGCGGCCGAGCAGTCGCGTCGCCCTTCACCGCCCGAGATCGCGACCCCCGTCAAGCTGAAAAGGGAAGTGCTGCCCACGGAAGGCACGCGCATCGTGCTCGCCGAATCGGAGCGCCACGTCACGCTGAAAGTGGCCCTTGCTCAACACTCGCCCCAGTCGCCGGTGGCGCTGGCCGTTGGTCCCGAGGGCGGGTGGACCGATGCTGAACTGAAACTCTTCTCCGGTGCGCACTGGCAGCCGGCCTCGCTCGGCAATACCATTCTGCGCACTGAAACCGCCGCCATCGCCGCGCTGGCGGTGGTGATGGCCGAGATCACTTACTAGTCTTTATCTGGCGGTATTCAAGTTCGCTTTCATCTTGTTTGGTGGGCCGAAGGTCCATGTGGCACTCGGTATGACAGTTCCGATAGCTCAGTCGGACGTAAAGCCGGGTGGCGGAGAACGCAATTCCCAAATTGCGTCCTCATGTTCTCCGTGCCTCTGGGTCTCTGTGGCGGGTTTTCGAATCAGGCGGGAATAATCGCGTACAAAAAACTCAGGGGACGCGCGGCGCGTCCCCCACTTAGCCTCCGCGAACTGATCAGCAGTTATTTCTTCTTGCTGGTCTTCTTCGCGGCTTTCTTCGCGGTCTTCTTCGCTGGCATCGGTCTATTCTCCCTTCCAGTTTCTGGATGTTGCAACGATGTTCTGTTGCAGTTGTCTCGATTGTATAGAGTCATTCAAATTTGAAGTCAAGCGAAAAGTGAATGTTGCAGTTGACTTTGACGCGGCATCGTGCCTTCGACGTGAAGCTGAACATCAGCGCGCGAGTTTGTGAGCGAGGGCGACAGCGCCCGCCAGCGCGTCCTGCGAGAAGTGCGCAACCATGCCCGGCCGCAGACTGCGCCGCCAGTACGCGAACACCCCGAACAGAACACCTTCCGCCGCGATGATTACCATGCGCTTGCCACCTTGGTAACCATGCACCGCACCGAACAGCAGCGCTTGGAGCGCGATCCCTGCGGCCACGTAGTTCGTCAGCGCCGCAAACTGCCGCTGAAAATATCCGCGGAAGATGACTTCCTCGCAAAAACCCGCGGTGGCGCTGAGCAGAAAGAACAGTACCAATTCGAAACCGTTCCTGGGGACGATGAAGCCCAGCTTCTCTCTGGTCTCGCTCACCGTTTGCTCATTCATCATTCCCATGCTGAAGGCGAACCCTGCGATCACGGCGATCAGCACTACATACAGGCCAACGCCCAGGCCGATATCGAGCAGCGCGTCTTCAACCGACGCCCAGCGCCCGCCGATCAGGTCGCGCAGTTTCGTCCGCTTGCGTATGCCGACGTACACGAAGCCAACAAGCAGCCACTCCCAGACTACAGTGCTGCCGTAGAGAATGGCGCGCCCGTGCCCGGCGGTGAATCTGCTCTGCGAGCTCGCTCCGGCGAACGAGAACGCCAATAGCACCACGATGAGCAGCACCGTATGCCATATCGGTGCTACGCGCGTATTGGCGCCTGGCGCTGGCGCGTCGGGCGGCCCAACGGCCGCCACTTGCAGCGTCGGGTCGGTCGATTCCATCGGGGCTCCTGTCCATCGAAGGCGTTGAGGGCTGCGGCCATCTTAACCGTTCGATTTGGGAATTGGGTAATTTGGTAATCGGGTCATCGGGCCATTGCGTTATCGCGTACGCGCCTGAGCAATTACCCAATTACACAATTACTGAATTACCAAATTCTCTGGGCATCCTTCTCGCGCCGCTTGCATCGGATGTCTGCTACGGAGGTTGTCCGCGATGGAACTCATGCACCACCAGAACCGCTTGCGGGATGATGACGGCGAATTTGTCTGTAGCCGCTGCGGCATGATCAATCCCGGGGAGGACGATCCCTGTATCCCCATAAGCATCGAGCCCGCCGAGAGCGGCGAACAGCCCAAGGCCGCGTAACATTTCCGATTGGTGATTTGCGATTGGTGATTTAGGCAGGCTGGTTGCTGCGGCAATCAGCCCGGGTTCTGCCCCGGCTTTCACCGCGTCCTGGGCGGAACGGCGGCGTCCTCTGCGCTAAGCTTTTCTGCTCCGAAAATTACTACAAATTGCGTTATACTCCGCTGCTTTAGCCAAACATGCTCTTCAAGACGCTCAGCGCGGCGGTGTATGGCATTGACGCCAACCTCATCGAGGTCGAGGTTGACGTCGCCGGCATAAAGGTCCAGGAAGAACGCTTCACCACGGTCGGCCTGCCCGACGCGGCAGTGCGCGAAAGCCGCGACCGCATTCGCGCCGCGCTGAAGAACTGCGGCTACGATATCCCGCCGACGCACATCACAATCAATCTCGCCCCGGCCGACATCAAGAAGGAAGGTTCCGGCTTCGACCTGCCGATGGCGCTGGGCATCGTGGGCGCCTACGGCGGCCTGACGCGGCGCGAAGTGGACGACTGGGTCCTGGTGGGCGAACTGTCGCTCGACGGTGGCATCCGCGGCGTGCGCGGCGCACTGCCGGTGGCCATTGCGGCCCGCGCGAACAAAGTGCCTAACCTCGTCGTGCCCGAGGTCAACGCACGCGAGGCGGCCGTCGTGGGCGGCGTAAAAGTCTACCCCGTGCGCTCGCTGGTCGAAGTCGTTCAGTTGCTCAATACCGGCAACAGCATTCAGCCGGTGCAGGTGGATGCCGGGGCGCTGCTGTCGGAATCGCAGCAGTTCCTGGTGGACTTCAAAGATGTGCGCGGCCAGCAGACCGCCAAGCGCGCGCTGGAGATCGCCTGTGCCGGCGGCCACAACATTCTGATGATCGGCCCGCCCGGGTCGGGCAAGACCATGCTGGCCAAGCGCATCCCCAGCATCCTGCCGCCGCTCACCTTCGAAGAAGCCCTGGAGACCACCAAGATCCACAGTGTCGCCGGCGTGCTGGACCACAAAGCGGGACTGGTCGGTGTCCGCCCGTTCCGCGCGCCGCACCACACCATCAGCGACGCCGGCCTGATCGGCGGCGGCATCATACCGCGTCCCGGCGAGGTTTCACTGGCCCACAATGGCGTGCTCTTCCTCGACGAGCTGCCGGAGTTCCCCCGCAACGTGCTCGAGGTGATGCGGCAGCCGCTGGAAGACGGCGCGGTTTCCATCGCCCGCGCCGCCATGTCGCTGACCTTCCCCGCGCGCTTCATGCTGGCGGCGGCGATGAACCCGTGTCCGTGCGGATTCTTCAATGACCGGCAGCGCGAATGCCACTGCACGCAGCCGATGATCCAGCGCTACCTGTCGCGCATTTCGGGGCCGCTGCTTGATCGCATTGATATCCACATTGACGTGCCCGCGGTGAACTACAAGGAACTGCGCGGCGGCGCTGCCCCCGAAGGCTCGCAGCAGATTCGTGAACGGGTGATGCGCGCCCGCGAACGCCAGTTAAACCGCTTCGCCGCCGCCAAAGAGCGCAGCTACTCGAACGCGCAGATGACCTCGCGCCAAATCCGCAACTACTGCGAGCTTTCCACCGACTGCGAACGCCTGCTGGAACGCGCCATGACCCAACAGGGGCTCAGCGCCCGCGCCCACGACCGCATCTTGAAAGTCGCGCGCACCATCGCCGACCTGGAAGGCACGCCCATGATCGAGCCCAAACACATCGCCGAGGCCATACAATACCGTACACTGGACAGGACGTATTGGGCGTGAACGGTTGACTGTCTCACAACCTCATCCTGGCGAGATTCCGTCGCAATGTCATTTGGTAATTACTTCTTTGACTACGAGATGGCGCTGCATCTCCTCGAGGTTGGCGGACCATTTGCCATCCCATGAGACTTCCACAACGAGTGGCTCAGACTTGGCATTATGAGCCTCTGCGACCAACGTAACGCGCATTCCCTGTCCGGCTTCTATGTAGCCACGGAAATTATTCGGAACGATATACGTGGAGAGCCTAAGTTTCCCGGAGCGCTCATCGAGAGCTGTGAAGTCGCATGTATCAGGGGAATCTGCGATGGTCGGCAACAGTTCATGAAACGTCGGGAACGCCCACGTCAACTGCAGCGGGGCAATGAGGGATTCGGCCATGTACGAACCGTCAGGCCTCCGTTTTGCCAACCCAACAACTACTACACGCACAGCCTTTGCGGGACTCCACCGCCGCTGATTAGTGACAACGAGATGGTGATAAATCTCCTTGAGGCCATCGTTGCGAATAGTCAAGTCGCCGCGGGCATCACGTAATCTAAGCTCAAGCTTCGGGGCTGCGAATCTCGCCCGAATCCAATCCCCCCAGATAGCCATAATCGCGACAGCTACGGTACCGATAGCAGTGAACACACCTGCTGCACTGTCAATGGCAGTTTGCATATGCCGCCCATTAATACAGGTGAAATTAGGCCGTAAGTGTAACGCCACGAGCACACATGTACAAACATGGGCCGCGGCAAGCCGCACTGCAACCATACGCGCTGGCCGCGCGCCCAAAAGGAGATAATCGGGTTCGCAGATTGCCGACTGGAGGATTCGCCCAGGGTGGAATCTGGGCACATCCCTGAAGCGATCCAGTCCACAGATGGCCGGAGGCGCTGGTCGGGCCAGGATCTAACGGCAGGCAGCCCTCGTCGTACACTGGCAGCCGATGCTCGACTCCGTTCTCATCACACTCGGCGCATTTGCCACACTCGCTTGGATCTATCTTCTGCTCGCTCACGGCGGCTTCTGGCGTGTTAAAACGGGGGTCCCCAAGGTTGATGCTGCTGGTAGGGTGCCCCAGGTTCGCGCCGTCCCCACGGTGCCCCACCTTCGCGCCGCGGTGTTCGGCGCTAAGGTGGGAACAACCATCGCCGCCATCATCCCCGCGCGCAACGAGGCCGACGTCGTGGGCTGGTGCATCGCCTCGTTGCGCAAACAACGCGGCGGCGAGCGCCTGAGCATCTTCCTCGTGGACGACGCCAGCAGCGACGGCACCGCCGACGTGGCACGCAAGGCCGCGTCCACCGGCGCGCTGACCGTAATCAGCGGCTCGACCCTGCCGCCTGGCTGGTCCGGCAAACTCTGGGCGGTGAAGCAGGGCATTGACGCTGCGCGCGCACTCTCGCCAGATTTCTTTCTCTTCACCGACGCCGACATCGTCCACGAACCCGCCACGCTTGGCGCCCTGGTGGAAATCGCGGAAACCGGACCGTACGATCTCGTCTCGTTCACGGTCAAGTTGCGCTGCGACACCCTCGCCGAGCGGTTTCTGATCCCCGCGTTTGTGTTCTTCTTCTTCATGCTGTACCCGCCGGCGTGGATTGCCGATCCGCGGCGCGCAACTGCGGGCGCGGCAGGCGGCTGCATCCTGATTCGTCCCGCGGCGCTGGACCGGGCCGGCGGCATTGAGGCGATTCGTGGCGAAATCATAGACGACTGCGCGCTGGCGCGCGAGGTCAAGCGCAGTGGCGGGCGCGTCTGGCTGGGACTGACGGAAACCAGCCGCAGCCTGCGTTCCTACGGATCGTTCGCCGAGATCGGCCGCATGATCGCCCGCAACGCCTTCAACCAGTTGCACCACTCCACGTTGTTGTTGATCGCAGCTATCGCTGGCCTCAGTCTTGTGTATCTCGCACCGGTTGTGCTGCTGTTCACCGGGAGCGTTCTGCCCGTTGCGCTCGGTGCGGCCGCGTGGCTGCTGATGACGATCGCGTATCTTCCGATGGTCAGGTTCCACGGCGTGAATCCAGTCTTCGCGCTCACCCTTCCGTTGGCTGCGCTCTTCCATATGGGCGCAACGGTCGTCTCCGCCTGCAAATATTGGACCGGGCGTGGTGGCCAGTGGAAAGGGCGCGCGCAGGATGTTGCGTTACGCTGAGTGATTCGGCCCCACGATTTCATGTGGGCTGGCGCAAGTAACCTGCCGCTGTTACTGTGCAATTCTTCCCCGGCACAGAAAAAATGTGCCTGATCCGAATTGCTGCGAGCCCTCCCAAGCATTGTCTGCTCAGAAGATTAGCCGGACATCGGACTGGCATCTGAGTTGCTCCTCTTGGTTCGAGACCAGGTGTGGAGGGGAGCATGTCAGACCAACCGGAAACTTCCAGCGCTGGAGCAACTTCCAGCCCGGCGGTGCTGCGCGCCGTCATTATCGGACTGCTGATCGCCATCGTCGTCGCCGCTGCCTTCGGTTTTCACCAGCGTAATACCGCCCGCCAGTTGCAGGCGCAGAACCAGCAGATTGCCAGCGCGCTGCGCGAGACTCAGGGTCAGATAGATACCCTAAACGCGAGAATGGCCGCGCTGGCCGCGCCGCCTCCGCCGGCGCCAGCGCCGGTTGTGGAAGCGCCGGCCAAGCGCCCGGCCGTCGTGAAGCCCGCCACCGCCAAGCGCCGCCGCGTGGAGGACTCGCGTTGGAAGAAGATGCAGGCACAGCTCGACGCCCAGGGCAGGGCGATCGAATCCACCCGCCAGGACTTGACCACGGCCCTCGACAGCACGCGCAGTGAGCTTAGCGGTTCAATTGCGCGCACTCATGAGGAACTGGTCCTGCTGCAGAAGAAGGGCGAGCGGAATTATCACGAGTTCGACATCGTGAAGTCCAAGCAGTTCCAGCCATCCGGCCCCGTAGCCATTCGTCTGAAGAAAGCCAACACCAAGAAGCAGTACGCCGACCTGGAACTGATGGTGGACGACGTGAAGCTCACACAGAAGCACGTCAACCTGCTTCAGCCCGTGCAGTTCTACGCCGGTGACGGTGGGGCGCCGGTGGAACTGGTGATCAACCGAATCACCAAGAACCAGATTCACGGCTACGTCAGCGCGCCGAAGTACACGCGGTCGGAACTGGCCGCGGCTGCTCCTGCGAACAGCACCGGCACGCCCGCGACCACTGCTGGTGCTGGGCCGACGACCACGGCGGCCGCGCAACAGCCTCCCCCGGCCCGCCGCAAGCTGGATTTTCCGAAGTAGTCTCCTGAAGACTGAACCACTTGGCAGGCCGCTTCCCCGGCGGCCTGCTTTTTTGGCGTTTCCGGTTTCCCGTTTCCGGTGCCAGGTTGGTGGGATTCTCATCCCATGTCCGACTGCGGTTAAGGCCCTTCCATCACAGCATTTGCATGCCGCCATCCACCGGCACATATGTCCCGGTCACGAAACCCGTCTTTTCGCTGGCGAGCATCAGGACCGCTCCGGCCACATCATCGGGTGTGGCGATGCGGCGCAGCGGCGTCATGCCGGCGATCGCGCTCTTATGCTGCTCGGGGACGCCGGCGGTCGCGTCGGTAATGGTCAATCCCGGCGCCACGGTGTTCACGCGGATTCCATCCGGTCCGAGTTCATGCGCCAGCGACTTCACGAAAGCATCCAGTGCCGACTTGGCCGTGCTGTGGGCCACGAAGCCGGTTCCCGGATGCCGCGACAACCCGCTTGAGACCGCAATAATACAGCCGCGCCGGTGGGCGATCATTGCCGGCACCACCGCCTGGCAGCAGTAGAAGGCCGCCTTCAACTCGCCATCGAGCTTGCTTTCGAAATCCTCCCAGCGATAGGCGATGAAAGGCACGATAGGGAAGTGGATATTGGCGTTCAGAACCACGGTGTCGATAAATCCGAACTCCTGTTCGACGGCGCGCACCATCTGTTCGACCTCGCTCTGCACCGTCACGTCGGCCTGCACCAGCAGGGCGCGGCCGCCGTTGTCGCGGATGTGGCGCACCACCGCCTCGCCGGCCTCGCGACGGGTGACGTAGTTGACGGCGACCGCTGCGCCGTTGGCCGCCAGCAGGCGCGCCGTCGCCGCCCCAATCCCACGGCTGGCCCCGGTAATCAGGGCGACCCGGTCCTTCAGCATGAGTCCCTCACTTGGGCAGGATTTGAAGACTTATGCTATGCAAGGCCGGTACACCGGTCTGTGACGCAGCGCACGCGAAGTTTACGGTTTACAGTTTGCAGTTTGCAGCCGTTGACAACTGACAACTGGCAACTGCCAGCGGACAACTGGCGGGGAATGATGTATGGAGCATTGCGGCGGACGTGGGGGCCCGCCGCAAGCACAGGTTTTCACTTCTTTACGTCGAAGTAGATGCGGGCGGTGGCCCGGTATTGCACGATCTTATTGCCTTCAATTTGTACTTCGAATTCGCTCACGCGGGCCCACTTGAGGTCGTGGATGGTTTTGGCGGCTTCTTCAACGGCATTCTGGGTCGCTTTGGCAAAACTCTCCTTGGACAGGCCGACGACATCAATCACTTTCTGCGGCATATCAACTCCTTCGTTCAGGCCGTGGGCCCGGACGGCGGACAACATATCGCGCCGCCCGCGAAGGCGTCAAATCACAGGCCAAACAAATGCGACGTGTCTGCTATGACGTTGTCATCCTGAGGCCACGGCGTGGGTTCGCCGCGGCCGAAGGATCTCTGCATTTCCCGCTCGCACAAATAGAAAGGGCCGCCCCTCGGCGGCCCCGAATGCATTCGGCAGCGGCTAGTTGTTCCGCACGCCCACACTCAGCGGTATGCGCACTCGCTTCTTCTTCAGGTCCAGCAGGTGCTGCGCTTTGCCGGCGATATGCTCGGCGCTGACCTCGAACTCCTTGACCAGTTCCCACGGCGCGCCGGAGTCGCCGTAGCGGTCCTTGACGCCGATGGCGCCGGTCAGCACCGTCGTGCCATACAGTTCTTCGCTCTCGGTGATAACACCGCTCACGCGCCAGGCCAGCGCGCCGATCTGGTGCTCTTCGGCCGTGAGCACCAAGCCGGTATCTTTTGCTGCGCGAACAATCGCCGCCGTATCAATCGGCTTCAGCGTGTGCATGTTCAGGACGCGCGTCTCGACCCCGAGTTCCTTCTTCAGGATGCAGGCTGCGCGCATGGCTTCCGGCACCATCGGCCCGCAGGCGATGATCGCCAGGTCTTCGTTCTCGCTCTTGTACTGGGACTCAAGCACCGTCTCGAAGGCGTCGATGAATCGCTCGCTCTCCTTTCTCAGCCGGATGACGTTGGCCTTGCCGAACACAAACGGCGTTTCCGGCGTGGTTACAATCGGCGTTGCTTCGCGCGCGAAGCGAACGTACTTCGGCCCGACGTGCTTCAGCAGCAGATACGTAGTGGCTTTGTTCGTCTCTACCGAATCGCAGGGCACGACCACGTTCATGTTGGGCAGCGCCATCATGGCAAAGCAATCTTCCAGCGCCTGGTGCGTCGCGCCGTCCGGCCCCACCGACACACCGCCGTGCGCGCCCGCGATCAATACGTTGAAGTTGCCGTAGCAAATCGAAGTGCGTATCTGGTCCAGGTTGCGTGCCGCGGCGAAAGTCGCATAGGTGCCGAACACCGGCAACTTGCCTTCCTTCGCCAGTCCCGCCGCAGCCGAGGTCGCCGACTGCTCCGCGATGCCCATGCTGATCCAGCGGTGCTTGCGCTCGGGATGCTTGGCATAAAACTCGCTGATGGTGATCGAGCCCGAAATGTCCAGTCCCAGGCAGACCACGCGCGGATCGTCGCCGTTCTGCGCCAGCGATTCGCCGAACCCCATGCGCGTCGGCTTCATGTCCACTTTCATCGTGCCGTTGGCGTTCCACCAGTAATTGCGCGAGAACTTCGGCATCTTCGCATCAAGCTTCTTGTCAACTTCGGCCTGGTACTTCTTCGCGTGCTCCAGCAGTGCGTCCACCGGTACGCGGTCTTTGACGCCGAGTTCGTCCAGCGCCTGCATCAGTTCTTCATGGTTGGGCGCCTTGCCGTGCCATCCGGCAACGTTTTCCATGAAGCTGACGCCCTTGCCCTTAATGGTGTCCGCCAGGACCACCAGCGGCTTGCCGGTGTGCGATTTGGCCTTCTCCAGCGCATCCACGACCTGCTGCATGTCGTGGCCGTTGATCCGCACCACGTCCCAGCCGAATGCCTCATACTTTTCTTTCAGCGGCTCGATGTTCATCACCTCCGCCACCTTGCCGTCAATCTGTAGCCGGTTCATGTCCACGATGCCGATGATGTTGTCCAGCTTATAGTGGCCGGCTTCCATGGCGGCTTCCCAGATGGAGCCTTCCTGCTGCTCGCCGTCGCCCATGATGACGAACACCTTGGCCTGGCTTGCGTTCAGCTTCAGTCCGAGCGCCTGGCCGACGGCAAGGCCCAGGCCCTGGCCGAGCGACCCGGTAGAGAACTCCACGCCGGGCAGCTTCGGCCAGTGCGGGTGTCCCTGGAACGGCGAATAGAGTTTGCGCAGCGTGGCTACGTCTTCTTTCTTGCAGAACCCGGCGAACGCCAGGCCAAGATACAGGTTGGGCGCCTTGTGACCGGTGGACCAGACGATGCGGTCGCGCCCGGCCCAGGTGGGATTTTCCGGATCGAGGTTGGCCACCCGCAGGTACAGCGCGGCGGTGATGTCCATCATGGAGAGCGTGCCCCCGGCATGCCCCGAACCGGCGGCGCGCAGGCACACCAGGTTGTAGCCGCGCATCAGCTTCGCCTCTTCGATCAACTCCGGGACGGTGTACTGCCGACGGACTTGGCCCGTCTTGGAATCTATGAGTGCCATGTGCAGTCCTCTTCCGGTGACGGAAAACCGTATTTTCGTGAAAACAGAACTGGAGATTCTGCTACAAGCGCCTGTCCGAGGCAAAGTAGCGGAATCACCACGACTTGTGACAGGGAATTTGGGTGATTGGGGTAATTTTGTAATTGGGCTTGACAGCTCTTGGCCGCAAACCCGCTTTTCGCCGCTGATTAACGCGGATGACGCGGATCAGAATCCGCCACGGAGGCACGGGGCATGGAGGATCAGTCGCGGAGCGACGGCCGAAAATAGCCCAGCACGAAGTGCTGGGACAGCGGCGGAAAAGATTGGTGAGTCCCGGAGGGACGGCACAGCAGCACTACGCGGACTCGAAGGCGCTGGAACAGCATCGTTATCCAAGTCCCGGACGTGGAGGGCAGAAGCCTGCGTCTATCCGCGAAGGGCGATGCTACGGTGCTAGGCGCTTCGCTCGAAAGTTCCCAATTCGATACAAGACGTTTTGTTACTTGAGGGTTTCAGCATTTGCAAACAACGCAATCACGCTAGAATCGCTCACTGTCGGCCCCATGCTCGCATTCCGAAACTGGAGGAGAAGTATGCAAAGGCTCCTTGCGCCATCTCTAGTTTTCTTGCTTATTCTCAGCACTCCGGCTCAGCAGGTTCCACCAGCCTCGGTTTCGCCATCAACGCCGGCTGCCGGCTTTGTGCTGGAGGACGGCACGCCTGTCAGGCTGCGTTTATCACGGAACGTATCGTCAGCCGATGCGCATGTTGGGGACACCGTAGATTTCGAGGTCCTGGAAGAAGTGAAAGTTGGGAACATCATCGTGATTCCCAAAGGCGGCGTGGCTTGGGGTACGGTTACACAAGCCGAGCGCAAGAAAAGACTGGCTAGAGGCGGAAAGCTAGACATGACGGTCGACGCTGTTCGCTTGCTTGACGGCCAGAAAGCTGCACTCCGGGCAGTGAAGACAGGGGAGGGTGGAGGTCACACGGGAGCAATGACTGCCGGTATCGTTGCCACTGGACTGCTCTTCTGGCCCGCTGCTCCGTTTTTCCTCTTCATGCACGGCAAAGACATCACGGTTCCAAAGGGCGCTGAAATCACCGCTTACATCAATGGGAACGTCTCATTGGAGCAGGCGAAATTTGTTCCGCCCACCGCCGCTCCCATTGCAGAGGTCGCAAAAGGTGCTCCTGAGAAACAAAGCAGTTTGCCAACCACTTTGGAAATCACCTCCACACCGCCTGGAGCAGATATCGAATTAGATGGGAGCTTTGTCGGCAATACACCTTCATCGGTGGGAGTCTCGGAGGGAGAGCATACCGTCAAGCTATCGAAGAGCGGCTACACTCTTTGGGAGCGAAAGATCAAGACGACCACCGGGAGCGTGAGAATCGCGCCGGAACTGCAACCGATCGCGGCAGAACCGAGTAAGTAGAAATCATTCGCAACTATCGGACCATCCCCCTCGACTAAATGCGAGCGTCCTGAGCCAACGAGCGGCGGCAGCGATAATATGTATGACGCATGAGTCGTGTGACAGCATCATGCGCCGAAGCACCAATTTGACTTAGTTCTTTGGATGGAAGTAAGCGGCTGATGATCTTTGTCGACGGCTTCTTTGACGAGAGCGGGACTGACGCGGCATCTACTCACGCGGTTGTGGCGGGATTTGTCCAATGGAGTGAAAGTTGGGTTTCGTTCAGTATTGACTGGGGAAGAGTGTTGGAAGCGCCTCCGCCGATTGAATATTTCCACAGCGTAGAAGCCAATCATCGAAAGGGACAGTTTAAAGGATGGGAAAAGGAAGATCGGGACGCGAAAGTTATCGCCCTAATTGATGTGCTAAAGGATTTTCGTGCTCAGCCCCTGATTTCGGTGGCGAAATCGCGCGACTACGAAAGGCTTCTGCGAGAGTATCCCGAATGTATGCCAGAAGACCCGTACATTTTCTGTTTGTACAACATCTTCATTGATGCAGTTCATTTTGCTCAGCAGATAGAACACAGATTGCGCGATCACGTGACGATTTCTCTTCATTTCGAGCAGAATGATGAGATGGAAGGCAAGGCTAAGCTTGCGTACAGGATGGCTAGAAACGACGATCCACGAATGGTTGAGCTCCTAGCGCCAAGTATTTCGTACCTCGCAAAGCGCAAATACAGACCACTCCAGGCGGCGGATGCTCTGGCCTACGATTGCAGTAGGTATTTTGCTGCGCTCGATGCCGATCCGACCGCAAACATGAGGCCGTCTCTCCAGGCGCTATTAAGCAGAGTTCCACTAAAAGGATTTCACTGGGTATGGGATTATGACAAGCTGAAAGGACTGTTCTGTCGTAAGTACGAGGAACTCTTAGAAACTGAACACGAGAAAGAAAAGAAGCGCTAACTCCGGCCGGATGCGAGCAGTCTGACGTTACCCTCGGGTCCTCCCACGCCACTTTTCCCTTGCACCATCCGCCGTCTCGACTAACTTCAATTCAGGAGCACATCGCTCCCGGGAGCCGCAGGTGTAACTTCCTGCGGCTCAATATCTTGGACGTAAGCTCTTGCCCCAAGTCGTCACGCGCGACAAGGGTGGGGCAACCGCCGTTCTGCCGTCCCTCCGCCTGCTTTATTCAT
>JBHGBA010000065.1:0-19940 GCA_041946775.1 Terriglobales bacterium
TGTATGTGAGCTTCCAGTTCCCGCCCAAGCCAAAACCGGGCTTGGACGGGGCACCCGGCACTGGGGTGTACCCAGGTGGGTAGCTAACTAGACCGGAGCACCCGGCCGTTACTTTCCGGTAAACCTTAGAGGTACCCCCCTCCCCCTGCCGTTTCGTCTAAGTCGCTGGGCAACAGCAGGTTACGCAAAATATACCGGGCAAGATATTCAAAACACAGCCAGTTTAAGTTGCTGCGTTTCCAATATTTTGGCAATTTCCGCGCAAAATATAGTTGTCAAAGAACTTAGAACCTAAAATATTGAGCCGCAGGAAGTTACGCCTGCGGCTCGCGGGAGCGATGTGCCCCTGACAGCAGACTACTCTGGAGGGTGGCTGGTTGCAAGCCCAAAAAAATCATCGCTGAAAATCACATTAGCGGGTGTACTGGAGCGTCCTGACCCTGATGATCCTCCTGGCCTTTCCCACTGTGATCGTTGTCTCCGGCCTACGTGTACCGGGCTGGGCCGAGGTACGCTGCCCCGGTTCGGAGCGCACAGCTCCCACCCGGCGAAAAACTCCGGCTCGAATTAGGGCATGACTTCAGGCTGTGCCGCCAACGGCCGAAGAACCTGGGGCTTCAGCCCCTGAGGTCCGGAGGCACACGAAAACCGGACATTTCCCGCGCCTCTGGTTTAATCTGCCGCAGTGCAAATTCTCATCTCGGCTGGCGAGGCATCCGGCGAGGCCTATGGCGCGCAACTCATCGCGGCGCTGCGTCGGCGCGTGCCTGATGCCACGTTCTTCGGCCTGGGCGGCGAGGCGATGCGCGCCGCCGGCTGCCACATCACGGTGAACACACGCGACCTCGCCGTCGTCGGACTGGCCGAGGTGGTCAGCCATCTGCCGCGCATTTACCGCGAATACCGCAAGCTGCTGGGCGACGTGGACCAGCGGCGTCCCGCGGCGGCGGTGCTGATTGACTCGCCCGACTTCAACTTCCGCCTGGCGCGGCAACTGCATCGGCGCGGCGTACCGGTCTTCTACTACGTCAGCCCGCAACTGTGGGCGTGGCGGCCACGGCGCATCGAACTCGTCCGCCGTTATGTGCGCAAGATGCTGGTGATCTTCCCCTTCGAAGAAGCCTGGTATCGCGAGCGCGGCGTGGATGCGGTTTACGTCGGCCATCCGCTGGCCGATGTGCCGCCGCCCGCCATCTCGCGCGAGGCATTTGCAGCCGCCAAAGGGCTGGACGCGGCAAAGCCGTGGATCGCCATTCTGCCCGGCAGCCGGCGCAAGGAAGTGACGATGAACCTCCCTGCCATGCTGCGCGGCGCGGCACGGTGTAAGGAGTACGAGCTGGTTCTGCCCGTGGCTTCGACGCTTGATCCCGCGTGGGTCGCCGCCCTTGCGGCGCGTGAGCGAGTCGCGGTGAAGCTGACACGGGATTCAAGGGCCACGCTGCAACATGCGCGCGTTGCCGTGGTCGCCAGCGGCACCGCCACGCTGGAGGCCGCGCTGCTCGGCACGCCCTTCGTTATGGTCTATCGCGTCTCGCCGCTGACGTGGATGCTGGGGCGCCGCCTGGTGCAGGTCTCGAACTTTTGCATCGTGAACCTGGTCCTCGGACGCGAAGCGGTTGTCGAGCTGGTGCAGAAAAACTTCACCGCGGAGCGCGTCGCCGCCGCGCTTGAGACAATGGTCGCGGATGGGCCGCAGCGCGAGGCGATGCTGACAGCGTTTGCGGAGCTGCGCCAAAAACTGCATCCCGGAGCTCAATCCGCCGCCGAGCGCGCGGCGGAAATCATAACTGCAAAAGCTTAGCCGCAGAGGACGCAAAGGTTGCGTTGAGGACGCAGAGGAAAACACAAGGTCCCCTTCGGCTTCGCTCAGGGCAGGCTCTCGACTCGCGCCAACAACGGGCGCTCGCCCGGGGTGACAACGTTGTTTGTGTATGGGTGATGCCTCGGCGCAGCGGAAGCCGCAGTAAAACTGCTATCCTTTTACACAGGGCGTTCATCCAATTGTTCGGGTACTCAGCGGAGATCAGGCGAGCATGCACATCTTGCGTTACCGTTTTGGCCAGTGGGTTTCACGTTTCGCTGGAATTCTCTTGCTGTTTGGGCTGGCGTTGCCGGCCGGGGCGGCGGAGAAGCCGCGCCTCAGAGTAGACGACTACGTGATTGATGCCACGGTAGTACCCAGCACTCATAAGCTGACCGCGCGCGCACAGGTGCGCTTCACCGCGCTCGACGACCTCGCGACCGCCACCTTCGAGCTGCACAATGCGCTGCGGCTGACGCGCGTGGCGGACGCCGCCGGACACCAGCTTTCCGCCGAGCGTGTCACCCAGGACTCGACCGTGCGCGTGGCGCTGCCCGCAGGGTTGCAGAATGGCCAGAGCACGACGCTGACCTTCGACTACGAAGGCGTGCTCGACAGTCCCGACGACAGCCCAGTCCCAGGCCTCAACTTGGCGAAGATTGGGCCCGATGGAGCTTACCTGCTATACGCGGGACGCTGGTTCCCGGTTGTCGGCTACGGCACCAACCGCTTTACCGCAACCATCAGCATCACCGTGCCACAGGGATTCACGGTCGTAGGCAGCGGAACGGAAACACCCGGCAAGCCGAACGCAGTTGCCGTGCTGATGGACCCTGTTCCGCAGACGCGCGGCCGCAAAGCCAAGCCGCAGAAGCGCCCCACACCACCGCCGCCGGCGCCGGGCGTACCTGTGCCCAGCATCCCCGGTGGCAGGACATTTACCTTCGCATGGAACAAGCCAAGTTTTCCGGGGACGATCATCATTGGCAAGTTTGTACCGGCTTCGTTCGATGAGGGCGGTCTGCGGGTGCACGTGTATTTCCCGGAGAGCCGCAAAGAGCAGATTCAGCCCTACCGGGAAACGGCAGTGAAGGCGTTCCAGTTCTTCACCCTGCAATATGGGCTGCCGATGTCGAACGTGCTGAAAGTGGTGGCGCTGCCGGACGATACCGTGAACTCCGCATGGGCTCCGGAGATCGCCGCGATCGCCATGCGCACCATCAGCGAGAAGGTGAACTATCGTCTGCTGGCCAACACCATTGCGCACCAGTGGTGGGGCGCGACCGTCAGTCCGGCGAGCAAGGACGACTGGTGGCTGAGCGACGGCTTTGCGCGCTTCTCCGAGGCGCGTTATGTGGAGTCGGTGGCGGGGCAGGCCGGGTATCAGGAAGTCGTGAAGGACATGAGCGTGGGCGCGCTGGCCTACGACACCATTCCGCTGTCCCGGGTGGGCACGCTGGATCCGTTCTCGCCTGAGTTCCAGTCGCTAACCACCGACAAAGGCGGCGCCATCCTGAACATGCTGCGCTGGGTGATCGGCGACCAGGCGTTCGACAAGGCGCTACGCGAGTTCGCGACGGCGTACGCGGGGAAGTCGGCCACGGTGGATGATTTCCAACGGGTCACGGAACAGGCGAGCGGACAGCAACTGGCGTGGTTCTTCACGCAGTGGCTGGACTCGACGGGCGCGCCGGCCTTCAGGAACAAATACACGGTGTTCCGCACGGCGAAGGGCTTCCGCGTGGTGGGCGAGATTTCGCAGGACCTCGATTTGTTCCGCATGCCGGTGGACTTGCGGATTGATACCGACGGCCGCACCGAGGTGAAGCGCATTGAGGTGGTGGGCACGAATTCGCCGTACACGGTAGAAACATTCGGCAAGCCGCGGCGCATCACCATTGATCCGGACGAGCGGGTGCTGGAGAACTCGCCTGACCTGAAACTGCGCACCGCTATTCTGCGCGGGCAGCAACTGGTGCAGCAGGGCGATCTGGCGGAGGCGCTGAGGGAATTTCAGAAGGCGCTCGACGTCAACAGGAACAGTTCACTTGCGCACTATCGCATCGCCGATGTGTTCTTCTTTCAGCGCAATTATCAGGCCGCAGCGAATGAATACCGCGAGGCGCTCAACGGTGACGGCGAACCGAAGTGGACGGAAGTGTGGAGCCATATTCAGCTCGGCAAGATTTTCGACGTCACGGGACAGCGCGAACGCGCGGTGAACGAATATCGCCAGGCGGTGCAGACCCAGGACAACACCCAGGGCGCGCAGGAAGAGGCGCGCAAGTACCTGCAAAACCCATACACCCGCGAGCGGGCCACGGCGAGCAACGGCAGATGATCCGGCGATCCGTTCATCCGGTGATCGGGCGACTTGGTGAAGTAAGAAGTGATGAAGTGACTGTTCCAAACTTCACCAAGTCAAACATGGTCACTTCAAAACTTCACCACTTCCAACTTCGCCAAATCAAACTTCACCAAATTACTTTGGCGCGAAGGCCATGCCGCTCAGGTGCGTGAGTTTCTCTTTGGTGACTGCTTTGCGCATAATCAGCACCTGGAAGAGTTCGCCCATGCCCACGGGCGTGACGAGGTGCTTGAGCTGAAGCGCGATTTTGGCGTGCTCCTGCGGCAGGCGCGCATCTTCAAACGCGTCGGCAAACTGGTTGACCTCGCCGATACCCATGAGAAATTGCGCTTGCGTGAGGACGGCGCCGCCTTCCATGCCGGCGGCGAGGGCCGCTTCGCGCAAGGCGGTGAAGTTCACGTGCGCGGTGATGTCCTGTTCGCCGGGCGCTTCGTAAGGCGTATCGGAAATGGTGTGCTGGCGGTAGGCGCGCAGCGTACTCTTCTGCCGTCCGGCGAGCAACTCCTCGCGGGTATAGCCATAATCGAAGGCGACAAGGAAGCCGCGCTGCATGTGACGCGCGATGCGCTGCATGTAGTCCATCGCGGCGAGGTGGACTTCGATGCGCTCTTCTGGTGCGGGATGCACGGCGTAGCGGTCGAGAAACTCCAGTTCCTGCGGGGATGCGGGCGCGAAGGTCTCGATGTAGCGATCGTCTTCGACCGCGATGCGCAGTTCGCCTTCGGGCGTGAGCACCTCGACGGGAAGCGCGTCGAAGAACTCGTTGGCGAAGATGATGCTGGGCTCCGTGCTTGGCGCTAGCTCGTCGAGGCTGTTGAGAACGACGATCTTGCCACGCTCAATCTGCTCGGCGAAGCGCGCCTGGAGCCGCTCGCGCAGGCCAAGCGAGGTTTCAATGAGCGTGTAGCGGAGCGCATCGAGAAAGTCGGGGAATTTCTTCTTCGACCAGTCGAGAACGTCCTGCGCGAACAGGCCGCGGCCTGGGCCGAGTTCTACCAGTTCCATTCGTGCGGGCGCCTCGAGCGCGCGCCACATCTCGTCAAACTGGCGCGCCAGCAGGCGTCCGAAGACTGCGTGTACGTCGCTCGACGTGTAAAAGTCGCCGGCCTTGCCGAACTGTTCTTTGGCACGCGAGTAATAGCCGAACTCGGGACCATAGAGGCACAGCGCCATGTAGCGCGAGAACGGAATGGGCCCGCGGCGGCGGATCTCGTCGGCAATGTGGTGGCGGAGGGACATTCAGGTCAGGCCGAGACGGCGGCGCTCCTCGCGGTCCTGCGGCGTGCGGATGAACATTTCGATGAGGTAATCGTGCAGGCAGGCATAGAGCTGCTGCTGAAACTGCCACTCGAATTGCGGACTGTCAAGATCGCGCGGATGAAGGTCGAAGCTGTACGTATGAATGTCGGGACGCTGGTCGCGCAGGCGGATGATGACTTCAACGGTGTCGCCTTTGGCGCGGGCGTCGAAACACATCAGCGGATGTTCGTAGAGGCGGAGCTGACGCAGCACGCGAGCGAGGCGCGGGTTGGGGGAGTCGGGCACAAGAGGATTGTACGGCTCTCGGCGGTCGGTTGTCGGCTGTCGGCCCTCCGCGTTCCGCTGTCGGCGTTCGGCGTTAGGCTGTCGGACAGAACTGGACCGCAAAGGATGGGGCCGCGCGTCGCAAGCGGGCCCCGCTGCCGGGACGGTGGCGCCAGGCCACGCGGCGCTACGTTGTCAATTGTCAATTTGCGGGTTCGGGCGCAGAATGCTGCGGATTCCACACCAGGAGAGAGCTGATGCGGAGAGGTGTGATTGCCGCAGTATTGGTTGTACTGGCCACGCTTGCGCTGGGTGCGCAGGGAGTGAACGAAGAGTTCGCGCTGAACCTGACGCGGGCGGTTGCCGAGGCGCAGCAGAAGTACGTGCATTCGCATCCGCAGGCGGGGTATGCGTGCACACTGGCCGAGTTGGAGGGCGCCGGGGTGATTGAGACGGCGGTCGCGTCGGGCAAGGCCAACGGCTACAAGTTCGATCTGAGCTGCCCGGGGAAGGCGATGCCGAGGACGGAATACGAGTTTGTGGCCAAGCCGACGGATTTCAAGAAGACCGGCGGAAGGACGTTCTGCACCACACAGCGAGCGGGAATTCTGTTCTCGACGGACGGGCAGGGGAAGACGTGTTTGAAAGGAGGGCAGTTGGTGAAGTGATTTTCGAATTTCGATTTTTGATCCCGCTCCCCGCTTAATCAATTCACGGCGAGTGGCCGCCGGTGCGGACAATCAAAATTCAAAATTCACCAATCAAAATTCATTTCCCGGCGCCTATTCCCTTCTCCAGCTTTGCGAGATTTGGTTCGAAGCAGCGGCGGCAGCGGGCCTCGTAGGTGCCGGCGGCGCCAACCACGATGAGGTCTTCGTTGGCGACCAGGCGCTGGGTGTGCTTGGCGGGATTGCCGCAGCGCACGCAGATGGCGAGGTCCTTAGTGATCTCGTCGGCGATGGCCAGCAACTCCGGCATGGGATGGAACGGACGGCCGAGGTAGTCGGTGTCGAGGCCGGCGATGATGACGCGCTTGCCCATGTCGGCGAGCTTCAGCACCAGATCAATCAGTTCGGCGCCGAGGAATTGCGCCTCGTCTATGCCGATGACCTCGGTGCGCCAGTCGAGTTTCGACTCGATTTCGGCGGCGTTTTTCACGCATTCGGAGCGGATCTTCAGCTCGCTATGAGAAACGATGTGGTCTTCCGAATAGCGCTGGTCAATGGCCGGTTTGAAGATCTGCACGCGCTGGCGGGCGATCTCAGCGCGGCGCAGGCGGCGGATGAGTTCCTCGCTCTTGCCGCTGAACATCGGCCCGCAGATCACTTCGATCCAGCCCAGAGTTCCCTTGGAGAAGTTCATCGTAGTTCCATATTGAAAGTTTATGCCGCCCCAGCGTGCTCAGCATGCCGCCGCCTCAACTTCCCAGCGCTGCTGCGCCGGGCTAACGAATGCCGCCGCTCGGCGGCTGAGGCACAGCAACCTGTGCAGCCATGCCCTGATACGCACCAGCGTTTTGTGCCAGGAAATCTCTTAACTGCTCGAAGCCGGTGAATACTTCTGTTGCGCAGCCCAGGACCCAACCGCTGACCTGCTCGACGGGCACGCCGGTCACCAGGTAAACGGGGATGCCGCGGCGGTGAGCGAGGGTCAATTCGGCGCTCGAACCCGCGCCGCGCTGCGCATGGTCGTCCCAATAGGCGATCACGCAATCGCACTTGTGCTCGATCCAATCCAGGTCCCAGGCGATGATCTTGCGCAGGGTGCGACGGAAACGGGCGAGGTCGGTGCCTTTCCAGGTGCGAAATTCGCGGATTTCCGTGTCATCCAGGTTCTTCCGCTCGTCCTCGGCGGGATCATAGACCTGGTGCCCGAGATCGTGCAGCAACGGAGTGAGCGCCGCCCGCCAAGCTTTCCCCTTGTCCGGGGCGTACTCGATGGCGCCTGAGAGATAGATGAGCATGGAAAGGCGATTGTGCTTTCAGAGCTGCTGTGGCGTCAACTGACTAAATGAGCAGCAAGCAGCTCGCAGCAAGCGTTACCCACGATCTGCCAAGCGGGCAGATGTGGGGCACTAGCGGTAATTTGGTAATTGGGTAATTGAGTAATCGGGTAATGGACAGCAGGATGCCTGAGCATCGCCAGGTTTGGCATCAGAGTCTTCATTTGATCCCGGTTTATAGCTGCGGGTAGCGGCGCAGTTTATAATCAGAGATTCCGGCAACTGTATCTGGAGCTTCCGTTCAATGATCCGATTTCTGCAAACCCCCAGCCTGGCGAGAAAGATCATCTTTGGCGTGATTATTGCGTTGGCCTGCATCGCCATGGTGATCACGCTTATCCCCGGCGGCTTTCTCGGCGATGCATTCGGCTTCAGCGCCCCCGGACAGGGTGTGCTGGCCAAGGTCGGCGACCAGGAGGTCACGATCAGCGAAGTGCAGGCGGCAGCGCGCCGGGCGCTGCGGCGGCAGTTTCCCCGCGGCGGCAACACTTCGCAGTTGATGCCGCTGTTTATGCAGAACGCGATCAGCAACCTGATCGTCCAGAAAGCGCAGGTGTACGAGGCCGAGCGCATGGGACTGAGCGTCAGCGACGCTGAAGTGGCCGATTGGCTGCAACATGGGCCGTTGTCGCGTGACATCTTCCCCGGCGGCCAATTCATCGGGCGGGCGGCTTACGAACAATACACGGAACAGGCGCACAACCTGACGGTGCGGGATTTTGAGAGCGAAGTGAAGCGCTACCTGCTGATCCAGAAACTGCGGAACGCGATCACGGCGGGCGCGACAGTCAGCGACAGCCAGCTTCGCGAGGAACATGTCCGGCGCAACACGAAGGTGAAGTTCGATTATGCCCTGCTTACGATTGACGACATCATGAAGCAGGTGAAGCCGACCGAGGGGGAGTTGAAGGCGTTCTTCGAGAACAACAAGGGGAGATACCAGAACGCCATTCCGGAGAAGCGAACGGTGCAGTACGTAGTGGTTGATCCGGCGAAGGTGAGGAACAGCGTGCAAGTGACGCAGCAGGAGCTGGAGACCTACTACAAGGCGCACGTTGACGAATATCGCGTGCCGGAAGAGGTGAAGCTGCGGCAAATCCTGCTGAAGACGCCGCCGCCGGGCCCGGATGGCAAGCCCGACGACACGGCCGTGCAACAGGCCAAGGCAAAGGCCGAGGACATCCTGAAGCAGCTCAAATCGGGCGCGAAGTTCGCCGACTTGGCGAAGAAGTACTCGCAGGACGCGGACAGCGCACCCAAGGGCGGCGACATGGGCTGGGTGCGGCTGGAGCAGATTCCGCTGACGGAAAGCAGGAATGCGATTGCGCCGCTTGGCCCCGGACAGGTCAGCGACATGGTGCAGAGCGCGGTGGGGTTCCAGATTTTCAAGGTAGAAGATAAGCACGCCGCGCGGCTGAAGGCGCTGGCGGAGGTGAAGGCGGAGATCGAGCCCATTGTGGCGGCGCAGAAGGCCGCCAGCCAGGCAGAGTCGCTTGCCAACAAGCTGGAGACGGAGGCGCGTACCACGGGTCTGGCCAATGCTGCCCAGAAGAACGGGCTGGAGCTTCGTAACAGTGGTCCGGTCACGCGGTCGGACAGCCTGCCGGGGGTTGGGCAGTCTCCCGAGTTTATGGCGGCGGTATTCGAACGGCGGGTAAACGATCCGCCGGAGTTGATGCGACTGGCGCAAGGATACACGGTGTACCAGGTGACCAACGTGACGCCAGCGCAGACGCCGACGTTGGAACAGATCCGGGCGCGGGTGGAAGAGGACTTCAAACGCGACCGCGCGCAGGAGTTGCTGGCGCAGAAAATACAGGAACTGGCCGACCGCGCTCGCGCCGAGCACAGTCTGAAGAAGGCCGCGGCCGAGGTGGGCGCCACCGTCAAGAGCAGCGAACTGGTTGGGCCGGACTCGCAAGTTCCCGACATCGGATCGCTGGCTGGGCCGGCGTCGGTGGTGTTCAGCCTGAAGCTGGGCGAGATCAGCCCGCCCATTCAGGTGGCGCGTGGCGGAGCGGTGATGCTGCTGGTGGGCAGACAGGAGCCGGATCCGGCCGCGTTCGAGCAGCAGAGAGAGCAGTTGCGAGAAACTCTGCTGGAAGAGAGGCGCAACGAAGTCCTCAATCAATTCATGGACGCTTTACGCACGCGTTTGGAAGAAGATGGCAAGATCCGCGTCAACAAGCAGGAAATGGAACGCCTGCTCCCGCAGCAGCAAGCCGGATAATCGGGTCATTGTGTAATTGGAAATTGGGCATCAAATCCGCAAGGCTACCGCACGAGCGTATCGGAGAGCAGGCGGGCCTTGAGGGCGAGATTGTAGGCGCGTTCGATGTCGCCATCGGCGTCGGCGGCGCGCGACTGCGTCATGAAGGCGCGGATTTGCTGCACCCTGGCCTGTTCGTCGTCGCTCAGCGAGCGGCCGACGGCGGCGTTGAGGTTGGAGTCGGCGATGGCCAGAAGGCGCGCGGCGCGCTGGCGCTGGATCTCGGCCTGGTCGCCAGGCAGGTCAGCCGACAACTGGAGGCCGTTACTGGTCGTGCCGTTGTCGGCCGCAGGCGGCTTCGGTTCCTCCTTGGGAGGAGGAACGATGATCTTCTTGGCGACCGGTTTCTTGGGCTTAAGCTTCGGCTTGATCGTTGCCGGGGGCGGCCCCACAGAAGCCGCCGGTTCCGGTGGGGGCCCAGTCGCTAGCGGCGGCGGCAGGGGCTGAGGTTCTGCCGGGACAGTGGCCTCGGGCGCCGCGGTAATGGTTGGCGCTTCGGCCTGTGGGGCAGGCAGGTTGGGCTTTTTCTTCTTGCAGCCGCTGAGCACCACCAGCAAGAACAGCATCACAACCGCGAATTTTG
The DNA here is from genome assembly GCA_041946775.1 of Terriglobales bacterium. Classification (GTDB taxonomy): domain Bacteria; phylum Acidobacteriota; class Terriglobia; order Terriglobales; family Acidobacteriaceae; genus JBHGBA01. The sequence continues at coordinate 10,548 of JBHGBA010000065.1, forward strand.
GAACCCGACGCACCATTACATTTTAATTCCGCGTAGCTGCTGGGCAACCCGAAAGCGATTTTCGATTTTGTGATTTACGATTTGCGATTTTCCAACCGCTAGCCCGATGTGAGGGAGTGGCACGCGCAGAGTGGCCGTCACAAATCGAAAATCGAAAAATCGCAAATCGAAAATGTGCTTCATCCTCTTGCCGTGGCTTGTTCCAACATGTCCTGCCGCGATTCGAGCAAGGGCAGGCGGAGGTGGAAGGTTGTGCCCTTGCCCTCGGCAGACTCGAAATCCACCGAGCCGTTGTGCAACTGCATGACGCGGTAGGTCATGGCGAGGCCGATGCCCGAACCTTTCTGCTTCGTAGTGAAGTACAGGTTGAAGACCTTGTCGCGGATTTCAGGCGGGATACCGGGGCCCTCGTCGTGAATGTCAATTTGGGCGCTATCGTCTTCACGGCGGGCGCTAAAGGTGAGAGTGCCGCCTTCTGACATCGCTTGAACGCCGTTGAGCACCACGTTCAATAGCGCCTGCTTCACCAGGTCAATGTCAATTTTGACGGGGATGGGCCCGGCGGGCGTGCTGCGCTCGATGTGCGTGCCATGGCGTTCGGCCTCGGGCGAAGCGAGAAGCACGACCTCGTCCACGATCTTGCGCAGGTCGGCTTCTACCAGTTTGAGTTCGACCGGGCGGGTGAAGTCCACCAGCGTCTGCACCACCCGGTCGAGACGATGGATTTCGCCGCCGATGATGTCCATGTGGCGCTGGGTATCGGGATCGATCTGGCGCAGCTTTTCGCGCAGCACTTCCAGGTGGACCACGATGGCGTTGATTGGGTTCTTGACCTCGTGAGCCACGCCGGAGGTGAGCCGGCCGATGGCGGCGAGGCGGCGCGAGAGTTCGATCTCGTCTTCGATGCGGCGCACGGATTCGGCGTCGCGCATAGTCAGCAGGGCGCCGATGCGTTCGCCGCGTTCCTCGATGAAATCGAGCGAGACCTGCACGCGGCGGCCGTTGCCGTTCTCGACTTCGTAGCCGTCGAGCGGTTGACGGCGAGTGACCGCCTGCGAGACGAGTTGGGCGAGCGGGGTGGTCCCGGCGAAGACCTGGTCCACGTGGCTGCCAAGAATTTCGCCGCGCGGACGTCCCACAAACTGCTCCGCAGACGCGCTGACCAGCACCACGCGCCAGTCGCGGGTGAACAGCATGAGGCCGTCCTGAAGGTTCGCCATGATCTGGTCGAGGTTTTCCTTCAAGGCGGAGAAGACCTCTTTAACGTCGCGCATCTGGCGGCCGAGGCGATCGATCTTGGTACTGACGACGCCGTACTCGTCCGAGCGCGGGCGGTGAGTGTCGGCAGGCGACTCGAATTCGCCGGCGGTGATGCGGTCCAGGCGATGGCCGATGGATTCCAGGGGGCGCAGCGCGAGGTTGGAGAGGGCCGCCGCAAGCAGCAGGGAAATGAGGATGGCCATGGTGGAAAACAGCAGCGCGTGATTGAGCTGCGGGCGCAGCTCGTTCTTCATAAAGATGGTGGAGATGCCGACGCGAATGTCGCCAAAGGGAGCGCCGCCGCGTTCCAGCGGCAAATGGATGTCGTAAACTTCGGGCCTGCCATAGACGATGCGCAACTGGTGCCACAGGCCGCCAATGAGCACGCGGTCGAAGTGCGGGCGGGTGGCCACCGTTTTGCCCTGGAGGTCGGGATTGGTGTGGAGCAAGGCAACATTGTTGACGTCCACGATGGCGGCGTCGTAAACGATCGGCGAATCACCGATAATGGACTGCAACAGCGAGTTCAGGCCGGGATCGGTCTCGAGGACTTCGCGAATGGCGGCGTGAACGTCGCTGGGGTTGTTGAGGTGCACCTTGGTGCTGCTGAGGTCAACTTCCATGGCCTCGCGTGCAGCGTTGAAGATCTGGCGGGCGAACAGGCCGCCATCGTTGTAGGTCTCGGCGACGCGCACGCGCACCACCTGCGAAACATAGATGTAGGCGAAAACCGCCACCAGCGCCACCACCATGAGGGTGATGGCCAGCACCAGTTTCGTCTTGAGGCGCAGGGCAGGCATAAACATCATCTGGCGAACTGACGATCCGGTGATCGGGTGATCTGTTCCGGCATGAAGCTAAATAGTTCGCCAGTTCACCAGTTGCTACGGCGCGACTTCGGCGGCCATCTCCTTGCCGTACTCCTTCAGTTTATTGTGCAGCGTCTTGAGGCTGATGCCGAGGATTTCGGCGGCACGGGTTTTGTTGTTATTGGTGGCCTCGAGCGTCTTCAGGATGAGCAAGCGTTCGGCCTCCTCGACGGTGGTGCCGACGCCGAGGCGCACGGAATTGGCGTCGCTGACCGAGGGGCGGGTGCTGACCTGTCCGAAGCCCGGCGGCAGGTGCGTGTTCTCGATCACCGAGCCTTCGCAAACGATGACGGCGCGCTCCAGCACGTTGCGCAGCTCGCGCACATTGCCCGGCCAGGAATGCTGCTGGAAGGCGTGCAGCACCGCGTCGGAGACCAAGTGCACGTCGCGACCGTGGCGCTCATTCATGTCGGCCAGCAGCGCGCGGACGAGATCGGGGATGTCTTCCTTGTGCTCGCGCAGCGGCGGCATGTGAATGTTGAAGACGTTCAGGCGGTAGTAGAGGTCGTTGCGCAGTTCGCCTTTGGCGACCGCTTCTTCGGGCACTTTGTTGGTGGCGGCGAGCACGCGGACGTCAACGGCTGTTTCCGTTTTGCTGCCCAGGCGGCGGAGTTTCTTGTCTTCCAGGACGCGCAGCAGCTTGGCCTGCGTGCCGGCGGGCATTTCCCCGATTTCGTCGAGCAGCAGGGTGCCCCCTTCGGCAAGTTCAAAGCAGCCGACGCGACGCTCGAGCGCGCCGGTGAAGGCGCCTTTCTCGTGGCCGAAAATCTCGCTTTCAATCAGCGTCTCGGGAATGGCGGCACAGTTGATGGCGACGAAGGGTTTGTTCTTGCGCACGCTGAGCTCATGAATCGTGCGCGCCACCAGTTCCTTGCCGGTGCCGCTTTCGCCCGTAATCAGGACGGACGCGGTGCTGGGCGCAACCATCTCGACCAGGCGGAAAATTTCCTGCATCTGCTGGGACGAGCCGACCAGCGGGCCGAGCACGCCTTTGTCGCGCAGCTCGCGCTTGAGGACTTCCTTTTCAACTTCGGTGCCGCGCTGGCGAGCGGCGTTCTGGAGCATGGCGCGCAGCCGAGTGGGATTTACAGGCTTTTCGAGGAAGTCGTAGGCGCCGAGCTTCATGGCGTTGACGGCCAACTCGACGTTGCCCTGGCCGGTCAGCAGGATGACCTTGATTCCCTGCGGCTGGTCCGCCACATGTTCCAGCAGTTCGAAGCCGGTCATGCGGGGCATGGCATGGTCGGTGATGACGATGCCGGGCGCCCAGGCGGCGACCTTCTCGAGTCCTTCGAGACCGTCACGCGCGGTGTCCGTGCGATAGCCCCAGGCGGAGATCAACTCGGCCAGGCCGGTACGCTCGTGTTCTTCGTCTTCTACGATGAGGACTTTTTCCTGCGTCATAAAGTCATTCCGCCCAGGTCAGCGCCGAAATGTACGGCGCGAACCTGAGGCATCCGCGACTCGAATCCATAAGATGCCCGGGGTCGCAGACCGGGTATTCTCGTGGTCCGCCGTCAGCCGGTCAAAACGCGTGAGTGCTACTCCCTACTTTAGCTGGCGATGGTGGCGCTGTCATGCGCCAGGCTTGGGTTTTTTGCCCGGCAAGCTCGCCGGGTTCTCATGCGCGCGTTCATGGAAGGCGCCGCGCAGGCCAGAGGCGAGGGAGACCGCGCTTTCGCCGTATTTGTCACGCAGGCGGTCGGCGGCCGAGAGCGCCTGCTGCCACTTTTCGTGACGCGCGCTGTCGAGCAGATCGAGCTGGCCTTCGTGTTCCTCAAAGCCGGAAGCGTGCACGCCCAGCAGACGCACGGCGGCGCCCGGTTTCCAGTTGCGGCGGAACAGGTCGCGGATGACGTGCAGGATCTCGGTATCCACCTGTGTGGCCGCGGGGAGCGAGTGCGCGCGCGTGATGGTGGAGAAGTCGCTGTAGCGCAGTTTCAGTTGCAGAGTGCGCGCATGCAGGCGATGCTCGCGCAAGCGGCGCCCGACCATCTCGGAAAGCCGCGCCAGCGTGGATTCGAGTTGCTCGACGGCGGCAGTATCTTCGTTGAAGGTGTGTTCGTGGCTTATGGACTTCGGGCCGGTACCGGCCCCGATCTCCTCGTCGAACCAGCCGCCGGCATCCTGCCCCTGCGACTTGCCGGCCAGCGCGAGGCCCCACTTGCCGAAGCGCTCGGCGAGGAATGCTTCGTCGAGGCGGGCGAGGTCGCCGACAGTCTTGATGCCGAGCGCGTGCAGGTTCTGCTCCATCACTTTGCCCACGCCGGGAATTTTGCGCACCTCGAGCGGCGCCAGGAAGCGCGCCTCCTGGCCGGGGATGACGAGGAGAACACCGTTGGGCTTCGCCTGGTCGGAGGCGACTTTCGCCACGAGCCGCGAGGAAGCGATGCCGATCGAGCAGTTCAGTTGGGTTTCGTTCTTCACCGCGGTGTGCAGGTCGTGAGCAGCGCGCAGCGGCGGGCCCAGCAAGCGCTCGGTGCCGGTCATGTCCAGATAGGCTTCGTCAATCGAAGCCATTTCCACCAGCGGCGAGAAGCGCTTCAGGATGGCAAAGACGCGTTCGGAATACTCGCGATAACGCTGCGGATGGCCATCCACGAAGATCGCCTGCGGACACAGCTTGTACGCCGTGCGCAGCGGCAGTGCCGAGTGCACGCCGAACTTGCGTGCGGCATAGGACGCGGCAGCCACTACGCCGCGCTCATTGGGGCGCCCGCCCACGACGACCGGTTTGCCTTTGAGCGAGGGATCGTACAGCTCTTCCACCGAGACAAAGAAGGCGTCCATGTCGAGATGGAAGTAGGTGCGGGACACAGAAGAATTTAACAACGGATTGAGACGGATTGAAACGGACAAAGCTGAAGGGCAAATTGGCCACGGATTAGCACGGATGCGCACGGATGCCTCCGCAATAGCAGCGCGAAAACCGGGAAACGCAAAGGACGCAAAGGGCGCAGAGGACGCCAAGGGCGCAAAGGACGCCAAGGGCGCAGAGGACGCAAAGGGCTTATTCCTATGTTCGCGCAGAACCGGCGCGCGAATCTGGGGCCCCCGGCGAATCTGGGCCACTCCAGTCCGAGAGCAAAACCGGCAGGCACAAGTTGGCGCAAGTTTGCCGGAGTTGCTGAACCGAGGTAAGCGGCAAAGCGTATCCAGCCTTGACGGAGTGCTGTATCCTTGTCGTTCCGGTAACCGCTATGGCGCCTAGAGTGACGCTGTTCGTCCCCTGCTTCGTCGATCAACTGGTGCCCCAGGTGGCGCTGGACATGGTGGCAGTCCTGCGGCGCATCGGTTGCGAAATTGATTATCCCGAAGAACAGACCTGCTGCGGACAGCCGGCGTTCAATGGCGGCTTCTGGGACGAGGCGCGGCCCGTGGCGGAACGTTTCGTGCGCATCTTTCGCCATGCCGAAACGGTGGTGTGTCCCTCGGGCTCGTGCACCGCGATGGTGCGCTGCTTCTACCCCGAGTTGCTGAAGAACAGCGTGATGCGCGCCGACGCGTTTGCGCTGGGGCATCGGGTGTTCGAGTTTTCCGAGTTCCTGGTGGATGTGGCGCGCGTTACCGACGTGGGCGCGGAGTTTCCCCACAAGGTCACCTACCACGACGCCTGCCATCTGTTGCGCGAATTGCACGTCGGCCGCCAGCCACGCGAACTGCTCAAGCGGGTGCGCGGGCTCGAGTTGATTGACATGCCGTACGCGGAGGAATGCTGCGGGTTCGGCGGCGTGTTCTCCGTGAAGTTCGCCGGAATCTCCGCCGCGATGGGCGACGTGAAGGCCAACAACATCGAGGCCAGCGGGGCGGAATACGTGACAGCCTGTGATTCCAGTTGCCTGATGCACATTGAAGGCCGGCTGAAGCGCCGGGGTGCGAAGGCAAAGGCCATCCATCTGGCCAGCATCCTGGCCTCGGGCGAAGGCGCGCGGGCCGGCAGCGACGCGAGCTCAGCGATGGGAGCGGGACGATGAGCGGCGCAGCGCAGCAGTTTCGTCGTGACGCGGCGGCCAAGGCGGTGGACCTGGAGCACCGCGCCGTGATCCGCAAGAACATGGACACCTACGAGGCCGCGGTGGCGCTGGGAAAGAAACGCTTCGCCGACTGGGAAGCGGCCCGCCAGCGTTGCCATGAGGTCAAATGGGAGGCGATCAACCACCTCGACCGCTACCTGGTCGCGTTCGAACGCAAGGTGAAAGAGCGCGGGGGACACGTATTCTGGGCGGCGACGCCGGAGCAGGCCCGCAATTACGTGGCCGAACTGGCGGCGTCGCGCAAAGTCAAGACCATTGTGAAATCCAAGTCGATGGTCACCGAGGAAGTACAGCTCAACCCGGAGTTGGAGAAGCGCGGCATCCGCGTGTGGGAGACCGACCTCGGCGAGTACATCGTGCAGCTCCGCAATGAGCCGCCGTACCACATCGTGACGCCGGCCATGCACCTGGACCGCGAGCAGATCCTGGCGCTGTTTCGCGAGAAAATCCCCGAGGACGTCACCGGCGAGAGCCACGAAGAACTGGTATCGGCGGCGCGACGGGCGCTGCGGCGCGCGTTCTTCTCGGCGGAGATGGGCATCAGCGGCGCCAACTTCCTGGTGGCCGATGCAGGGATGGTCGCAATCAGCACCAACGAAGGCAACGCGCGGCTGTGCACCAGCGTGCCGCCGATACACGTGGTATTTGCCGGGATCGAGAAGGTCATCCCGCGCATGCAGGACCTGGCAACGCTGTGGCCGGTGCTGGCGACCGCGGGCACGGGGCAGCCAATCACGACATACAGCACGCTGATCGGCGGTCCGCGCCAGGCAGATGAGCGCGATGGGCCGACGGAGTTCCACGTCATCCTGCTGGACAACGGGCGGAGCAAACTGCTGTTCGACGTGGAGCAGCGGGACGTGCTGTATTGCATCCGCTGTGGCGCCTGTCTGAATGCGTGTCCGGTGTATCGCAACATCGGTGGACACGCGTATGGCACGACATATCAGGGGCCGATCGGCGCGGTGCTGACGCCGCACCTGCGGGGGCTCGACGAGTGGAACCACCTGTCGTATGCGTCATCGCTGTGCGGCAACTGTACGCAGGTGTGTCCGGTGAAGATTGACCTGGCGCACCATTTGCTGCACAACCGCAGGAACGCGGTGCACGCCAGCAAGCGGCCATTGCCGGAGCGGCTGGGGATGCGGTTCTGGCGCTGGGCGATGATGAGCGGCACGCGCTTCCGCCTGCTGGGCACGCTGGGGCGAATGACGCTGCTGACGCTGTACGGCGCGGGCGCGCAGCATACGGCGCTCGATCCGTTGAAGCCGTGGACGCGGGAGCGCGAGGCGCCGCCCGTAGCGCCAATATCGTTTCACGATATATGGAGGAAGAATGGCGGGCGCTAACCCCGGCAGTCGAGAGCAGATCCTGGAACGCGTACGGCAGGCAATGACGCGGCGCGCGGACAAGCGCGAGCTGGTGTCCAGCGGTGCGATTTTTTCTCCGGTGAAAGATCCCATGGAGCGCTTCCTGGCCGAGTGCCAGGCCAACTTCACAGAAGTCGTGGTTACGCCGGATCGCGCGGCCACTGCTGCGGCGCTGCGGGAGGTGCTCGCTTCGCTGCCCGCGGGTGAAGTCTATGTGCAGGACGCGCCGCAACTGCGCGAGTTGATGTTCGGCGCTGCCGGCGGGCGCTCCGTGTGCTGGTCGAGCGAAGGGCCACCGGCGGAAAGCTCGCAGGCAACGGTGACGTTTTGCGAGGCGCTGGTGGCGATGACCGGTTCGGTACTGACCTCGTCGGGCTGCGGTGGGCGTGGAGCATCGGTCGTCGCGCCCTGTCATATCGTGGTGGCGCGCGCGGAGCAGCTTGTCCCTGACCTCGAGGCGGCCATGGAACGCGCGCAGCAGATTGCGCCGCACCATTCCTTCGTCGGCCTCATCACCGGTTGCAGCCGCACGGCGGACATCGAGAAGCTGCTGGTTATCGGCGCACATGGGCCGAGAAGGCTGGTGGTCATCCTGCAGCAGTGATCGGAAAATGAGTAATTGTGCAATCGGGTAATTGAAATCTGAGAACTGGTTCAATGACGCAATTACCCGATTGGGTACCGGATCAACTCATGAGCAAGTCTTCCAAAACCGCGCCTGTGCCCGAAGCGCTGAATCAGCTTGTGCGCGGGTTCATGTCGAGCCGCGCTGTGTTGACGGCGATCGAACTGGACATCTTTACCGCCGTCGGTCAGGGTGCGCGTGCCGCGGAGGTTGCGGGCAGGACCGGCGCCGACGCGCGTGCGGCCGAGATGCTGCTGAACGCGCTGGCCAGCCTGGGACTGCTGGAGAAGCGCGAGGGCGTGTTCCACAACACGCCGCTGACGACGCAATTCCTGACCGAAGGCTCGCCGGACAACGCGCGTCCAGGGCTGATGCACACCGTCAACCTGTGGACGCGCTGGTCAACGCTGACCGCATGCGTGCGCCGGGGCGCCGCGGTGGCCACTGGCGGCGCGCGCGACGAGGCGCAGACCCGTGCGTTTATCGCCGCCATGGACCGCAATGCCAGCGAACTGGCGCCGCAGACGGCCCGCGCGGTTGGCGACGGCGTCAGGCGCATGCTCGACCTGGGCGGCGGCTCGGGCGCTTATTCAATCGCGTTTGCCAAAGCGAATCCTGAGCTGCGGGCGGAGATTCTCGACCTGCCCGAAGTGCTGGCGCTGACGAACGAATACATCGCTGCGGCGGGAGTGGCGGACCGGGTGACTACACGTGCGGGCGACATGCTGACCGACGACTTCGGCGAGGGCTACGACCTGGTGCTGCTGGCGGCGATCTGCCATATGTTCTCGCCGGACCAGAACCGCAGCCTGTTCAAGCGTGCCTACCAGGCGCTCGCGCCCGGCGGAAAGCTCATGGTGCGAGATTTCATCCTCGAGCCGGACAAGACCGCGCCGGAATTCGCCGCGCTGTTCTCCCTGAACATGCTGGTTAACACGCCGGCCGGCGCCAGCTACAGCGAAGAGGAATACACGGCGTGGATGCGCGAGGCAGGGTTTGCCGAAGTGCAGCGCGTGCGCATGCAGGGGCCGAGTGATTTGATTGTGGGAAGGAAGTAAAGACGCCGGATCAGATCATATTTGGGGAACTGGGATTGCGGATTTGGGATTTATTGAGAATTGCATATTATAGTGACACCCGTTGACTCTCTTGCGATGCCGTTGACCCCGGCGGATCGTCATTCCGAGCGCCCGCCTTTGGCGCGAGGAACCTGCTGTTTCCCGAATGCGACCAAA
>JBHGBA010000066.1:0-19890 GCA_041946775.1 Terriglobales bacterium
CTGGGCACCGAGTTCCTGATGCCGAGGAGCTGCGCTTGTTCAGGAGTGACGTAGCCACCAAGCCACGCCGCCGTTGTTAAGAAACGCCGCGACCGGTCATCGAGAACACTGGCACGGTCGCGAAAACGAAATAAGCTCATTCGCTTCCTCCTCGAATTTCAGAATTGGAGGTGGATCGGTGAGCGTGGAATGACCAGGCTTTTGTGTTCAGGAACTTGGTGGGAATTGACCGAGTGGCTAAGGTTCAGCTTTGTGGGAGGGAGACAGAGCCTCGGAGCAGGGTCGGACACAATACTCCGTGGTATCTCATGAGCACTTGGTGGGCCAAAGTCAGGAGTTAATGAATAAATATTTTGGTCGCAAAGATTTGTCTCAGCTTCAGCTACTTAGAATTGGCAGGCCCTCCCCAAGATGTCGGCAGTTCCGCACGCCTTACAGCGAAGTCGAAGAAGAGATCGCGCAAAAGTTACAAAGTTGGGTTTCCCTTTGCCATTTTTCTGCCTTGGCAGTCCAGCCCAAGTTTCACTGGAAACGTCGTTTCACCATCCGGTGAAAAAGTATGCTGGCGTTGCAAGGACATGAGAACCCTGCGCCATTACGCCCGATTGGCGTCGCCAATCGGCGTAAATTGGTCCCTGGTTTGCGCTGTGCGCCCAACGGCGGCAGTTTAAGAAATACCTGATTTGTCAACCCTAGGTGTACGTATCTAACGGTTTATAAACTCGACGTTGGTTTATAGATGTGCTATTTTGTCAACCGTGGGTATACAAACAAAGACGAGGCTAAACTGGTTGCAGCGCTCTGTCCCGGAGGGTCTCGTCGCCGACTCCACTTGGCTTGAAAAGCACGGATATTCGAGAGGCCTGCGCAACAAATATGTTTTGCATGGCTGGTTGGAGCAGGTGGCCCGAGGCGTGTACCGCCGCCCGGCGCCCAAGCTGCCGGGAGAAGATGGGCAGCAAAAGCTCCGCTGGCAGCCGGTCGTAATATCGCTCCAGACACTGCTCGGCTATCCGTACACGGTCGGGGGCCGGACAGCGCTCGAACTGCAGGGCTTCGCGCACTATCTCTCCTCCGGACGCTCTCGTGAAGTGCACCTGTACGGCACCGGCAAGCCGCCAGGATGGGTGTCAAAGCTCAGACTCGACACTCGGCTCGTATTTCACAACGCGGAAAAGCTCTTCATGAAAACCGGCGGCGATGCCGCACATGAGCTTCAGCAGAGCGGCACCATACGCCAACCGTGGGGGCAATGGGAGTGGCCACTCACAATGTCCGCTCCGGAGCGCGCGATCCTCGAATTGCTGGACGAAGTGCCCCAGCGGGAAACGTTTCATCAGGCAGACGTACTGATGGAAGGGCTACGTAACCTGAGTCCCCGCAAGCTTCAAACGCTGCTGGTTGCCTGCCGTAGCGTCAAGGTGAAACGGCTCTTTCTGTGGTTTGCGGAGCGGCACCAGCATGCTTGGTTGAAAAAGCTCGCTCGGAACCGCATCGACCTTGGCCGCGGAAAGCGGATGCTAGTGCGCGGCGGCAAACTCGATCCCAAGTTCAATATCACCGTCCCGGAGTCGCTTGATGCCAGTGGATGAGGTCTATCGCAGGCAGGTGGCGCTCCTGTTGAAGGTTGTGCCCCTTGTCGCGTCGGAACCCAGCTTCGCTCTGAAAGGCGGAACGGCTATCAACCTGTTCCTGCGCGACATGCCGCGACTTTCGGTCGATCTCGATCTCACCTATGTCCCGGTGAAGGATCGAACGTCATCGCTCAAAGACATCGATGAGGCAATGCGGCGGATCGCGAAGAAGATCAAGGGCGGCGGTATTCCTGGTGCACGGGTAAACGCGAGCGCACCAAAAGGCGAGAAAGGAATAACCAAGCTGGTTGTGCGCGCGGATAATGCACAGATCAAGATTGAAGTGACGCCGGTGCTACGCGGCTGCGTGCACGAACCCGCTGTGCGGCAAGTATCGGCGCGCGTCGAGGCGGAATTCGGTTTCGCTGAAATGTCGGTCGTCAATTTTGCCGATTTATACGCCAGCAAGATCGTCGCCGCTCTTGATCGCCAGCATCCGCGTGATCTGTTCGACGTGCGGGATCTGCTCGCGCATGAGGGCATCGACGAAAAGCTGCGCAAGGCATTCGTCGTGTATATCATCAGCCATGATCGTCCGATGGCAGAGGTGCTCGCGCCTGCACGGCGCGATATTTCAGCCGAATACAAGCGCGGTTTTGAGGGAATGGTCAATGAGCCTGTAAGCCTCGATGATCTGCTGAAGGCGCGGGAGGATCTGATTCGCGAAATCGTCGGCCATATGCCTGAGGCACACAGGCGTTTCCTGTTGTCAGTGAAGCGCGGCGAACCGGACTGGCCTCTGCTCGACCTGCCCGGCATCAAAGACTTGCCTGCGGTGCGCTGGAAGCTCGAAAACCTCGCCAAGTTGGGCGCAGACAGACGGGTGCAGTTGCTGAAAGGCCTCACCGAGGCCCTGGGCATCAGGGAATTGTAGCGGTAATTCTTAGGCGGACGACGACCTGACTACTCTCGCCATCAGGTCGTCCGCGCCATTTCCAGATAGCGGCAGAAGGCATTGGCAAGCTCGATCTGGCGTGGGTACTTGCACTGCACCCGGAACAACGCAGGGTTGGTGACAATTACCGCGACGCATCGGGCGCGCGAGACCGCGACGTTCAGGCGGTTCAGGCTGTACAGGAATTCCATGCCCCTCGGAGCGTCCTCTGGCGTCGAGGTCGCCATGGAATAAAACACGAGCGGGGCTTCTTGTCCCTGAAACTTGTCCACCGTGCCAACCCTCGCACCTGCCGGAAGTCGCTCTGCCAGCGCTGCGACCTGCGCATTGTACGGGGCCAGGATGAGGATGTCCTGAAGGCCAAGGGCTTGGGTCTTGCCTGTCTTGTCTGTCCAGGTTGCGTGTTCCGCAAGCAGAGCTTCCACTAAAGCGGCGACGCGTTCAACTTCCTCGGGCGATTCGTTCTGGTTGCCAGAATGCTCGACCGGAACGAAGCGGAGACCCGTCCCGCCCAGCGCACCAGAGGCGTTGAGACACTGCGTCGCATTCTCCGGTCGTGCTACCAGCCTCCCTTCGTAGAAAAGCTCCGAACAGAAGGCGCAGACGTCCGGGTGCATGCGCCGCGTTTCAGTCAGAAAGATGCCTTGGTCGGCGGCGATGGTCGCACGTCCATTCAGTAGATGGCCCAGGGCGGAGACTTCGGCTCCTGGCGGATGGATGCCTTGCTGCGGCTGATCAAGCTGCTGGGGATCGCCCAGCAACACGATACTCGTGGCGGCTGGAGAGATGGCCAAGACGTTCGCGAGAGACATCTGACCTGCCTCGTCCACGAACAATACGTCCACGGAATTCTGCATCTCCTCCCGGGCCCACAGCCACGCAGATCCGGCCGCCACCTTTGCCGCTCCTGTCGACAGGGCATCGACGATCTCCGCATTGTCCCTGGCTTGCTTGACGCCTGCATGTTGGCACTCGTCTCCGTCGTTTGCCTTCTGGACTGCGTTAAGACGAACGCCTGCGTCGCCCGCTGCCCGGCACGCCTCGCGCAGCAGATTGCTGATTGCCTTGTGACTGACAGCGGTGATCCCAACGCGCCGTCCCTGCCGCACAAGCTCGACGATCATGCGCGCCCCAGTGAACGTCTTGCCCGATCCGGGTGGCCCCTGGATCGGCACCACCGATGCCTGACGCGGCAGGGATTGCACCAGCGTCTTCGCGGCCTCCGTCAGTTGTCCGTCGTCGCCGATCAGGCTTCCCGCTGCGCCGGGTAGTGCGGCAGGCGGTTTGCGAAGGAGAAGGTCGCGCGCCGATTGATACGGTCCTGGTGCGGCCATGCCCCGGTCCGCCACCGAAGATGCAATGCGAAGAATGCTGTCCCGCAGGACTTCCGACCCCACGTGATCGTAGGGAATCAGGGCGCTCGGGTGTGGGACCGAAGAAGTCGCTCCGCGCTTGAGGTCAATGGTGCGGTTGCGTTCATCGATCGCGACCACCTTGCCGGGATTGCCCTCGGTTCTCGGGTCGCGCACCTCGTTCGCCCGGTCGATGGCGTGGTCCTGAGGAGGAAATGTGTAGCGGTGAATGATGGAACGCTTGACGCGGCCGACTGGCCCCACGTACACCAGGCCGCCGAGCGCACTCCTGTCCTCCTGAAGCTCGTCATCCGACAGGCCGCACAGGCGAAAGTATTCCCACCAGGATGACTTCTCCTCCCGCCGATGCCACTCCAGCATCTGCGCCAGCAGCCAGCATGCCCGATGTTCCTCTGTCCATTCGGCCGGATCGGCCGGGAGTGGCTCTAACAGCCGTGCCTTGACATCAGCGACTTCGTCAATTGATGCAGCCAAGCTCAGTCCCGGCTCGCCGGACTTGATCGCAGGACGCGGCAGGGCATGGCCGATCTTCGCTTCTAACTCTTTGCGCCGTTCTTCCAGCCAGTCTCTCAGATGCAGTGCCGACAAACAGTCGTCCCGGTTGTAGCCTTCGATCGTCTTGAGAAGCTCGCCGATTTCTTCCTGGCCGTTGCCGAGCGCCATGGCCGCCTCGAACGACTGGAGGGCGACATTCGCATCGCGCAGCGCCACCGCGCGCGCAAAGCCGTAGAGCGGCTCCAGGCGCTTGATGGAGTAGCTCTCCACCGATGCGCGAATGCCCTGGCGCACTGCGCGGTAGAGATCAACGAAGACCTCGGCTCGCAGCAGTTGGTCCACGTCATCCACGCACGTGCCGTGCCGGCCGGCGAGACGCTTGATGGCCGTTGGCTCGTACGGAGCGTAGTGGTAGATGTGCATCTCCGGGTTCCGACGCCATCGCTCCATCACCTTCGCCATGAACGTTTCGAACGCCTGCTTTTCTTCTGCGCGCGTCAGCGCCCAGAGCGCCTCGTAAGCTGGATCGCCGCTTTCGCCGAGCGTTACCACGCCGATCAGGTACTCCAAGCCATCGTCGAGCACACACGGGTTCGCCTCGAAATCAAGGAAGACGTCCGCAGGCGAAGGTGCAGGCAAAGCAGCGAGGCCGTTGCCATCGCCGGCGGGATCGAGCAACTCGTAGAGCAGGCGGCCTTCCTCGCGCCCTTGCACCTGTAGACGCGCCTGCTCGCGGATGCGCAGCAGCGCGGCGTTCCCAATGCGTTCGATCTTAGGCCTGGGAGGCAGGCTGAGCGTCGCCAGCGCGGCCATGGTGGCCACTCCGCGTTCGGCGAGCGCCTTGCGCTGGTTGCGCGAGATGCCCGCGACCAGGGACGGATGGTCGTCGGCCCGCCAGCGCGCGTCGCACAGCGGATACCACGAGCAGACCTCGCAGTGTTCGGTCGGTTCGGGATAGGTCTGCGCGTCGAGCTGCCACGCGCTGGCGAACTCGCTGCGCACCTTGCGGAAATAAGCGATGTAGCGCGGGACGTTATAAGACTCGACCTGCAAGCGCCCGGGGCCAGCCGCGCCGCCCAGCGCGACGTGCATCCACTGCGGCTCCACGCCCTGAATCCGCGACAACAGGTCGGAGTAGAAACCAAGCTGCACCAGCGCCGTCGCCTTGGTGGAGCGCGCCAGCTTGGTCTCCACCACTTCGTAGGACCATGGCCCGAGGGCGCTGGGCATGTTCACGCGAAGCAGGAAGTCGGCGCGTCCGCCCCAGGGCGCGTCCAGAAACGTGGCCTGATAAACGGCATCGGCGCCCTCGCGCAGCACCCGCTGAGTTTCGGCGGCGGCCGTCTCCCAGGCGGCGTTGACGTCAATCTGGACAACCCTGAGGCCATCGTTTTCGGTGAGTTGGCGCAGGTAGCGCTGCTCGTGCTCCAGTCCCAGCTTGCGCAGCAGATCGATGCCCGGATCATGGAAGAAGGGCTTGACGACTTCGTTCCTGGATTCGGCGCGCGCCAGCGTCGCCGTGTGCGGGCAGGCAAGAAAGCTGGCTATGTCAGTCGCGAAAAACATACTGCTGGATGCGTTCGACAAATCCGTTGCGATATGGACTGCCTGGCGGGGGAAAGCTACGCGCTATGCAGGGATAAGAATAATGAGGCAGGCGGCATGGCTCAAGTTACCAGCGAGCTACCGTTCGGTATTCAGTGGAAGTGGCGAAGATACTCCTACCCGGCGCTGACATGACATAAAATAAACAGCTCTCAGAAAGTATTCGGTCAAGTCCTTCCCCCTGACCTAATTCAGAAGGAATTGATGGGTACGAAAGCGACGACACCCAAGGGAAAATCCAGGAATGGCCGTGGCAAGGCGGGCCAGAACCCAGGGCTCGACAGAGTCACGGATTACCGATTCGAGAAGGCGAAGCGCAAGAACAATCCGCCGGCCAAGATTGCGGCCGAGGGCACGGTGCCGCTGCTGGCGAAGATTCCGTACTCCTACAGCCCGCGTCTAAGTCCGAAGTTGCAGTTTGACCCGACGGGCGCGCCCGACAAGCTGCCCGAGTTGCTGATGGAAGCGCGGCGGCGTCCGCTCACCGCCGATGAGGCGAAGCAGTTGGCTGAGGCGTTGCGCACGCAGGAGCCCTGGCTGGAGTGGGCAGGCAAGCGCGAGAAGCGCGGCTTTGAGGTGGACCCGGTCGCGCTGCACATCCACGAGCGCGTCAGCCCGCAGGCGATTTTGCGGGTTGCGGCGCGGCAGGATGTCGAGCGGTCGCTCTTTGCTGATCCGCAGCAGCAGTATCACGAAGCCGTGCAGTTTTATCGCCACGAGATTCCGTGGACGAACCGGCTGATCCTGGGCGACAGCTTGCAAGTGATGACATCGCTTTCACGGCGCGAAGACCTCGCAGGCAAGGTGCAGATGATCTACATGGATCCGCCTTACGGCGTGAATTTCAAGAGTAATTTTCAATCCGAAGTCGGGAGCCGAGATGTAAAAGACAAAGAACAAGACCTAACCCGCGAACCAGAGATGGTTAAGGCATATAGAGACACTTGGCATCTCGGCATACATTCATATCTCAGCTATCTGCGCGACCGGCTACTTGTGGCGAAGGAACTTCTAGCAGACAGCGGGAGCATATTCGTACAGATCAGTGATGAGAACGCTCACCGTGTCCGCGTAGTCTTAGACGAAGTCTTTGGGTCTGAGAATTTTTTCGCTCAGATAAATTGGCGCACTATGACTCCGCTAGGCCAGGCTGGTATGCCGAAAGTTTACGACTACCTCCTTTGGTATGCCCGCGACAAGGAGAACATGCTTTTCCGTCCCGTATACGCGCCAACCGAAATTGATGATGACCCCGAATACACTTTCATCGCTGCGCCCGGTGGGGCAGCACAGAAGTTGATCAAAACGGAGAAAGCACAGTTTCTGGACAAGTCGGCGATCTTCAAGCGATCAGATTTGAAATCGTCAGGCTATACGCCCTCTTGCATGTTTGATTTTGAGTTCCAAGGCGTTCCATGTAGGCCTTCCGGCGGGAAAAGCTGGAGGACGAATCCGAAAGGAATGCAGCGGTTAATCGCGGCTGAGCGTCTCTTCATGTTGGGGAAGACACCTTATTACAGGCAGTACCACGGCGATTTCAGATGCAAGCAGATCGAGAATAGCTGGCATGACACAGCAGCGGGATTTAGCGACCGCAAGCTGTATGTTGTCCAGACGCACGAAAAGGTGATTCAGCGCTGTATGCTCATGGTCACGAAACCAGGTGATCTAGTTCTTGACCCAACCTGCGGAAGCGGTACAACCGCCTTCGTAGCGGAAGACTGGGGCCGGCGTTGGATCACAATCGATACCAGCCGAGTTGCAGTGGCATTAGCAAGACATAGGCTGCTAACCGAGATATATCCCTATTTCAGGCTAAAAGGCGAACAGGTTTCCGACGGCTTCGAATATAAGAAGGAGCCGTCAATTGAGCTTGGCAAGGACGTCGCGCAGAATACGAACCTCGATCCCATCTTCGCCAAGCATCAGCCGATCCTCGACAAAGCCCTCCAGCAATGCAACGCCGCTCTCAAGCGGGTCAACGACGCCATTCGGCAGACACTCGCTGCCAAGCTGATGCGCAAGCAGAAAGATGAAGGGCGTAAAGCCATCACCGATGCCGACCGCCGCCGGTGGCTGCTCCCCGATTCGGGCAAAACCTGGGAGCACTGGCAGGTGCCCTTTGATACTGATCCCGACTGGCCCAAGGCCCTCGCGGACGCCGTCACCGAATACCGCAAAGCCTGGCGGGCCAAGATGGACGAAGTGAATGCCTGCATCAGCGCCAATGCCGAGCAGGAAGAGCTGGTGGACCAACCTGAGGTAGTGAAAGGTATCGTGCGCGTCAGTGGGCCGTTTACGGTCGAGGCGGTGCAGCCTCCGGAAATGTCGTTGGGAGATGCGCAGCAGGTCTCCGCCGGCGAATTCGATGGCGCTCCGCCCGATATGGAGACCTTTGAGGTCCGCGAGGTGGAGACGCGGGCCGACCTGGAGGCCAAAAACGTTGATGCCTATCTCGACCAGATGCTGCGCCTGCTCAAGATGGACGGCGTGCGCTTCCCGAATAATAAAGAGATGCGGTTCACGCGCCTGGAGCCGGTGATGGATGGCAGCATCATTCACGCCGAAGGCCGCTGGGCCAACGGCGACAAGGACAAAGATCCGGAAGGCAAGGCCAACGTGGGCGTTGTCTTTGGCCCGCAGTACGGCCCGGTGACGGCGATGCAGGTGGAAGAGGCCATCCGCCAAGCCAACCGGCGCGGCTACGACCACTTGGTGATTGCCGGATTCAGCTTTGACGGCGCCTCCCAGGCGGTCATCAGCGAAGCGCAGCATCCGCGAATGAAGATCCACGCCGCCAACATTCGCCCGGATGTGAACCCCGGAATGGCGGGGCTTCTCAAAGAGCAGCCGGGCAGCCAGTTGTTTACGGTGTTCGGACAGCCGCGCACTAAAGTGGAAGGCCCCAACAGCGACGGCGAATACGTGGTCACGATGGAAGGCGTGGACATCTACAACCCGGTGGACAATTCCATTACGCCGACCAATGCATCCAAAGTTGCGGCCTGGTTCATTGACGGCGATTATGACGGCCGCACGTTCTGCATCACGCAGGCTTTCTTTCCCGACAAAGACGCATGGAACAAACTAAGCAAGGCGCTGGACGGCGTGGTTGATCCCGACCGCTTTGCCGCGCTGAGCGGAACGGTTTCGCTGCCGTTTCCCGCCGGCAAGCACAAGAGTGTAGCGGTCAAGGTGATTGATCCGCGCGGCAATGAAGTGATGAGCGTGCACAAGCTCAACAGCCGGGGAGCGCGCCGTGGCTAACGAGCAGATTCCCATCCAGCCGGTTGACAAGCCGATCATCTGCAATCCCTACGACGAGCCGAACATGCATTGGCATTTCGACCGCGAACAGATGGAGATGCAGAAAATCGCGGCGCGCCGCAAGGCCGGCTACTGGTACAAGACCGATCAGGTGGGCGCGGCGCAGAAGGGATTGTTTTCCGACGAGCAATGGGACGACTTGCCGCTCATTAACCTGGTGCGCAACGATGTGCGCCGCTGGCGCGAAGCGGATTACCGGGGAGCTTCGACGGTCACGAAGGAATTGCTGCGTCACTGGGCCAGCAAGGACCGGCTGGGTTGGCGGCTTTTCTTCTGCCAGCGCGAGGCGGTGGAGACGATCATCTACCTGAACGAACTGCGCATTCCGGGGCGATCGTCGCGGACAGGCTTCGGGAAATTCGATCTCACGGACGGCGACGTTCAGCAGCTTTTGCGTGGCGAGAAGCCCGGTTTTTATACGACACCCACGGACTTCTATCCGACATTCGCCGATAAGCCGGCGGGCACCGACTTGCTTCCCTTGCGGCGCATGGGCTGCAAGATGGCGACTGGATCGGGAAAGACGGTTGTCATGGCGATGCTGATCGCCTGGGCATTCTGTAATCGCGGGACCAATGCTAGTAGCGATGAATTTCCCAATGCCGTGCTGATCGTTTGTCCCAATCTTACAGTCAAAGAGCGCCTGCAGGTCCTTCGCCCCGAGAATCCGAACAACTATTACGCCGAATTCGATATCGTTCCCACCAAATACCGGCCACTGATGCAAATGGGGAAGGTGCTGGTCACGAACTGGCACTGGTTCAGTCCGCGCTCGGAGCACGAGGAAGGCGGAAAGACGTATGCGGTCGTAAATAAAGGACCAGATACGCCAGAGACGTACGCAAAATGGGTTCTTGGTGATCTGTACGAACGGATGCCGATCATGGTGCTCAATGACGAAGGGCATCACTGCTGGCGTCCGGCCGCGGCGAATGGCAATGGCCTCGCCGGAGAAGACAAGAAGGCCCTGGATGAGGAAGCGGAAGAGGCGACAGTGTGGGTTGAAGGTTTGGACCGGCTGAATAACCACAATCCCAAGCATCCCGGAAAGCCTGGAGTTTCCATCTGCGTGGATTTGTCAGCTACTCCGTTCTACATCAAGGGCAGCGGTCACCCGGAGGGCCGGCCGTTTCCGTGGCTGGTCAGTGATTTTGGCCTGGTGGACGCCATCGAGAGCGGGATTGTGAAGATTCCGCGCCTTCCGATCATGGACACGACGGGGCTGCCCGATCCCAAGTATTTCAAGCTCTGGCACAGAATCCGCGAAGACCTGGAGCGCGGCGGCGCGGGGAACTTCTTCCCTGGCGCAGCTCACAAACCGAAGCCGGAGCCGGTATGGCGCGAAGCCGAGGGCGCCCTGCAGCAGCTCGCGCAGCAATGGAAAGAGCGATTTGAATATGTCCGCAATGCGCAGCCGGGTCAGGAGCACATTCCGCCGGTGATGATCGTGGTTTGCGATAACACCGACATCGCCGAGCTGATCTATCAGAAAATCAGTGGCGAAACCGAAATTGAGCAGGTCACCGCCGCGGACGTGGAGCAAATTGCCGAGGACAAATCCAACGGCTCCGGCACGGCCGCCAAGAAGAAGCCAAAAAACACGACGGTGTACGGGGAGAGCGCCGTGCTTCCGGAATTCGCGAACACTGCCACGCGCAAGCACACCATCCGCATTGATACCAAGCTGCTGGCTGAGGCCGAAAGCGATGACCCGAACAAGGGCAAGAAAGACGCCGCAGAAGAATTACGTAAGGTCGTGGCGACGGTGGGCAAAGCCGGACAACCGGGTGAACACGTACGCTGTGTGGTTTCGGTTGCGATGTTGAACGAGGGTTGGGATGCGAACAATGTCACGCATATTCTGGGGATTCGGGCCTTCGGCAGCCAACTGCTTTGCGAGCAAGTAGTAGGCCGTGGGCTGCGCCGCCTGGACTACAAGCCCGATCCAGTTACGGGGCTGCTGAACGAGGAATATGTGGATGTCTATGGCATTCCGTTTTCTGTGATTCCATTCAAAGGCCGTCCAACCAAAGCGGCGGCCGTCGAAGACAAGCCCAAGAACCACGTGCGTGCGTTGCCGGAACGCAAGGCCATGGAGATCCGTTTCCCAATCGTCGAGGGATACGCCTTCGCATTAAAAAAGAACCTCATTCGGTGCGACGTGGATTCGATGGAGAAGTTGGTGATTGAGCCCAATCGCGAACCAACTGCAACATTTATTTCTGCCACGGTCGGTTACCGGGAAGGCAGTCCGCAGGTTGCTGGCGTCTCCATGCCAGTGACGGTGCAAGACCGGCACGCATATTACGAACAGAATCACATTCAGACGATCAAATTTCAGATCGCGAGATTAGTGGTTGAGTCGCTGGCTGATCTGGCGCGACAAGGTAGAGACGCGCGTGCCGCTGCGTTTCGTTTGCAGTCGCGTCATCAACTCTTTCCGCAGGTGTACGAAATCGTGGAGGAATACGTTCGAAAGAAGGTCAACTTCCAAGGGGAACACCCGTCCGAGCTCGGACTGGGAAAATACGTCATGCGCATCGTCGAACGTTTACGCGACCGCATTGAGCCAGATGAGACCCAGGGTGAGCCTCCGCTCATGCCTGTCCTGAACCGCTACAAGCCGTTTGGTACGACGGGGGAGGTGGATTTTAAGACCACTAAGCCCTGCTTCCCCACTGTGGTGAGCCACATCAACCAGGTGGTCGCCGACACCGGGCAGTGGGAGCAGAGCGCAGCATTCCGGCTCGAGATGGCGGCGCGACGCGGGCTGGTCAGGTGCTATGCCAAGAATGATCGACTCGGCCTGATGATTGCCTACGAATACCTTGGCGTTGGCCACAATTACGTTCCGGATTACATCGTGCGGCTCACGAATGGGCTGACGCTTCTGCTCGAAATCAAAGGCATGGAGGACAACCAGGATAAGGCCAAGCATGATGCCGCCCGGCGCTGGATTTCGGCTGTGAACAATTGGGGGCAACTGGGCCGGTGGGAACTTCACGTTTGCCGCAGTCCACAAATGCTGGAAAAGCAGCTCGTGTCGTTATGCGCTCAACTGAAGCCGACATCACCTGAGACTGCAAACGGCTCCGGCGTCCCGCTTGAGCTAGAGATGCAGTAACTCTGGCAGACCCCTGCTAATCCGGCAGCTGGATTGACCCTTCGAAATAAAACACACACGCACCTTGCAGCCCCACGCGATCACCCATCATGCGGCATTCCACCTTTCCTCCGCGGGGCGAGGCCTGGTACGCGGTAAGTTCGGACTTGTTCAACTTGCGGGCCCAGTAGGGCGTCAACATGCAGTGCGCCGCGCCGGTAACGGGGTCCTCGGGAATGCCCTTGACGGGTGCGAAGTAGCGGCTAATAAAGTCGTAGTCTTCGCCACCCCGTGCAGTCACGATCACTCCAGGACGATCGAGTTGCGCGATAAGAGAGAAGTTTGGGCTCAACTCGCGGACCGCGTGCTGGTCTTTCAGAACCGCCATGTAGTTGAAGGCGTTCGACAGCACTTCCACGGGCACAGCGCCTAAAGCCTCGGCCAGACCTTCGGGAGCGTCCGTCGGCTTGGACTCGCGGGCGGGAAAGTCCATGAAGTAGCCTCTCTCCGTTTTTTCCACCGTGAGCGGACCGCTACGGGTATGGAAGATGACCCGCTTGCGTCCCGGCGCCAGGCGCTCCATAACGACGGCTGCGCTCGCCAGGGTAGCGTGTCCGCAGAGCGGGACTTCAAGTTTGGGCGTAAACCAGCGAAGCCGGTAGTCGTGACCATCGGCAACAAGAAATGCGGTTTCGGCAAGGTTGTTCTCCGCCGCGATTTGCTGCATGGTTGTGTCGGGCGGAAACTCCTTGGGGCAGACCACGGCTGCCGGATTGCCTTCGAATAGTTTGGTGGCGAATGCGTCCACCTGAAACATGGGAACAACCATGGCTCCTCGCTGGGCGGCAGATTTTGTTCACGATATAGAGTCAGGCGCGGGAAGCGGACCGCCCCGGAGAGCGGTCCCATCCTGCGGCCTTATGCCCGGATGGCCACTTTGGGCGGCTGGTATTTTCCGGCTTCCTTGCGGAAGGCGATATTCATCCGGTTCCACGAGTTGATGGCGGTCACCGCCAAAGTCAGGTTGGCCAGTTCGGCTTCGGAGAACTGCTCGCGCGCCTGCCGATAGACGTTGTCCGGCACCTCGCCATGCTCCAGGCGGGTCACGGCTTCGGCCCATTCCAGGGCGGCGCGCTCGCGCTCGGAGTAGCCGTCCCACTCGCGCCACACGTTCAACATGTAGAGCCGCTGTTCGTTCTCGCCCCGGCTGCGCAGGTCCTTCCAGTGCATGTCCACACAGAAGGCGCAGCCGTTGATCTGGGATACGCGCAGGTACACCAGGTCGAGCAGGCCTTCGTCCAGCCCGGAGCGCCCCAGATATTTGTGCACTCCCAGCAGCGCCTCATAGACGCCCGGAGCGGCCTTGAGGTAATCCATTCGTTGTTGCATTGATCGGTTCTCCTCCTGCAAATTTTTGGAACTCCCAATCAGGGCGTCCATGCACCCAGCCTACGGCCTACTTGGTTCCCAGCAAAGGCCCAAACACGAGATTTGGATGGTACCATTTACCAATGCGGCGGAGGACTCAAGTAGGCGAGCTGGCGTTGGGACCTCGTCCTGCCGGGATCACGCTCTCGCGCTGGCTGTATGACGAGATTCGCGGCGCTATCCTCGACGGCCGCTTGCCCGCGGGCGCGCGCCTGCCCGCCACGCGCGACCTGGCATCGCTCTATGGCATATCGCGCCGCACCGCCGTAGCGGTGTTCGAACAACTGGCTTTGGAAGGTTATCTCTGCGGCAAGGTGGGATCGGGAACGCGCGTCAATGAAACCCTGCCCGACGACTTGCTGAACGTGCGGCGGGCGCGCCGACGCCGTCCGGAACCGGTGTCGCCGACGCCGGCTCTGGAAGAACGCCGTCCGGCGCGGCCGTTTCGCGCCATCGAGCCCGCGTTGCTGGAGTTTCCGGTGGAACTGTGGGCGCGGGTGGCCTCGCGGCGCATGCGCCGGCTCCCCGCTTCCGTGCTGGCGGGCGGCGAACCGGCGGGATTTCTACCTCTGCGACAAGCCCTGGCGGAATATCTTGGCGCGTCACGCGGCGTGCGGTGCGAGCCCGCGCAGATCGCCATCGTCTCCGGCGTGCAGCAGGCGGTGGATCTGCTCGCCCGGCTGCTGGTGCGGCCCGGCGACTCAGTGTGGATTGAAGATCCCGGATACAGCGGCACGGTAGCGGCTTTCCGCAACGCCGGCGCCCGCATTGTTGCGGTGCGCGTGGATAACGACGGCCTGGACGTGGCCGCGGGACGTAGGGCTTCGCCCAATGCGCGCCTCGCCTACATCACGCCTGCGCACCAGTTCCCGCTGGGTGTCACCATGGGCCTCGACCGGCGCTTGCAGTTGCTGAAGTGGGCCCGCGAGTCCGGCGCCCGCATCATTGAGGACGACTACGACAGCGAGTTCCGTTTTCACGGACGTCCCATCCCGGCGCTCCAGGGCTTGGACCGCTCCGGCTCGGTCATCTACACGGGCACCTTGAATAAGGTGCTGTTCCCCGGCCTGCGACTCGCCTATGTCGTGCTGCCGCCGGATCTGGTGGACTCATTTCTGGCGCTGCGCTCAGCCGCCGACCGCTATCCGCCGGCCATCTCCCAGGCCGTGCTCTGCGACTTCATCGTGGAAGGCCATTTTGGCCGGCACCTGCGGCGTATGCGCGAGATGTATGCCGAACGCCTCGGCCTGCTGCAGGACAACGCGCGCCGCTATCTTGCCGGCATCGCCGAACTGCCTTCCATCCAGGCTGGCCTCAACACGCCCGCTTACCTGGTGAACGGCTTGAGCTCCGCCGAAGCCCAGGCGCGCGCCGCTGACCGCGGCATCGAAACCGTAGCGCTCGATCGGTTCGCGCTGAAGCGCCGCGATCTACACGGGCTGGTGCTGGGCTTCGCCGCCTTCAACGCGCGCGAGATCAAACAGGGAGTGCTTGCGCTGGCCGAGGCATTGCGCTCCGCGCCGCATCGTCATAGTCCAATGCCTGCCCGGCGATGATCTGTCATTCGCCATCGCGCAGCATCCACGTTGTTGGGCGTGCAGGCCGGCGCGCCGGTGATCGACTGACACGCCTCGTGGTCGAAGATGAGATTCTGGCGCGAAGCTTTTTGCAATCATTCTGCAATCACGCGGAGAATTTGCGCAGAAGATCGTCACTGAGGCGCGCTGGGTGTGCGATTTACATGAGCAATTTTGAGTGGCTTTTGACTGATTGTGCATTGATTTCTTCGCTCTAATCGCGGTCTCGGCGGCGTCACTAAAACGCGGGTCTTGTGGGTGTCAAGATTTCAAGAAAACTTTCGCCAAAATTTCCAGGGCGAAAACGTTCAATGTAGTCACGAAATCTTCGTGAGTGAACGTCTAGTAGGCGCGAGAATTACGTGCCGTCGGCGGTTCCCTTGCTGATTTTTGCGATCAGTTAGCGTGATTTTCCGCTGCTTTTGGTGTACTTTGATGCCGTCCGTGCTCTTCTAAGTTGTTGAGTTTACGCTCCTTGGCAGGTTCGAGTCCTACCTGAGGAGCCATTCTTTTGTGCAATTTACGTCATCCCCACCGAAGCTGCGAAACCTCGGGCGTACCCTGAGCGTACCGTTTTTCTGGTGGCGCGCGTCCGTGGGCAAAAGTTTAGGGCAGCCCGAAGGCTGCCCCGTGGTCGGCATTTCCGCAACTTTTCTCACATTCGTACTGGCCCAGGCAGATCAGCTCGAACTCGTTCCAGCGGTTGTTTGCCGTGAACTTCGACAGGCCCCTTTCGTTGGTCAGAACTCGGATGACCGCCATTTTCGGTTTTGGCAGGGCCTTGATTTCGGGCCGTTCCAGCACTGAATAGATGAAATCGTCCAGCTCGATCACCTTGCGGGTCTCCTCGGACAGGCTCTCGCGGAACCGCTGGACCTTCATCTCGTCGCGGCGCTCCAGCTCCGCCAGCAGCTCTTTGCGCGGCTTCACCGACCAGCGGACCAGACCCGCCTTCGCCTTCTTCTTGTCGTCTTCCGTAATCGGGGCAACCGGCCTTGCGACGTTCGCCTTGCTCTTCTTCTTGCTCATTTCCCATCTCTAGAGCGGTGGAATTTAACCGCCGGCGCAGCATCAACTCAGTACTCGGGGGAGGACAAGAGAGCGGGTCAATTTTGCAGATTACGAAAGTGGCAGGAATATGCCCTCAGCGGAGGAGGCAGCCTCAGCCGAGTGACAGAATCATACGGCTACGGAGCTCGCCAGCTCTAGCTCCAGCAAGTCGTCCCTGAAATCGAAAATGATTTGGATCGGTTCTGCACTGTTGCGGTTCTCGTTGAAGCTGTCCACGTCCAGCTTCAACTGACGACAATCACCGACGATCTGCTGACGCCGTTGTTGAAAGGCCAACTCCATGTGCTCGCGTGAAGCTGTACGTATGTCGGCCCAGAGGGCGATTTGCGCTCCACTTCTGTCGTACCTGGCGACATGCTTCGCACGGACGGTCCTCCCCTGCGGGTCGGTGATGTACTCTTCGCGCATCGCGTCGGAAATCTGATCTGCACACTGCCTGAGTATCGCAGCCGGCTGAGGTGCCCCATTTGCCTTAGGCAATAGCCCAAGCAGCGATGTCCTTCGCTGTAGCCGGCCATTCCTGGCCGCTACTGATGTAGTCCTGCACGATGCGCTGCATCTGTTCGGTGTAAGTCATAAGCTCCTCGCTCAAGCGATTGCTGGTAGAGTCTGCCCCCATCCGTCCGTCAGAGCCGACGCAGTCAGTAGATCACGGACTTTTACCAGGGTCTCTCGGCTATGCGAATAAGGGATTGCCTTCCGAAACTGCAGCTGCCCAACAACGATGGCCGGGTGAACATGCATTCGTGCCGCAAACCCCTTGATCTTCACCCGCGAGAACAGCGGCTTCACGCGGGCGATGAAATTGTTGAGTTCTGACTGCCTTACCAGGAATTCGGCCGCGAATGTGTCTGCATCCTTTTCTCGCTGGGGCTTCTCGCTAAAAGGAACCGCCTGATCGCCGACAAGATCGACGTCGAGCGGCACGGCATCATTCAGGCCATCTCGGTTCTTGACGTGACCAAGTTCATGGATCACCGTGTGCCAGAACCAATCCAAGCGGTCATAGCGTAGCGATATCGCCACCACTGGCGAGTGTTCATCGAGCCATAGGCAAGCACCATCAATCCGCGTCTGTGGCAGGTGTTCCAAAATGACGAATCTAATTCCGGCGTCTGCCAATACTCGCGGAACCTGCCGAACGTCCTCGGCATTTGCCAGTAATGACCGAAGACTTTCCAGGGCCTCGCTCAGGCTGCGGTCTGAGAACCGACGCGCCACGTGTACGGCACGGGCGAGTTTCCGGGCTCGTGACAGCCACGCCTTGAACGTGGGGCTGATTTCCTTGTAAGAACTAGACTTTCGAGCCGCGTGTGCAAAAGAAGGCTCCTCCGCCAACGAGCCGATCTCAAAGAAATCGCACACCTGCTTTTCAAGCACGTCGATGTTGTTGGAACCTTCGATCCAATTGCGACGAATCATTTCCTTTATGGGCGCTTTCCCGTAAAGCTTTGCTCGCCTGGCGACTTCACTGCCATCCTTCTTGTCCCGCAAGAGCCGATAAGAATTTTCCAGGTTCATCCAGTACTCGGCAGACGTGCCAAACGCAGCCGCCAAGTCCTGGGCAATCTCCGGGCCGATGGGCTTCCTGCCAGTTACAAGAGCGCTGATCGTGGCGGTGTCCCTCCCAAGAATGTCGGCCAGGTCTTGCTGGGTCCATCCACGCTCCTGCAGCTCTTCTTTAATGAATTCGCCGGGAGGAAAAGCCTCCGCGACTACCCTCTCGGTCATCTCCGCCATGTCGTCTGTCCCCTCAGTGGTAGTCCTCAATCGCGACGACTACGACACCTTCTTCGGTCCCTGTTGCTCCAACTCGATGACCAATCTCCATTGGTCGTTCAACCGCATCGAGTGTTGGTGAGACCGGCTTCCCTTCAACTTCTCGAAATGCAACGATTTCAGCGCGTAGAAGTCGCGCTCGTCCTTGGCAGCCCTGATCTGCTGGAGCCGCTTTCGGTATGCCTTGACGACTCCTTGGGAGTGGCCGCCGTCGTACTTCGCATCCGTTTCAAGCCGGTCCAGAGATGCATCTCTGAAACGCACCTCCATGGCAAAAGGGTATCAGGCTGTTTTTGAGATGTCAATTAGCAAATTTGCAAATTTGCTAATTCGCAAATTATAAATTTTACGAAACGGCCTTTCGCGTTGTGGGGCGAAGAATTAGAACAGGAGGGCCAAAACTGAATCGCGGACTGCTTCAGGTACGGTCACCATTCAATCCTCGTTTCGGGATTTTTCGTTTTGGCAGCGGGCCTCCGTCGCTGCGGGTTGTCGTTCCTGAAGGGTATGAAATGGAGACCGACATCGCGTTGCCCTAACCTTTGTTTCTGCTCGCTGTTGGGCTTGCCCACTCGAAGGTTCTTGCTTCGAGAATCTCGGCTCACCGCTCCCTGTTCTTCTCTGTACTTCACTCAAAATCTCTGTATTTCCTTGGTGTTCTTAAGTTCCTGCATTTCTGAGGCTCTGGTGATCTGGCGTTCTGTGTCTCTGGTGTTCTGGCTATCTGGTTACCATCACGACTCACGGCTTTCGGACTTGACGACCTGTCTGCCAATCGAACAGTTCGCAGTGAAACCTGAATTCGTCTGCTTCTCGTTCGGTGTATCTCCCGTCCTTCACCTTCGTCAGTAAGTGGAACGCGACGGCGGCGGACCGATAGCGGGAGATGGTGATCGTGCCGAGATTGAGTACCCCGGCAAACGTCTTGCAGGGCACAAGGATGTTTCGGTCAAGGAGTTCACGTTGCAGATGACCGACAACGCTGATGAACCTGGCGTATGAATCCGAGAGATTGCTTGCCGGCACAAGCGGCAATTCCTGTGCGTTAGCGCAGGCGCGACGGACAACGTCAAAGCCCAGCGGGACTCGGACCTTGGCCCAGGTGTCCCAGAATTCGACGCGAGGGTCGTCGCTGTAATCGAAAAAGTGCGCCCAGGCGTCCAGGACATTCCTGTTGCTCAGGTCGGAGAGCATCCGCCCGAATGCGTTTGTGGCATCAACGGCGTTGAGGCTGGCGACTTCCGGATGTCCTTTTACAAGGCGGACGAAATCGAATAGCGCGGTTCGGAAGGCCGTCTCCGTTTCGTGCTGCTTACGGTTGTAGCGTGCGGCCGCCATGATGAAGGTGGCCAGCGGGAGGCTTGTGGGAGTTCCCGCGGCCAGCTCCGCGTAGAACACCTCGGTGACGTTCTTGCTGGTACTGCTGGGGGGTGTCACTCCACCCCCCGGTTCTCAATGTATTTCAATAAGACGTGGGCGAGAAATTCGCGCTCGGCGGCTAGACGAGCGCCCGCCATGTGCATCTGAACGGCGATGCCACCGATGCGGTCACGCGGCTGCTGTTACGCGCCAGGGACAACGGGGCCACGAAGCCGGAGCACTA
>JBHGBA010000067.1:0-19778 GCA_041946775.1 Terriglobales bacterium
TCATTCCGAGCGAAGCGAGGAACCTGCTTTTGGTCGCATTCGGGAAACAGCAGATTCCTTGCGCCAAAGGCGGGCGCTCGGAATGACAATCCGCTGGGGTCAACGACATCGCAAGAGAGTCAACGGGTGTCACTATAATATGCGATTCTCAATAGTGTGGTTGCCCCGCAAATTCCTTTTCACCCGCGGCTGTGCTCGTCTGTGCTGCGGTGATTACCGGGCGGAAGGCCAGTTCATCAGCTACGGCTTAATCACAGGGGACTCAGGGGACACAGAGGAAACCGGGCCCGCCGCCGGGACGGCGGCGCTACAACCGCGGCCCGGGACGGCGGCGCTGCAATCCGTGGCTACGCCGGTTTACACGTTTACACGGCCCTTTCTGCGGCGCGCGTAAATCCGTGTGAATCGTGGTGGGTTTTACGCTGCGCTGGCGGCGTCCACGCCGTAAATGGAGTACCAGGGCGCGGCTTTCTTCAGGCGCTCGTTGACGTTCTGAATGTTTCTGACGCCTTCGCTCTTCAGCCATTCGCGGAAAGCGGCCTCGCCCTTTTCGGCGAAGACGGGAATGCCGTCTTTCCAGGTGGCGCGGCCGCAAAGCACGCCATTGAATTTCACACCCGCTTCGGCGGCCAGTTCCAGTGATTCGTTGTACTCGTCATTACTGACGCCGGCGGAGAGATAAATGAACGGCTTGGTCGCAACCGCGGCGGCGTCGCGGAAGTGCTGCATGGCTTCCTGCTTGGAATAGACCTTCGGGCCTTTGAAGTTGCGCGCGCCCTCGACAAATCTCATGTTGACCGGTACTTCGACTTTCAGCACATCCACGCCGTAGCGGTCTTTGGTGAACTCTTCCATGCTGCGACGCACGACCTCGGGCTTCTTTTTGGCGAAGTCGGCGCCTTTTTCGTCCACACCTTCTTCGTAGCCGACAAATTCGAGGAAGAAGGGGATGTCGTTGGCGCGGCACTCGTCGCCGATGCGCTCCACCCAGGCGTGCTTCTGGTCGTTGATGTTCTTGGGATCGAATGGCGTGTAGTAGAGCAGGATTTTGACGCAATCGGCGCCGGCTTCCTTCAGGCGGCGCACCGACCAGTGGTCAAGCAGGTCGGGCAGGCGGCCGGGGCCGGTCTTGTCGTAGCCGGTCTTTTCGTAGGCGAGCAGCAGGCCGGCATTGCGCGCGCGCTTTTTCGAGGCGGGCAGGCCCCACTCTGGGTCGAGCAGGATGGCCGAGGCATGAGGTGTCAGAATCTCGGTCACGGCGGTCTTGAAGGCCTCGAGTTCCTTGTCGCCGGCGTTGGCGCCGAGCGCTTTCTTCAGCGAACCGCGCTGGTCCATGGCAGCGGCGGCGATGATACCGCGTTCGGTAGAAACGGCTTTGAGTCCGGAGAGTTTGCCAGGGGTGAGCTTCATCGTGTCCTCCTCCGCTTCTGCACAGATGCAGATTTCCGCACTCACGCTGGCTGAATCCGTGCGCGACAGTGGCCGCGCCTGCGAATACAATAGAGAGAACCTCACGGAAATTCATAACGAAGGAGACGGTTGTCATGCCACTGGTGTCGATGCGACAGGTGCTGGACGAGGCGGCAAAGGGCGGTTACGGCGTAGGCGCGTTCAACGTCAACAACATGGAACAGATCCAGGCGATCATGGAAGCGGCGCGGGAGACCAAGTCGCCTGTGATCATCCAGGCGAGCCGCGGGGCGCGCAGCTACTCGCAGGACAAGTTCCTCTACCACCTCATGCTGGCGGCGGCCGAGCTGTATCCGGAAATCCCGCTGGTGATGCACCTGGACCATGGCAACAGCGTCGAGACCTGCAAGTCGGCAATCGAACTGGGCTTCACGTCGGTCATGATGGACGGCTCTCTGATGCCGGACGGCAAGACGCCTTCGACTTTCGAGTACAACGTGGAGACCACGCGCCAGGTGGTCGAGATGGCGCACGCCAAGGGGATTACAGTGGAAGGCGAAATTGGCGTGCTGGGCGGCATCGAGGACGGCCACGGCGCGGGCGGCAGCGGCCTGGAGCACGTCACCGATCCTGACCAGGCGGTCGAGTTCGTGGAGAAAACCGGGGTGGACGCGCTGGCCATCGCCATCGGCACCAGCCATGGCGCCTACAAGTTCAGCAAGAAACCCGATGGCTCGGTGCTGAAGATGGACCGGCTGATCGAAATTCATAAGCGGCTGCCCAACGTGCACCTGGTGATGCACGGGTCATCGAGCGTGCCGAAGCATCTGCAGGACATCATCAATCAGTACGGCGGCAAGCTGAAGCCGACCTGGGGCGTGCCGGTGGAAGAGATCCAGTTGGGCATCAAGAATGGCGTGCGCAAGATCAACGTGGATACCGATAACCGGCTGGCCATCACGGGCGCGATCCGCAAGGTGTTCGCCGAGTCGCCGGAGAAGTTCGACCCGCGCGACTACCTGAAGCCGGCGCGCGAGGCCATGAAGAAAGTGGTTGCCGAGCGCATGACGCAGTTCGGTCAGGCCGGCCACGCCGCCGACTACACGCCGGTTTCGCTCGCTGAGATGGCGAAGCGGTATGCGGGGAAGGGAGTGGGAGCGTAACGACGCGCACCAGCATGTAAACGGCGTTGGCGGCCCATTTCTCGTTTTAGGGCAGAGGGCACCCAATTTTGGGCAATGTTGTCGCGATGAAAGCACCGAGATCTGGCCACCAACCACCATCCGCGCTTCCCCAAAGTGGTTCCAGTTGGTCGCAGTGAATGAACACTTTCCGTTGACTTTCAATTTCAAAGGGGGGTATCTTCCGCGATGCACAGGAGGTCTGTATGCAAGGGCAGCCATCGCAACAACTGTAGCTCTATTGGTCCTTGCCTCTATCTGCGTCGCGCAAGAAACCGAGAGCGCGTATTGCCCCACTGCCATCCGCACTCGCGTTGTTTGCGAGTATGGTGCTTGCCGCCAGTCTGTCTATCTAGGAATCTGTGGGGGAGGATATTCGCAGCTCGAGCAGTGCGTGGAGTCCTTTGTGCCCAGGTCTGCTGTGGTGCCGAACTTCCCGACATGGTGAACAGCGCTTGTAATGGGCCGATACTTGCCCGAACGGTTCGAGAGGATCTGGCTGCGCAGCTTGGAAAGCGAGTGCGCATCTATTCTGAGACATGTAAAGGGGGTTATGAATCGATTTTAGCGCGCTAGGAGGTTCAAATTGGTACCCATTCGCGCAATTGTCGTTGCTCTTGCAGCGTCGCTTTCAGCTTACGGCCAGGCGCTGGAGTTGCGAATTATTGACAAGGTAAAGGTTCCGATCTCTTCTGCTCCTCTTATGACCGGCCCGTTCGCATGTGACTCCAGTGGAGGCATTCTTTACCGGCAATTGACTTATTCTCGGAAGCAAGTCCATCTCCCATCCGAAGTTGTTCGGGTCTCACCTGATGGCCAGAAAGTCACAAGATTCGACCTGCGTGGCGCCCCTGGGCTCACGGGACCACGTTTGATGACCTACGCACTTGATCCCGACGACCGGCTCTATATGCTGGTTTCCCCACGCGAGCCCGGGGGGCAATTTTCTATCGTGCGATTCGACAACGACGGCGCCTACAGGTCTGCAACGTCCATTGATGCGCCTGGATTTCGCCCGATCGCGTTTGCCGTGTTTGCGTCAGGGGACTT
Source organism: Terriglobales bacterium (assembly GCA_041946775.1). Lineage (GTDB taxonomy): Bacteria > Acidobacteriota > Terriglobia > Terriglobales > Acidobacteriaceae > JBHGBA01. Next base: position 3,642 of record JBHGBA010000067.1, read on the forward strand.
CCTCATTACTGGTTGGCAGGAAGACGGAAAAGGCAAATTGCCAAAGCCTTACACCGGAGTTTGGAGTTCACGAGGGCAGTTCTTGGCGCGCGTGCGCGTACCATTGAGTAACAAGGCCGAGTCCCGCTCTGTGTTGGTCGACGCAGTGGAGCTCAGCATGGCAGAGACGGCCCAGGACGGATACATCTATCTTGCGCTCCCTGGATCCCGTACCACGGTCCATGCTATTTCGCCAGCGGGTCAAGTCTCACGGACCTTTACGGCGATTCCTCCAGACCAGAAGGCGATGTTAACGGGCCTGAAAGTTGGTGGAGGACGGCTGGCCCTTGCGTTCGAGGAACCGCCGCCAAAAGGGGGTACGGCAAAGCTCACAATCCAAATACTGGACACCCTCACCGGAGAACCGATGCGCACTGTGTTTCATCAGAGTTACGAGATCGGTACCGCCTTAGCCTGCTATGTTCCCGATGTGTTCACGTTCATCAGCAGTGAAAGCGGACAGATGCAAATGGTGCACGCGGCTGCGCGGTAGCGTTGTCCGACAGACGCCGCCGCGACTTCGTTAGGTTGCGCATCTAAAGAAAATTCAAGTTCACGTTAGGCCGGCGCAAAGTCGCGAAGCGACGAATGAACGGCAGTCACTCCCGCGCCTGTAATCCGGAGCATCAGCCGTCGCTTCGCGATTCAGCGTTTTCATCACGAGATCCCGGCGCTAAAGCGCCGGGCTAGGTTCAGTTGTCGCTCCGCGACGCTGTGAGGCTCTTCACCCACTCTCAGAGCTTTGTTCCTGGACGCGTCCCGCAGAGCTGAATATGAGCGCTCACGCTCACAACCGGGAATGAAAATGCCGTTCTTTTCGCAACCGATTGGTTCTGCGCAGGTCGAGCGCCCATTTTCGAGAGGGACCGCCAGAGAGTCCCGGTGACTCACCGCATTAGTGTCACGAGTCCGGGCAGCACGGCTCTTTGTTTGGCGATGAGTTGCTCGACACCGCGGCGCGCGAGGCTGAGCATGGCCCGGAGTTGTTCGTCGTCGAACGGGTGTTGTTCGGCGGTGAATTGCACTTCCACCAGCTTGTTTGAGCCGGTGATGACGAAGTTGGCGTCCACTTCGGCGCGCGAGTCCTCTTCGTATGACAGGTCAAGCATTATGGCGCCGTCCACAATACCGGCGCTGGTCGCGGCCACGTAATCGCGCAGGGGGACGGCGGGGAGCGTGCCAGCCTCGACCAGGCGCTGCAAGGCCAGTGCGAGTGCCACGAATGCGCCGGTGATGGAAGCGGTGCGCGTGCCGCCGTCGGCCTGAATTACATCGCAGTCGAGCCAGATGGTGCGTTCGCCGAGCGCCACGAGATCAACCACGGCACGCAGCGCGCGGCCGATCAGGCGCTGGATTTCGTGGGTGCGCCCGCCAATGCGCCCGCGGCTGGCCTCACGCGGTGTGCGGGTCAGGGTGGCGCGGGGGAGCATGCCGTATTCACCGGTCACCCAGCCTTTGCCGCTGTTGCGCATCCAGGCGGGCACGGCTTCGTCCACGGAAGCGGTGCAGATCACGCGCGTGTTGCCGAGCTCGATCAGCGCCGAGCCTTCGGCGGTGTGGATGAAGTCGGGAATGATGCTGACCGGACGCATCTGCTCGGGCGCGCGATTATCGGAACGATAAATCATCGAATTTGGTAATTGGGTAATTTGGTAATTTGGTAATTTGGGCCGAGCAGCGCCGTCGAATGCGGCAAGGCACACAACAAATTACCAAATCACTAAATTACCAAATTACCAAATTCGCTCATCCGCCGATGTCCACGTGGTGCACGTTAGTGAGCGGCTGGCCCATGAAGAGGGCGCCGACGCGGCAGAAGCGTTCGACAGAATCGGTGGCGAAATAGGTGATCGGCGGCAGGTGTGCCGGTTTGCGCAGCTCCGCGTCCTGGTGGGGTGCAATCCCGAGGTGCTGCGCGACCACGCGCGCGGTGGATTCAGCCGAGTCCACGATCTCCACGCGCCACGGCACTACGCTCCGCAGCACGGGCTTAATGAGCGGATAGTGCGTGCAGCCGAGCACGAGTACGTCGGGGCCGGTGGCGTAGTCGTAGAAGATGTCGTCCAGGTAAGTGTGCGCCACGCGCTCCGTGATGGGGTGCTCGATCCACCCCTCCTCGATCAGCGGCACAAAGAGCGGGCACGCCTTCTCGCACACGTTAATATCGCGTGCCTGAAGCGCGTTGAGATAGGCGTGGCTGCGGACAGTCGCTTCGGTGGCGATGACGACGACCTTCTTGCGGCGCGTGGCCTCGGCGGCACGCGCGGCGCCGGGTCCGACCACGCCTTCGACAGGAACCTTTACCGCATCGCGGATCGCGGGCAGCGCCAGGGCGGTGGCGGTGTTGCAGGCGATCACCAGCATGTCAATGCCGCGCCGCTCCAGAAAATGCGCGGCTTCGATGCCGAACTTCGCGACGGTTTCGGCGGACTTGGAACCATAGGGCAGACGCGCGGTGTCGCCGAAGTAGAGATATTCGGCGTCGGGCACATGGCGGACGAGCGCCTTTAGTACGGTCAGTCCGCCGACGCCGGAGTCGAAAACGCCGATTCTTTGCGCGGGGCTCATCGATTTGCGAGCTCGTTTACAGTTTGCAGTTCGCAGTTTGCAGCTAAACAGCTCTGTGAACTGCAAACTTTCACTGCTTCGGCGCCTGCATCACCTGGTACGGTTCAGCCAAACCTGCGTGTCCAGCCAGCGTATAGCGCTCCTTGCCGTCCACCAGGAATTTCACGCGGGTGATTCCAGGGACGTTGGCCGCCAGGGTTTCGCCCAACGATGCCAGGGTGAGTTGCTCTACCAGTATGCCGGAGGGGTGGCCGTCGGCCAAAGCGGCGTTGACGTCAACCACTGCCAGGCCATGGCCTACCACATACACTTCGTTGACATCGGCGCCTGCACCGATCTTGTGTGTCGAGCCGTTCTCGATGTACTGGGCCACCAGCGCTCGCAGGATTTCCCGAGGACGCGCAGCCGGGTCCAGCGGCAGCACGACTTCGCGCGCAGTTCCGTTGAGCGAGGAATCGGCGTCACTGGCCAGTACGAGGGTAACTTGTGTCTTGATGCCCGCCACCGGGGGCGTGATAGGGCGCGCATCGGCTGCATGCGCCTGCGGCGATTCGGCACTGCGCTTGAGGTACATGACATATCCGCCGAGCGCGGCGACGACCACGATGAGCACAATAGCGGCAATGGTCAGTGCGCTCGGCATCAGTGTCCGGCCTCGGGCGAAGGTGTCGCTGATCCGCGGGGTTGCGGGAAGCCGGGCTTAAGTTCGGCGATGGCGGTGGCAATGGCCTTGCACACAGCTTCCTGATACCGCGGCCCTGTCAGGTCGTCCACTTTGCCCTCGACGGGCGGGGCGACCTCGACCGCCAGCGCCGGGGCAGCGATAGAATCCAGCGGACGTAGCGAGGCGCTGAGTGCGAGCGCCGTGATGTCACTCTTCAACAGCTCGGTCGTGATGGCGCTTGCGACCTGCTGACTGCGTCCTACGTGGCCGGCCTGGGCAGAATCCCACGGCAGAAACACGGCCGATTTTTTCAACGGCGCTAGCGTCGATGTGAACAGGTGGACGCCGCTGCCGGAGGCGGCAGCGTGCACCGCAATGTAAAGCGCCGGGAGGGCAGCGTTGGTGGCGACGGCGCGCTGGTCGGAACCGAAGGCGAGGTCGGAGTCGCGCAGTAGATGCGCGGCGATACCGAGCCCTTCCAGTTCTTTTCGCAAGCGGCGGGCAAAAGCCAGGGTGACATCCTTTTCGTTGAGCTTGTCGCTGAGTTTGGCGCCAGGATCGTCGCCGCCGTGCGCAGGATCGATCATCACGGTGAACCGCGCAGCCGGCGGGGGCAAAGGTGTCTCGGGTGGCTGCGCAGCGGCGGCGGGCGGCTGGGGGGCTGGTGGAGCGGGTGCTTGTGCCTGTTGCGGCGGGGCTGCCGCACTGATGGTGATCGTCTTGCGATTAGAGCTGAACGAAGCTATCAGCGGCGCGTTGCCGTTAACGGTCAGCTCGGCCGTGCCGTTGTTCTCACCGTAGGTCAGGGACATGATCGCCGGATCGCCGAAATGATGCGTCTCGCTCGCGGCGCCGGGCAGCAGGGGCTCGCGGCGGAAGGTCATCTTCAGCTTGCCTTGTTCGGTCGCGACGAACGGGTTAACCGGCGCGGTGAAGGTGAGTACAAGTTGCTTGTTGCGGAGCTCAGCGGCGTAGCGCAATTGGGCGCGGTCGAGGAACAGCCGGCGGGCCTGCTGGTGGAAGTTGAGCGCGCGGGCGGGCAGGAGCTCTGGCAGGATGGCGGGAAGCGCTTGCAGCGGAACGAATCCCCGGCCGTTTTCGGCGATGAACGGAGCGCCGATGTCAAGTTCGCGTTTGTGGACCTTGGCGCGCGTCCTGCCAAGTTGGAACTGCGCTTCGCGATCGCTGAAGCGCAGTTTCCATTTGTTACCGTCGAGTTTGGCGCTGATGGAGCCCAGGGGTTCCAGCAGTTCGGCAAGGCCAACGTATTCCTTGCCCTCGCGGTCAGTCACGGGGAGGCTGTAAACGGTTTGCGCGCTGTAAACCGTGATCTGCTTGGGTTCGCTCTGCGAGGGCAAAGGGACGCAGAGCAGAAGGAGCAAGAGGGAGATCGCGAAAAATGAGAAGCCGCGGGGGCGTGTGCGACGAAATCCCGTTTCAGCCGCCCCTGCGGAGCTCGCACCTGTCGGCCACCGGGACCCAGGGCCGGCACCGTGGGCTAAATGCAGCCGCCGCTGCGCGGCTGAAGTCGTCGCCTGCGCGGCCAAAGTAATCGTCCGCGACGCTGAAGTCACCTGCCGCTCCGCGGCTGAACGCACGCACCCGTCGGCGGCGGCTGAGGCGTGGATTGGCGCCTTATTCCAGTGCATACACCGTCAGCCCGCTGAGGAGCTTGGGGTAGAAGTCGGTGGACTTCTGAGGCATGACTTCGCCGGCGAACGCGACATCGCGCATCTGCTGCACGGTTACCGGGTTCATGAGGAAAGCGACATTGGCGCCTTCGCGCACGCGTTCGATGGCCTCGCGGGCCTCGCGCACATAGTTAATGTGCTTCTGGTGGCGGATGTCCTCTTCGCAAATGCCGAGCACGTGTTCGAGGACGATCTTATGCAGTTTGGCCACGTCCAGACGGCGTTGCCGCGGTGACAGTCCGGCCATCAGCGCGTCGGCGGCGCCGTCACGCGCTTCCAGGATGAAATCTCCCGCGGCGGTGACGGCCAGCAGGGCAGTCGTGTCCGCGCCCTTCTGGGCCAGCAAGCGCACAGCACTTTCGGGGGTCACGCGTTCGGGCAGCAGGTCAACGCCAAAGTATGGGCGCAAGCGCTCGACGGTGCCGACCACATCGAACTGGGGCAGCCCGAATACCACCCGATGCGTAGGCAGGATCACCAGACCCTCGGCGTCCATGTTGACGAAGGTCATCATCATGCGTTCGTAGGGGGCGTCCGGATTGGGCGGACAACCCGCCTCGGCGGCGTGCGCCCGGCGCTCGTTGCGATAATTCAGTGCGGTCTCGTAGCGATGGTGGCCGTCGGCGATAATCAGCCGCCGGTCGCGCATGAAAGCCTGGACCTGGCCCACGATTTCGGCGTCCGATACTTTCCACAGGCAATGGCGAACGCCGTACTCGTCTTCAACATGGATGTCCGGCTCGGCAGCGCTTGCGAACAGCAGAGAATCCAGGCGCCTGGCGGGATCGCTGTACAGCATGAAGATTTGTTCGAAGTGAGCGCCGGTGGCGCGCAGCAGGTTGAGCCGATCGGCCTTGGGCGCGGAGAGCGTCTGCTCGTGGCGGAAAATCACGCCCGCGTCGTATTCCTCCAGGCGGCCGGCGCCAACAAAGCCGTGCCTTTCATATTCCGGACCGCTGGTGCCGGGAACGACAAAGCGCTGCGAATAGGCATAGAAAGAAGGTGCGTCGTCCTGGCGAAAGATGCCATTGCGACGCCAGTCGTGGAAGCAGGCGGCAGCGCGGGTATAGACGTTGTTGTGTTCGCTGTCGCCGGGTTCGCGCTTCCCGAGCACGATGCGGACCAGGTTGCCGGGGCTGGCGGCGTAATACCGCTCCTGCATCGCGGGGCTGATTTTGTCGTACGGCTGCGTGACCACGTCCGCCAGTCGGACGCGGGCCGGATTGTAGCGGAACGCGCGGAAAGGGAAGAGCTGTGCCATGGGGTAGTAGCTGATTGTAGCAAGCGGCGCCGCCGTTGCGCGACATAGCTCGCCGGAACCGGTCAAAAGAAAACCTGCTGGTTGCACAAGCCATCTGAACATGGTGAACGCTGGCGCGCTCTTTCGCCGGAGAAGCTTCGCTCTAACTTGGGGCTTTACCGCTGTGGTACCATCGCATCTAGAGGAGACTGCGGCCCGCAAGAACCAGATGGGGCGCGGGCCATCAGGACACGCCATGCCGGCCGAACCAATGACGATCCGGCGCCCTGACGGATTTTTCCCACGCATTCTGCGGTTTCCTCGCCTGCTGGCGCTCATCACGATTACTGCCCTGGTCTACGTAGCTGCCCCGATCTGCCAAGCTCAGGAACCAGAGGTTCACATCGTGCCGCGCGTCAAGCCGGAGGAGCCCAAGCCCGCGTCGCAGATCAATCCTGCCCTCAAGACCCACACCAAGCCCATCGTCAAGGACGTGGACATGGTGCTGGTACCGGTCACCGTCACCGATCCCATGAACCGCCTGGTCACCGGCCTGGAAAGAGACAATTTCGAGTTGTACGAAGCCGGACAGCGGCAGGCCATCAAGCACTTCTCCAGCGAGGATGCGCCCATCTCGCTGGGCGTGATTTTTGACCTGAGCGGCAGCATGTCCGACAAGATTGACAAGTCTCGCAATGCGGTGGTCGAGTTCTTCAAGACCGCAAACCCGCAAGACGAGTTCTTGATGATCACCTTCAACGAACGCCCTGAGTTGCTGGAAAGCTTCACCCAAAGCATTGAAGACATCCAGAACAAGCTGGTGTTCACCATACCCAAGGGCCGGACGGCGCTGCTGGACGCCATCTATCTTGGCCTGCACAAAATGCGCGAGGCGAAGCACCAGAAGAAGGCGCTGCTCATCATTTCCGATGGCGGAGATAACAGCAGCCGGTACACCGAAGGCGAGATCAAGAGCCTGGTGAAAGAGGCCGACGTGCAGATATATGCGATTGGCATCTTCGATATGTCGCCACGCACTCCGGAAGAGCAATTTGGGCCTACGCTGTTATCGGAAATCACGGACGTCACCGGCGGGCGCACCTTCACCATCGATAATCCCAACGAGTTGGCTGACATCGCCACGAAGATCGGGATCGAGTTGCGCAACCAATACGTGCTCGCGTATCGTCCAAACAAGCCAGCACGCGACGGCAAATGGCGCAAGATCCGGGTAAAGCTGTTACCTCCCAAGGGGTTGCCGCCGCTGCGTGTTTACTCCAGAACGGGTTACTATGCTCCCTCGGAATAGGCTGTTCGCCGCGCTGTTAGTGGCGGCGTCGTTTGCGATGGCTGCCGGCGCACAGAATCCCTCGCCGGGCAGGCATCCCCAACAGGGGCAGGTACAGGACGGCATGGTGATGCCGCTGCCCGACAATCAGCAGCCGGCCAACGCCGACAAAGGTGCGCCATCGCCGGCGGCCAACGCGCCTAATCGGCCAGGCGACAGCACGCAAGTCCCCAACCAGCCGGGACAGGCGCCCTCGGGCGAGGTGGATGGCGTTTTCGTCTTCAAGAAGACCGTGGATGAGGTTGTGCTGCACGCCACCGTGGTGGATGAGCGCAACCGCTTGGTCACGAACCTGCAACGTGCCGACTTCACGGTTTATGAAAACGGGCAACCGCAGAAGCTCACATCTTTCCGCCGCCAGGACATTCCGGTTGCGCTCGGCATTATCATCGACAATTCCGGATCCATGCGCGACAAGCGTCCTGCCGTCAACCAGGCGGCCATCAACCTGGTGAAAGCCAGCAACCCGGAAGATGAGGTCTTCGTGGTCAACTTCAACGACGAATACTTTCTGGACCAAGACTTCACCGGCAGCATTCCCAAGTTGCAGGATGCGCTGGAGCGCATTGATACGCGAGGCGGAACGGCGCTCTACGACGCGATCGTGGCTTCCGCCGATCACCTCAAGAAGAATGCGCGGCTGGAAAAAAAGGTGCTGCTGGTGGTTACCGATGGCGAAGACAACGCCAGTCGTCAGTCGCTGGAGCAGTGTATCCGGCGCTTGCAGGCGGAAAGCGGTCCGACTGTATATACCGTCGGCATTCTGGGCAGCGAGGGAAAGCAGCGGCGCGCCAAGCGGGCCTTGCAGGAGATCGCCGAACAGACCGGCGGGGTAGCGTTCTTCCCGAAGGACCTGAGCGAGGTGGACAACATTACCCGTCAGGTGGCACACGACATTCGCAACCAATACACGCTGGTCTATAAGCCCAGTGTGCCACAATCGGTGGGCGGCTATCGCACCATTCGGGTGGTCGCACGCGGAAAAGGGTTGCAGGTGCGCACCCGCAGCGGCTATTACGCCGGCCAGGAGCGCGCATCGCGCTAGCGGCAGATGGAATCAGGCGCTTGAACCGGGGCAGATCGCCCCGGTTTTTGTTTCAGAATCAAGATTTCAGATGTCGGAATTCGCCACCGGCTGGGATGTGGTGGGATTGTGATATCTGAAATCTTCAATCAGAAATTCCGCTTGCCTGATATGATTAGCGGTTTTGCGAGCCATGGCCGATGAAAACTGAAATGCTCAACCTGCGAGTGGCGGACGACATCACGCAACTGGTCGGCGAGACGCCGATGCTGCGCCTGCGGCGCCTGGTTCCGGCGGGAGCGGCTGACATTTATGCCAAGCTCGAGTACCTGAACCCTGGCGGAAGCGTTAAGGACCGCGCGGCAATCGGCATGATTCGGCGGGCGGAACAAGAGGGGCGGTTGACCGCGGGCGCTTGCTTGGTGGAGGCCACTGCGGGCAACACCGGCATCGGCCTGGCGCTGATCGGCGTCAACAAGGGCTACCGCGTCGTGATTTTCATGCCGGAGAAGTTTTCCGTCGAGAAGCGGAAGCTGATGCAGGCGCTGGGGGCTGAGCTTCACCTGACGCCGGATGATGAGGGGATGGAGGGCGCCATTCGCCGGGCCAACGAATTTGCCGCACGCACGCCCAACAGTTTCATGGCCGCGCAGTTTTCCAACCAGGCGAATCCGGATTACCACTACGAGACCACGGGGCGCGAAATCTACGAGCAGATGGAAGGCCGGGTGGACGCTGTCGTGCTCGGGGCCGGCACCGGCGGCACCATCACCGGAGTCGCCCGCTACCTGAAGGAGCGGATTCCCCGCGTGCTGGCGGTAACAGTCGAAACCGAAGGCTCGGTGTATGGCGGCGGCCAGCCAGGACCGCACCGCGTGGAAGGCATCGGCGCCAGCTTCATACCGGAGACCTACGACGCGTCCATTGTGGATGAAGTGATCACCGTAAGCGATGCCGACGCCTTTGCCACCGTGAAAGAGCTGGCGGCAAAAGAAGGCGTGTTCTCCGGTTCGAGCGGCGGAGCAGCAGTCTGGGGCGCCGTCCAGGTGGCACGGCGGTTGGGAACGGGAAAGCGCGTGGTCACGGTGATCCCCGATTCTGCTGAGCGGTATTTGTCCAAGGACATTTTTGAAGGCAGTCAAGATTGAATATTGGCGGGCGCCGGCCGGCAACCGTGAGCACAATTCTGACGCTGAACCTCTTAACTTCAATTTTCGATCTTCAATCTTCAATGAACCCGATTTGTCTATGACAAAAAAGAACGTCTTCGGTTTCTCCACGACAGCGATCCATACCGGCCAAGAACCTGAGCCGCTGACCGGTGCGGTGTCGTACCCGATCTTCGCCACCTCGACCTATGTGCAGGATGAGCTCGGCAAACCGAGGCTCGGCTACGAGTATTCGCGGGTGAGCAATCCGACACGCGATCGCCTGGAGACGAACCTGGCGGCGCTGGAGGGCGGCGTTGCCTCACGCGTATTCGCCAGTGGCATGGCAGCAATCAATGCGGTCTGCACCATGCTCGTGAAGGGCGACCACGTCGTCTGCTCGCATAACGTTTACGGCGGCACGCCCCGGCTGTTCAACCAGGTGCTCGCGCACTACGGCCTGGAGTTCACGTACGTGGATACCAGCGATCTGGGCGCGGTGCAGCGGGCAATCCGGCGCAACACGAAATACGTGTTCGTGGAGACGCCCACCAATCCGCTGATGGCGCTAACGGACCTGGCGGCGGTCGCGGAGATATGCCACCGCCACAAAGGCGTGGACCTGGTGGTGGACAACACGTTCATGTCGCCATATTTCCAGCAGCCGATCAAGTTTGGCGCCGATATGGTGATCCACTCGACGACGAAGTTCCTCAACGGCCACAGCGACGGACTGGGCGGGGTTGTGGTCTGCACGCGGCCGGAGCAGGCGGAGCGGCTGGCGTTTATACAAAAAGCGGCAGGGGCGATCATGTCGCCGTTCGAATCGTGGCTGGTGATGCGAGGCGTCAAGACGCTGGCCGTCCGCATGCGGCAGCACGACGCCAACGGCCGTGCCGTCGCCGAGTTCCTCAGCGGGCATCGCAAGGTGCGCGCTGTGTATTATCCCGGCCTGCCGCGGCATCCGCAGCACGAGCTGGCGCGCAGGCAGATGTCCGGTTTCGGCTCGATGATCACCTTCGAGACCGGCTCGCTCGGCAACGCCAAGCGGCTGCTGAAGAACGTGCGGGTGTGTTCCCTGGGCGAATCGTTGGGCGGCGTCGAGACGCTGATCTCGCATCCGGCTACCATGACGCACGCCGCGCTCGGAGCGAAGGGCAGAAAAGCGGTCGGCATTACCGACGGCATGGTGCGCGTGTCGGTGGGAATTGAAGACGTGGAGGACATCATCGCCGACCTGGATCAGGCGCTCGGGGCGATGTAAACCTAACCACGGATTTACACGGATTAAGACGGATTGACCCGGATTGACCCGGATCAGAGAACTGAGTCATTGATTCAGTGAGTCACTGAATCATCGAAAACCAACTGACTACTTGACCGTGTAAATCCGTGTCAATCCGTGGTTGATTTGTTTTATTGTGTTTGCATGTCGCGCGAGTGGGATGCGAATTCATACCACCGGCTTTCCGACCAGCAATTCGGCTGGGGGAAGAAGGTGATGGCGCGGGTGCGCGTGCGGGGCGACGAGACCGTGCTCGACGCCGGCTGCGGCACTGGACGGGTCACGGCTGAGCTGCTCGAACGCCTGCCGCGCGGCCACGTAGTTGCGCTCGATCTGTCCGAGAAAATGGTGCGGAGCGCCCGCTGCGAACTGTTGCCGCGGTTTGATGGACGCGTAAGCTTCGTCGTTGCGGACGTACAAGAGCTTCCGTTTCGCGAATGCTTTGACGGCGTGTTCAGCACGGCAACATTTCACTGGGCCAAAGATCATCCCAGGCTCTTCCGCAGCCTGTATACGGCGCTCAACCCCGGCGGGTGGCTGGTGGCGCAGTGCGGCGGCGGGCCGAATCTGGTGCGCCTGCGCCAGCGCGCGTGGGAGTTGCTGAAGTCGCCCCAATACGCGCGTTTCTTCGAAGACTGGTCGGACCCGTGGGAGTTTGCTTCGCCCGAGGTCACAGCGGACCGGTTGAGGCAGGCGGGATTCGTTGAAATTGAGACATGGACGGAACCTGCCGGCTTCGTGCTGCCGGATGCGGAGACATTCAAACAGTACTTGGCCACGGTTACATTGCATCGGCACATTGAGCGCATTCCTCAGCCCAGGCTCCGGCAGGAGTTTCTCGACGACATGGCGCGGCAGGCGAGCCAGGATCCTGAATTCACGATGGACTATTGGCGGCTGAACATCAACGCGAAACGGCCGTGAACCCTGGCCACGGATTTACACGGATCAAGACGGATCAGAAAAAGAAGAAATGCCGAACGGCAAGTGAAGCGACCGAGTCGTGGCCCGGCCGTTGGTCCTGATCCGCTTTGGAGCAGTTTCAGAAAAGGTGTATGCCTCATCCGGCAAATTCAAACACAGGGTCCCTCGACTCCGCGCGGCAAAAACCAGCCGCGTTCCGCTTGGAATGTCACACGTGAGAGTTCAATCAGACGGGTACAGCTATTCTGAAATCGTTCCAGCAAACCCGTGGCTCGGTTTTGCTTCTGACCTGTGTTAATCCTTGTCAATCCGTGATTCGGGGTTGACGTTCTCTTCGATCCAGTTGAGGTACTCGCTGCTGCCGCGCTCGATGGTGAGTTCGACACATTCGGGCAGCTCGTAGGAGTGCAGCTCGCGGATGGCGTCGCGCACACGCTCGAAAGCTTCGCCGGTAGTCTTGACGAGCAGCATCCATTCCGCCGCGCTCTCCACCTCGCCCTTCCAGGTGTACACCGACTCGATCGGGCCCACGACGTTCACGCAAGCCGCCAGATGGCGCTCCACCAGCTCATGCGCGATGTGCTGCGCTTCGTCCTTGGAGCCGCAGGTGGTCAGTACAATTCGCTTGGTATTCATGATTTAGAATCTCGGGATTGGTAATTGATAATTTCTAATTTGCAATTTGGAAACCGTTATTGCTATCGGATTGCGACCATTTCCCGGCTTCAAATTACAAATTACAAATTGCTAAATTACAAATCATTCGAGGTTGTCGATGCCTACGGCAATCAAGTTTGGCACTTCCGGATGGCGGGCGGTCATCGCCGATGAGTTCACCTTCGCCAATGTGCGGCGCGCGATCACGGGCATCGCCCGCTATGTGAAATCGCAGAAGCCGAACGGCGCGCGCGTCATTGTCGGACGCGACCCGCGGTTCCTCGGCGAAACTCTCGTATCCCTCGCGGCTGACGTCCTGGGCGCACATGGCATCACCCCGCTGGTCGTGCCCGAGCCCGCGCCCACGCCCGCGATTTCTTATGAGGTCATCCGCAGCAAAGCCGATGGCGCGGTCAACTTTACGGCTTCGCACAATCCCCCACAGTACAACGGCATCAAGTTTTCCACCCCCGACGGCGCGCCCGCACTGCCGGAAGTGACCGGGCAAATCGAGGCTGAGATCGCCCGCGCCGACGCTGAGGGACTCGCTGCCGCGCACGTGCCGGAGCCAAAACCCGCTGAGCAGGCGCACATTCGCGACATCTATCTGGCGCGGCTGAAGGAGATCGTGGAGCTGCCGGTGATCAAGGCGGCTGGGCTGAAGGTAGCATTCGATCCGTTCTGGGGCGCAGCGCGTGGTTACCCTGACCGGCTGCTGCGCGAACATGGCGTGGAGTGCACGACCGTCCACGATTGCCGCGACGTGCTGTTCGGCAATCACGCGCCCGAGCCCGACGATCCTTTGTTGGGGGACCTGCGGGTCAAGATGCGGGAATTCGGCGCGCGTATCGGGATCGCCACCGACGGCGACGCCGATCGCTTCGGCATCGTGGACCAGGACGGCACCTTCCTTCAGCCCAACCACATCATCGCCCTGCTGTTCGATTACCTGGTCGAGACGCGCGGCTGGAAGAACGGTGTGTGCAAGTCGGTTGCGACCACGAACATGATCAACGCCCTGGCCGAGTATCACCATGTGCCACTCTATGAGACGCCAGTTGGGTTCAAGTACATTGGCGAGTTGATCAAGGAGGACAAGATCGTCATCGGCGGGGAAGAGAGCGCGGGGTTGTCGATCCGCTATCACATTCCGGAAAAGGACGGCATCCTCGCCGGTCTGCTGTGCTGCGAAGCGGTCGCCCGGCGCGGACGACCGTTGCTCGCCCAATTGCACGACCTGTTTGCCAAAGTTGGTTCGTTTTATCCCCGCCGCGAGAACTTCCGCTTGACGGAGGGAGTAAAAGCGAAGTTCACTGAGAAGCTGAAAACAGAACCGCGCGAACTCTTCGGCCGCACCATCGCCGAGGTCAACCGCATGGACGGGCTGAAGCTGCTCTTTACCGACGGCGCGTGGGTCTGTTACCGGCTGTCGGGAACCGAGCCCGTGGTGCGTGTCTATTCGGAGGCGCGCAGCCAAGACGACCTGGACAAGCTGAGCGCGGCGGCCAAGCAATGGATCTTCGAATAGTTGCACGAAACGATAAAGCCAACGACGCCGCGGAGGCGGCGCGCTCGTGGCTGTTTCGTTGGCGGCGCAGGCTGGCGACCATCGCCGTTTGCCTGATCGCGCTTTTCCTCGGTTTCCGCGTGGTTTCCGGCCCCAACGGCTGGCTCGCCTATCACAACAAGAAAGTCGAAAACCAGCGCCTCAAGCAACAGGTCGAAGCGTTACAAAAAGAGAACGAGGAATTGGAACGCCGCGTGAAGGCGCTGAAGAGCGATCCGAAGGCGATCGAGAAGGAAGCGCGCGAGCAACTGCGCTATGCCCGCCCAGGCGAAGTGATCTACGTCCTGCCGCAGCCGAAGCCCGCCCCTGCGCCGCAGCCGCCGGCCAACGCGACCGCCGAGAAGAGCGGGAAACCCTGACCACGGATTGACACGGATTGCACAGATCAGGGCGGTTTCGCAGAAGGTGTATCCCATGTCCGGAACTTAAACGCGAGATCTCTCGACTCCGCGCCGCAAGAACGGCCGCGCGTCGCCCGAAATGACAGACACGAGGGGACACAGCTGTCGTGCTGTGGAGCCCTCCAGCATTGTCACACCCGCTTGTGATATCTTACCGGCGGCATTCCTGCCTGCGGCGGCACCTGCTGCACGACTTTCACGGCGTTCCCCTGGGAGGTCCCCAATGAAGAAACTGCATGTGAGTCTATTGGTAGCGCTGTTTGCCATTACGGTCGCAGCCTGGGCGTCCAGCAAGACGACCACCGTCAGCGGTTGGGTGGTGGACGACATGTGCGGCGTGAAAGGCGCCCGTGCGGGCGCAGAAGAGTGCGCCAGGAAGTGCCTGAACGAGGGCGCGAAAATGGTCGTGGTCACCGACACGGACAAGCGGCTGCTCTACGTCGAGAACCCGGATGCGCTGAAGGAACACATTGGAGCTCACGTGTCCGTGCAAGGGACGGTGGACGGCGACAAACTGCATGTGGAAAGCGCCCAGGCCACCACGGCCGGGAAATAGGCCAGCAAGAAGTTCCCACCCTGTCGCTCGAAATTCAGTCGCGACAAGGGTGGGGCAACCCTGACATTGATCGGCGACCCGATTACCTCGAGATCCCCTCGGTGGGCGAACTGGCGGTGGCATAGAGCTTCTTGGGCATGCGCCCGGCGAGATAAGCGGCGCGGCCGGCCAGCACGGCGTTCCGCATTGCCTCGGCCATCAGGATGGGATCTTTTGCGGCCGCGATCCCCGTGTTCATCAGAACGGCGTCATAGCCGAGTTCCATCGCGACGGCTGCATCTGACGCGGTGCCGACACCCGCGTCCACGATCAGCGGCACCTCGGTGATCAATTCGCGCAAGATGCGCAGGTTGGCCTGGTTCTGAATGCCCATGCCGCTGCCGATTGGCGCCCCGAGCGGCATCACGGCGCTTGCACCCGCATCGATCAGGCGCTTGGCAATTACGATGTCGTCGGAGGTGTATGGCAGCACGGTAAAGCCTTCCTTGACCAGCACCCGCGTGGCTTCTACCGTGGCGGCCACATCGGGGTACAAGGTGGCTTGGTCGCCGATGACTTCGACCTTTATCCAGTCGGACAGTCCCACCTCGCGCGCCAACCGGGCGGTGCGGATGGTTTCGTCGGCGGTGTAGCACCCAGCGGTATTGGGCAGCAGAAAGTACTTCCTGGGATCGATGAAGTCGAGCAGCGACTCCTTAGAGCGGTCGAGATTCACCCGACGCACCGCGACAGTCACCATCTCGGCGCCGCTGGCTTCAATGGCGCGCGCGGTTTCCTCACCCGACTTGTACTTGCCCGTCCCTACAATCAGACGCGAACGGAACGACCGGCCGGCAATAACTAAGCTATCCATAACTGCTATTTTAGCGACTTGCAGTGCGCAGATACAAAGGACCGGGTGATCGGGTGATTGAATGATTGGGTGATTGAGTAATTGGGGGTCAACTATTGAGGTTCGCAGAATAGTGTGACAGCCAAGTGGATTGTCATTCCGAGCGAAGCGAGGAACCTGCTTTTGGTCGCAT
>JBHGBA010000068.1:0-19642 GCA_041946775.1 Terriglobales bacterium
TCGAACCCGGGTTTGAAGATTGAGAATCTTCCGTCCTAACCCCTAGACGATAGCGCCACCTCGGTTTGACCTTCCGATTATAGCAAACAACCTCACCACAGCAGCGCGCCTGCCGACGCCGAGCCAGGGCCAGAACCCGGTGGGCCGGTCCGGCGCGGCCATGGCGCAAAACCCCTGTCCAACGGGCTTTTCGGCCGGCGGTTGACAACTGCGGGGCCGCGGAGCAGAATCTACCAATAGGCGAATAAAAAGCGAAGACGAAAGTAGCTGGTCATCTCGTTTGCCCCTGAGTTCATCGCTTTCGCCGCTTGCTGCCGAGGCCGCATGAATTCCCCGCTTGCCATTCCCGGCGTCGTTCCCGCTTCGCGCCTGGAGCGGCCCGCGCCGCCCACCGTGTCGTGCGGCATCGCCCAGGTGGACGCGCTCACCGGCGGGCTGCCGCGCGGCGGGCTCACGGAAATTTGCGGGCCGGCGTCGTCCGGCCGTACCAGCTTGCTGCTCGCCGTGCTGGCCGAAACCACCCGCCGCCAGGAGCTGTGCGCGCTGGTGGACGCCACCGACAGCTTTGATCCGCACGCCGCCGCTTCCGCCGGCGTGGACCTCGATCGCCTGCTGTGGGTGCGCTGTGACCAACGCCTACCACAAAGACACAGAGGCACAGAGAAAGAAATTGGCTACGGATTCACACCGATCGACACGGATACGGCCAAATCAAAATTCAAAATTCAAAATTCAAAAATGAACTCCGTGTCTCCGCGCCTCCGTGGAAGTGGTCGCGCGTGGTACGCCCGCATCGAGCAGGCGTTGAAGGCGACTGACCTGCTGCTGGCGGGCGGCGGCTTTAGCGTGGTTGCCGTGGATCTGGCGGACGTGCCGGCCGACGCCGCGCGGCGCGTGCCGCTCACGTCGTGGTTCCGCTTCCGCCGCGCCGTGGAGCATACGCCCACCGTGCTGCTGGTCATCGAGCGGGAACCGTGCGCGAAAAGCTGTGCGTCGTTGGTGTTGAGGACAACCGCCAAGAATCAGGACACGGGAAGCGCTGCCGGCGCTCGGCTCCCGGCCGCTGCGAATAAAGAGCGCCCTCCGTCGCATGCACAACTGTTCAGTGGGTTGTCGGTCGAGGTGGAAGTCGTGTCGTCGCGGATTGAAGGCGCCAAGAAGCCGGCACGCAGCGCCGGAGCGCGCTTCGAAAGCCGTGCCGAATGGGCCGGATAAGGCATTTTCGATTTGTCGTGGCGCGGACATGCTAGCTGTTACGGAAGTTCCAGAAATTGCAAATCAAAAATCGTAAATCAAAAATGATTTTTGCTTGCATCTTCGTCCCCGATTTTCCGGTTGAGGCCGTGGTGCGCGCCGCACCCGAGCTGCGCGAGCAGGCGGTGGCCGTGGTGGAAGGCACCCCGCCGCTGCTGCACGTCATTGCTGTAAACGAGCGCGCGCGGCAGGCGGGGGTCGAGATTGGCATGACCAGGCTGGAAGCGGAAGGCCGCCTGTCATCCGCGCACGCAGCGTGGCAGGTACGGCTGCGCTCGCCCGCGGCCGAAGCTGCGGCATATGCCGCGCTAATAGATTGCGCGTGCGCCTTTTCGCCACTCGTGGAAGCCGATGCGAAAACGCCCGACCGCGTGCTGCTCGACCTTGCCGGACTCGAGCGCCTCTTCGGTCCGCCAGGCAAGATCGCCCGCGACCTGGCACGCCGCGCCGCCGAACTCGGACTTGAAACCAACGTTGCCGTGGCCGCGAATCCCGATGCCGCCATGCATGCGGCTCGCGGCTTCGCGGGCGTGACCGTCATTGCGCCGGGGCAGGAGGCCGAACGTCTTGGCCCGCTGCTCATTGATGTACTCGCGCCTCCGCCCGACACTCTAGACATGCTCGACCGCTGGGGCGTGCGGACGTTTCGTGCGTTGGCGGCGCTGCCGGAGACTGCCGTTCACGAACGGCTCGGCGACGCCGGCGTGCGCTTGCAGCGGCTGGCGCGCGGTGAGACCGAACGTCCGCTGGTTCCGACCGAGGCGGCGGCAAAGTTCGAGGAAGCCGTCGAACTGGAATATCCAATCGAGTTGCTCGACCCGCTGGTGTTCGTACTCAATGGCATGGTCGAGCGCCTCTGTGCGCGGCTGGCGGCACGCGCCCTGGCGGCGCAGGAGCTGCGGCTGGCGCTCACGCTCGATATGGCGAAAGAAATCAACCACGGATTTACACGGATTTACACGGACCAAAAAGCAAAAATCGAAAATCGAAAATCGAAACTGGGAAACCGTGGTGGATGTCACGAGCTCACCCTTCGCCTGCCCGTGCCCATGCTGGATGCGAAGGTGTTCCTGAAACTGCTGCAACTGGAGTTGCGCGCCAAGCCGCCGGCGGCGCCGGTCGAAACAGTGTTTCTCAGCGCTGAACCTGTGGCGCCGCGCTTCACCCAGGGCGGGCTGTTCCTGCCCACCGCGCCGGAACCGGAAAAGCTCGAGGTCATGCTGGCGCGGATCAAGGCGGTCGTGGGTGAAGCCCCGCCAGCTAACGGCGACAACGCGGAACTGCGCGTGGGCGCGGCGGAATTGCTGGACACGTTTCGTGCTGATGCATTTCGCATGAAGGCCTTTATCGCTCCGCCCGTGGACGAAACACAAGGTCCCTCGACTCGCGCGGCAAAACCCGTGGCGCTCGCTCGGGATGACAACTTTGGGAGCACGCCGGTAATACTCGCTCAGGATGAAATCAGGATTGGCCGTACCGCCCTGCGGCGGTTCCGTCCGCCGATACCGGTGCGAGTGGAGGTGAGCAATGGACGGCCCATTTCCATTTTTGATTTTCGATTTTCGATTCCTGAGGCGCCGGCGGCAACACAAATGCGCGCACCACAGCAAATCGAAAATCGTAAATCGAAAATCGAAAATGTGATTTTCTGCGCCGGGCCGTGGCTGGAATCGGGCGACTGGTGGACCGGCACGCCCTGGTCGCGCGAGGCATGGGACGTCGCCATGGCCACCGCTGTTTATCGCATATATCGTGACACGAGCAGTGGTGAATGGTTTGTCGAAGCCATGTACGACTGAGCTTTATGCGGTTATGTGGTCATTTGGTTATTTGGTCATGTCAAACCGCCACTGCCAGACATGACCAAATCACCAAATCAGTCTGGGCGTTGTTTTGTTATGTGGTTACAAAACCACCGCGGCCCGGCACCGGCCAAATGATCAAACCACCAAATGACCAAATACGTTGAGTTTCACGCGCGTTCCGCCTTCAGCTTCCTCGAAGGGGGCAGTGTGCCCGAGGAGATGGCGGAGCGCTGCGCACAACTCGGCATCCCCGCCATGGCCCTGCTGGATGCCAACGGCGTCTATGGCGCGCCGCGCTTCCACATGGCCATGAAAAAGCTCGGGCTGAAAGCGCATATCGGTGCGGAAATCCCGTTTCCCGTTTCCCGTTCCCCGTTTCCCGCCGAGCATGCCCGCACAACGGAACGGGAAACCGGAAACGGGAAACGGGAAACGCGTCTGCCGCTGCTTGCCTCCTCCCAACTCGGCTACCAGAACCTCTGCCGGCTGATCACGCGCATGAAGCTGCGGCCCGTCGGCTTGGCGGGCGTGCGCGATCCCAAGCACGCCGAGACTTGGGCGACAGAAGACGATCTGCGCCAGTTCAGCAGCGGGCTGATTTGTCTGACCGGCGGTGACAACGGCCCCCTGTCGCACGCGCTCGCCCACGGCGGCAGCGACGAAGCCCGCCGCACCGTCGAGCGCCTGGTGGACATCTTCGGCAGCGAAAATATTTATGTTGAACTGCAACGTCATTTCACGCGCGAAGAGGAAGCGCGCAACCAGGCGGCAATCGCCATCGCACGCGCGCTGAAGCTGCCGCTCGTGGCCACCAACGCCCCGCAATACGCGCATCCTGAGCAGCGGCAAATCCTCGACGTGCTCACCTGCATACGCGAGCACACCACGCTCGATTCCGCCGGACGCCGCCTGCAACGCAACTCCGAGCGGCACGTGAAGTCCGCGGCCCAGATGCAGCAACTCTTCGCCGGCCTACCCGAAGCAATTGCCGCCACCGAAGAGCTCAGCGCGCGCCTGGAGTTTACTCTGGCCGACCTCGGCTACCAGTTTCCGCGTTATCCGGTGCCCGAAGGCGAGACCATGATGTCGTTCCTTCGCAAGCGCACCACCGAAGGCTTCGACGGGCGTTACGGCCGCGCCGCTCTCGACCTGCGCCTGCGCGCGCGCCGCCAGATCGAGCGCGAACTGGCGCTGATCGAAAAGCTCGATCTCGCCGGATATTTCCTGATCGTCTGGGACATCATCCGTTTCTGCCGCGAGCACAACATCCTCGTGCAGGGGCGCGGCTCGGCCGCCAACAGCGCGGTCTGCTACGCGCTCGGCATCACCGCCGTTGATCCCGTCGGCATGGACCTGCTGTTCGAGCGCTTTCTGTCGGAGGAACGCGGCGAGTGGCCCGACATTGATCTCGACCTGCCTTCGGGGGACCAGCGCGAGCGCGCTATCCAGTACGTTTACGAGCGCTACGGCAAACTTCCACCCCAGCACGCCAACACCGGGCGCGCCGGGGACCCCGGCTTCGGCGCGGCGATGACTGCCAATGTCATCACCTATCGCGGACGCTCGGCGGCACGCGAAATCGGCAAAGCGCTCGGCTTCGATAACGACACGCTGAACCGGCTTTCCGCGATGGTCGGTTCGTGGGAATACAAGGACCCGAGCGACACCTTGGAGCGCCAGTTCCGCGATGCCGGCATGGACCTGCGGCATCCGCGCATGCGCAAGTTCTTCGAGTTGTGTCTCGCCGTGCAGGACCTGCCGCGCCACCTCGGTCAGCACTCCGGTGGCATGGTCATCTGCCAGGGACAACTGGATTCCGTCGTGCCGCTGGAGCCGGCGTCCATGCCGGGCCGCGTGGTCGTGCAATGGGACAAAGAAGACTGCGCCGATCTTGGCATCATCAAGGTTGATCTGCTCGGGCTGGGCATGATGGCTGTGCTCGAAGATTCGCTCCGCCTGATTCGCGACCACTACGGCGAAGAGGTTGACCTGGCCCACCTGCCGCCCGATGATCCTGTGGTCTATTCGGCTTTGCAGCAGGCCGATACCGTGGGCATGTTCCAGATCGAAAGCCGCGCGCAGATGTCGTGCCTGCCGCGCCTGCGCCCGCAACGCTTCTACGACATCGTGGTGCAGGTCGCCATCATTCGTCCCGGGCCAATTGTCGGCAAAATGGTGAACCCGTTTTTGCTGCGCCGCATGGGACGCGAGCCGGTCACCTATCCGCATCCGTCGCTCGAGCCTGTGCTGGCGCGCACCCTCGGCGTGCCGCTCTTCCAGGAACAACTTTTGCGCATGGCGATGATCACCGCCGGCTTCAGCGGCGGCGAAGCCGAAGAGTTGCGCCGCGCTATGGGCTTCAAGCGTTCGGAAAAGCGCATGAAGGACATCGAGGTGAAACTGCGCGCCGGCATGACGCGCAACGGCATCGCGCCCGACGCCCAGCAGCAGATCATTGATTCGATCGTGTCGTTCGCGCTCTACGGCTTCCCCGAATCGCACTCGGCGAGCTTCGCCTTGCTGGCCTACGCGAGCGCGTACCTGAAGACGCACTACCTCGCCGCATTCACCGCTGCGCTGCTCAACAACCAGCCAATGGGCTTCTACTCGCCGGCAACGATTGTCAAAGACGCGCAACGCCACGGGCTGAAGGTGCTGCCGATTGACGTGACGCGGAGCGAGTGGCCCTGCACGCTTGAACCCGTTCCCCGTTTCCCGTTCCCCGTTCCCCGAGAAGATGTTGCTGACGCGCAACAGCGGACCGAGGCTGACGATGCGGTCCAAACGGGAAACGGGAAACAGGGAACGTGGAACGTGCGGCTGGGCCTGCGCTACGCCCGCGGGCTGCGCGAAGAGGCCGCGCATGCGCTGGTCGAAGCGCGCCGCCGGCGGCCGTTCAGTTCTATTGACGACCTTGCGCTGCGCGTGCCCGAGCTGCGGCGGAATGAACTGGTGCTGCTGGCGGAGATTGGAGCGTTGAACGAAATTGGAAATCCGCCACAGAGGCACAGAGGCACAGAGGACCCCAACCACGGATTCACACGGATTTACACGGATCAAAGCAAATCGAAAATCGAAAATCGAAAATCGAAAGTCCTCTCCGTGTCTCCGCGCCTCGGTGGTGGAATTCGTCTCCATCGTCGCGACGCGCTATGGCAAGTGGCGCGTGCCAGCCGCCGCTCCGGGCCGTTGCTGGAAGGCTTAGTTGAACAGGACGCGCCGTCGCCGCTGGCGCGCATGTCCGACGATGAACGCCTGCTCGCCGACTTCCGCGGCACCGGCCTGACCGTAGGGCCACATCCTATGGCGTACCGCCGCTCTGAGATGGACCGCATGGGCGTGTGCCGCGCCAGCGATCTGCCGCGCCTGCCCAGCGGACGCCGCGTGCGCACCGCTGGCGCCGTGATCGCGCGC
Organism: Terriglobales bacterium; assembly: GCA_041946775.1. GTDB lineage: Bacteria > Acidobacteriota > Terriglobia > Terriglobales > Acidobacteriaceae > JBHGBA01. The sequence goes on from JBHGBA010000068.1 coordinate 6,474, forward strand.
CAGCGCCCCGGCACGGCGCATGGCTTCCTCTTCCTCAGCCTGGAAGACGAAACCGGCATCGCCAACGCCATCATCCCGCCCGGCCTGTTCGACCGGCATCGCCTGATGCTCGTCAGCGAGCAGTTCCTGCTGATTGAAGGGATCTTGCAGAACCAGGACAACGTCATCTCCGTGCGTGCCGAACGCGTCCTGCCGCTGCACATCACGGCCGCCGCCGAGTCGCACGATTTTCATTAAACCCTGACCACGGATTGTTGACGTGAGCCCCGGAGGGGCGATCGAAAATAGCCCAGGACGGCAGTCCTGGGACAGCCTTCACCAAATCACACTTACTTCGCCGCCGGTTCCGCCACTCGCCGCGAAACCTGGAACGTCAGGTTCGACATCATGCGGTCGGCGTCCACTACCACGTGGTCGCCGTGCAGCACCTCGCCATCGAGGATCTTCATGGCCAGCGGGTCCTGGATCAGCCGCTGGATGGCGCGCTTCAACGGACGTGCGCCGTACTGCACGTCGTACCCTTGCGCGAAAATCATCTCCTTGGCACGCTCGGTCAGCTCCAGGCTGATCTTGCGGTCAGCCAGCAAGCGCCGCAGGTCTTCCAGTCGCAGATCAACAATGCGCGTCAGCTGCTCCTTGCCGAGCGCGTTGAAGATGATGATGTCGTCCACGCGGTTCAGGAACTCGGGTTTAAAGTGCGCGCGCAGGGCTTCCATCACCTTGCCGCGCGCTTCCGCCCCATCCCTCTCGGCCGTCCACGAACCCTGCGGATTGAAGCTCTGCGGCGTCAGGTAGGCCGAGCCGATGTTCGACGTCAGGATGAGCACGGTGTTCTTGAAGTCCACGGTGCGGCCTTTGCCGTCGGTCAGGCGGCCGTCGTCCATGATCTGCAGCAGCACGTTGAACACATCGGGGTGCGCTTTTTCGATCTCGTCGAACAGGACCACCGAGTACGGCCGCCGCCGCACGGCTTCCGTCAACTGCCCGCCTTCCTCGTACCCGACGTAGCCCGGAGGGGCCCCGATCAGCCGTGCGACCGCGTGCTTCTCCATGTACTCCGACATGTCAATGCGCACCATGTTGTGCTCGTCATCGAACAGGAACTCGGCCAGCGCGCGCGCCAGTTCGGTCTTACCGACGCCGGTCGGGCCCAGAAAGATAAACGAGCCGATGGGCCGCCGCGGATCGCTCAAGCCCGCGCGCGACCGGCGGATGGCGTTCGACACGCGCTCCACCGCGTAGTCCTGCCCGATCACGCGCTGCCGCAGCCGGCTCTCCATCGCGACCAGCTTCTTGACCTCGCCCTCCAGCATCTTGCTGACGGGAATACCGGTCCACTTGCTCACGATGCGCGCCACGTCTTCTTCATCCACTTCGGGCTTGAGCATCTGGCCCTGGCCCTTGCCGTCGAGCTGCGCGTTCAGCTTCTGAAGCTCGGCTTCAGCCTGACGCAGTTCGCCGTAGCGGATCTGCGCCACCCGCTCAAAGTTGCCCTTGCGCTCTTCCACCTGCTCTTCATGGCGCAGCGCCTCGATGCGCTTTTTCAGGTCGGCGACGTGCTGCATGGCTTCGCGCTCCTGCTTCCAGCGCGCCCGCAGCGCGTTCGCCTGCTCGCGCACTTCGGCCAGCTCCTTTTCGAGTTGCGCTAGGCGTTCGCGCGAGTTCGAATCGTCTTCCTTCTTCAGCGCCTGCCGCTCGATTTCCAGGTTGGTGGCACGGCGTTCGAGCTGGTCCACCTCGGTCGGCACCGAGCCCATCTGGATGGCCAGGGACGCCGCGGCTTCATCCACCAGGTCAATGGCCTTGTCCGGCAGGAAACGGTCCGAAATGTAACGATGCGAAAGCGTGGCCGCCGCCACTATGGCCGAGTCTTTGATGCGCACGCCGTGGTGCTGTTCGTAGCGCTCCTTCAGCCCGCGCAGGATGGCGATGGTGTCTTCGACGTTCGGCTCGCCCACAAACACGATCTGGAAACGGCGCTCCAGTGCCGGGTCTTTCTCGATGTGCTTGCGGTATTCGTTCAGCGTAGTGGCGCCGATGGCGCGCAGCTCGCCGCGCGCCAGCGCCGGCTTCAGCATGTTGCTGGCATCAATCGCGCCTTCGGCCGCGCCCGCGCCAACCAGCGTGTGCAGCTCGTCAATGAACAGCACGATCCGCCCCTGCGACTCCTCGATCTCCTTGAGCACCGCCTTCAGTCGGTCTTCGAATTCGCCGCGGTATTTCGCGCCGGCCAGCATCGCGCCCAGATCAAGCGCGACCAGGCGCTTGTTCTTCAGCGCTTCGGGCACATCGCCACTGACAATGCGCTGCGCCAGACCTTCAACGATCGCCGTCTTGCCGACGCCGGGCTCGCCGATCAGCACCGGGTTGTTCTTGGTACGCCGCGAGAGCACCTGGATCACGCGGCGGATTTCCTCGTCGCGCCCGATCACCGGATCCAGCTTGCCGCGCCGCGCAAGGTCCGTGAGGTCGCGAGCATAACGCGCCAGCGCCTGGAACTTGCCTTCAGGATTCTGGTCGGTGATGCGCTGCGTGCCGCGTACGGAAGTCAGTGCCTTCAGGATCGAGTCGTAAGTCGCCCCATGCCGCCCTAGGATGGCCTGCGCCGCGTCGCGCGGCAGGCGGGCGATGGAGAGCAACAGGTGCTCGGTCGAGACGTATTCGTCCTTGAAATTGTCGGCCTCTTTGAACGCGCCCTCCAGCATCTGGTTGGCGGACGCCGACAGCGTTGCCGGGTACGCCCCGCCCGACACTTTGGGCAGCCGCTGCAATTCGCGGTTGGCATCGGCCACCACCGCTTGGGCGCCCTCGCCGATCTTCTCCAGCACCGGCGGCACAATGCCTTCGCGGTCTTCAACCAGCGCCGCCAACACATGCAGCGGGAGCAACTCGGGATTGCCGTGCTCCGATGCCAGCTCGTTAGCGCGCTGGATCGCCTCCTGCGCCTTCAAGGTCAGTTTGTCCCAACGAATCGTCATCGATATTTACCTGCTAGTTGGAAATCTACGATGGTTTTTGAATTTTGATTTTTGAATTTTGACGGGGTAGCGTCCCCGCCGCAACCAAGGCCCCTTCCCAATCAATATTCAAAATTCGCAAATGATTCGGGGAGGCCGGCCGGCCTCCCCGCTGCAACCGGCTGGCCGGCACATTACGCTGCCTTGCCCTTGCCCTCGATCTGCTTCTGGCCGCCGCCGACGTTCACCTTGATCTGCTTCGGCTTGGCTTCGGCGCGCTTGGCCAGCGTGATCTTCAGCACGCCGTTCTCGTAGTCGGCGTTGACGTTGTCCGTGTCCACCGTGTTCGGCAGGGTGAAGGAACGGCTGAAGGAACCATAGCGGCGCTCCACGCGCTGGAAGTTTTCCTCCTTTTTTTCCTTCTCGAACTTGCGCTCGCCGCGCACGGTCAGAACGCTGTTCTCCAGACGGATGTCAATGTCCTTCTGGTCAATGCCCGGCACTTCCATCTTCAGCACGATGGCGTGCTCGTCTTCGTAAACATCCACCGGGGGTACGAACGAGCCGGCCGCCAGCGATTCCTCACGGCCGGTGGTAAGCGGGCCATAAGCCTCGCGGAACAGCCGGTTCATCTGGTCGTGTAGGGTGGTCAGCTCACGGAATGGGTCCCAACGAGTCAGCATGTCTGTTTTAACCTCCTCTAACGTTTCCGAAATCACCACACGAGGTTAGATAAATATTTAGCACGAAACGATAATAAAATATGAGTGTAATATTGTCAATAATTATTTAAGCCTTGTTTTCAACGACTTAATTCAGGAATGCGCACACTGTAACGGAGACAAATTGTTCCACGTGGAACATCTTGCTCAGTCGGAGACGCTATGATTGGGAAGCTAGTGGGCGTGGACGAGGTGGTCCAGCAGAAACAACAGGCCGACGCCAAGGAACACCACTACTGCCATCTTGACCCCGGGCTGTTCGTTGACCTCCGGCATCAGGTCCGACGCGGCCACATAGATGGTCACCCCGGCCGACAGGGGCAGGCCGATCCCGACCGCCTGATGGGTAGCTGCCATCGTGAGCACCCCGGTCACCGTCGCCAGCCCGAGCAGAACGGCAGCGCCCAGCGCTCTGCCGCGGCTCTGACCGCTGGCCAGCATCACCGAAGCAACCGTGAATCCCTCAGGCAGCTTGTGCAGGAAGACGGCGACAAAGATCACCCAGCCCAGCCACCCGGAGACCAGAAAGCCGGAGGCGATGGCGATGCCGTCAAAAAACGTATGGATGATAAGCGCCAGCAGGACCGAGTAGCCTTTGTGGCGCTGCACGAACTCGGCGGCGTGCGTCTCCTCGCCGAAGTGGAAGTGCGGGGTGAGCGTATGCTCGAAGAAGTGGACGATCAGATAGCCGGCGAGCACCAGCAGACCGGCGCTGCGGCCGCGGATGGCGATGCTTTCCGGCACCATCTCGCCCAGCGCCGTGGCCAGCATGAAGCCGCAGCCCAAGGCGACGAAGTACTTCAGATATCTCTGGTTCCAGTGGCGATGGGCAATGGCCGCGCCACCGGCCACGTTGGCGATGGCCGCCGTCAGCCCCAGCAGAATGCTGATGGTCACCGGATCCATGGGAGCAGCAGCCAGCATACATCATCGAGCGGCCGCTCTCGATTGCGAAACTTTTGGCTGCTGGTAACATCTACTTAGGCAGATAAAGGACGTAATACATATATGAGCAACAACCTGAAGACTGTCGCACTGCTGGGTCTGCTGACGGGGTTCATCCTGCTCATCGGCGAGTACTTCGGCGGGCAAAGCGGGCTGGTGTTCGCGCTGGTCATTGCCGGCGTGATGAACTTCGTCTCCTACTTCTTCTCCGACAAGATCGCGCTGGCCATGTATCGCGCCAAGCCGGTGACCCGCGAACAGGCGCCGCGCGTGTACGGTATCGTCGAACGGCTGACGCAGCGCGTTGGCTTGCCGATGCCGAAGCTGTTCGTCGTCCCCTCACAATCACCCAACGCGTTCGCTACCGGACGCAACCCGGCACACGCCTCGGTCGCGGTGACCGAAGGTATTCTCCAGATCCTGAATGACGAGGAGCTGGAAGGTGTACTGGCCCACGAGTTGGGTCACGTGCGCAACCGCGACATCCTGATCAGCAGCATCGCAGCCACGCTGGCGGGAGCGATCACCGTCCTGGCGCGTATGGCAATGTTCGGCGCGATGTTCGGCGGCTACGGCGGCGACCGCGACGAGCGGCGCGGCGGCGGGCTGGGCGCGCTGTTCATGATCATCCTGGCGCCCATTGCGGCCATGCTGATCCAGATGGCGGTCTCGCGTTCGCGCGAATACCAGGCGGACGCCACCGGCGCCAACATGACCGGCAACCCTTACGCGCTGGCCAGCGCGCTGCGCAAGCTGGATATGTATTCGCGGCGCGTGCCGCTGGTCGCAAACCCCTCGACAGCCCACATGTTTATCGTGCAGCCGCTGTTGGGAATGGACTTCGCCAGCCTGTTCTCCACCCATCCGCCGATTGCCAAGCGCATCGAGCGGCTGACCGGGCGTCCGGCAGAATTTCAGGCGTAAACAAAAGGGTCTAAACTGATTGAAGGGCACGGTTCCACGATCGTGCCCTTTGTCCTGTGCGGGACATTGTTACTTCGCCGAGGGATCGAATTGATGCAGGCCGAACAGGTTGCCTTCGGTGTCCTTGCAGTAGGCCTGGTAACCCACGCCGGGAATGGCCATCTTGGGGACGACAACTTCGCCACCCTTGTTGGTGACCTTAGCAGCGAAGTCGTCCACGCTGCCGACCTCGATGGTATTGACGGTGCGTGGTTGCCCGTCCTGGTGACGCAGGATGCCGCCGTTGATGCCGGGCTCGCTGTCCGGGCCGGTAGTTACCAGCCAATAGAGTTCAGGGCCCTGCCACTTGGTGATTTGCCAGCCAAACACCTCCTGATAGAACTTGGCGGCGCGTTCCGGTTCAGTGGCCGCGAACTCGAAATGGACCACGCGGTTCATACGTCCTCCGTGCCGGGCATTTTAGCGCGGCCATAACTTTGGTGCTGCGCAGCGGATGCAGGCGGTAGCAGGTAGTTTAGAATCGCTCCAATGGCTCCCCAAACGGAATCGGCGTCCGTGGCACGGGTCGCCCAGCTTGAAGCGGCGCTGCGCACGGTCATTCGCGGACAGGATGAGGTCGTGCGCCTGGCGATCGTGGCGCTGCTGGCGCGCGGCCACCTGCTGATCGAGGGCGTGCCGGGCGTGGGCAAGACCACGCTGGCGCAGGCGCTGGCCCGCGCGCTCGACTGCTCCTTCCAGCGCATTCAGTTCACCAGCGACATGCTGCCCAGCGACGTGCTCGGCATCCTGATGTATTCGCCGGGCGAACAGCGGTTCGAGTTCCGCCGCGGCCCGGTGTTTACCAACGTGCTGCTGGCCGACGAGATCAACCGCACCACCCCGAAGACGCAATCGGCGTTGCTGGAGGCCATGAACGAAAGCCAGGTGACGGTGGACTCGCGTTCTTACGCGCTGCCGCAGCCGTTCCTGGTGATTGCCACGCAAAACCCGGTCGAGCATCACGGCACCTATCCGCTGCCGGAATCGCAGATGGACCGTTTCCTGGTCCGCGCACGCATGGGGTACCCGGAGGCGGACAGCGAACGCGAAATCCTGCGCGCCGAAGCGGGCGTCGCGCGCTTGGAAGACCTTCGCCCGGTAGTCAACGCGGCCGATGTTATCAGCCTGCAAGACGAAGTCATGCGCGTCCGAGTGGACGAGTCTCTGATCAGCTACACGCTGGAAATCGTGCGGCGCACCCGCGAATCGGAATACCTGTCGCTGGGAGTGTCGCCGCGCGGCGCCTTGATGCTGTACCGCGCCGCCCAGGCGATGGCCTTTGTCGAAGGGCGACCCTTTACCCGCCCCGACGATTTCAAGTCGCTTGCCGTTCCCGTGCTCGCGCATCGCGCCGTAGTCAACGCCCGGTATTCCTCCACCCGAAAGCGCTCCGAGCAGGCCGACGAAATCCTGCGGGAAATTGTGGAGAGCGTTGCCGTACCGGTGTAGACATTTCTTTAAATTTGCCGAGGGCGGGACGCAAACGCGAGCAGCGGAGGCAAGTTGCGCGAATAACATGCTGGTGTGATGGCAGTCACCGGTGAGAGATACACGCCCTTTCCCGGCCGCGCAAATCCATGTGAATCCGCGGTTGGTTTTCAGGGTGCAAAAAGATCAACGTGTACCCACGAGAACTCGCGCTCGTCCAGCAACCGCTCGCGCCCGCCTGCGGCAGCGCGTAACTCGCGTGCCGTCTTGTCCTCAGCACCACCGTTCTGGCTGAAGACCATCCATATGCGCCGCCCCTCTGCTGCCGGAGTTTGAAGCACGTCGGGTTTCGGACTGCCCATGAAATCGCCCCAGGCAACCTCAGCGCCACGGCCGGGAAAAACAATCGTGGGCTTCACGCCGGGCAGGCGGTTCGCGTAGTACTCGTACGCAAAACGTCCCTGGCCGTTGTGGAACAGGATGATGTCGCCAGGTTGCGCATGCGCCGCCACGTATTGCGCCACGCCGCGGAAGTCTTCGCGAGTCAGATCAAAGTCCTCGCGGTAGTACGAGCGCAGGCCAACGATAGCAAACCACAACGTGAGCGCGAGCACCGGTGCCGCCATCCAGCGTTCGCGGAACGAGGCGAAGCCGGCGGCCACCAGCAGCACCAGAGCCGGCAGACAAACGATCAGATATCTCGGCAGGAACACCGGCCGCACTAGAGATACCAGCAACGCAATCGCGACTGGCACCACAAGCCAGGCCAGCAGCAGAATGTACGATTGGCGCTCCTTACAGCCGCGCTCCGCAGTGGTCGCCGGCGTTCGGCAGGCGCGTACCGCCGCAATCAGCGCCAGCACGCAACCCGCGGCATACAGCGAAGCCAGCGCCGCTCCGCCGTTGCCGGCAAACTGACTGAACGCCGTGCCCAGTTCCTCGATGCTGGGCCGCCGGATCCACTTGATCGGCCCGGCGCCGGTGCTGGCGATGAAAGCCCAGACCGGCAGCGTCCACAGCGCAATCCGCTTCACCGCCCAGTTGTATAGGTGCGGTCTCTGGCGCCCCACGTCTGTCCCTTGGCGCCCCACATCTGCCTCTTGGCGCCCCACATCTGCCCGGTTTTGGCAGATGTGGGTTTCGCAGAGTTGCACCGCCACCCACTGCGCCACGACCACCAGCACGGCAAAGAAATGCGCGTAAATGGCGAGCACGCTCGCCACCACGTACGACGTCCAGTCGCGCCGGCGTCCGCTCTCCGTCGCGCGCACGAACAGCCACGTCGCCAGCGTGACCAGCAGCATCACCAGGCTGTAGCTGCGTGCTTCCTGCGCATAGCGTACCGCGTACGCATTCACCGCCAGCAACAGTGCCGCCGTGAAGCCCACGGCGCCCCCGAACAGCTTGCGGCCCAGGACGTACACCACCGGGACCGTCGCCAGGGAAAACAACGCCGAGAGCCCGCGAATCCACGCCACGCTGTCGCCCGCCAGCGTCCATCCGCGCAGCAAGAGGTAGTAGAGCGTCATGTTGGCCTCGCGCCGCCACAGGATGCGCCCCAAGTCGTACCAGTGCAGCCTGGTGAAGGCCGCGCTGACACCCTCGTCCGTCCAGAAACTCTTCGCGTCAATTTTGTAGATTCGGAAGTACGCGGCGGCTGCCATGATCAGCACCAGCGCAACTACAGAGAGCATTGCGGGCAGGCGGGTCCGGATTGCGGCCTCACGCGGGGCGGACGCGGCGCTTTGCGGGCTGGACATGAGCTGCTCCCAAGTGTACCCGACCCGCCTTGAGCCATTATTTTTGCGAGTGTTAGAATCAGCTTTTGTCCAGTCGTGACCGCGCGCGAGAGCGTGCGGCTGCTCGGTTTTCTGCCCCCGGACACCTCAAGCCGGCCCCGGCGACAGTACGTGCCCCGGGGAAAGCCTGAGTTTGGGCAGCGAGCCGGCAGTCTGAAAGGAGTCATTCCGTGAAGGTTTACGAAGGCGCGAACATCCGGAACGTCGCTCTGGTCGGCCACGGCGACGCCGGCAAGACGCAGCTCGTCTCCGCCATGCTTTACACTGCCGGCAGCACGCAGCGGCTCGGCCATGTGGACGACGGCACCACCGTCACCGATTACGACGACGAAGAAATCCAGCGCTCCATGTCCATTGCGCTGGCCCTGGCCCACGCCGAGTGGAACCGCAACAAGATCAATTTCGTGGACACTCCCGGGTTCAACATGTTCGTCCACGAAGCCAAGATGGCCATGCCCGCCGTTGAGTCCGCCATCGTCGTGGTGGACGGCGTGGCCGGTGTCGAAGTGGTGACCGAGAAGGTCTGGCAGTACGCCGACGAGTACGAGATGCCGCGCATCGTCGTCGCCAGCCGCATGGACCGCGAGCGCGCCGATGCCAGCCGCGTGCTGGAGTCCGTGACCGGCGCCTTCGGCCGCACCGTTGTCCCCGTGCAGTTACCCATCGGCAGCGAGAAGAACCTGAGCGGCGTGGTTGATCTGGTGAAAATGAAGGCCTTCACCTATGAACTGGGCGGCAACGGCAAGGGCAAGGAAGCCGACATCCCGGCAAACATGAAGGATGCGGCCCAGGCCGCACACGACAAGCTGGTCGAAATGGTGGCCGAAGGCAACGACGCGCTGATGGAGAAGTTCTTCGACCAGGGCACACTGCCCGAGCAAGACCTGCTGGCCGGCCTGCGCGATGCCATCAAGGAACGCCGCATTGTGCCCATGCTGTTCGCCTCGGGGCTGGGCAACATCGGCGCCGACCGCCTGTTGGACTTCATCGTTGATTATTTGCCGAGTGCCGTGTCACGCGCCACGGTGGCCGCTGCACCGGCCTCCGGTGATGGCCAGCCCGCGCAGCGCAAGGTCAGCGACAGCGAGCCCGCATCCGCGTTCGTCTTCAAGACGGTCAGCGATCCTTTCGCAGGCCGCATCACCTACTTCAAGGTGTACAGCGGCGTCGTCAAGAACGACGCCGTGCTCCAAAACTTCAGCAAGAGCACCTCGGAAAAGCTGGCGCACCTTTCCATCATGCAGGGCAAACAGGCCGTACCGGTGAACGAGTTGCGCGCCGGCGATATCGGCGCGGTCGCTAAGCTGAAAGACACTGTCACCGGCGACGCTCTGGGCGACAAGGTCTCGCCGATTGAGTTTCCCAAGGTCAAGCTGCCCGAGCCGGCCATCACCTTCGCCATTCAGCCCAAGTCGCGCGCCGACGAAGACAAGCTCTCCAACGTTTACAAGCTGATGGAAGAAGACCCCATGCTGCGCTTCTTCCGCGACGAGCAGACGAAAGAATTTCTTATCGCCGGCACCGGCCAGCAGCACATCGAAGTGGTCGTCAGCCGCTTGAAGAAGCGCTACAACACCGAGGTCACGCTCCAGGCGCCCAAGGTGCCATATCGCGAAACCATTCGCGGCAAGGCCGACGTGCAGGGCCGCCATAAGAAGCAGACCGGTGGTCACGGCCAGTTCGGTGACTGCCGCATTAAGATGGAACCGCTGCCGCGGGGCGGCAATTTCGAGTTCGTCAACGAAATCTTCGGCGGCGCGATTCCCAAGAACTTCATCCCCGCTGTCGAGAAGGGCATCGTCGAGGCCGCGCAGCGCGGTTACCTCGCCGGTTTCCCGGTCGTTGATTTCAAGGTGGTCCTCTACGACGGCAGCTACCACGAAGTGGACTCCAACGAATTGTCGTTCAAGACCGCGGGCCGCATCGCCTTCAAGAAGGCCATGGAGCAGGCCAAACCCACGCTGCTGGAGCCCATCATGAACGTGGAGATCACCGTGCCCGACGAGTTCGCCGGCACCATCATGGGCGACCTGAACTCGCGGCGCGGCCGTATCCAGGGCATGGACAACAAGGGCGGCAAGACGGTGATCCGCGCGGAAGTGCCCATGGCCGAGATGCTAACTTACGGCACCGACCTGACCTCGATGACGCAGGGCCGTGGCTCGTTCAACATGGAAATGGACCACTACGACATCGTCCCCGCGCAACAGCAGGAGAAGATCATCGCTGCGGCCAGAGCGGCGCGTGGCGAGGAGGCGGAAGAAGAAGAATAGTTTCTGGTTTCAGTTTCTGGTTTCTGGTGGGCGGCCCTTTTTCTAAACCTGACCACGGATTTACACGGATTGAAACGGATCAAGAATCGTTTCAGAATCAAGAATTCAGATTTCAGATTGATAAGTGCCGAAGTCGCCGTTAATTCTGAAATCTGAATTCTGAAATCTTCAATTCTGATCCGTCTAAATCCGTTGTTTGGTTTTGAACGGAAAAACAGAGAACGGAAAACGTACTTCCGTTGTTGTCCGAACGTAAGCTTTGCGCAGCCCCTCGTCTCCACTAGCATTGACGAGAATTTCAAGCGGACAGCAGTTCGCGGGGGCATTTTATGCCGAAAATATTTCGATTGATCTTCGCCATCGCTTTCTTGGCCAGCAGCCTCGCCGCGCAGCAGGTCGAGGTGCGCATCAACCAGCGTCTATCCAGCGAGTCGAGCCCGGTGGGAACGGCGTTCACCGGGAGCCTGGCGCGCCCGGTACTGATCAACGGGCGAAGCTGTCCGCAGGGGAGCGCGGTGCGCGGCACGGTGGTTGAGTCCAAGCGCTCCGGACGCCTGAGCAGCCCCGGCGTGCTCGCGTTGCAACCGAGTTCCATCACTTGCAGCGGGCGCCGCATTCCGCTGACCGCAGACCCGGTGGTGCTGGAAGGCCGCTCGCATACCAAGCGCAATGCGGTGCTGATTGGCGGCGGCGCCGCGGCCGGCGCGCTGCTCGGCGGCCTAATCGGCGGCGGCAAGGGCGCGTTGATTGGCGCCGGTGTCGGCGCGGGTTCGGGCACCGTGGGCGCGGCTGCCGGCGGACGCCACGAAGCCGTCATCGAACCGGAAGCCGTGATTGCCTGGAACGTTAGGACGGCGTCAACGCCGAACGTTTCCCCGCGAGACGACAGCCACAGATCGGCCTATTCAGAGCGCAATCGCCATCATGACGATGACGGGGACGATGATCGCGATGACGATCGCTACGAGCGTCGCAGCCGACGCGGCGACCACGACCGCGATGCGAAAGTTTACGTGTTCACCGAAGACGAGCGCTCTTATCTGCGGAGTTGTCTGGCGTCGAATTATCGCCTGCCGCCCGGACTGGCCAAGAAGGGCAAGATTCCTCCGGGACACGCCAAAAAGATGCAACAGGCAGCCTACGGCGACCCGATTCCGTACGCCTGCACCGCGCGCCTGTCGCCGATACCGCACGGCTGGGAGCGCGTCATTATTGATGAACGCGTGATCCTGCGCGACGCCGCGCACCGCGTGATTGATTACTTTATCTGGCGGGATTGAGAAGACCGTTTTCCGTTCTCCGTTTTCCGTTTTCCGTTACGGAATCACAAACCCACCTTAGCGCCGAAAAGCACGGCGCGAAGGTGGGGCACCCTTTCACCCGATAAACGGAAAACGGAGAACGTGTTTCACACGGGCCGAATGTAAGTCAACGTGTGGTGCGCCAGCAGGCGACCGTCTTTGGCGACACACTCGGCGGTGCCAAAGATCAGCCGTGAACCCGCCTTGAGCACCTTCGCCGTACACCAGAACTCTTCGCGTTTGGCCGCCGAGAGGAAGTTGGTCTTCATTTCCGCCGTCACTGCCTTGGCGGCGCTTTTTCCCAGCTTGCTGACGATGGCAGTCCACATGGCGGCATCGGCGGCGGCCATCAGCATGGGGCCACTGACGATTCCATCCAGCCGCAGAAAGCGCTCGTTCAGGGGAGCATGCAGGGTGCAGGTGCCGGCGTTGTCCACACTTTGAAAGCGGAATCCGTATTGCTGCACAAAGGGCGCACGAGCAAAAAGCGATTGCAGTTCTTCGTCTGACATTAGCCGTCCTCGATGATGTACGTTGATTTTAACGCGAGTGGCTGGACAGGCTTGCAGCGCCGAAGACTGCCGCTGTGTCAGGGATGTCCCCGGTCTGATCTGTCAGGGATGTGCCCGGTCTGTACCATTCCCGCCCAAAACGGGAAGCCGATGGGGTACCCCCCTCCCCCACGATCGTTTGTTTTCAGCAGCTTAGGCAGTGGGTTGCATGTAAATCTTTCCGTCTAAAGGAGTTAAGTGTCAAAATATAGAGCGCAAAGCACTTAGCT
>JBHGBA010000069.1:0-19237 GCA_041946775.1 Terriglobales bacterium
CGGTTCTCCGCAGCTTGCGACGATTGCTGTCGGCGGTCGTTGCATTCGACTCCATCAGCCAGTAACTCGTCGCCGGCCTCCTCCAGGCTGGCCGCCACCGAGGGCGCCAGCTTCTCCCATTTGCTGACAAAGCGCCGGCGCGCCTGCTCCGCTTCGCTGCGACTGGGCGCGTACACGATCGCGTGGTAGTCCTGCCGCACCGCCGCCCGCGCGTGCTTGGGCGCTTTCGCCAGCAGGTTGCGCAGCTTGTGCACCGTGCAGCGCTGATGCCGCACCTGCGGCCACACCCGCCGCAAGGCCGCCTTCAGTCCGGCATTGCTGTCGCTGATGATCCGCGCGGGGTTGCCGACGCCGCGCGCCGCCAGGTCCTCCAGCAGCATCTGCCAGACCTCGCCGCTCTCGGCCGCGCCCGTGGCCAGCGCCAGCAGCAGCTTCTCCCCGCTGCGCTTCACCCCGATGGCCACCAGCACCGGCAAGGCGATCAGCTTGCCCGCGCTGCGCACCTTCGGGTAGATCGCGTCCAGGTACAGGTAAACAATCTCGTCGCCGGACAAGTCGCGCCGGCTCCAGCGCTCGTAGTCCTCCTGCAAACGCCACCAGCCGGGACACCGCGCTCTTCGACAGCGCCGCCCCTTCCAGCAGCGGCTGCAGCGCGCCGCGGATCCGCCGCGTGTTGCCGCCTGCCAAGTACACACGCCGCCCCGCCTGGTCCACCTCCGCGCCGTTGCGGCGATAGCGCGGCAGCCATCGACTGTGCCACTCGCGCCACTCGCGCTCGCCGCCGGCCTCCTCCGCCAGTCGGCCCCGCGGCACCTGTAAGTCCACCACCCCGCTGCGCAAGGCTGGCCGCCGCGGCTTGTGCCCGTGCCGGTACCCGGCGCGTCCCCCGCAACGCTGGCTGCGTTCGGCCCCCAGCGCCACCTCCAGTTCCTGCTCCCGCACGTGCTCGATCAGCTCGCGCACCCGCTCGCGGATAAAACCCTCGACCGTTTGCCGCCACAGCCCGCTTCCCTCCACAGCCTGAAAACCAATACACTCTTCCATGGCGTAATCCTCCTGGCCCAGACCGCTCGTCCGGGCTTCGTTGTTTGCTGACAGCTTCTCAGGAGATTACGCCTTTGCTTTTTCTACAGAAACGGCGACGGCACCGTTGTCAGTTGCCAATTACGTTACATCCGGCGAGACCACCAACTGACAACCAGCAACTGACAACTGGCAACTTCCTTTAAACTGTCAGTCGTGGACTCCCTGACTGGCAAAGTAGCGGTGATCACCGGCGCCTCGATGGGCATCGGAGAGGCGTTGGCGAAGTTGTTCGTGGACGAGGGTGCGGCGGTAGTGCTGTCGTCGCGGGATGCCGGACGCGCCGAGGCCGCGCGCGTGCGCATCGGCCATCCGGAGCGCACCCTGGCGCTGGCCTGTGATGTGCGCAATCGCGAGGAGATCGATCGATTGATGGCGCTGACCGTGCACAACTTCGGCCGGGTGGACATCTGGGTGAACAACGCCGGCTTCGGTCTGGTCGACTCGCTGGCTGAGATGGACATGGCGGCCTGCCGCGACATGTTCGCCACCAATCTTTTCGGCATGATTGACGGCATACAGGTTGCTATTCCCGTGATGCGGCAGCAGGGAAGCGGCACCATCATCAACGTATCCAGTGTTGCCGGGCATATTCCGCTGCCCTATAGCGCCGCTTATTCGGGAACGAAGTTCGCCATGAACGCGATTGGCAAGGCCGCGCGCGTCGAACTGGCGGACACCGGCGTTCACGTGATGACCGTCTGCCCCGGCTATATCGCGACCGACTTCAGCAAAAACTCGGTGAAGGGCGCCCACGCCCAGAAATTCAATGAAGGCTTGATTCGCGGTATCAGCGCCGAGCGCGTGGCGCGTGCCGTATTGCGCGGCCACTTGGAGCGGAAAGTGGAAGTCGTGGTGCCCTGGCGCGACCGCATTTTCATTAAGCTTTACCAGCTTGCTCCGCGGCTGGTGGAATACGGCATGATGCGCATCATGCGGGCCAGGCAGCAGTCGGCCCAAGCTCGCGGTCAAACCACTACCAGCCGATAGCAGCACGACAGTTCATCTCACTTCCGGCTGCAACAATTGGATATTGTCTGCGGACATTTTTTGTCACCTGTCTCACATTGCGTGGACGTGACGACCACTGCTTGCCCGTAATCATCAACGCCTTACAGTACTTCCGGCCTGTGGCAGGAGGCGTGCGTCCCGAATCCCGGAGCTTGCCATGCATTCAACTACGATTTGGACGTTCGAATCTCCAGCCGGACGTTTGCAATGGCCGGTTGATTTTCCCGTCACATATGGCAACCACCAGGAGACCGGTTCGGGCCGAGCGCTTGAAATGCTCGAAGATGGCATTCGCTTCTTGGGCGATAAATGGTTTGCGGTGGGCGACGAGATCGACATTCAGTTCACAGACCTGTGGGTCCAACGCGGCGAGACCGTGCGGTGGAGAGCGGTGGTGTGCGAATCATCATGCGGCATCATGCGCGTCCAGATCCTTAATCCTACCGAGCTCGACCACCAGCGCACGCTAGAGGCCATGCATAATGCGGTGCTGCTGCGGTACCACTGAAACTACAGCGGTTTCCGAATTGCTAAGCCGGTTGATCTAACCCACGCGTCTGTCATCCGCGAGCGAGTGTCCGCTTTTGGTGCCGGTCCGGGCCCGTACTGGGCTGGGAGTCGAGCGACCTTGCGTTTGGATCTCGTCGGACGAGGTAATCAGGCGGAGGCGGAGCGCGCGGCATCCGCTTTGGCGGGCAACTGGCTTGCGAGATAGTGACGAAGGTGCAGGCGCTCCTCCATGGTGATGTCGGCTATCTCGAAACTCAGGCGGTAATCCATCAATGGCCGTAGAAGCACCTGCGGGCTGAGGCGATGAAAGCTAAGCTGAAGCTGCATGGTTGCTTCGGTCCCCAGTTGCGCGCGTGTGGCAAGCACCGCGGCGCCGCCACCCAGGCTTAAACTCTCCACTGCCACTGTGCAACGCTGCGCCGGTGAGATCACTTGGGCGAGCAGACTGCTGGCGGGCGTGACCCTGCGGTAACGACGCGCGCGCAGCCACTCGCCACTCGCTGCCGGCGCCAACGGGGCGATACGCATGTCGCTGTCCTGAAGGCCGCAGGAGGAGGCGAGTTTGCGGCCAACTTCCGGCGCGATGTTCGTGAGCGCCTGCAACGCAACGATGCGCAATTCCTTCGGATATTCCCACCCAACCCAGCGCTTCGCACTGGCAAGATCCGAGAGCGGCTTGATCGCAGCGGGGTCACGCAGACGGCCGAGTGCTTCGATGGCTTTGAGCTGCAGATATTCGGCTTCGTCGTTGGTGGCAGCGACCAGCAGCACCGGCACGGCGGAAGAATCGCCGCTGATGCCGATTTCATCCAGCGCTTGTGGCACCACCAGACGATGGAGGCGGCCCAAAAGACTGGCCAGCAAGCGTCCACGTCCTGCGGCGCCGGCGCGGGCAATCTGGCGTACCACTTCATCCTGCTGCGCGCGGCCGTAATTGCTGACTCGCTGCGGCAGTGTGTAGGTCAGCAACGGCATGTCCAGCAGCGACAACGCGCCGATGGTACGCAAGCCCTCCGCATCGGGGCCCTCGCGGTACAAGCGCCGCAGTTGATCGAGGACCGAGCTGCCGATCTGCTCAACCGCCGTGCACAGGCGATCACGTTCGGCCACGCGCGCGCACTTTGCAAATCGCTCCAGCGTTTCCCACGCAACAGCCTCGGGCGACGCACGCAGAACTTCGAGCAAATCGCCGCTCGGGACGTCGCAGCGCAAGAGATCGTCCATGAACTCGGGAAGGCGGTCGCGCACGCTGGCGGAAATCGCAACGCTTTCGCTGGTATCGGCTTGGGCCAGCGAAGCGGCCACCGTGCCGTACAGGTGGCGCGCCGCGGCTTCCTGAGCGAGGCGCAACAATGTCTGCCAGAGTTGTGCGCGCAACGGTTCGCGGGCCTGTCGCCAGGCCTCCATCACCAATCTCATGGTTGGCGTTGCCACTTCCTCACCGGCGCGAGCGTACAAGTCCGCAAGCTCGGCAATGCCCGGAGCGACTCTCTGCTGCCGTTCGGCCTCCGTGTGTAACAGGGCCCGCGAGTAGATGCGCAGCACGTCGGCAGCCACCTTTTGCTCGCTGCTTTCCTGCAGCGGTTCGACGAACGAGCGGATGTTCCGCGGCGGGACACACCAGCTATCACCCGAAAGCAGGACGCTCCGTTTGACGCGGTCGGGAATTCCCGCCCAGAACTGGCGATCGAGCATCTCGCGGTACTCTTCCGCGCTTGGGCCGTCAACCGCGTTGAGCGCCTTCCGCAGCAGTTCCAATTCCTGGCCCATGCGGTCGAGCGTCTGCTGAACCGCGTTGAAGCGGGTCTCCCCGTGCTCATATCGCTCCAGCGCCACGCGTATGGCCAACTGCTCGGCGATATGCACCAGCAGACGCGGATCATTGTCGGTCAGACCGACATTGGCGAGCAGCGCGGTCAGTTTGTTTTGCTCCGAGTCGATGGATTGTGGATTTGCGCCTTCGGACTTTGTCGCCAGCGTGGCCAGATGGCGGATAAGTCCGACAACATCGTCTTCGCCAACCGATTCAGACGCGGCGCTTGCGTTTGCAGATGTGGTGCCTTTGATCTGCGCGGCCAGAACGAGACGCACCAGGTTTTGCGGATCTTGGAGCCAGGTTTCCAGCGCGCGCGCCGTGTCCCCCAGCGTGGCCACCGCAATCTGCGCACCCGCGCCCACCTGTCCAGGCGCGCAGGCGTTGTCGTCCGGCCCCAGGCGAAATTCCTGTACGCGAATGCCGCGCATCCTCCCATTGAGCGACTTCCGCATTTCACTCCACAGCGTCCCCGGCTTGGCGGCGGCAAAGGTGCGAACCAGCAGCGCGAACTCCTCTGCGGTCACGCTGGCTGCAAACTGCAGGCTGCCGATGGCGGCGGCGGCGAGAAATTCCAGAAACGTGCGTTCGGGCGTGGAGGCCTTCAGGCTGGTGTCATCGATGATCAGGCGGTCGCCGCAGCCGCCTAACAGCAGTTGGCGCTTGTCGCTGAGCGCGTTTTGCAACTCCCGCCAGGTGAGCGCCAACTGTTTGCGCGTTCCATCGTGCTCCAGGCCGAACAGCTTGGCCTGGCGAAGCAAAATGACGTAATTGCGAACAAAGGTGCGCGCAGCGCCGAGTTTGGTGGCAGGAGTCATCCAGCAGGCAGACGATGCCGCCACCGACTGTAAGCACCGGCAACGCTGGCCGCAAGTTACGAACGCAGGTGGCCTTCCTCGGCGTCACTGCCAGCTCGGTGGGTCGCGCTGGTATGATGGCCGGTACTTTTCCGGAGCTATCCATGTCAGAGATCCTGCGGCTGCTGGGCGTCACGCCCTCGGCGCAATCAGTGGATTACGTCGCGAACAAACAACAGTTCCACCTGTTCAACTTATTGACGGAACAGCGGCACCCCAAAACTTGGAACCTGAGCTCTGCCATGCAGACCGACGCCGAACACGGATTGTGCATGTTGCTCTCCGTGGATGAGGATGTGGAACGCAAGATCACAGAGCTTGTCGCCGATACGTCCGCGCTCGAGCAAGCGGTGAATGCCATGGTCGAGGCAATTCGTTCCGGGCAGAAGATCTATTTCTACGGCTGCGGCGCCACCGGCAGGCTCGCCAAGCAGATGGAGAGCAGCTTCTGGCGCCCGTTCTGGCGGCGAGTGAAGCAGCACGCCTGCTGGGCAAAGCTCAAAGCGCACTTTCCCGCCGATATCGAAGAACGTTGCATCGGCGAGATGACTGGGGGCGACCGCGCGCTGGTCAGTTCGCTGGAAGGCTTTGAAGACCTGCAACTGATCGGCCGTTTGCAGTTGCGTGATCGGGGCATCGAGCGCGGTGACGTGGTGTTCTGCGTCACCGAAGGTGGCGAGACTTCATCGGTGATCGGCACCATCCTTGGCGCACTCGAACAGTACGGCGACCTCAATGACACCGAACGAGCGCAAGCCCGGCGGCGGTTGTACTTCGTTTACAACAATCCAGATGAGGTGCTGCTGCCGTTTGCGCGCAGCGTGTCGGTCCTCGACAATCCGGCGATCACCAGGATCAACCTCGCAACCGGCCCGCAGGCCATCACCGGTTCGACGCGTCTTCAGGCCACCACCAGCGAGACATTCGTGATGGGCGTGGTGCTGGAAGAGGCACTGTTCAGGCTGCTTGCGGCGCACCTCACTGCCGCGGAGCTGGCCGAACTTGGCTATGTCGGCGGTCCCGGAATAGCAGGACGCCTCGCGTCCTTTGCCTCCACTAAACGTGCGGTGGATGCGTCGTTGCCGGCCTTAGCGCGATTTACCACCGTGGAGGCAGACACTTACAGGAAATCTCGCTTTGCGACTTATTTCGCCAAGACGGCCCTGATCACGGTTTTCATAGACAACACCGAACGCAGCCCGACATTTCGCCTGGCGCCGCTCGATCGTGTATCGGAGGCACGCAAGTGCTGGCTCCAGGTCTGGACCGAAGCCGCCGACCTGCGCCAGGCGTGGCAGAACCTGCTGGGCCGCCGCTTCCGCGGATTGCAGTCGTCGTTCTATAAGCGCGCCTTCGAGGAGCAGGTGGACGATCCCTATTTGAGAGCGGCCGCCCTGAACAGCCTCACCAACGCCGGCGACGATCAGGAACTGCTCTACGACTTTTCCTTCTCCGGCGCCAACATCGAGCGCAAAGCGCCCGCCGCCGGAGACTTGGGAGTTGCCGTCCTCGTGGATGACGAGTTCCAGCAACTGGGCGACCCGGATTCAAGCTTCTCGCGCTTCCTCCGGCTGTGCCATGAGCGGCAGGCACGGATCGCGCTGGTAGCAGCATCCGACGCCGATGCGGCGCCACCCGCATTCCTGCAACACGATGACGTGTTCGTCCACGTGCGCATGGACAACACACCGGATCCGCTCAGCCTGCGCCGCCACATCGCGCTCAAGATGCTGTTGAACGCGCACTCGACCGCTATTATGGCCGCACTCGGCCGCGTGATCGGCAACACCATGACAAACGTGAGCCCGAGCAATCTGAAGCTCATCGGGCGCGCCACGTTTCTCATTCTGTCGCACGTCAACGACACACTGCGGCAGGCGCACTGGACCGAGGCGCACGGGGCGACCGCTTCGCTCACCTTCGCCGAGGCCAACGCGGTGTTGTTCGAAGCGATTGATTACGTGCGCTCGCGCGAGATGACGCAGACGGCCGAGGTGGCATTGAGTATTATCCGCATCCTCGAGGCGCTGCGACGTGGCGCCCCCGTCACCTGGGACGAAGCCCGCGCCATCCTCGACAGCGAAGGTCTGGCCGCCTACCTTGCGCGGCACAATCCGTCGCTGGCGCTGGGCAGTCACGCGTAGCCGGGTCGCGGAGCGTTTACTTTGCTTCCGCAATACTGCTGACCGCCACGGTCGTGCCCGTCACGTCACCGGCGACCTTTACCTTTTTGCCGGCGAGTTGATCAAACTGCTTGGCATCGCCTTTCAGCACATATACCTTGTCGCCGGACAGCAGCGCGTACTTGCTGCCTGCCTTGACACAAGCGCGAATGCACTCGCTGTCCGGCTTTCCCGGCATCATGGTGTGCTTCTTGCCACACATGTCGTCGGTCACAACGCCGGTAAGCGTCTGGGGCGCTGCAACGGCGACGCTGGCCATCAACAGCAACACAGTCAAAAGCACCGCTAATCCAAGTGTGAGTTCACGAATGTTCATGATGTCTTCTCCAAAAAAAAAGTAGTGGTACGTGATAAAGCTTGCTTCGTCATGCCCGGCTCTGACCAACTTGCCGGAGCGGTTGATGCCTCTCGCCATCCAGCCTCCCGTCGCGAATTTGCAGCACCCGATGCGCAAGCCTGGCGTTTTCCGCGTTGTGGGTGACCATAAAGAGGGTCTGTCCCTGGGCGTTGAGCTGCTGGAGGACTTCCATGATCTCCGCCCCGGTTTTGCAGTCGAGCGTGCCGGTGGGCTCATCCGCCAGGATCAATGGCGGCTGGTTCACAAGCGCGCGGGCAATCGCCACCCGGCCCTGCTCGCCACCTGAGAGCTGGCTCGGCAGTCGCGACGCTTTACCGGACAGGCCCACGCGTTCCAACACGTGCATGGCGCGCTGCTTTTTCTCGTGCGTGCTCAAACGGGTGGTGGTGAGCGGCAGCATGACGTTCTCCAGCGCATCCAGGTACGGCAACAGGTGGTGCTGCTGGAAGACGAAGCCGATGTATTCCCGGCGAAAATCCGCGCGCCGCTCCTCCGAGAGGGCGTAGACACTGATGCCGTCAATGATCAGCTTGCCGTCACTCGGGCTGTTCATAGCGCCCACTACTGTCAGCAGCGTCGTCTTGCCCGAGCCGGACGGCCCCATCAGGCAGACAAACTCGCCTTCTCGAATCGTTGTACTCACATTGCAGAGCACACTGGCTGCTGCGCCGCCATTCTGAAGGTAAGTCTTTGAGACGTTCTCAATGGAAATAAATGCCACAAGCACCTCTTAGATGGAGCGCACCGCTTCCGAAGGATCAAGCCGGGACGCGCGGACTGCGGGATAGATGCTGCTGGCGGTGCCAATCAACAGCGCGGCCGCAACCGCCACGAGCAGGATTCCGGGGTGCATTCCGGGCCGCGCGCCGTTTTCCGTGAAATACGGCAACGCCAGCCAACTGGCCAGTACCCCTAAGCCCCAGCCCGCCACGCCACCGGCCACGCTGGTGGCGGCAACTTCGATGATCAGGCCCTTAATGATGTGAGTTCGGCGGAACCCGATCGCGCGAAACACCCCGATTTCCTTGGTGCGTTCCACCACCGAGCCGGTCATGGTGGTAAAGATCATGAGCGCCCCGATTACCAGCACGACCACCGAAACCACAGCGGAGAACCGCGTCAACCGCTGCACCATCTCCTCGCGCGCCCGCACCGCCTGCTGTACCGCCGAGACTTTTGCGTGCGGAAGCTTGTCGCGGATCTGGGCCACGATGTCCTCGACCGGGCACCCTTTGCACAGCGCGCTTACTTCGATCAGGTCCAGTTGTCCCGGCTTGTTCACCAGGTTCTGGATATGCGCCAGCGAGCCAAACACCATGCGATCTTCCGCTCCGCCGGTCTGACCGATGACGCCGGCCACGTGGTGCTTTTGGCCGGCAATCACGACTTCGTGGCGCACCAGGTTGAACTTCCCCTGGCCCGCTGTGCGGTGGCCGCCTGCATGCTGCGCTTCATGCCCGCCCGCCGGCTCGATGACGCCAAGCGCGCGGGCGACCTCGTACCCCAGCAGCACGTCGTTGTCATCTTGCGGCCTGTTGCCCGTCAGTTCCCACCAGCGCTTCAGCAGGAGCTCGTTCTTGAAGTCCACGCCGGCAACCAGCACCTGTCTGCCTTCAACATCGGCGGCGCTGAGCACCTTGGGCGCGATGACGCTCAGGCGATTGCGGTAGGGTATCTGCCGGATCCGTTGGATGTCGTCGTTGTTCAACTGGTGCACGTCGAAACTGACGCTGGGCACCGAGACTCCGCCGTAGTCCAGGGCCAGGCTATTCGACTGCGGGACGATGAGGATGTTGGCCCCGTACTTGTCGAGCTGGGTTCCGATCTCCTCCTGAATGGAGCGGCTCAAGCTATAGAGCGCGACCACCGTTCCAATGCCAATAGCAATGCCCAAGGCCAGGAAGATCGCCTTCCCCTTACGGCGACGCAGGTTTGCAAATGCGATAGTGCTGATACGCATGATCTCCCCACCGGATCAGAAGTACGCCGACTGGGCTTCAAGCTGGCTGGCGCTGATCACCAACTCGTTGCCTCGGACTGTCGTCGGCACGCCCGCCGGGTTGCAGCCGCCCCTGACTTCGTTCACGTACAACGAGGGGAAGCGCTGCCCGCACTTCTTGCAGACCATGTCGTCGCCTTCCTGGTAGTAACCCAGTTTGGCGCGATAACAGACATCGCACGCGTCAGCGGCCGCGCGGTACTGGCCATCGGAGCTCTTGATGACGAAAAAGCGCACAGATTTGTTGTTCGAAGCGGTGTAGTTGTAGAACTTGGCCGTCCCGTCGCTCACTTCGGACAACGGGATGCGCACTTCCCCGACCGTGGTGCCGACGCTCGCGGTGGATTGGGAGTTGCCGGCGAAAACCATATAGATCAGGATTGCGGCGAGCACCGCCGCTGCCAATGAAATTGCGATCTTGGCGCTGCTCTTCGGCTGGGCTGGCGCTTCAGCGAACTGTTCTTGTTTCTGCGTGCGCACGTCCTTGGGATCCTTACGATTCATCAAGCACCTCAGTTTAATTACTGTTTAATTGGTTGCTGTCTTCGTCGCCGAGCGCAATGCTGGCGTAAACAACGGGCAATGCCTTCCGGGCCCGGGCATTGGCGTCTGGGCGGCCGAGCCTGTCAGGGCCCGTGAGAAGTTCAGCGGCTGAAAGCACCGCGGGGACGTAGTCCCTGGTCTCGGCAGGCAACAATTTCCTGTCCGCGAGAAGCGAGAACTGCGCCTTGCCGCCGGCGCGCCGGATCGCGCGTTCTACTGCCTCCGGACCGGCGTTGTACCCTGCCAGCGCCAGTTCCCAGTCACCGAAGCGGGTGTACAGATCACGCAAATGGCGCGCCGCCGCGCGAGTTGCGCGTTCCAGCACCAAACGCTCATCCCCGTCCCTGCCGACTTTCAGACCGTAGCGCCGGGCAGTTTCCGGAATGAACTGCCACAGCCCGCGCGCACCTGTCCGCGACAGCGCCGTGGCATTCCCCGCACTTTCCACCAGCACCACCGCCAGCAGTTCCTGCGGTACGCCTTCAGCACGAAGAATGGGATCGATCTCCGACCGAACTGCGGTTACGCGTGACAGTGCGCGGCGCAAGCTCTGGTCGTGGTTACCCCAGAACCTCTGGGCGAAGTCGCGAATGCGCTCCTCGGAGGGGGAGCTTGGGAGCACCAACTGACTCTTCTGCCTTTCGCTTGTCCCTGGATCGAGTTGCGATAGCAGGGAATCTGCGGCACGGTCCAAACTCTGGTGCACGTTGGAGAACCGGTCTGCATCTGCCGTCGAGTTTGCGACGTCCGCCGCTCGTACCGACGTAGAGAAGCTCAGAAACAGTAGAAGCAGCAATCCTACAAGTTTTAATGTCCGAGAGGGCGTCGCGGGTTTCGGTAGAGCATTGCCTTCCTTGAGAAACGCCTCCGCCACCCCGCGGACCTCCGGGTCCGCGTCGGTAAGGGCACGCTGCAACTCGGCTTTGGCCTCTTCATCAGCGAATCTCAGCCAGTGCACGCGGCACGCGAATAGATACAGTATGTCCATCAACTCTTTCCTGGGTTTTCCCGCCGAACGGTTCTTGTTAGCCGCTCGGCGGGTTTTTCCCTGCTCTTGCGGCTGGTTCAGTGCCCCGCGTGCGAACTCGATTTCTTCTTCATGCAGCCCTTGTCGCCGCTAGCCTCGGCAGCCACCTTGGGCTCCTGGTTGAAGACGGATTTCTGCTGGTCCAGGTGGTGACGGAACTCAGCGAGTAACTTCGCGTGCTCGGTCAGCGCTGCGTCACGCTGGCCAGTGTCGGCCGCACTGCGCACCTTGTCGAGACTGCGATCCAGTTCTGCCAGCATGTGCTCCATGTGCTGGTGGTGCTTCTGGAGCGCTTCCACTCTCGGACAGGATTCTGGCGCACTCGCCTCGGTTCCACCTTGCTTACCGTGGCTTTCGTGTTGCGCGAACGCAGGGATCGCCACGAGAGCTATGACCAACAACAGAACGTACCAACTACGCTTCATGCTTCTATCCTCCAGGTGTTCAGCGGTACTGCATAATTACGCTTCCAGCGGAGTTCCCGCCGCTTTCAGTTCACGTTTAACTTCCCAGTGCCACTTCCAGAGCCAATAAATCGCCGGGTATACCAGCAACTCCATCAGGAACGAAGTGAAGATGCCGCCCACCATGGGCGCGGCAATGCGCTTCATCACGTCGGCGCCGGTTCCGGCGGACCACATGATGGGTACCAGCCCCATGAACATCACGGCCACCGTCATGAACTTGGGCCGCAAGCGCTTCACCGCGCCGTGCACGATGGCCTCTTGCAGTGCGCCGCGCGACTTCATCTGCCCTTTGTCTTTCATCTCGTGATACGCCAGGTCGAGATACAGCAACATGAACACCGCGGTCTCGGCGTCTACGCCAAGCAGTGCAATCAGCCCGACCCACACGGCAATCGAGGTGTTATAGCCGAGCAGATACAGGATCCAGATCGCTCCCACCGCCGAGAAGGGCACGGCGAGGAAGATGATCATGGTCTTCACCGCCGAGCGGGTGTTGGAGTACAGCAGCAGGAAGATGATGAACAGCGTGATAGGCACGACCACCCACAACCGTCCCTTTACCCGCTGCATGTACTCGTACTGGCCGCTCCAGACCAGGCTGTACCCCGCAGGCAGCTTGACCTTCTCCAACACGGCCTTCTTGGCGTCGGCGACATAGCCGCCCACGTCGCGGCCGGAGACATCCACGTACACGTAGCCGCTGACCCGGCCGTTTTCGTCGCGGATCATCCCCGGGCCCGAGAGCAGCTTGATGTTGGCGATTTGGCCCATGGGGATCTGCGCGCCGCCCATGGTCGGCACCAGGGTCCGGTTCAGCCGGTCAATGTCGCTGCGGTAATCGCGCAGGTAGCGCACATTGACGGGATAGCGCTCGCGGCCTTCAACTGTCGTCGTAACGTTGTCGCCGCCGATCGCAGACATGATCACGCCCTGTGCCTGGTCAATCGTCAGGCCGTAGCGTGCCAGTTCTTCGCGCTTTAGATTGAAGTCGAGGAAATAGCCGCCGGCAGTGCGCTCGGCAAACACGCTGGTCGTACCCGGAACGTCCTTTAGCACCATCTCCAGGTGCGTGCCGATCTCCTGGATCTTGTTCAGGTCCGAGCCCAGGATTTTGATCCCGACCGGCGTGCGCACACCTGTGGTCAGCATGTCCACGCGCGCCTTGATCGGCATCGTCCAGGCGTTGACCACGCCGGGGAATTGCATGGCCTCGTTCAGCCCGCCCGGGCCGTAGATCAACTCCTGGGTGGTTTTGTGGTCCGGCCAGGCGCGGCGGAAGATGCTCTGCATCCAGTCCGGCGCCCAGTTCGAGTACCACCGCGGGACCTTCGGCCACTGCTCGTGCGGTTTCAGGATGATCGTGGTTTCCATCATCGAGAACGGCGCCGGATCGGTGGCCGTGTCTGCCCGTCCCGCCTTGCCGAACACACGGTCCACTTCCGGAAAAGTCTTGAGGATCTTGTCCTGGATCTGAAGCAGCCTGCCCGCTTCCGTGACCGAAATGCCCGGCATAGTCGTAGGCATGTACAGCAGCACGCCCTCATCCAGCGGCGGCATGAACTCAGAGCCCAGCTTGAAAAACACCGGTACGGTAAGCGCCACCGCCAGGACCGCAATTCCGATCGTGGCCAACGGATGCCGCAGCACCAACCGCACCATCGGTTCGTACACCTTCATCAGCGGGCGGCTGATCGGATGCTTCTCCTCGCTGTGGATCTTGCCGACCAGTACTGCGTTGGCGACCCTGGCCATCCACAGTGGCTTGAACCGGAACGGGTTCATGTGTGTGAACATCAACCGGATCGCCGGGTCCAGCGTGATGGCCAGGATCGCGGCGATGATCATGCTGAAGTTCTTGGTGAACGCCAGCGGCTTGAACAGCCGCCCCTCCTGCGCTTCCAGAGTGAACACCGGCATGAACGAGACGGCGATCACCAGCAGCGCGAAGAAGCTCGGCCCGCCCACTTCCTTCACCGCGCCGATGACCACGTCCTTGAAGTTGCCCGGACGGCCTTCGTGTTCCCAGTGCTCCAGCTTCTTGTGGGTCTGCTCCACCACCACAATGGCCGCGTCCACCATGGCGCCGATGGCAATCGCGATCCCGCCCAGCGACATGATGTTCGCGGTGATGTCCATTCCGTACATCGGGATGAACGAGATGATCACCGCAATCGGAATGGTGATGATGGGAATGATGGCGCTGGGAATGTGCCACAGGAAGATGAGAATGACGATGCTGACGATGATGATTTCCTCTGTCAGCGTGTCCTTCAGGTTGTCAATCGAGCGCTCGATCAGGTCGGCGCGATCGTAGGTGGTGACGAGCTTTACGCCGTCCGGCAGGCTCGGCTCGATCTCCTTGATCCGCTCCTTCACCCGCTCAATGACTTTCAAGGCGTTCTCGCCGAAACGCATCACCACGATACCGCCCACCGTCTCGCCCTGCCCGTCCAGTTCGGCGATGCCGCGGCGCAGATCGGGACCCAGCGTGACGGTGCCCAGGTTCTTCACCAGGATGGGCGTACCCGACTCCATGTTGGCGCCGACCACTACCTGTTCCACATCGGAGATCTGCTTGATGTAGCCCCGTCCGCGCACCATGAACTCGCGCCCGCTGAACTCCACCAAGCGGCCGCCCACGTCGTTGTTGCTCTCGCGAATGGCCTGTACGACCTTCTCGATGGGGATGTTGTAGGCGGCCAGCGCATTGGGATCCACGTTGACCTGGTACTGGCGCACGAAGCCGCCAACCGGCGCCACTTCGGCCACGCCGGGCACTGATTGCAGTTCGTACTTGAGGTGCCAGTCCTGTATAGACTTCAACTCCGCCAGGCTGCGCTTGCCGCTGGTGTCCACCAGCGCGTACTGAAACACCCAGCCCACGGCGGTCTCGTCGCGCGCCAACTCGACTTCCACCCCCTTGGGCAGCTTGGGCAGGATCGAGTTCATGTATTCCAGCGTGCGCGACCGCGCCCAGTACAGGTCCGTGCCATCCTCGAAGATGATGTAGATGTACGAGTACCCGAAGTCGGAAAAACCGCGGATGTCCTTGACCTTGGGCGCGCCCAGCAGCGCACGGATGATCGGGTAGGTAACCTGGTCTTCCATGATGTCCGGGCTGCGGTCCCACTTGGAGTAAATGATCACCTGCGTGTCGGACAGGTCGGGAATCGCGTCCAGGCGGATGTTCCGCATTGAGTGCACACCCGCGACCACCGCCATCGCGATGAACAGGAAGACGATGAATTTGTTGTGAGCGCAAAAATCAATGATCCTGTTAATCATGGCCGCTTGCCTCCCGTGGCGTGGCCGCTGTGATCATGCTGCGCCGGCTGATGCCCGCTGTGATCTTCAGCTTGCGGCTGATGTCCGCTGTGGTCTTCTGCCTTGGGCGGCTGATGGTTGCCGTGGTCCTCTGCCTTCGGCCTATGCCCGCTGTGGTCATCGGTTTTCGGTTGCTGGTACTGGCTGTGGTCTTTCACTTTCGGTGAATGTTCGCTGTGGTCGCCGGTTTTCGGTTGCTGATGCTGGCTGTGATCTTGTTGACCTGAGGTCTGCGTGCTGTCCTCGAGTCCGCCGCCGTGTCCCGCGTGGCCCATGGCGCCGGTCGCCGATTTCAGGCGGCTCTCGGAATCAATCAGAAAATTCCCGGAGGTAACGATCTTCTCCCCGCGTTGCAGGCCGCTGAGCACGATGAAGCGGTTGTCCACCTTGCCGCCCAGTTCGACTTTGCGCGGCTCGAAGTAGCCGCCTTCGTGCGCGACGAACACGATTTGTTCCGAGCCGGAATCCAGCACCGCCTCCGACGGAACGGAGATTCGTTTGCCGTAGTCAATCTGGATGTCCACATTGGCAAACATGTCCGGCTTAAGCTCGAAATTTGGGTTCGGCACTTCGACCCGCACTTTGAGCGTGCGCGTGGTGGGATCGAGTTGCGGATTGATGTAGGCGACCTTACCGCGGAATTTCTTTCCCGGGAAATACGACAGCGTGACCGTTGCCGGCTGCCCGAGTTGTATTTGCGGAATCTCGTATTCATAAACATCCGCCATCACCCACACCGTGGTGAGGTCCGCAATGGTGTAGAGATCGGTGTCCGGCGTGACTTTCTGCTGTTCGAATGCATTGCGCGTGGTGACAAAACCGTTCAGGGGCGAGTACAGGGTCAGCGCTTTAATGGGCGTGCCTCGTTCCTCGATCCGCTGGATCTCGGCATCGGGAATGTCCCAGAGCCGCAGACGTTCGCGAGCGGAGTTGTAAAGCGACAGGGCATTGGAAGAAATCTCCTGGTCGCGATTGTTGCCCAGGTAATCTTTGGCACGCTTGGCGATGAACAACTCCTGCTGGCTGGACACCAATTCCGGACTGTAAATGCTGAGTAACGGCTGCCCCTTGCGCACCAGATCGCCGGTGAAGCCCACGAAGACGCGCTCAATCCAGCCTTCGAACTTGGTATGGATGTGCGCCACCTTGGTCTCATCGAACGTCACTTTGCCGACCGCGCGGATCGTGCGGACCAGCGGTTCGTCGCTGACCTCGCCCAATGCCACGCCGATCAACTGCTGCTTGGCGGGGTCAATCTTCACCGAGCCCGCAGGCGCGGTCTGCTCGGCGATGTCGCCGCCTTCGTACACCGGCACCAGGTCCATGCCGCAGTCAGGCGCCTTGCCCGGTTTGTCCGACTTGTACGCCGGATGCATGGGATCCACCCAGTAGAGGATCTTTCGTTCCTCCGGCTCGCTGTTGGCGGCCTGCACGGTTGCTTCGGCATTCGAATTTGCCATTCTGGCGCGGAGCTTAGACCAGAAAATTCCACCCAAAGCAGCGGCGCCGATGATGGTAAGAACCATGACTGTGATAATTGTTGTTTTGCGTTTCATCGCTGCTCCTTCACTTCGTCAGTTCCACGCCCACCAGCGGCTCCAGCCGCGCAAGCGCCATCTGCAAGTTGCTGCGTTCGCGGTAGTACTCCACCTCGTAGTCCAGGACCGTAGTGAAGTTGGTGATCACCGTCAGGAAATCAACCGTGCCCACCTGGTACGCCGCCATCGAAGACTCCAACGCCAGCGAGGACTGCGGCACCACGCCCTGCTCAAACAGCTCGACCAGCTCCTCGGAGGCTTTCGCCATCAAGTACTGTTCCTTCAACTCGAAGTTGAGCTTCGTCAGCCGGTCGTCCCGGCCGCGCTCCGTGCTGGCCAGTTCCAGTTGCGCCTCTTTCACCATCTCCTGCTGCTTGCTTTTGTAGAAAATCGGGATATTGAAGCTGAAAGTGGCGCCGTGCATTTCCGGCATCCCGGGGCGGTTTTGGAACATGTATCCCACGGCCAGGTCGGGGACGTATTCCTTGCGCGCCAGTTGCACCGCCGTTTGGCCGCGTTCGATCAGTTGCCGCTGGCGTTGCAGTTCGGTGTCGTTCTCGCGGGCGAGCTTGTAGAGCTCATCCAGACCCCGTTCCAGCCGCGCGCTTTCAAAGCCTGCCGGGCGCGGCAACGGCGTCTCGGGATCGCGGAACAGCAAGGTGTTTATGCGCGCCTGAGCGGTGCGCTTCTGCTGTTCGAGAACCGTGATGCGCTGCCGCAGCCGTGACAGTTCCACATGTGAGCGCAGCACATCCGCCTGCATGCCCTTGCCCACCTGGTAACGCGCTTCGGCGATCTTGGCCAGCTTTTGCAGCAGGTCCTGGTTCTTTCGCGTGATCTCCAGCGCTTTCTGGTAATAGACGTAATCGTAGTAAGCCGTTTTCACATCGGCCACCAGGCGGCGCCGAGCGTCCTCGTATTCCCACCAGGCGGCGTCGCTTTCCTTTTCCGCAATCTCGGCCCGCAGACCGCGTTTTCCGCCCAGCGGAATCTCCTGCATTGCCTGGAAACTGCGGTAGCTGGACGGATCGCCGCGTTGCACCTTGAATGGCACCGGGTCTCCCGCCCACCCGAACGTCAGCGTCGGATCTGGCAAGGCTTTCGCCTGCGGAATGCGCCGCCGGCGCGCCTCCACCATGCGCAGGGAACTTTGAATACCGGGATTCTTTTGCAGGGCCACGTCAATCAGGGACTCCAGCGTGACGGGCAATTCGCCGGTAAGCGTTTGCCCCTGTATTTGCGCCGGTTCGGCTGCTTTGGGCGGCTGGCTCGAAGCCTCCACCATAAGCGGGACCAGCAGCAACATGGAAATTGCCTGAAATAGTGCTTTATTACTCATTGCGCTCCTCCGCGGAGAAACAACGGACAACAATGTTGTCGTTGAAAACTGGGAGCAGACTAGCGAGCTAGTCCGCGGGCAAAGAAATGCCCAGCGAAGGAGTAGTTCTTAGACGAGAAAAGTACAGAGGACTGCTTGCGAGTGTGCGCACGCGGGAAGCGGCGCGGATGGAGTGAAGGCCGCCCTGACGGAAGTTGACACCGCCAACCCAAGCGTTACTTGCGGTTGGCTCTGAATGGAAGCCGTTACCGTGCGTTGAGGCGCTGTGCTCGGCTCGTTCGTGCGGCTCGGGGCGCCGGACATGGTGCAGCACGGCGCCGGCGCGGGCTGCGAGGCCCGCAGCGCAGGGCCGGCGTTCTGCTGTGCCGTCTTCGGCATGCAGCAGGCGTGGCTTGCCCTCGCTGGAGCGGCCTTTTCGCCTGCGCCCATGCACTGTTCCAGTGCAGCCATAGGCGCACTTCCGGCGAGCACGATCGCCAGTGCCAACGCAGCCAAGATTTGCAATAAGCGACGCATCAAAATCCTAGCCTATCATTAGACGTGCCACTCTGACAAACGTTTGCCCCGCGCGCCTCCCGTGCGCCCGTAACACCGACGGCTCGCGCTTCCCCTTGACAAACGGAACCCCTCCACAAAACGCAGGCTACAAAACTGTTCTGGTCCGAAGCGACTTGGCATAGCATACGGGCTAGAACGCGGCGAGGAATACCCCATGAGACCTGACGTCCTGGCACTGGCAGAACAGATCGATCAGAGGCTTGCGGAAACGAACGAGCACGAGCCCCGGATAAGCCCCACGCTCTCCGAGTTTCTGCTCCAGATGCAGGACGCCAACCACGACTTGATCGTGGTGATTTGCGATGCCATGAGGGCGGCAGATCCCTCGATGTATTCCGGGCATATCAAGGCGCTGCTGGTTCGGATGGGTGTTCTGTTGACGGTGGCGTATCAGGAATGCGAACGAATCGAGCGGACTGTGCAGCCGCGAACCTGAAGATCTTGGCGTCTCCGGCAGGATTTGAACCCGCGTTACCGCCGTGAAAGGGACAAAACACATTGTAACTCACTGAAACTACGCGACACGGATGGCTACCAAAGTCGCTTTTCGTAGTGGTTGGGGAGGATTCGCGGGTGGCCCACCCTTTCGCCCGCCTCTGGCGAAGGGTGGGGCGGTTCTCGACTAAC
>JBHGBA010000007.1:0-80537 GCA_041946775.1 Terriglobales bacterium
GTCGGCGATCTGCGCCGCCAGCGTGAGTTTCAGATTGCGGTCGTTGGGCAGCCTGGCGACGCCCTCCTTCGCCGCGGCGGTCGCCTGCGGCCACATTTTGGCGTCGCGATAGGTTTCCACGATTTCCTGGTAGCCGCGGGATGTGTTCTCGTCGCCCA
Organism: Terriglobales bacterium; assembly: GCA_041946775.1. GTDB lineage: Bacteria > Acidobacteriota > Terriglobia > Terriglobales > Acidobacteriaceae > JBHGBA01. Next base: position 159 of record JBHGBA010000007.1, read on the forward strand.
GTTCGAACATCTTGCGGAAGGTCGCCACTGCCAGCTCATACTTGCCGGTGTCGCGATAGATCGTCCCCAGCCGCTCGATGAAAATCGCCCGATTATTCCGCTCGCCAGAGTTGTAGGCGCCGCCGGGCTTTTCGCTCTTCTGCACCAGGTCCTGCAGGACCTGTATGGCCTCGTCGAACCGTCCCTGGGCGTGGTACACCACCGCCATGTTGTAAGGAACGCGCTGCGAATCCTGAACGTAATTCTGCGCCTTCTTCAGCATCTCCAGCGCCTGGTCGTAGTTGCCGGAACGGCGCTGGATTTCCGCGATGCGCATGTAGCTTTCCGCATCCTGCGGGTCGGCATCCACGATGGTCTGGTACTGCTGCAAGGCGGCCTCGGTCTGGCCGCTCTCCATCAGGTTCTGCGCCAGCCCGCGCATGGCGTCCAGGTTGTCGCGGTCGAGTTCCACCGCCTTGCGGTAGGCCGCAATCGCGTTCTTGTAATCTTTCTGCTGTTCGTAGGTGTAGCCCAGCGCGAGATACAGGCGGGCCGACCTCTCCGAATCCGGAATGGTGCTCAACAACTTCGCCGCTCGCGTAGAATCGCCCTGCTCGTTGTAGAGATAAGCGAGCGTCGTGACCGCTTCTTCCGAGTACGGCTGGAGCCGCACCGCCTCTTTGAACTCGGTCTCTGCCTTGATGAGATCGTTGTTCAGGCGGTACAGACGGCCCAGCAGCAGGTGGTCGTCCACGCTGTCCGGTTGCAGCTTGACGATGGACTCGTACTGCTCGATGGCACGCCTCAGGACGTCGGTGGACTGCGTGCCGCTTTGCAGGTCGCCTAGCGAGCGCAGATAAATTCGTCCCAGCAGCCGCCGCGCTTCCACGTTGCTCGGGTCGCGCTTGATGATGTCCTGCGCTTCCAGCACCGCGTCGCGGATCCGGCCGGTCTTGGCATACAGCTCGGCGAGCGCGGAATTCAGGTACTCGGATTTCGGGTCGTTCTCAATCGCGAGGCGGTATTCTTCAATGGCGCGGTTGGCGTATTCCGAACGGCCATACATGGTGGCCAGCTCTTCGTAAATGTGTCCGAGGGTATAGTGATAGTACGCCGCGGATTTCTCCGGCGCTTTAGGGGCCTCGGCAGACTGGGCCGTTGCCGGCGCACCCTTGGCGGCGGAATCTCGAGCGGAAGATGGCGCGGCAGTTGACTGGCCCAGGCACAGGCTGGCCGATAGCACGACCGCGAACACTGTGGAGTTCGACGTATTCATTTAAGTCCTTAACACGCGGGAGCTTCCACAGATTGGATGCGCTCGCGATTGCGCGGGAATACGCTTATTTTACCGCGAACCGCCCCATCATTGGGTCATCGGGATAACCGGGTCAGAGGGTCAACGGGGCATCGGGTCAACCGGACACGGTCACCGCGCCATCTGCTGGAGTGCTGGGTCAGACCTGCTGGGGTAATCAGACCTGCTGAAGTGGTCGAGCAAACCTGTTGAAATGGTGGACCGAACCTGCTGGAGTGCTGGATTGGATACGTAGCCAAGGGGGGTTGCGGAGCCCCAAAACCATCTGTTCGCATCTGTTCGCATCAGATAGTTGGTCCGCTGACCCGCTGGTTAGTGTCGGAAGTGCCTCACCCCGGTAAATACCATCGCCAAGCCCAAGCGGTTGGCCGTCTCGATGACCTCCTGGTCGCGCACCGAGCCACCCGGCTGGATAATCGCCGTGGCGCCCGCCTTGGCGACTTCTTCCACCCCGTCGGGAAAGGGAAAGAACGCGTCTGATGCGACCACCGAGCCCTTGAGCGGCAACACGGCCTTCATCGCCCCGATCTTTGCCGAATCTACGCGGCTCATCTGGCCCGCGCCTACCCCGATGCCCTGCTGGTCCTTGGCATAAAGAATGGCGTTCGACTTAACGTGCTTGCAGACTTTCCAGGCAAAGAGCAGGTCGCGCATTTCGGCGTCGCCGGGCGCGCGTTCGGTGACTACCTTCAACGCGCCGGGGTCGAGCTGTGCCAAATCGGCGTCCTGCATCAGCACGCCGCCGCTGAGCGCCTTGATGACAAACTTCGGCTCCGCAGGCGTGATTTCCAGCACCCGCAGGTCCTTGCGTTTGGCGAAGCGGGCGCGCGCAGCCGCATCGAAGCCGGGCGCGACAATGCATTCAATGAACAGCGACACGCCATTGTGCCGCAGACCGGCAATCGCCTCGGCAATTGCGCCCGTCACGGGGCGGTTCAGCACGATAACACCGCCAAACGCCGACAGCGGATCGCACGCGAACGCCTTGTGAAACGCCTGGATGGGATCGGCGCCCACCGCGCTGCCGCACGGGTTGGTGTGTTTGATGATGGCGCAGAACGGCCCGTCGAATTCCGCCGCCAGGTCCCATGCGGACTGCAAGTCCACCATGTTGTTGTAAGAAAGCTCTTTGCCCTGTAACTGGCGCCCGTTGGCGATGCCCACTCCCGAGCCGTCGGAATACAGTGCGGCCCGCTGATGCGGGTTTTCGCCGTAGCGCAGGTCACCGACTTTCTTGTATTCCAGCCGCAACACGGGCGGGAAAGGCCCATTCTCCGCTCGCTGCACCTGCCAACCGGGGCTTACGTGCCTGAAGGTCGCCGTGATCGCGGAATCGTACGCCGCCGTCAACGCAAACGCCTTCCGCGCCAGCATCCATTTGGTCTCCAGCGACAGGTCGCCGCCCGTGCGCTGCATTTCGGCGGCGACCGCATCGTAGTCGGCGGGCGAGGTAACGATCGCCACGTCCTGAAAGTTTTTCGCCGCCGAACGGATCATCGCCGGCCCGCCGATGTCAATGTTCTCAATCAGCTCGTCAAACGACACACCGGGTTTCGCGGCGGTCTTCTCAAAGGCGTACAGGTTGACCACCACCATATCAATCGGCGGGATGTTATGGGCGGCCACGGCGGCGCGGTGCTGCTCATTGGCGCGCACGTGCAGGATGCCGCCATGCACCGCCGGGTGCAGCGTCTTGACCCGTCCGTCCAACATCTCGGGAAACCCGGTCAGTTCGCTGACATCCTTCACGCCGATCCCGGACTCGCGCAGCAGGCGCGCGGTGCCGCCGGTCGAGACCAGTTCCACGCCGACCGCCGACAGCTTGCGGGCGAATTCCACCAAACCGCTCTTATCGGTGACGCTGAGGAGGGCGCGCTGAATCTTACTCATGTGTCTTCTCGATGAACCGCCATTGTAGAACATCGGGTCAGCGGGAACATCGGGTGAACTGGCGAACCGGCGATCTGGGTTACGGTGAACCAACACCCTTGTTGCGGGAAACGAGGAAAGAATAACGGAGAACGGAAAACTAGAAACCAGACACCAGAAACTATCTTTTCGGCTTGGCCGTCAGCCGCACTTTACGATCGCGGAGTTCGACGCGGTACTCCACCCGTTGACAACCGTAGTCGCGGCGGATCTGGTCGGTCTTGAGTTTGATAAATGCCAGGAATCCCTCGAACCGTCCGCTGGGACTGGCTTCCCCGGCCAGCCGTTTTGCCTCTAACATGGCCTCGAACAGCGAGCGCACCGTGCCGGTGTCGTCTTCAACGTTGGCCGCATCCACCACAAACTCACTGCGGGATGCGGAGGCCGTCTCCGTGCTGCGTGCCTTCAGAGCGCGCGCCGCCGCGCGCTCCTCGTCCGTGCGCAGTCCTTGGATGGAGAGCAGAGCATCCTCAGGCCGGCGGTATCCCTCTTCGCGGATGCGCAGCTTCTGCCGCCAGAGCTCACTGAAGATCGCGTACCGCTGCGCAATCGAGTTGTACTTGAAGCGCTGGGTGAAGGTAAGCTTCTGCGAGTCGCTGTACTTCTTCAGCAGGCCCTGCACGCGCCAGTCGAGTTCTACCGGAGGCTTGCGCGAGCCCCCGCCGAAATACACATCGTACTCGACTTTCAGGCGACGCATCGTGTCGTCGAGGACCGTAAGCTCCTCATCGACCGTCAAGGCTCACCTCGTGTGAGAGTTCGGGCGCGACCGGAATATAGCACAGAGTCAGCCGCCGGTAAGCGTGTCCGCAGGTTACGAACGGGTATCACTAACGGCTTTCCTCCGCCGCCGCTTCCAAATCGTCACAACGTCCCCGCTGGTGCTTGCGAGATATTGTTCTCTTAGGTGAGTACCTAACCAGTAAATAGGTACAATAGCCTCAATTATGAGCTTAAAATCGGAGGGCAAGCGGACGCCGGCTACCCGCATTGTGATCGGCGACGATCACCGGGTACTGCTGGAATCGCTGGGGGCGCTGCTCGATACCCAGAGCGACTTCGAAGTCGTCGGTAAAGCCGCCAGCGGTGCACAAACCGTCGAGCTTGTCACCCGCGAAAACCCCGACATTCTGCTGCTCGATCTTTTCATGCCGGACGGCGATGGCTTCGAGGTCCTGCGCGCCTTGGAGCGCGCCAACCATCGCGTGGCCACTGTGGTACTGACCGCCTCCGAGAGGCAGTTGGACTATGTGCAGGCCGTCAAGCTTGGCGCGCGCGGCCTGGTGCTGAAAGGCGACCATCCGGAAAGGCTCTTCCGCGCCATTCGCAATGTGGCAAACGGAGAACTCGCATTTTCCACCGACATCGCGAACCAGGTAGTGCACGCGATGGCCAGCGCGCCACGCCAGGAACCCGGCAACCTTGCCCGCCTTTCCGAACGCGAGCGGCAGATCGCCGGACTCGTCGCCCGCGGCCTGAAGAACAAAGACATCGCCGCCGAGCTGAACATCAGCGAAAACACCGTCAAGCGCCACCTGCAAAGTATCTTCAACAAGACAGGCGCCCGTGACCGGCTGGAGCTGGCGGTCCTGGCAGTGACGGAGATGTCGAAAGCAGCGTGAGTCAGTACTCAGTACTCAGTACCCAGTACCCAGTACCCAGTACGCGGCAGCCAGTACTTGGTACGCAGTTCTCAGAACTGCTTGGAATACGGTGCGACGATGGCGCAGGCCATAAAACCCGAGCGCTGATACGGGGATTGCGCTGAATATCGTGACGAAATCGAAGCTTCTTAGCTGGGTACTGAGTACTGGGTACTGGCTGCCTATCTTGCGGCGGTGGCCGCCATCTTCTTCACCATCGCCAGCACGAGCTTGCGATCGCTGTCGTTGAGGTTGGAAGAATACCGGCGAATCTGCGTCAGGAAGCGCACTTCGTCTTCACTGAGCTGGGGAAGATGGCGGCTGCCCTCGGCGCCGCCGGCATCGGCGAAGAACTGGCCCAGGGGTACATCCATCGCCTGCGCAATCTTGGCCAGCGTGTCGAGCGACGGGATGGTGTGTCCGTTCTCGACCCGCGACAGATAGCAGCGCAGCAATCCAGTGCGTTTCTCGATGTCGCCTTGCGACATGCCCTTCTGCAAGCGGAAATTACGGATCGTCTCGCCGATGTTCATGGATCCTGGAAAACAGCGCTTCAGTTTCCGGAGGTGACAGCATAGTAACCAGAGTACAACGTATGTTCAAGGACATTTTTTCGTTGGGCCGTAAACCAAAGTGCCCGGTTAGGACAGGAAAAAACCTGAGCTGCGCACGATTCCGGATCTTCGTCCGCTAAAGTCGGAATTGAACGGGGCCCTCTCGGTCGCAAGATTTTGGCTGGACTACATCATTATCAGGAGCGTCATCATCAGGAGCGCGACCGGCGACGCCGCGCTTCTTGCGGCCGAGTCGCGGGACCTTGCGTTTGACGATGCGCAATGCAAGATGCAGGTGGAATCCCTCACTTCCCCTTCAGGTTCGCCTCAAGAAACTCGACAATCCGCTTCCATGCATCGGCGGCGTCCTCCGCCCGGTAGCCACGCTGGTTGTTGGGGTTCTCGAAGGCATGTCCAGCATTGGGATAGATGACGATTTCGATCTTCTTGCCCAAGGCTTTCATCTGCTCTTCAAACTTGTGGACGTCGGCCACGGGAATGCCGCGGTCCTGCCCACCGAAAATCCCCAGGAGGGCTGCGTTGATACGCTTCAGGTCTTCTGCATCAGTGGCGAGGTGGCCATAGTTGATTACCGCCGCCTTAAGCCGCGGCTCCGCAATTGCCAAGTCGAGCGCGTGGCCGCCACCCATGCACCAGCCAATATCGCCGATGCGGTCCTTGTCCACTTCCGGCAGTGACGCCAGGTAGCCAAATGCGGCTTTCAGGTCCCGTATGGCGCGGCCGGCGGGAACGCCGCGCATCAACTCATGCGCTTCCTCCGGATTGCTGGTAACCTTTCCCCGGTACAGATCAACCGCCAACGCCAGGTAGCCCTGGTCGGCGAGCTTCGACGCTTGTTCCTTGACCCAGTTATCCAGGCCCCACCATTCGTGGATGACAACCATTCCAGGAAACGGACCCTTGCCCGAGGGACGGTACAACATGCCGCTGACGGTCTCGGCGCCGCTCTTGTAGGTCACCTGCTTGCCTTCGGCAGCAAAGGCGGACATCGCGAGTGCGCCCACCAGGATGGCAGTCAAAACAACGCGCATAGTGCTCACCTCAGAAGCGCCTGATTGGATGCCTGATTGGAACGGATGAACCGCAGCCGGGATGCGATATTTTTGCGCTCGCAGCAAGCCGGGTCACAGCTCCAGCTCCATGTAGAGCGCACCCGCGATGGGATTGGGGCGATAGGGCGGGATTTCTCGGAAACCGAGTGAACGGTAGAGTGCGACCGCTTGGGGCATGATGGGCGCCACGGTATCAAGGCGCATGGCGCGATAGCCGATTTCGCGGGCTGACCTGATGACGGCTTCAGCCAGTTCACGCCCCAGGCCGCGTCCCCGAAACTTCGGCCGAAGATACAGCCGCTTCATCTCGCAGATGCTGTGGCCCAGGTCGTGCAAGGCGACGCAACCCGCCGCTTCGTCCGCTTCCACCGCCAGCAGCAGGCGGCCGCTGGGCGGAGCGTAGTCACCCGGCAGCGATGCGAGTTCCTGGGTGAAGTTCTGGAAACATAGGTCGAAGCCCAGCGAGGCGGCATATTCCTGGAACAGCTCGCGGGCAAGCTCCACCTGCTCGGCGGTAGTGGCTTGGACAATGCGGACCATAACTGGCTGCGGAGTATTCTGCAACAACGCCTGACAAGGTGGATGCGCGCGCACCGACGCTGGAACCAGCCATGCGTGACAAATAATCACCCGGTGACAACTACGCTCGGGCCGCCGCGCGGGCGCGATATTCCGCCCGCAGGATCGCCCGATCGTGTGCCCCGCCAAAGAACATCAGTGCGGTGACCGAGCCGATCAGGCACATCAGCATGTCTTTCTGCGTGTCCCAGGGATCGCCCTGCGAGCCCAGAAAAATGTCCGCCGCCGAACCGGCCGCCATCGCCACCGCATACTCCAACAGCTCGTACACCGAGGTGATCATCATGGTGGACGCGAACACCAGCAACGTCAGCCAGCCGCGGCTCTTCACCACACGGTTGCGCACCAGGACCTCGCGCACGATCAGCGCGGGGACGAAGCCCTGCATGAAGTGACCGAGCCGGTCGTAGTGGTTGCGCTCGAGGCCGAAGTAATCGCGCGCCCAGTTGCCGATCGGGACTTCGGCGTAGGTGTAATGCCCGCCCACCATCAGCACGATGGCGTGCAGCAGCATGAAGGTACAGACGAAGGTCGTGAACTTGAACCGCGGATAAATCGCCCCCAGGATCACCAACCCAACGGCTGCCGGCAGGACTTCCAAAAACCAGGTGAACTCATCCCGCGGGCGGATGGCGGACCAGATGAAAACGGCGAAAAAGACCACCAGCATGTAGGCGACCGTCTTCGACTGCGGCGACATGCGAGTAGCGTCCACGATTTGCACGTGACAGTTTGCCGCTAAAACCCCTTCGTGTGAACTGAAAAGTCGCCCAGACAGTAACGCCGTTCGGCACTCGTGCGCGGCCGTTTGAGCGTAGCGCCGCCTACCCCATCAACATGCCGCCATTCACCTTCATCACATGACCGGTGATGTACCCGGCTTCCTCGCTGGCGAGAAAAGACGCCGCGTTTGCAATGTCTTCCGGCGTGCCTGGCCGGCCCAAAGGAACGGCTTTCAACATGCCTTCCCGCACCTCGGCCGATAGCACCTGGGTCATGGCGGTCTCGATGAAGCCGGGAGCAATAGCATTCACCGTAATGTTGCGGGAGGCCACTTCGCGCGCGGTCGCCATCGTCAGACCGATCACGCCCGCCTTTGTGGCCGAGTAGTTGGCCTGTCCCGCCTGCCCTTGCTGCCCGTTGATGCTGGAGATGTTGATGATCCGGCCCCAGCGCTGCTTCATCATGACCGGCACCGCCGCCTGCGTACACAGGAAAACTCCGGTGAGGTTAATGCTGACTACCAGGTCCCACTCGCTGCGCTTCATGCGCATGATGAGCTGGTCGCGCGTGATGCCGGCGTTGTTCACCAGGATTTCCAGCCGGCCGAATTGCGCTACCGCGTCCTTGACCACCCGCTTCACGTTGTCCTCATCGGCAACGTTCATCTTGAACCCGGCCGCCTGACCGCCCGCGCTGGTGATCTCGTTGACCACCTCCGCCAGCTTGTCTTCCATGATGTCCGCCACCGCCACGGCAGCCCCGCCTTTTGCCAGCTTCAACGCGATGGCGCGCCCGATTCCCTGGGCTGCACCGGTCACCAGCGCAACTCGGCCTTCCACTCCCGCCATGCAGCAATCCTCCTTGGAAACGTGAGTAGCGATTATACGAAACCTCATCGGGACATCGGGTTATCGGGTCATCGGGACATCGGGTCAGCAGGTCAACGGGTCACCGGTCTCAATGCGACATTGGATCGGCGGGCCTCTGAATCACTGGGCGAGAATGAAACTCAGCCGGTGCGCACATAAAGGCGCGTACTATATTGGCCCGCCATGATCAGCTTCCAGGAGAGACTGCGCGAACGCACAAAGCAATTCGCGTTGATGATCATTCGTTTGGTGCGACTGCTGCCCAATAATGCAGAAGGCTGGGTCGTCGGCAAACAATTGTTGCACTCCGGCACATCAGTCGCGGCGAACTACCGTGCCGCTGACTGTGCTCGCTCCCATCCCGAGTTCCTCGCCAAAATGGGAATCGCGGTGGAAGAAGCGGATGAGACGGTATTTTGGCTCGAGCTGCTACAGGCTGCTGATGTCGTAGCCGAACCGGCAATCTCCCCTGTCCTCATCGAAGCGCGAGAGTTAGTGAGGATCTTCTCGGCCTCGTACCACACGGCGAAAGCTCGTTGTAGGCGTGAGTGAAAGATCGCGGACCCCGACATGCTAACCCGATGTCCCGCTGATCCGATGTCCCGCTGACCCGCTGTCCCGGTCTCTCGCTGACCCGATGTCCCGCTGACCCGCTGATTACGGCCCTCGCACCTCCTCGGCTTGCAATTCCTCTTCCTCCTCCACCGGGATTTCGTTGCGGAACAAAATGCGCAGCAGCGGCGGCGCCAGGATGGTCGTCGCCGCGGTCATCAGGATCACGATGGCGTAAGCGGATTGCGAGATCATGTTCATTTGCAGCCCAATCAGGGCAACGATCAGCGCCACTTCGCCGCGGGGCATCATGCCGACTCCGACGCGCAGCGCCGTCCCCAGCCCCTCCCTGATTACCGGCAGGCCGCAGCCCACGATCTTCGAGACGATGGCCAGCACGGTAATCACCAGGGCCGCGACAATGATGTCGCCCTTGAACACCTGCAGGTTCAATCGCGCGCCCATCACGAAGAAGAAGTACGGTGCGAGGAACTCGTTGATGGCATGGGCCCGCGGTTGCAGGTTCCACTCCGGCGAGTAGTCGGCAAAAATCATACCCGCGAAGAACGCGCCGATAATCGCCGCCATGCCGATCTTCGTGGCCGCCACCGACAAGCCCAGACAGATGGCCAGCGCCAGGATGAGCGGTGCGTCATGGGTGGACATGCGCTCCACCCCGGGGCGAATGCGGCGCACCAGCCGCGGCCCATAGAAAATCATGAAGAGTGCGAATCCCGCCGCTTCCACCGTGACCACGCCCAGGTGCCACCAGCCGATTTTTCCACCCGTCGCCAGCCCGGCCACCACCGCCAGCATGATCATGCCGAGAATGTCGTCGAAGACCGCCGCACCCAGGATGATCTTTGCCACCCGGGTGCCGAGCACGTGCAGGTCGCGGAGGACGCGCGCCGTGATCCCCACGCTGGTGGCCACCATTGCCGCCGCCACGAACACGACTTCGTGCATCGGCTCGCCCCGCAGCCGCAGGTACACAAATCCCAGCGCGAACGGCACCACCACGCCAGCCAGCGCGACCCGCATGGACTTACGTCCGACCCTGATCAGGTCCTGGGGATGTGTCTCCAGTCCGACGGTGAACAGCAAGAAGATGGCGCCGATCTCGGCGATGGAAGCGACCGTCTCGCTGGGCGCCACCAGCCCGGTGGCATACGGTCCCAGGACCACTCCGGCGAGAATCTCGCCGAGCACCGCGGGCAACGAGAGTTGCTCGAAGATCTCCGCGAACACCTTCGCCCATACGAAGATGGCGAACAGCTCCAGCAGCAGCGTGTCAGTACCGTGCATATGTTCGGCAGTGGCCAGCAAGCGCGTCACCAAATGCTTGACGCGAGCAGCCGCATTAAGTGCAACAAAATCGCCGACCTTGCACTCGCAAGCAGCCGGCGCACCAATACGCCAGCAGATTTTTTACCGTATCGTGGAAGCCACCGCTACCAAAATCCACCACAGCGCGCGCTGCAGCAGCTCTGCTGCGTACTCCGGGATTCCGCTACTCTCGATTTTTGCTGCACGAGGACGCAATTATCGTCATCCTTAGGTTTGGCAAGTTTTGGGGTAGCGAAGTGAAGCTGCTTCTGAAAGCAAGCCGTCCCTTATTCGGTGTTGTCTTGTGTACCGCTGCCGCGGTTGTCGCGGCCATTGTCTCTGTCCACCACCCCTGGCGCGTATTCGTCCCCCTTGCTTTTGTGTTCGTGATCGTGCTGCTGGGCGTGCGATTCGGCATGGCTGCCAGCTTGTTCGGTTCGGTGCTCACCACGCTGATTTTTGCCTTCCTCCTGTTTACACCGACCGGGAGCTTTCGCGTGGAGAACCGGACGGAGCGCGAAAATCTCGCCTGGATGCTGATGGCCGGGGTCGTGATCTCGTTTCTCCTTCAGCCTTCGCAACTGCGCCCGGGAAACCGAAAGCGGTCGAGCGGGGACTAGACTGGCTGCTGTCGTCTGCAGAGAACCGCTCCTGAACCGCTGCTCGCTGCGTTTGAGCTTTTCCAACTCGCAATGAAAAACGGCGCTCTCGCAGCGCCGTTCTCCGGAAACCAAAAACTCGAAACTAAATCCCCACCGCCTCGTAGTCTCCGTGATCACCGTGGCTCGAGCGCCGCGGAATACCCAAGCCTTCGATATCGTACGGCGTGCGCGTCCGGAAGCGGCGTTCCCGTAAGAAGCGCCCAAGCAGGACCGCCCCAATCACCACGCCCGCCGTGGCCCCCGCCAGCAACGCAGATTTCGCCGGATTCTCCGCGATCGGCTGCACCATGCGCCCGGTGGCGATGGCCACTTGTCCGGGCACTCCCATCTCGCGCTTGAACTCCCGGATCGCTGTCTTCCCCCCGCGTTGCAGCGCGCGATAGGCGTGCAGCATCGCGCCGCGCGGCAAGGCGACATCCTCGCCGCCGTTTACGATCGCGTGCTCCACATCGCGTTCCCGCTGCCGCTCCAGCAGTTCCTCCAAGGCGTCCTCGATGACGCCGGGCCGCGTCCACACCGCGCGGAAGGCCACCCGCCCCGACTTGTCGATGATGAACGTGGCATTGCGCAGCTTGCCATACTTCTTGTGGATGCTGCCGTGCACGTCATCCACGATGATCGGCATCCGCACCTCTTCCTCGTCGCGGAAGACCTGGGCTGCGCGGACCTTGTGTTCCATACTGGCGTGCGCCGGCAGGCGTTCGCCGGGATGCGCCTCGCGCACGTAGCAGAACAGGAACTCGACATCGTCGCCGGCGTACTGCTCATACAGCTCGTTCATGCCGCCGATGCAGTTCGCGGTTGCCACACAGGTCGCCGAGCCGAACGTCAGCACCACGTTTTTCTCCCCGCGGTAATCGCCCAGTTCGATCTCCTCGCCATCCAGGGTGCGCGCTTTGAAGTTGGGTGCGCGCTCGCCTGGTTTAGGACCGCCGAAGCGCTTCAGCAGCACGTCGTTCATCAACAGGTCTTTGGTGAAGTGCCGGTAGTTATAACGTTTGAATTCGAACATGGGGAACTCCTCGCTCGCGGACGCAGCCGCAGCATACAGCTAGACTAGCTACGATGACTAGCCGCGCCGCGACGTTTTCTTTTTCCCGCCCACTGTAAACAAATCCGCCGCGGTTGTTCATCCCAAAAACAGCCGCGCCGCGACTTGCCCTGCCTGCCAGCGGCCACTAGAATAAACGGCTGCGTCTGCGCTTGGATCCAAGGTTTGCTGCACGTTTCCTTCTGGAGGTCCCATGGCTGCGCTGAATGTCGGAGAGATGGCGCCGGACTTTGAACTGCCGGCGGTCACCCGCGATCGCAAGCAAAAGTTTCGCCTCAGCGACTTGCGCGGCAGCAAGCATGTGGTGCTGGCCTTTTACGCCGTGGATTTCAGCCCGGCTTGAGCCATCCAGATGCCGGCGTACCAGGCAGACCTGCCGCAGTTCGCCGCGCTCGATGCCCAGGTCGTGGGCATTAGTCCCGATTCGCCCTACTGTCACATCGCCTGGCAGCGCCACGAGATTGACTGGCTCGATTATCCGCTGCTCAGCGACTTCTATCCCCACGGCGAAGTCGCCGCCCGCTATGGCGTCCGCCGTGAGAATCCCGTTCCCTTGCCTGGCATCAGCGAACGCGCCGTCTTCGTGGTGGACAAAGAGGGCCGCGTGGCCTTTTCCCGCGTTTACGAACTCGGCGCCCAACCACCCAACGAAGATGTCTTCGAGGCCTTGCGCCGGCTCAAGGCGCAGAGCGCAGCGCGGTAGTGCGATTTGCAGTTTACAGTTTGCAGCCAGACGTTTCCGAGGATTGCACCCTACCTGCATCGGCCTATGTCTGTCATCGCGGGCGACGCGCGGCCGGTTTTGCCGTGCCGAGTCGAGCGACCTTGCGCTTGCATTGGCCGCATCGGGCAGTGCGCCGTGGTGAAACTGCTTTAGCTGCAAACTGCAAACCGTAAACTGCAAACTCACTGCTTCAAATGCTCCGCCAGTGCCCGCTCCGCCCTTGTCGGAAAATGATGTTTGAACCGTACTAACCCAATGGTGCGGTAAGCGCGCGGATCATTCACCCGCAGGAACCGGCAACCGCTGCGCCGGTCGATTGCCATCTCGGGAACGATCGAAATCCCCATGCCCGCCGTCACCATGGCCAGGATGCTGTCAAACTGTCCGGTTTCAAACACCACGTTCGGCTGCACCCGCGCCCGCCGGCACGCCGCGATGGTGTTGTCGCGGAAACAGTGGCCCTCTTTCAGCAGGAGGAACGGCTCATCGGCAATCGCCTTCAAATCAACCGTATCGCGTGACGCCAGCCGATGGTTCCGCGCTACGACCACGTATAACGGCTCCCGCAGCAGTTCTTCGCACGCGAACTCATCCCCCGCAATGGGCAACGCCAGCAGCGCCAGCCCGGCGCTTGCCTCTCGTAACCGCTGCAACAGCACTGGCGTGGTCTCCTCCACCACGCTTACCGTGATTGCCGGGTGTTGCCGCGCAAAGCTGGCCAGCCGTCTGGGCAATATATACGGCGCGATGGTCGGGATCGCCCCCAGCACCACCTGGCCCTTGTCAATGCCCGCCATCTGCTGGATTTCGCTTTTCGCTTCGGCCAATTGCCGCAGGATCGCCTCGGCGCGCGGCAACAGGGCCCGCCCGAACTCGGTCAGGCGCACGCTGCGTCCTAGGCGGTCGAACAGGCGCGCCCCCAGTTCATCTTCCAGCTTCAGGATCTGCTGCGACAACGAGGGCTGCGCCACGCGCTCGCTTTCCGCGGCCCGCGTGAAGTTCGCCGCCTTGGCTACCGCGCAGAAATAGCGCAACTGGTGGAGTTCCATTCGGCACCGTCCTGACGGACTCTGGCCCGCCCGCGGCACCCTCCGCCGCGCGGCCCGTCATCCTACGATTGTGGCATCAACACTCTGCGACTTCCGGCAACAATACCATAGATTTAACCTATTGCTAGGATTCTAACAAGATATTTGACCTATGCTTGCAGCCGCCCTTAGCATCGGCTGCCATGGAGGATGCTTATGCCTGAAGTAGCTGTGAAAGCGGGCGACGTCAACGGACGTGTGGGTGTCGAAGTCATTCGCGCCCGGGGCGTGGACGTTGACAAGCTCGTGAAGATGTTGATCGCCAACGCCGCCGCCGAGTTTGCCAGCACTTACTACTATTACACCATTCTGCGCATGCACCTGGCCGGTCACGAGGACTACAAGGAAATCTGCGAAGATGCCCGCCTCGAGGACCGCGCCCACTGGGAGCTGATTGTTCCCCGCATCTACGAACTCGGCGGCGAACTGCCGAACGATTTACCCGAGTTCCATAATCAGGCCGGCTGTCGCGCCGCCAAACTGCCCGACCCACCTACGACGGTCAACATCCTGACCGTGCTGCTGGAGTCGGAGCGCTGCGCGATCCGCAGTTGGATCGAGATTTGCGACATGACCTACGGCAAGGACCCGCGCACCTATGACATGGCGTCGCGTATCCTGAACGAGGAGATCGAACACGAGGCCTGGTTCATCGAACTGCTGGCCCACGAGCGCGACGGCAAGTCCATCCCCGGCGGCCACTTCCGCCGCGGCGAGCCCGGCCACGCGCCCTACAGCAAGAACGCAAAGTTCTATATCGGCAGCTAACCCATTCCCTCGAATAGGCGTGCCTGCTTTGACATGGCACGCCTTTCGGGCGTGCCGCAGCATCCCAAACACCAGCTTTGCAGACTGGGAAAGAGTTCGGCGAGGCCGTGATTCCGGCAGGGCACGGCTTCAGAGGCTGCCGAAAAAGCCTGAAAGACAGATTCCTCGCGGGCTGAAGCCCGCTCGGAATGAAAAAGCAAAGGGGCGGTTCGCCGCGGCTGAAGCTGCGCCCTTTCAAAACGAGCTCAAAACCGAGTTTTTTGGCAGCTTCTTCAACCGTGCCGCAGGCTGACTGAGAGTACATAGGGGGTCATAGAGCGGCACCACAACTGGTGTATCCCGGCAGCTTGGCTGCGGCACGGACCCAGGTCCCGAAGGCGACGACGGAGAGTAGCCGAGCACATCCGAGTCGCATGCCGACGAGGCAGTGTCATAGGGCCGCTCACCTCGACGGCGCCGACACGTGCTCGTGCACGATGAGCCAGCTATCGCCGCGGCGTTCCCAGATCACAGTCCAGCGGCCATCGAGTGATTCGGTCTTGTTGTCTGGGGTGACCAGGTCAATGTGCCAGGTGGCGGTGCCCAGGGCACCGTACTCTTCAGCGTAAACCTGGGCGTCATCGTTGATGGTCCACTTCATTGACTTGAATCCAGCAAACAGCTTGCGCACGCCGTCGGCGTATTGCTGCCAGCCGGTGTACTTCATGGGCATGATGTCGTAGAAAACCAGTTCGGGGTCTTTGGCGTAGTACTGCGCGACATTGTCGGGATTGAGGGTCTCCCACGCCTGGGCGATTTTGCGCATCAGGACCACATCGGGAGCGTTGGGATGCGGTTGGCGGGCAGGGGGCACCGGACGGCGACGCCGCTGCGCCGGCGACACCGGCGGATTTTGCGGCTGCGCGGAACGCTCTATCGTCGTTTCTACGTCTGGCAGCGGCACGTTGGGCTTCTCCTGGCTGAAGCCGGCAGCCGTGAGCACCAGCAGGAATGTGAGCAGCGCTTTCATATCGACCTCCCGATATTGGGTGAGTGGTTGCATACGAAGACCCTCCCGCAGAGCGGCGAACGCGGTTCCGTTTGACGCTCATGGCGAGCGGACTGTAAAATTTAGATTTTGCGTGTACTGCCTGTGCTTCGCAAACCTTGGTGTGCCGAGGTCCCGACCGAAGCGGGCGGCGGCCCTGTTCCAGTGCCGTTGCCGACGAGTGCAACCGCAGAATTCTATTACACACCGCGCGCTCGCACCCCGGGCTGATGCAGTCCGCGCGAGCGGAAGCGGCACGAGGAGAACGCTATGTACGCGGTGATCCGCGCCGGGGGCAAGCAGTACCGGGTCGCGCCGGGTGATGTGATTCACGTCGAGAAGCAGGCCGTGGCTGACGGCCAGATCGAGTTCGAACTGCTGGCAATCGGCGATGACGGCAAGATCGGCCGGCCGGAAGGCGAGGCGCGCGTTATCGGCCACATCATGGGCGAAGGCCGCGCCAAGAAGGTGCTGGTCTTCCATTACAAGCGCAAGAAGCAGTACAAGAAGCTGGCCGGGCATCGGCAGCCGTTCACGGCGGTGCGGATCGCCGAGATCACCGCCAACGGCCAGACGCAGAGCGCTCCCGAACGGCCGGCCAAGTCGGAACGTCCCAAGGCCACCGAAGGCGGTGCGGCGCCGGAAGAAGCCGTAAGGCCAAAGCGGAAATCGGCTGAGAAGGCTTCCACGTAAGGTCCGGCCAAGGGCGCAGGGTCCAAGACCGCGGGTCGGTTCGGGGGCAGCCTGGAAACCACGGGCTCAGGTTCCAAGGGCGGCGCTCCGCCGGCGCCGGGAAAGTAGTATCAAGTTTCTGGTTTCTAGTTCCTAGAGCCAGAAACGTCTATGTTTGTGGTCCAGCAGGCCGCTGGAGTCCAACGTCGAAATACCACGGCGCGAAACTAGAAACCAGAAACCAGAAACCAGAAACGGAATTTTGCTATGGCGCACAAAAAAGGTTTGGGCAGCTCTCGTAACGGCCGCGATTCCAACGCCCAGCGGCTCGGCGTAAAAGCGTTCGGCGGACAACTGGTCCCCGGCGGCACGATCATCGTTCGTCAGCGCGGCACGCGGATCAAACCCGGCCTCAACGTCGGCCGTGGCAAAGACGATACACTGTTTGCCAAGGTCAGCGGCGTGATCAAGTTCGTGGACAAGGGGCGCATGGGCAAGTTTGTCCTCATTGAACCCAAGGAGCTGGTGCAGGCTTAAGCGGGCTCTCGGTTCTCGGCTGCCGGCCAGCGCCGGAAGCGGCAGCGTGCTACATTTCATCTGTATCGAACGCGCCCGGCCTCGCGCCGGGCGATGCACTTTGGGGCTCCGGGCACTGAACTCGACAGCATTGCCGAGAGCCGAGAACTGACAGCCGATAACCGACAACGATGTTCATCGATGAAGCCAAAATCCGCGTAAAGGCCGGCGACGGCGGCAATGGGTGCGTGGCGTTCCGGCGGGAGAAGTTTGTCCCGCGCGGCGGCCCATCCGGCGGCGACGGCGGCAAGGGCGGCGACGTCATTATGGAATCCAGCGAGCGCCACAACACGCTGGTCCATTTTCGTTTCAACCCGGAGTACAAGGCGCAGCGCGGACGTCACGGCGAGGGCGCCAACAAGACCGGCGCCGACGGCTACGACGTCGTGCTGAAAGTCCCGGTGGGCACCATCGTTTACGACGAGGCGACCGGCGAGCGCGTGTATGACTTTTCGCGTCCCGACGAGCGCGTGGTAGTCGCGCGCGGCGGACGCGGCGGACGCGGCAACGCCCGTTTTGCCACCTCCACCCACCAGGCGCCGCGCGAGAGTGAGCCCGGGTGTCCCGGCGAGGAGCGTTCGTTCCGGCTGGAGCTGAAGCTGCTGGCCGATGTTGGCCTGGTCGGATTCCCCAACGTCGGCAAGTCCACGCTGATCTCGCGCATCTCGGCGGCGCGGCCCAAAATTGCCGATTATCCCTTCACCACGCTCGAGCCGAACCTCGGCGTCGTATCGGTCGGCGACCCTGCGTCGCCTGACGGCATCAGCTTTGTGGTTGCCGACATCCCCGGCCTGATCGAGGGCGCGCATGAAGGCGCCGGCCTGGGAACGCAGTTTCTTCGCCACCTGGAACGCACGCGGCTGCTGGTACACCTGGTGGATGTGTCGGACAGCAGCGGACGCCCTGATCCGGTGCAGGACTTCAAGGTGATCATGGACGAGCTTAAGAGCTTCGGTGCCCACTTGGAAGACAAGCCGATGATCGTTGCGGCGTCCAAGATTGATGTCGCGAACCCAGAAAAGCTGGCGAAGGTGAAGCGCCACTGCACCCGCCACAAACTGCCGCTGTACACGATCTCTGCCATCACCAGCGAAGGCATCGAGAAGCTCATCTGGGCGATGGCGCACAAGCTGGAAGAACTCCGCAGCGCCGAGTTGTCTGAACCGGCGGCGACGGTCGAGAAGTAAGCTGGCTCACCGTGTATCCCTGCGATCAAATACGCGTCAGGTAGTGGTGCAGTTTGCAAATGAGCGCTCTTGATTGTGCTCGCGTTTGCGGGCATGATGGGGTTCCATGCCAAAGCGCTCAAGCGGACACATAAACCAGATCGCCGGTCGAAGAGCTGGTATCAATGCTCCCCGACGAATAGACGGCGAAATACAGCCCGCAAGTGACACATAAACAACGACATATATTTCACTTGACAGGCACTTCAGTCAACCACAATACTAATATCAACATATAACATCAAGATCGTATCTGAATCAGCAATCGGAAACGAGGCATCTTTTGCCATCAAATACGATTGCAAAAGGCGATTGCAAATTTAATAGCAGCCATCTCCATTGTTATGTATCTAACCAAAGTAGGAGTAGGTAACACTCTCCCCCCGTTCTGAGAGGAGGTCTTTTATGCCGTTGGCACAAGCTGAAACGCGCACGACCACGGTTCGTCTCCCTCGTCCTGTCTATGACCAAGCCAAGTGCGTAGTTGAAAGGGAAAAGGGAGGTGCGGGTTCTGTTGCTAGCCTCAACGATTTGTTTGTTGTTGCGATCAAGGCTTATCTGAAGATGTACAAGCGTCGCCAGATTGATGCTGCGTTTGCAGGTATGGCCGAGGACGCCGACTACCAAAAAGAAGCAAAGCTGATCGCGGAGGAGTTTGAGTATTCCGATTGGGAGGCCCTCAGGCTTGAAGAAAAGGACCTAGAGGGAGAACCGGAATATGCCGCAAGCGCTTCGCGGTGAAGTGTTCATGGCTGACCTCGAACCAGTTGAGGGTTCCGAACAAGGAGGAACCCGACCTGTAGTCGTGGTCAGCCGTGATGCAATCAACAAATTCAGCCCTGTCGTCGTGATTTGCTCCATCACAAAAGCCGAAAACAAGAAGAAGATTTATCCCAGCCACGTAAAGGTTCAGGCAGGCGCCGGCGGCCTAAAGATGGACTCGATTGTCGTCTGTGAGCAGGTTCGGGCCATCAGTAAGACCCGGCTGAAGGATCAGCTTGGAAAGTTCGACAGGCCGACCATGACCAGCATTGAAGCCGCGCTGAGAATCACTCTCGACCTTTCGTAATCCTCCAACAGAATTCAAACTGACCCACTACCACGCGCCACGCTAACCTGACAGCACCGCTCCCGTCGAAGTAAACTGTGTAGTTTTGCCGATTCGGTGGAAGCGAGGACGCATGAAGCGCTTTTTCCTGCTGCTCTGCTGCGGCTGCAAGCGCAGGCTGACCCGCACTCACCCGCGCAGTACCGCGTAAATGGCGTGGTGTCCAATATGCCGGAGTTCCAGAGAGCGTTCGGATGCAAGGCGGGCGCGCCGATGGTCAGGCAGAACGCGTGCCGCGTGTGGTAGGGGCCCAGAAACGGGCAGGTGCCGAGGTCCGCGCCGCGGTGTTCGGCGCTAACCTGGAAACACTCGATGTGGCAAACTCAACGATAAACGAAAAGGCACGGTTTAGCGCCGTGCCCCTGGAACCTGCTGCGCGGTGCAGACTATTTCTTGTCCGGCTCGCTGGGCTTCGTGCCCTCGCTCAGGGACGACTTAAAGTTGCGGATGCCTTCGCCGAGGCCCTTGCCCAGTTCCGATAGCCGGCCCGGTCCAAAGATCAACAGGGCGATCGCGAGAATCACCAGAATTTCAGGCAATCCGATTTTTGGCATAATGCCCTCCGCCGAAGTGGCCCGTAAGCGGCTGCGCCTCGGGACAACGCGGCCATGTTGCTCCATCTCGATTCTAGGCCACTGATGGGGCGGAGTCAAAACAACGCCACTCGCCCGCTCTGCCTTTATGCCCTGCCATTTCGAACTGATCGTACTCTGTGTACAATGCTCCCCTGCCATTCCGCGCACGTCAGCACATTTCCTTGAACACATTCAGCGCCTGACGTGCGATGATCTGCTGCAATGAAGCATGTAAACGTCAGGAATGGACGGTTGAAAGGAGTACAGGCGGAACACCCGACCGCCAGAATGCAGGAGATTCTGGACGGCGCGGCCCGCGTGTTCTATCGCTACGGCTATCACGCATGTACGCTCGACGATGTAGCGCAGGAGGTGGGCATCTCCAAGCCCGCGCTCTATCACTACATCGATTCCAAAGAAGATTTGCTGTACCGCCTGTTTCTCGACACACTGCAACTCGGTCGTTCGCTGATGGACAGCGCCATCCGCGGCGCGAAAGGGCCTGCGGAGCGCCTGGAGGCGGCCGTCAAGGGCACCGTGGAACACGTGATCCGCAACCAGGTGCGCGTTGGGCTCACCATCAATGAAGTCGAGGCGCTCTCCGAAGCCCGGCGCAATGTGGTCAAACAGCAGATTCGCGAGTACGAAGACTTCTTCCTCAACATCATCAAGGAAGGGCAGGCAGCGGGAGTTTTTGTGCACGACGATCCGGAGATCATGCTGCAGTTCCTCATGGGATCGCTGGCCTGGGTGCACCGTTGGTGTCAGCCCGAACACGCCGACAAGATCGCACGGATCCAGAAGACCTTCACCCGGTTGGTGCTGCGCGGCTATCTGCGCGAGGGTGCTTCCGGCAGCTAACAGGCGGTTCGGCGACCGCGAATCAGAACTGTTTATGTAGGCAGCTTTCCCCTTGACAAACCTTTCCATGTAGTGCATTTTTCCCCAACCAAATAGTCAGTTGGGTGAGGATTTTCGTGAGACATTGGCGTCTGTGGCCGAACTGGCGCCCACGTCTGGGCCGGGGTTTCTAACCTTTCGGGTAAGCAACTCCTGGCCCTCGTCTACGCCGTCTTGCGACGCCCGGCTTTTGCGAAACCACGAGAATCATTGGCCCGGCAAGACAGTCGGAGTAGATCCCGTGATGGCATTCGTAACAACGGCTGACGTTCCCGAGTCGAAGCGGTTTGACTTCTGGCGTGACGTCATCTGCAGCACTTTCCTCCATCTTGACTGCGTGCGCATTTCGGACCGGCCTTTTTTTGGCGAGATTGCCAGCACCCGGGTTCACGACGTGAGCTTCGCGCGAATCCGCGCCCGGGAAACCAAGTCGATCAGGACGCGTGCCCAAGTTCGCCAGGCGCTACAGGAAGTGGTGCTGATCAGCATGCAGTTGAGCGGCACGTGTTGGCTGTTACAGGACGGCCGGGAGGCGAAACTCGATCCGGGTGACTTCGCGTTCTGCGACAGCACCCGTCCGTATTCCGCGTTGCTGAGCGGCGAGTTCGAGCAACTGGTCGTGCACATGCCGCGCGACCTATGGGTAAGGAAGATCGGCCCCACCGAGCAATTAACCGCGCGAGCCGTGCGCGGTAACACGCCGACGGGAGGTCTCGTCACCAACTTTCTCCGCCAGGTCGTGCCCGCCATGGCAAGCGCCGAACCAACTACCGCTCAGCGTCTGGCAGAAGTTTCAGTCGCCCTGGTGACGACAGCGATTGGCGAGACGATGTCGCAGCACCTTGTGTCTGGAAGTTCAAGCCGAATTGCGCTTCTATACCGGGCGAAGACCTTCATCGAAGAAAACCTGCACGATCCGAACCTTGGTCCCGAAAAGGTGGCGGCTGGCCTCAGAATTTCACTTCGCTATCTGCAGGACTTATTTCACGGAGAGAACACCACCGTAAGCGACTGGATCTGGGACAGGCGGCTGGAGAGGTGCCGCCGGGAGTTGTCCGACCCGCTCCTTGCCACGAAAAGCGTGGGCGAGATCGCTTTTGACTGCGGCTTCAGCGCGTTCCCTCACTTTAGCCGCAAGTTCAAAGCGGCGTACTCAATAACGCCATCTGAATTCCGTCGCGAACAGCTAGCGCGTCGAAATTCAGGTGCCTCGTCCTGTTTGGTTTCTTCTACCGAGTTTGGGCCGCCTCAGTAGCGCCCTGCCGCATGGCAACTCGCCAGCGATCTCGACGCCCTGCGCAAGGAGGCAAGAATTGATGCGTGTGAAGGCAAGCACACGATCGGGACCCGGTGTATCGTGCCGCGTAACGGATCCAGGCCGCTGCATCAGCGGTTCAATTACGTGGGGTCCAGTTTCGTACACGCTCGCAAAAAGTAACGCTTACAGACCCGCCAGCGGGCGCCTGACGGCGACTCCATTCCGGGGAGGCACGAACCATGACACCAACCATCGCTACTGTCCTGCGGTTCGCCGCAGTCCTCACAATTGTCCTGCTGCTGACACAAATCAGCTGGGCACAAGGCGCGGTCACCAGCGGCACTGTCACCGGCGACGTGACCGACGCCAGTGGCGCCGTACTGCCCGGCGCCAAGGTCGTCGCAAGAAACCAAGGAACTGGATTGAAGCGCGAGGCCGTATCGGACGGCAGTGGCCACTTTGTTCTGTCGCAACTGCCCGCAGGCCGCTACGACATTTCGGTCACGGCACCGGGATTCAAGGAATCGGTTGTTCGCGACTTCCAACTTAACGTCGACGCCATGGCAAATCTGAAGTTTGCGCTGGCTCTCGGTTCAGTCGAGCAAAAGGTGGACGTGAATGCCGAGTCTGCGCAGATAGCCGTCGAACTCAGCAAGACTGAGGTCAGCAACGTCATCCAGGAAATCCAGGTGCGCGAACTGCCGATTAACCAGCGGAGCTTCACGGCGCTGGTTACGCAGCAGCCCGGACTGGTAACGATGACCAACACCGGGGGCAACGTCAATCAGGCGCCGATCACGGTCACCTTCGCCCAAGGATCCCAGATCAGCGCCAACGGCATGGCTTCCAGATCCATGGCGTACCTGGTGGACGGTGTCAACATCAACAACTCCGGTTTCGGCGCACCGGGCACCGCGGCCGGCGGCGATGTACCTGGCGTAGAAGGCATCCAGGAGTTCAAAGTCCTCAGCCAGAACTACAGCGCGGCGTACGGTGGGTCGGCGGGCGCAGTGGTCAGCTTTGCCACGCGCGGCGGCACGAATGTCTTTCACGGTAGCGCGTACGAGTTCTTGCGCAACGACGTGTTGGATGCACGCGAATTCTTCAACCGGCCGCCGTTCGCGAAGAACCCATACCGCCGCAATCAGTTCGGCGCTACGCTGGGTGGCCCGATCAGGAAGGACAAAACCTTCTTCTTTACCAACTACGAAGCGCTGCTTTCAAGACTGACTACGACTTCGATCGGGAACGTCCCGACCGTCGCGGCGCGCAACGGCGGCACCGACGGCACCAGCGGGTTTAAGGTCTATGATCCCTGGGACAACGAGACCGCGATCTCGCCCGGCGTACAGGCCCTGCTGACCCTCTATCCCTTGCCGAACGGCGAAGATTACGGCAACGGCATCGCCAAGCACATCTTTCCGAACTATCAACCGGTGAACCAGCACTATGGATTGGTGCGCTTCGATCAGGCGCTGAGCGGCAAAGATACATTCATGGCGCGCTACAGCATCACCGACGCGCGAGGCTTCAACGCGTTCAACCTGCCGACATTTCGCTTCAACAAGCAGAGCCGGTTGCAGGGTCTGGCACTGAAGTGGACGCGGACCATTTCGAACAGCCTGGTGAATACGGCGAGCTTCGCGTTTCAGCGGTCGTTGACGATTGCGTCGGTTGACCCCACCACACCTTTTCCGGCGGCCGCATTGACCGGCAACGCCGCTCGTGGCCTGGTCGGCACCATGAATGTCGGCTCGGCCCAAGGCGTCGGCCTCGGCGCACTATCAACAGTTGGGACCGATCCCTGGGGGCCGTTCCGGGGCGCACATAACACCTTCCCGGTCAACGACGACCTTATCTACATTCGTGGCGCGCACACCTTGAAGTTCGGCGGGCAATACGTCCCCAACCAGTGGAATTGGGACAAGGGCAATATCGCTGGTGGGCTTTACAGTTTCCACAACCTCAATGATTTCCTGGCGGGCGCTCCGTTCATCGCGGTGATATTGCAGGACGGCGCCCAGCCGCACTGGAAGCTCCGAACTCAGCAGTTTGCCTGGTACGTGGAAGACAATTGGCGTGTGACGTCCAACTTCACGCTTACGCTGGGATTGCGCCACGAGTTCCAGGCCCCCATTTTGACTGAGGCCCACAACCCTCCGCGCATGGGCAATTTCAAGTCGCTGAGCAGCACGAACTTTACCGTTGGCACTCCCTTCCACAACTACACTAAGAAGCAGTTTTCGCCGCGCATCGGCATATCCTATGACCCGTTCAAAGATGGCAAGACGGCCATCCGGGCGGGGTTTGGGATGTTCTACGACTTCATTCCCTTCGAGGCGCTATCGGGAGAGTTGGTGTACAACCTGCCCCAACCTTCGCTGCAAGCTTTGTTCGGAATTACGCTGCTTGATAAGCAATTGCGCGGCACAAAGGAAAATCCCACGATGCCGCCGATTCCGTTCCCTGCTTGTCCGCCGGGGCCGAACGGCACCTCCAGTTGTACCGTGCCCAGCGGATACCCTGGCTTTGTAGCGGCGGTGCTCGAGCCCGTACGCCCTCCTACGTCATACCAATGGAACCTGCAAATCGAACGTGAGCTGCCGGGCCGCCTGAAAGTCGCAGGTACTTACACCGGCTCACGGACGTACAACATCATGCGCACCATCGAAGGCAATAGCAGCAAGCCTTGCAGCTTCGACAGCAGCGGACGGCCGTATTTTGGCCCCACTGTCGGCGCGTGCGGCACCATGGCGCCGGCCTTCGGCAGCATGGCCTTCCAGGTGTACTCGGAGCTTTTTGATGGCCAGGCGAACTATCATGCAGGCTCGGTGAGCGTTTCCAGGAGCTTCGGTGCGGGCCTCAGCTTCGCGACCAGCTACACCTTCGCCAAGGCCATGTCCAACGTAGACACGAGCAACGACGGCGCCATCCTCGCCGGGACCGCCAGCCATTCGTCGGATCCGTTCAACCCGAAACACGACTGGTCCGAATCAACGATGAGTATCCGTCACCGGTTCACCATGAACGGCATCTTCGAATTGCCGTTCGGCAAGGGCAAGATGTGGGCGGGCAACGCCAGCGGCCTCAAGCAGGCGTTAATTGGGGGTTGGGCCCTCAATCCGATGCTGGAGATTCGCAGTGGGTTCCCGTTCTCGGTGCTGGCCGGGGTCGGCATCAGCAATGCGGGCGACGCGGCCGGCCTTCCCGACCGACCGAACATACTGCGCCCCAATCCTGTGCTGGGCGGCGTGGACCGGTATTTCGACCCGAAGGCCTATGTCCTGCAGGAGCCGGGTTATCTCGGTACGGCGCCGCGCAACTCGGTCCGCGGACCAGGTTTTGCCGAGGTCGATATCAGCCTGACGAAGAAGTTCCAGACTTCGGAGCGGACCAATCTGGAGTTCCGCGCTGAGGCCTTCAACCTCATCAATCACCCGAATTTCGACCTTCCCTCAAATTCCTTATATGTGCTGCCCGGGCCGATGGACCTTGACAAGACAACCTGCAACCTGACTCCTGCCCAAGCGCTAACGTATTCCTGTAATCCAACTGCCGGTCAAATCACCCGCACAGTCGGCACGCCCCGGCAACTGCAATTGGCCCTGAAGTTCACCTTCTAGGCCACCCCTGTGAGATGGCTCTTCCCGGCTCCATCTCACAGGGACTTCTTCAATCGTCACAAACGCAAACGGCTGGTGTCTATTAACTCCAAGCCGCCATTCTCCCGAGAACTTCTGACGCGACTGTGCTGCCGTGATGAGCTGTTGAACAGGTTCCTGCGGGAGAAAGCGGCGCGCGCAAAGCCGGCAAACCGTGGCCGTGGTGAACTCGAATACCCGGTCCGTCACAAATCAAAGCAGAGGACAAATTCATGGATCGTCTGAAAGGTAAAGTCGCAATCGTTACTGGTGCCGCGAAAGGCCTCGGCGAAGCTGACGCCCGCTTGTTTGCGCAGGAAGGCGCACAAGTCATCGTGGCCGACGTGGACGTCGAAAACGGCGAGCGGGTGGCGCGCGACATTGGCCCCCGCGCAAAGTTCGTGCGCCTGGATGTCAGGCACGAAGCCGAATGGCAGCGCGTGATCGCGGAGGTCATGAAGCAATACGGCCGGCTCGACATCCTGGTGAACAACGCCGGCGTCGTCGAGATGCACACCCCGGAAACGATCACGGAAGAGGAGTACCGGTTCGTCATGGCGGTCAGCATCGACGGCACGGTGTTCGGCTGCAAGCATGCTATTCCCGCCATGAAGAAATCCGGCGGCGGATCAATTATCAACATGGCTTCCGTCGCCTCGCTGGTCGGCGAATACACCGTCGCCGGTTACTGCGCCGCTAAGGGAGCGATTGAAGCCTACACGCGAGCGGTGGCGGTATATTGTGCGCAGGACCAGATTAAGATCCGTTGCAATTCCATCCATCCGGCGGCGATCGACACCCCGATGGTGCGCTCCGTGCCCGACAAGATGGCAAAAGCGGGAATGCCGGCGATTAGCGAAGAGCAGAAGGGGTCGGTAGCCAATCCCATGGGCCGCCCGATTGACATTGCTTATCTCGCGTTGTATCTGGCGTCCGACGAGTCGGTCTTCGTCAGCGGCCAGCAGTTCGTGGTGGACAATACGGCGACCGTGACCATGGGGACCGTGCCGGGTGGCGGTTCGATTGCTGCCGTCGCTGGCGCGAAGTAACGCTAATATCCTGTTGGAGTGAGGGCGCTTGTCGGTGGGAACAGTGGGCGGGCAGGAGCTGATGGAAGTCTTGCCCGCCGCGCAAACACCGCCAAACGTGGCGCATCGCAGTGATGTCCAACTCGCAACTCGTCATGAAAAGACGCCAACTCGGAAATTCAGCACTCCTGGTCTCACCGTTGTGCCTGGGCGGAAACGTCTTCGGCTGGACCGCCGACGAGGCCACCTCGTTTAAGCTGCTCGACGCGGCGCTCGATGCGGGCATTAACTTCATTGATACGGCGGACGTGTACTCCCGGTGGGTGCCGGGCCACCAGGGTGGCGAATCCGAAACCGTGCTGGGCAACTGGTTCAAGCGCGGCGGCAAGCGGGACAAAGTTGTCCTCGCCACGAAAGTTGGCATGGAGATGGGGCCGAACCAGAAGGGACTTTCGCGCAGCCACATCCTGCGCGCGGTTGAGGATTCACTGAGACGTTTGCAGACGGACTACATTGATCTTTACCAATCGCACCGCGACGATCCCGAAACACCGCAGGAAGAAACCCTCTCTGCGTACGCGCAATTGCTCAAACAGGGGAAGGTGCGGGCGATTGGCGCCTCCAACTTCTCCGCCGAACGCCTCGCCGAAGCCTTACAGGTCAGTAAGCAGCATGGACTGCCGCGCTACGAAAGCCTCCAGCCCCACTACAACCTGTGCGAGCGCGCCGAGTATGAAAACAGCCTGGAGCCGCTTTGCGCGCGGGAACACCTGGGGGTCATCAGCTACTTTTCGCTTGCCAGTGGGTTTCTTACGGGAAAGTACCGCTCCAAGGCAGACCTGGCAAAGGGCCCGCGCGGACAACTGGTGGAAAAATACCTCAACGAGCGCGGCTTTCGTCTGCTGGCGGCGTTGGACGAAGTAGCCGGACAGCTTCACTCCACGCCGGCAAGAGTCGCCCTGGCCTGGGTAATGGCGCGGCCCAGCATCACTGCCCCAATTGCCAGCGCGACAACGTTGGACCAGTTGAATGATTTGGTTCAGGCCACCTGGCTTCAGCTTGACCGCGCTGCGATTGAATTGCTGAACCAGGCAAGTGCTGTTGCATCGTAGCTATCTCTTTTGAACCACCACGCCTTGCGCCATGCCGCACGGCGCTCAATTGTGTGAATTCCTGTCGTGGCTTTCGGCTGCTTACTTCGAACCAGTCTTATCACTTGTCCCTGTGCGCCGCCGCATTTACATTGACTTAGCCAGGTGATTTCCAAATAATCTCCGCGACGAGCCAATCCCGACGGAGATGCACTGATGGCAACCGTTCCCCACTCGCCAGAGGGCAGCGAACAATCCTTCACAATCGAATTTGAGCAAGAGCAGGATGGTCGCTGGCTGGCCGAAATCCTGGAACTTCCCGGTGTAATGGCGTATGGCGAAACACAACAGGACGCCGAAGTCGCTGTTACTGCGCTCGCCCTGCGAGTTATCGCTGATCGCACAGAGCAAGCGCGGAAACCGCCAAAATCAATCCGTTTCCTATGAGCGATTGGCCTAGCAGAAAGGCAAAGCTCGTATACAAGGCTCTTCTCCGCATCGGGTGGGAACCAAAGAAAATGAAGGCTGGGTCTCATGTACAGCTTCAGCGTCCCGGTTACCGCGATTTCACATGGGCTTGGCATGACTCGGTGGAACTCGGACCAGCCGCCCTTCGGAGAATCGCCAAGCACACCGGGCTCAGGCCCAAGGACTTATAAAGCGTAGCCTTATCAGGGCAATTGAGTCGGTCGCACAAAAGTCAGCCACTCGTAGTATTGGCGTTCCCCGGATTCACGGCCGACGAAAAGCAGCGTCCTCGCTATGCCGACCGGTGCGATTCCGATTGCTGCCCCACGCGCTCGCGCTGTCGCCGCGCGGCTAGGCGCACCATATCGACAATCCCCATCAGCCCGAGCGATTTGCCCATCGAGAGCTCCCGGCCAAAGATGCGGTAGATGACATCGCCGGGGACCTCCGCAACTTCCTCCAGCGGCGCTCCGGACAGCGCGTGGCCCAGGATTGCCGCTAATGCCATGGCCGAGATTCCCTGCGGGTTCTCCACGGCGAAGTAGTAGGTCAGGGTTCCATCAGGGCGGGGTTCGGCCCACACGTACGCCTCTGATTCGCACGCAGGCACGCGGTGCTCCGCCGGGTAGGGACGGCGGGCGATTCGCTCCGGCACCCGGCGAAATCGCCCCGCCATGTCCACTAGCATTTCGATCCGGTCGCCACGGTCAAGCGCTTCCAACCCGGCAATCAGGTTTTCCAGCTTTTCAGGCAGCGGCTTCATGCCTCGCCTCGGCAGTCGGATTTTCGATGGGCACACCGACCAGGTTGCCCCACTCCGTCCAACTTCCGTCGTAGTTGCGTACCTTCTTGAATCCCAGCAGATAGGTCAGCACGAACCAGGTATGACTGCTGCGCTCGCCGATGCGGCAATAGGCGATCACATCGTCGTCGGGCCGCAGCTTGTTTTCCTCGTTGTAGATCTTGCGCAGTTCCGCGGAATCTTTAAAGGTGCCATCCTCCTGGTTGATCGCGCGCCCCCAGGGAATGCTCAGTGCGCCGGGGATGTGTCCGCCACGCAGTGCGCCTTCATTAGGATATTCCGGCATGTGCAACCGCTCGCCGCGATACTCCTCGGGGCTGCGCACGTCCACCAGCGGCAGCTTCCCTTTGACATGCTGCATCACCTGGTCGCGGAAGGCGCGGATGCGCGTATCATCGCGCTCCGGCGCGCGATAGTCGGCGGGCGGGTATTTGGGAACTTCACGCGAAACCGGCCGGTTCTCGTTCATCCATTTCAGCCGGCCGCCGTCCATGATCTTCGCCTTCGTGTGACCAAACAATTGAAGCACCCAGTAGGCATATGTGGCCCACCAGTTGTTTTTGTCCCCATAGAGAACGATGGTGGTGTCGCGGGTCGCCCCGATACGCCGCATGAGCCTTTCGAAACCATCGCGGTTGAGGTAGTCGCGGCGCACCGGATCGTTCAGGTCCCGCGTCCAGTCAATCTCGACCGCCCCAGGGACATGGTTGGAGCTGTACAGCAGCGGGTCCTCGTTGGATTCGGCAATCCGCACGCCGGGATCATTCAAGTGCCGCTCGACCCAGTCGGTCGAGACCAAGACATCGCTATTGCTATAGCCGCGCTCTTCAATGCTCTTGCTCATGGCTACCTCCACACGAAGGCTCTGCTCCTTGCCTTCGTGATCAGAGACTATTGATGCGCAGCACAGCACGGGGGACTCTTTTGCCCTGCCGCTTGCGGCACCCCGCGTCCTGGGGCGCTCCACCGGCGGGAACGCGGGGTTGGGAACTGTTTACAAGCTTCTTACAACCGGACCGGCTGAGGTCGGGTACAGTGAAGGTGCAAAGTTATCGGCGAGCAACCTCCTGAATGCGGGCCGGGCCAATATAATACAGACGCAGTGCTCTCGACCCAGCAGCAGGCCGCAGGACCTGCGGCCTGCTGGTTCTTTTTCCATCGGCGCCGGCGGCCTGGCACGCAGCATCCGCATGAAGTTACCGCGAAAAGAACACGTCATCTCCACCGCCGTTGTACTTGGCCTGGCAGCTATCCTGATTGTTTTGGCCGCGATGCAATACCGCTGGAGCCGCGAGGTGCGCGCTGCCGAGAGTGCGCGCATGAAGGGCCGCCTCCGGTCATCCATGCTGACGTTTCGCCACGATTTCTACCGCGAACTTGCCTCCATTTGCCTTCCGTTTCAAAGCATCGTTCAACTGGGCACGCGCGAGGACGATACCCTGGTGCCCTACGCCCAGGCGTATCAGACCTGGAAGCAAAGCGCCGCGCACCCCGGTCTGATCGTGAACATTTACATCCTGGACAGCGCAGACGGTGCCCGTCCCAAGCTGCTTCGCCTGGATCCCGCCACCGGAACCGCAGCCGAGGCTTCACCTGCCCGGCTGGGCCAGCTACCCGCGCGGCTCGCGGCTACTTCTTCGGAACTTCGGGCTTTCGCGGAACATCGCGGTCCAGCGCCGACCGCGCGGCGCGCTCCGCGCGGCAGCCTCTTCCGGCACGCGGTGCCGCATCCTCACGTACTCGGTGGACCTTGGGCAATCGAGCAGCAAATCCCGGCACTCGTCCATGCGATTCTTCTCCGCCGCCCGGGAGCCGCCGGCGGCCCACGGCAGATCGGCTTTCTGATCATTGAACTGGACGCCAAAATCCTAAAGGACCATTTGTTTCCCGAGTTGGTGGAGCGGCACTTTGCAGGGCCCGCCGGACTGGAGTACCAAGTGGCCGTCACCACCGCCAAGGGCCCGGCGGTGTACTCCTCCGATGCGGCCTTTCCGCAGCAGAGCGTAGCCGCGGACGCCGCGCTTAATCTGTTCGGTGTCCTTGCTGGTCCGCCGCCTGCGCCCAGAGGTCTTCTGTTGCCCGGTGGCCCCGAGACAAACGCTCCCGATCCGCCCCCGCGCGTCCAGCAATTACATGAGCTCGGATTCGGCTTCGTGCGCTTCGATCCGCTTCACTACTCCCCAGCCGATCAGGACTGGCAACTCGTCGCGCAGCACCGCAAAGGCTCACTGGAGGCGGTGGCCGCGTCCATGCAGCGCCGCAATCTGGCGATGAGCTTCGGCGTGCTGCTGGTGCTGGCCGCCACCATGGGAGTCGTCATCACCGTCAGCCATCGTGCGCGCCGGCTGGCGAAGCTGCAGATGGATTTCGTCAGCGGCGTGTCGCACGAGTTGCGCACTCCGCTGTCGGTTATCAGCTCCGCCGCCGACAACCTCGCTGACGGCGTGGTGGACAATCCGCAGCAGTTGGCCCGCTATGGCGCGGTGATCAAAAAACAGGCGCTCCAGCTCAGTCAGTTGCTGGAACAGGTCCTGCTGTTCGCCGCTACACGCCAGAGCCGGCCGCCATATACCATCCGCGTCCTTCAGGTCCAAGAAGTCATTGACGCCGCACTCAGCAGCACCGCTGATTTGATCCACAGCGCAGGATTCACGGTCGAGCGCTCGATTGCGCCCAATCTTCCGCCCATCAAGGGAGATTTGGCGGCGACTTCGCAGTGCTTGCAGAACCTGATCACCAACGCGGTCAAGTACGGCGGGGCGGACCGCTGGATCGGGGTACGCGCATCTTTGGACGAAAACCGCGGCCACGGCGGCTACGTGCGGATTGCTGTCGCGGACCACGGCGCCGGAATTGACCGCTCCGAGTTACACGACATATTCGATCCGTTCTATCGCAGTCCCTCGGTGACTGCCGCGCAGATTCGCGGCACCGGCCTGGGCTTGACCCTGGCGAAGAGCATCGCGGAAGCCATGGGCGGGCGCTTGGCGGTTGCCAGTGAACCTGGCAAAGGAAGCTGCTTTACCATGTATTTGCCGGTTGCGGAACAGGCGCCAGCCGCCCGCGAAGCGGCCGATGCAGCCCTTGCGACGAACTCACCGGCAAAGTGACGCCATGAACCAGCGAATCCTGGTCGTCGAAGACGAAGAAGCGTTGCGCATGACGCTCACCGACCGCCTGCACCGGGAAGGCTACGAAGTAGAATGCGCGGCTGACGGTGACCAGGGTTATCATCGCGCCACCGAGGAGCCGTTCGATCTCATCCTGCTCGATATCGGTCTCCCCCGCCGCAACGGATTCGATGTCTGCCGCGATGTTCGCCGGGCGGGGCTGATCACGCCGATCCTCATGCTCACCGCCCGCGGCCAGACGGTGGACAAAGTAGTCGGCCTGAAGATTGGCGCCGATGACTACGTCACCAAGCCATTTGACATGATGGAGCTGATGGCGCGCATTGAGGCGCTGCTACGACGCGCTCCAACGCGTCCGACGGGCCAAGGCGTCCATCAGTTCGGCTCGCTGCGCATCGACCTGCGCGGCACCCAGGTGACGCGGGACGGCAAGCCGGTCAACCTTTCCGCCCGCGAGTTCCAACTGCTGCGCTACCTGGTCGAACACGCGGGCGCCACCATATCGCGCGACGAATTATTAAAAGAAGTCTGGGGGTACAGCACCGATACTTTTACGCGCACGGTTGACGTGCATATTGCCGGCTTGCGCCACAAGCTGGAGAATGACCCCAAGCATCCGCAGATGGTCCTCACCGTGCAGGGGCTGGGCTACAAGTTTGCCGCCGGGCCGTAAAATCGAGGGCACCCGAGAAGGGTATAACGAGTGCCCTCAGCGCGCAGTCAACTGTTCAAGGGCGTTCGCCGAAACCGACACGCTTGCTCATATTCATCCCGTTTCTGATCGTGAACTGTCCACCATTGGCTTAGTGAGGTCCAGGCCCAGGAAACGGACCAGGGCCCATGCCCATGAAATGCGGCCCGTGCCGTTCGCGCTCCAACTCCGTGAGCTTGGTCTGCTGGTCTGGAGTCAAAATCTGGAAGAATGCGGCCTGGGCTTTCGCGT
The DNA here is from genome assembly GCA_041946775.1 of Terriglobales bacterium. Taxonomy (GTDB): domain Bacteria; phylum Acidobacteriota; class Terriglobia; order Terriglobales; family Acidobacteriaceae; genus JBHGBA01. Next base: position 33,440 of record JBHGBA010000007.1, read on the forward strand.
GGGTTGCGGTCGCCTGGGTCGTCAGGTTGCCGATCGTGGCAGCGAGTTGGTCAATTACGGCGGTGTCATTGTTTCTCACGGCATTGGCCAGGTTCTGACGCGCTGTCTTCATGTTCTCGTGAATCGTGGTATGTGTGCTTGCGGCGTTGGTGAAAATCGTCGTCGCCTGCTGCTGCTGGGCGCCGTTCAGCGACAGCAGCGTGGTCAGGAATTGGACCCGGCGTTGCGCCATGGTCGCCGGATCCGGCGGCTTCGGCGGGTTCTGGGCCAGCATGGGCGTCGCACAAGCTAAGCCCAACAGGATGATCGTGACCGTTTTCCTCATAAGATTTGCCTCCAGACTTTCTTCTGAAGTTTTCGGCTCACGCTGATAGGAACACAGGCTGAACGAGCGCTGGGTAAAAAGGCGGAAAGAAGGATGTAAGAAAACTGTGAAGTCGTCCGGAAGCTCGGGTCCGGCGCCCCGGCAAATTCGCCAGCCTCCCTCAAGAGAATTTCGTGAACCCCTTTGACATTTAAAACATCCTATCGTATGTTAACCGCATTAAGTTAACAATGTTAAGTAAACGAGGAGTGTTAAATGGGCACCAAGGAGAGGCGAGAGCGCGAACGGCTTGAGACTCGCGACCTGATTCTGGAGGCCGCCCGCGAGCTCTTCCTGACCGAAGGCTATGAGGGCGTGACCATGCGCAAGGTTGCGGACAAGATCGAGTACTCGCCCACCGCCATTTACGTCCACTTTGCCGATAAAGAGGATCTTTTCCGCGAGCTGTGCCACGCCGACTTCGCCAAGCTGGCTTCGGCCTTCCAGCAGATCGGACAGCAGCCCGATCCCGTACAGCGCCTGCGCCTGATTGGCCAGGCGTACATTGAGTTCGGGCTGCACTACCCCAACCACTACAAGCTGATGTTCATGACCCCGCATTGCCCGGCCGGACTCACTGAGCGTGATCGCGAGGTCAAGGGCAATCCCGAGAAGGATGCTTACGCCTTTCTGAAGCACACGGTAGAGGAACTCATTGAGCGCCGCCTGATCAAGGACGGTCTCACTGACGCCGAACTGATCTCCCAGACTTTGTGGGCGGGCGTGCATGGGGTGATTTCGCTGCACATCGCCAAACACGATGACGTTTGGCTCGAGTGGACTCCGCTGGAACAGCGCGCGCAGACCATGCTGGATGCGCTGCTTGGCGGCCTGTTGAAGGAGAAGTAGCGATGCCGCCGCTGGCGCGACGCAACTTGTTTCACGACAAGGTCCGGCTTACGGTGACCTTGACCGGCATCGTCTTCGCCGTCGTGCTGATCGTGGTTGAGCTGGGGCTGTTCGTCGGCTTCACCGTGACCACGTCGAGCCTGATTGATAACTCCGGCGCCGACCTCTGGGTCGCGTCGAAGCATGTCCCGTACGTCGAGATGGCCGCGCCCTTCAGCGAGCGCAAACTCTACCAAGTCAAGGCGGTGCCGGGCGTGGCCGACGCCGAAAAGTTCATCATCCGGTTCACCCAGTGGAAGCGTCATGATGGCCGCCAGGAATCCGTGCAGATCGTCGGCGTCAATCCCGACTCACAGCTCGGAACCCCGTGGAACATCGTCACCGGCAGCGTGCAGGACCTGAAAAGCCCCGACGCCATCATCGTGGACGAACTCTACAAGCAAAAGCTCGGCGTCACCCGGGTTGGCGAGGTGTTCGAGATCAACGGCAACCGGGCGCGCGTCGCGGGCTTCACCCGAGGCATTCGTGCTTTCACTACTTCGCCTTACGTTTTCACGACCTTCAAACGCGCCCAGGACTACGGCCGCTTCGACGCCGATCAGACGACGTACATCCTGGTGAAAACCGCGCCCGGCGCCCATGTTGAGCAGGTGCGCCGGGACATTCTCAGCCGCGTCAAGGATGTGGACGTACACACCAGCGCCGAGTTCAGCCGCATGACGCAGGTGTACTGGATGTTTACTACCGGCGCCGGCGTCGCTGTGCTGCTGGCGGCGCTCCTGGGGCTTGTTGTCGGTTTTGTGGTCGTCGCGCAAACCATCTACGCCACCACGGTTGACCACCTGCGCGAATTCGGCACGCTCAAGGCCATGGGCGCTCCCAATAGCTACGTCTATCGCGTCATCATCGAACAGGCGGCGCTCAGTGCCGTGATCGGCTACGTGCTGGGCATGGTGGTCAGCGTTTTCGTGGTCCGCGCCAGCCAGCACGGCGGGGCGGCCATCCTGCTGCCTTGGCAGATGGCCATCGGGATGTTTTTCCTCACGCTGCTGATGTGCATCGGCGCGGCCACGGTTTCGATCAACAAAGTTACGCGGCTTGATCCCGCAATGGTTTTCAAGGGCTGAACTGAGGAGGACGCGTGCAACCGGCCATCATGGTTCGCGGAGTAACCAAGACCTACAGCGAAGGCGCTGCCAGCGTACCGGCGCTGCGCGGCGTTGACCTCGACGTGCACGCCGGAGAACTGGTGTTGCTCATGGGGCCGTCAGGCAGCGGCAAGACTACGCTGCTCTCCATCATGGGCTGCATTCTCAGCGCCACCTCGGGCAGCGTGCGCATTGCGGGCGAGGAAGTAACCACGCTGAGCGAAAAACAGTTGCCGCGCGTGCGCCTGGAGCACATCGGCTTCGTCTTCCAGGGCTTCAACCTGTTTCCCACGCTGACCGCGGGCGAGAACGTCGAACTCATGCTTGGTCTGAAGGGAATTGGCGGGGCACAGGCAAAGCGCCGTGCCGCGGAACTGCTGGAGCAGGTCGGCCTGGCCGGCAAGTACGACGTGTTCCCGTCCGACCTGAGCGGCGGGCAGAAGCAGCGCGTAGCCATTGCGCGTGCGCTGGCCGGCGACCCGGAAATCATCCTGGCCGACGAACCCACCGCCGCGCTCGACTCCCACACCGGCCGCAACGTGATGGAGATGATGCGCCACCTCGCGCACAAGCGAAATCGCGCTGCGGTAATCGTCACTCACGACTCGCGCGTGCTGGAGTTTGCCGACCGCATGGTTCGCATTGAAGACGGTCTCATCGCCGCCCCGGCGGAGGCCGAGATGCCGCCGGTGTTGCTGGCACGTGATGTCCCACAAACCAACGTTTACGAACTGATGTGACGAGGCTGTCATGAAAAGGAAATCGGTGGTGCTGATTGCCGTAGTCGTTGGCGCGTTGACCCTGTCTGTAACCTTGATCTACGGCAATTCGCGTGGCCCTGCTCACCCGGCTACCGCAAGCTCTGGACAGCAGCCCCCCGAGCCGGTGCTCGTGGCCGGTCCCGGCCGCGTGGAGCCGGCTTCCGAAGACATCAAGCTGGGCGCCGAACTCAGTGGCAAGCTGAAGACGGTGAACGTGGAAGAAGGCGATCCGGTCCGCCGCGGACAGGTGCTGGCCGAATTGCAGAATGATGATTACAAGGCGCAGGTCGCGTCGGCCGAGGCTGAGGTCAGCGCCAAAGAAGCAGCGCTCCGCAAGGTCATCAACGGCGCACGCAGCCAGGAGCGCGCGGAGGCCTTCTCGTCGGTGCGCGAGGCGGAAGCGGTGATGAATAATGCACGCTCGGAGATGGAGCGCCGCCGCAAGCTGTTCGCCGCCGGCGTCATCTCCCGCGAAGAAGCGGAGCGCTACGCGCGCCAGTACGACGTTGCCGAAGCCCAGTATCACGAAGCGGTGCAGCGCCACTCGCTGGTTGACGCACACGCTCGCGAAGAGGACCGCTCGCTGGCCGAAGCCGACCTGGACCTGGCCCGGGCGCGTCTGGCGCAGGCCCGCGCGCTCTATGCGAAGACGTTGATCACTTCTCCGATTGACGGCACCGTGCTGCGCAAGCACCACCGCACGGGAGAAAGCGTTTCGAACTCCTCAACCGTGCCCGATCCCATCCTGACCATCGGCGACAAGCGCCGCCTGCGGGTGCGCGTGGAAGTAGATGAGACCGAGGTCAGCAAAGTTTGTGTTGGGCAGAGCGCATATGTCACCGCCGACGCCTTCGGTGCGCAGAAGTTCTGGGGACGCGTGATCCGCGTCGGCGAAGAACTGGGCCGCAAGAACATTCGCACTGACGAGCCGACCGAACGCGTGGACACCAAGATTTTGGAAACCCTGGTGGAACTCGATCCCGGCGTGCAGTTGCCCATGGGCTTGCGCGTGGATGCGTTCATCGTCACCAGCAACGAAGGCCTGGCGGCAATGAAGTAGCGCCGCCGTCTCGGCGGCGGCCCCGATTTCCCTTGCAGACTTTGTGGCCTCTGCGTCCTTGGCGTTTGAGCTTTACAAACGGTGGAGAGGAAACGAATGGCGAAGCGTGTGTGTCCCTGGTGGCTGGGCTCATCGAGGCGGCCTGGGCCTACCGCCACCGACCCACGCGCGGAGCCGGGCTGCGGCAGCGACAAAAGGACATCCGCGAAGAAATCAAGGAGATCGCCTGGAAGGCGCAGCATCGGTTGCATAGGCGCTACCGGCTGCTGGCGGCCAAGGGCAAAGATCATCGCAAGATCATCACCGCGGTGGGACGCGAACTGCTGGGCTTCATCTGGGCCATCGGGGTCAAGACGGAGGCGCCCCAGACGCAGCAGCGCGCCGCCACCGCCTAAAAACCGAAGCCAAAGCAAAGTCAAAACCAAAGTCAAAAACAAAACCGCTAATATAAGGGAAAAGCAAAACCAGCCTCATGCAAGAGGAAACTCGAGGGCGGAGCGCACAGCGGTCGAGTGAGGCACGATCAAGGAGAATCCTCGACCGCTCGATGCGACAGGCTCAGACCGGACTCGCGCTACTAGTCCGAGGCAGCTCCCGACGGATCACGATTATGCCGGCGCCAACCCGCGAATATCAGAGTGATCAACCGTCGCCGAAGCTAGCCCGACCGCTGCGCGCCCTGCCCTCGACCAACCAGAACCATCGAGACGGGACTTGACGGGGTCATTCCATATCAGAGCCTATAGCGACGCCGCAGAAGTCCGGCGCCCGCCAGCAGGCCCGTTCCCAGCAGCGCGAGGGTAGCAGGTTCCGGCACTACCTGGATGTATTCTTGCGGCCCGCGGCTGCTCCGATCGTTCGGCGTATAGATGCGCAGTCCGTTGCGCAGCGCTTCCAGTTCGGTAGCGCTGGCGCCGTTGTACCAAGCCAGCGACTTATCCAGCCAGGTCTGCGCCCCCGCGGTCCATCCTTTCACCGACTTGAATGCTTGCGGATCGGGCACAAACAAGGCCCACAGAGCGAAGTTGATGTCTCCGGCCTGGGATGGCGTGCTCTTGAATTGCAGGAACAGCCACGCCGCCTGCAAGTATTGCTGCGCGCGACCGGCGCCGTAGAGGGTATTGCCCAACGTGGCCCAGGTGTTTACCGAGCCCTGCCAGGTCTGTCCAATACTGACCTCGCGATAATAGCTGTCGCACACCACCATGATTGGCTTGCCGCCATTCACCGTGATGTAATACGGCATGACGTAAACATTGCCTTGGACGTTCGACCCGACGTGGTCGAGAACAATCAGATCGGCGCGCGCGGTCGCGCCACAAAACACCAATACAACCAACAGACCCAACAGCGCCCTGACCTTCATTCCTTCCTCCAAGTCTTACTGCGGGGGGAGGCGCACGGCAACGCCTAAGGAAGCCTTGATACTGCGGAACGACTGCCGCACTTTTTCGGCCAAACCGGAGGGCAACAATACCTGCATAAGCTCTTGAACAACAGCAACTTAGAAACTCGCGACATCCCGGTTACTCGCTCGCGCCATGCAAGTCCTTGCACTGCAAGTGCTCGTCTTTGCTGTTTCCCCCTTCCTTCTGCGACAATGCGCCTTCCGAGGAAGCGATGAAACGATCGTTCAGAGTGGTCATTTGCCTGCTCATTTCCCATCTCATGTCTAACGCCCAAGCCGGAAAAACCGCGCCGCCCGGCGACTTCCCCAACGTGCAACAGCTCGAAGCTATGGCTGCTCGTTTCGCTCCGACCCCGTTGCGCGTCGACACTTCCGCGCTCTCCCCGGGCGACCGCCAGGCGCTCCCCAGGCTGATCGAGGCTGCGCGCATCCTCAACGACATCTACATGCAGCAGCTATGGAGCGGCAATCTCGCCCTCCATCAGCGGCTGCAAAAAGACGCCACCCCGCCGGGCCGCGCCCGCCTGCATTATTTCTGGATCAACAAAGGCCCGTGGGACGAGCTGAGCGATTACAAGGCATTTATTCCCGGTGTGCCCGCGCGTAAACCGCTCGGCGCGAATTTCTATCCCGAGGACATGACGAAGCAGGAGTTTGAAACCTGGGTCAAAACACTGCCTGAGGCACGACGCGAACAGGCGCAAGGCTTTTTCACCGTCGTCCGTCGCGGTCCCGACCGCAAGCTCACACTGGTTCCCTTCAGCGATGCGTACCGCGCCGATCTGGAACGCGCCGCCGGCCTGCTCAAGCAAGCCGCCGCGCTAACTGACAACCCATCGCTTCGGAAGTTCCTCACCCTGCGCGCCGACGCCTTCCTCTCCAACGACTACTACGAGAGCGACGTTGCCTGGATGGACCTCGACGCGCCTCTCGATGTCACCATCGGTCCTTATGAGACCTACACTGACGAACTGTTCGGCTACAAGGCGGCGTTCGAGGCGTACATCAATCTGCGCGATGACCGCGAGACTGCCAGGCTCGCCGCCTTCTCCCAGCACCTTCAGGAGATCGAGAACAATCTGCCCATAGAGCCGCAGTACCGCAACCCGCGCCTCGGAGCCGCCGCCCCCATCCGCGTGGTCAACCAGATCTTCAATTCAGGAGACGGCGCGCACGGCGTACAGACTGCGGCCTACAACCTGCCCAACGACGAACGCGTGGTGAAAGAAAAAGGCTCCAAGCGGGTGATGCTGAAGAACGTGCAGGAAGCCAAGTTCCGCAGTGTGCTCATGCCCATCGCGGCGCGCGTGCTCTCCCGCAAGGCGCAGCCCGACCTCAGCTTCGAGATGTTCTTCACCCACATCCTGGCGCACGAGCTGATGCACGGACTCGGCCCGCACCAGATCACCATCGCGGGCCGCCAGACCACACCCCGGCTGGAGCTGAAGGATCTGTACAGCGCCATCGAAGAAGCCAAGGCCGACGTCACCGGCCTGTTCGCGCTGCAATACATGATGGAGCACGCCGCCGAGATGCGACTCGGCCATATCCTGCCCGCTGACGATGCCGCCGAGCGCCAGCTCTACATCACGTTTCTCGCCTCGGCCTTCCGCTCCCTGCGCTTTGGCCTGAACGACGCCCACGGCAAAGGCATGGCGATCCAGTTCAACTACTTCATGGACAAGGGCGCATTCGTCGAGCATCCCGACGGTACCTTCGCCGTAAACGTGGCCAGGATGAGAACCGCCGTCCGCGACCTCACTCACGACCTGCTCATGCTGGAAGCTAGCGGCGACTACGCCGGCGCGCGCCGCCTGCTCGATACCCTCGGCGTCATCCGCCCCAACGTAAAGCGCGCCTTGCAGCGCCTGACATCTATCCCTACCGACATCGAACCGCAGTTCGTCACCGCCGACGAACTCACCGCGCCGCCGGCTGCGGCCCGGAAAGCCACGACTGGAAAAAGAACGGTGAAGAAAAAGGCGGGGCGTGCTCGCCGCACGGTCGCGCGATGATGAAAGATCGGCAGATTGCAGGCGAGGATGCGTTCGTGAAACCGGCGGCAGCTACTGGTCGCCCCAGGTTGTCGCTAGGTCCTTCAACGGCTCAACCGCCTTCCAATCCACCTCATCGAGGATCTCGTGCACGCGGACCATCTTGCAGAGATGGCCCAGCTTGGCCCAATAGCGGTGCACCTCGGGATCTTCGTGCGCTTCCTGGCGGGTTTCGAACGAAGTCCAATGCCGAATGTTGAAGTAGTGGGGCGGGTCTTTGCGGTTGCGCAGCAGCCGGTCGCGGCTGTAACCCTTGCGCTCCAGCAGACGGTACAGATCGCTCAACACGGCCACAAATTCTTCTTCGCAGCCCTCAAATGGTTCCATTACCGCGATGGACAAGACAGTATCCGGCATCCGTGACCCCACCTCTTCGCATTGTCACCGATTTTGCTTGCGGCGTAAAGGTTTAAGGCGGGCCGCGCGGCGCCGTTCGCTGTGCTGGGCGCGGTCTTCCGGCCCCTCAACCAGGTGCAGGCGCATCACGTTGGTGGCGCCCGACGCCATCCGCGTGCCGGTCACCAGCGCCATCACATCGCCGGAAGCGACTACCCCCGCCTCCCGAAGTGCGCTTTCGGCGGTCTTCAGCATCTCGTCCGACGAGCGCTGCTGGGTGGCGTAGATCGGCTGCACTCCCCACAGCACATTCAGCCAGTTACACACGGTTTCGTTGTGGGTGAAAGCGAACACCGGCGGCGGCGGCCGGTACTTGGAAATCAGCCGCGCCGTGGTGCCGCTTTCCGTGAACACGGCGATGGCGCGCATATCGAGTTCATGTGCGGCGTGCGCCACCGATTCGCAAATGGTCTCCGCGATGGACAAGCCGCGGCCTTCTCGTCGCCGAGGTGGCGCCGGTTCCATGTGGCTCTCCGCCTCCAGGATGATCCTCGCCATGATCTCTACCGCCTCGCGCGGATATTTGCCGCTGGCGGTCTCCGCCGAGAGCATCACCGCATCTGTCCCGTCGAAAATTGCGTTGGCAACATCGCTGGCCTCGGCGCGCGTGGGACGCGGGTTCTCCACCATGGATTCCAGCATTTGCGTGGCCGTAATCACCGGCTTGCGCCACTCCGCCGCCCGCCGGATGATTTCCTTCTGGACCACTGGCACCACCTCGGGCGGCATTTCCACCCCTAAATCGCCGCGCGCCACCATCACCCCGTCCGCCACATCCAGGATGTCGTCCAGATGATCAATGGCCTGCGGCTTTTCCAGCTTGGCGATCACCGGCGGTGGACAACAGCCGTTCCTGCCTGCGCCGATCAGCCGCTTGATCTCGCGCACATCGTCCGCGGTGCGCACGAACGACAGCGCCACCAGATCCACGCCATGCTTCAGCCCGAATTCCAGGTCCTTGCGGTCTTTGTCGGTCAGCGAGGGCACGCTGAGCGCCACGCCCGGCAGGTTGATTCCCTTGTGCTCGCCGAGCAGGCCGCCATTGATGACCTCGCACTCAACGTCCGCGCCCTTGACGGCCCGCACGTGTAACTCGATGAGGCCATCCGAGAGCAGGACGCGGTCGCCCGGATGCAGGTCCCGCGCCAGGTCAGGGTAGGTTGTGGAGATCAGCGCGGCCGTGCCCGCCACGTCGCGCGGGGTGATGGTGACGCACGCGCCTTTGCGCAGGGCCACACGCATGCGGTTCTTAAGCCGGCCGGTACGGATCTTCGGCCCTTGCAGGTCTTGCATGATGCCGATGCCGCGGCTCTCCTTCTTCGCCACCCGCCGCACGCGCTCGATCAGGCGGGCGTGCTCCTCGTGGGTGCCGTGCGAGAAGTTAAGCCGCGCCACGTCCATGCCGTTGCGCAGCAGGTCGCGAATCATCATCTCCGACCACGAGGCCGGGCCCAGCGTGCAAACGATCTTTGCCCGCCGCGCAGTGCTGTGCAGATTGCAGGAGCCGTCGGACAGCCTTGCCGATTGCGGTGAGGACATGCGCTGGTCTCAGGTCTGGATTACCCGCTGAATTCTAACAGGCGAGACGACTGCAGCGGTTCGACAACACCCGTGCTCGTAAACCACAACTGGAAACTAGAAACTAGCACTAGGAACTAAGAAGCAGGGTTCGCCGCGGCGCGCCGTCGGCTATTGCGGTCCACGTGGCCCATGACCGCAGCCACCGAGGCCTCGATGGGACAGTCACCTCGCACCACTACGTCGGCGAACTGTTTCGTGGGACGGATGTATCGCTCCGCCATCGGCCGGACGGTTTCGGTGAATTGCCAGATCACCGATTCCGGCGTGCGCCCGCGTTCTTCCACGTCCCGCACGATGCGGCGGTCGAGGCAGCTCTTATCGTCGAGATCGACGAACACGCGCGTCCCAAAGGTATTGCGCACGTCTTCCCAGTAGAGGACGAACAATCCCTCGACGATGATGTAGCGCCCCGGTTCGACGATCTCCACCTGGCCGCTGCGGCAGTGTCTGGCAAAGTCGTACACCGGACGCGCGATTTCCTCGCCGCGGTTTAGCGCCTCGAGATGCTGAAGAAACAAGTCGTGATCGAGCGCCGTGGGTATATCGAAATTGTTGCGTGCGCGCTCCTCGGGCGGCAGGTGCGACAGGTCGAAGTAGTAGCAATCCAGCGGCAGAATGGTGGCCGAAAGCAGCCGCGCCAGGTGGCGCGACAGTTCCGTCTTGCCGGCGCACGACGGTCCCGCGATGCCGACCAGGTAGGGTTTTGAGTCCGTGGTCATTACCGTTTGCAGTTTGCAGTTTACATTTTGCAGCTACTAGCTCTTAGCCTTTAGCCCTTAGTCGTTAGCTGCTACCGGGCAATATTAGCTCTTATGCAGGCGTGTTGAACCGGCGAAGAAACAATCGGGATATCAGCAAAGCACCAGGTGAAGGCGAAAGCTCGAGTCCTCTTCATCCGAAAGACTGGGATGAGCGCCTTGTGACCAAAGCTAATGGCCAAGAGCTAAAAGCTAATAGCTATTAGCTGCAAACTGCAAACTATCTTACGTCCGCCTCGATCTGCGGGACCACGGCCTTCAGCAGCTCCGTGAATTGCCCACGCACTTTGCGCCCGGTTTCCAGGACTTCGTTGTGCGTAATGGGTTTGTCGAGTATGCCCGCAGCCATATTCGTAACGCAAGAGATCGCCAGCACCTTAATGCCCATGTGCCGCGCGGCGGTGACCTCGGCGACGGTGGACATGCCCACCATGTCGGCGCCGATGATGCGCAGGAATCGGATTTCCGCCGGCGTTTCGTAGCTCGGCCCCGGCAGCGCAGCGTACACGCCGTGGAAGATGGCAATCCCCAGGCGCCGGCCTTCGCGCAGCGCGATCTCGCGATACGGCTCGTAATACGCCTCGCTCATGTCCACGAACCGCGTGCCGAAACGCTCGTCGTTCGGGCCGAGCAGCGGGCTCGCGCCTTGCAGGTTGATGTGGTCCTCGATCACCACCAGGCAGCCCTGCTTCAGCTTGTGACTGATTCCGCCGGCCGCATTGGTCAGCACCGCTGCCCTTATGCCCATGCGGCCAAAAACACGCACGGGGAAAATAACGTCCTTGATCGGCAGGCCTTCGTAGAAATGCACCCGGCCCTGCATGGCGGCCACGGCGACCTCGCCGACTTTGCCGATCACCAACTTTCCTGCATGGCCTTCGGCAGTCGGTTGCGGGTAGTGCGGAATGTCGGCAAAGGGAATGCGGGCGGCGTCGGTCAGGTCGTCGGCGAGCCCGCCCAGTCCGGAGCCGAGCACCAGCGCGATCCGCGGACGAAGCGGCGTCCGCGCCAGCACGAACCGCGCGGCTTCTTCGGCGCGCTCGAATTCCGCGAGGGACTCCATCGTGGCTGCCGTCTGCATGTCGCGTCTGCTCATGTGAAAACCTCAACCACGGATTTACGCGGATCAACACGGATCGGAATTCGCGATTTGGGATTTTAGGATTTTGGATTTGGGATTTGTGTTTACTTCAACTCCGAGCAAAATTCCCCAATCCCAAATCCCGAATCCCAAACTCCGATCCTCCAAATTCGCGAACTGCGATGGTTATCGCTGCAACTCCGAGCGAAATCCCCGGTCCCAAGTCCTCCAATCCCAGATTCCCGAATCCGTGTAAATCCGTGGCTCGGTTTTACCTCAACAAAATTCCCACAATTGACGCTGACATCAAATTCGCCATCGTCCCCGCCAGCATAGCGCGCAAGCCGAGGCGGGCCAGTTCGTCGCGTTTGTTCGGGGCCAGCGCGCCGATGCCGCCGATCTGTATGCCGATAGAGCTGAAGTTGGCAAATCCGCAGAGCGCAAAGGTCGCGATGGTGAACGAGCGCGGATCGAGGGCGTCTTTCATCGGACCCAGTTGTGAGAACGCCACAAATTCGTTGATGACCATGCGCGTACCCAGCAGATTGCCAATGCTGAGGCAGTCTTTCCACGGCACGCCGATGACCCACGCCACCGGTGCGAAAATCGGCCCGAGGATCGCCTGTAGCGAGCTAGGGAACCAGCCGGCGTAGCCGTGTGCCCAGCCCAGAATGCCGTTCAGCAGCGCTATCAGTGCGAGAATGGCGATCAGCATGGCGGCCACGTTGAGCACCAGGTACAAGCCGTCGGTAGTGCCGCGAGAGATTGCCGCCAGCACGTTGGCATCTTTCGGCATTTCAACTTTGTTGATATCGAACTCGGGCGACTCGGCGACCGCGGCACCCGGCTTCACCCGCTTGGGCGAGGTCAGCGGCACTTCCGTTTCCGGCACCAGCATTTTGGCCACCAGCACCGTTCCGGGCGCAGTCATGATCACCGCCGCCAGCAAGTGCTCGGCTTTGATCCCAAACCCGATATAGGCGGCCATGATGCCGCCCGATACGTGCGCCATGCCGGCGGTCATCACCGTCATCAATTCGGAGCGCGTAAGCGTCGGCAGAAACGGCCGAATAGTCAGCGGCGCTTCCGTCTGCCCGATGAAAATGCTGGCCGCCACATTCAGCGACTCGGCCCCGCTGGCGCCCATCCACACCATCACGCGGGCAATCATCTTGACCACGAATTGCATGATGCCGAAGTGATAAAGCATGGCAAAAAACGCCGAGACAAAAATAATGGTGCTCAGCACCGAGAAGGCGAAGACGCCGCCCTTGCTCATGGGCATTCCCAGTTGCCCAAAGACAAACGACGATCCCTCGAAGGAGTACGCCAGCAGGGCCGTGACCTTCCGTCCTGCCCAGGCGATACCCGCGCGGCCCCATCCGACCTGCAACACAAATACGGCAAAGGCAAACTGCAAGCCGAGTCCCCACAGCACGGTCTTCTGGCGGATGGCGCGACGATTGGTGGAAAAGGCGTATGCCAGTCCCGTCATCGTGATCAGCCCCAGCACTCCGACGAAGCGCCCCATTCAACCCCCAATTGGTTTGCAATCTAGCGATTTGCGATTTGTGATTTGCCGGGACCTGTGCATGACCGGCGGGCTGAGGCAAATCGAAAATCGTAAATCAAAAATCGAACATCAAACGGACGCGGCGCCACTCGTACCGCCCTCGATCACGCGCCGCACCAGCGGACTGGCGACGTAGCGGGCAGCGTTAGTCACGCGGTATGCCTGCTTCAGCATGGCACAGACTTTTTCCAGGTTGGCCACGTCATTGTAGTGCACCGTGCAGAGCGCCTCGCCCGAATCCACGCTATCGCCGACCTTTTTTTGCAAGACGATTCCGACCGCAGGATCAATGCCGTCTTCCTTTTTTTCGCGTCCGCCGCCCAGCATGACGCTGGCCACGCCGACCTGCTCGCATTCGATCTGCGCCACGTACCCGGACCACAGACTCGTGACTGTCACCTGATGTCGCGCCTGCGGGAGCCGGCCGGGATCGTCCACCACCGACGCATCGCCGCCCTGAAGGCGAATGATCTGGCGGAACTTCTCCAGCGCCGCGCCGCTCGCGATCAGTTCGGACGCCAGCCGCTTGCCTTCCGCAACCGATGGCGTGCGCTTACCCAGATAGAACATCCAGCCGCACAGCTCAAGGCAGATTTGCCGCAAGTCCGCAGGCCCGCCGCCGCGCAGGACATCAATGCTTTCGGCCACTTCGAGCGCGTTGCCGACCGCGTTACCCAGCGGCTGGTCCATGTCGGTGATCAGCGCCACCACATTCTTGCCCATCAGCGTGCCGGTTTCGACCATCAGCTTGGCGAGATAAACGGCGTCGTCTTCATGCTTCATGAACGCACCGGAGCCGGTCTTGACATCGAGCACCAGGGCATCAATGCCCTCAGCCAGCTTCTTGCTCATGATCGAGGCGCAGATCAGATACGGACTTTCGATGGTGCCGGTGACGTCGCGCAGCGCATAGAGTTTCTTGTCGGCGGGCGCAATTTCCTCGGTCTGGCCGATCATGCCGCAGCCGCATGCACCGAGCACGGCGAGGAATTCCTGAAGCGAAAGACTGACGTTGAAGCCTGGGATGGATTCCAGTTTGTCGAGCGTGCCCCCGGTGTGTCCCAGGCCTCGCCCGCTAATCATGGGTATCAGCAGCCCGCCGGCCGCAGCCACCGGCGCCAGGACAAGCGAGGTCTTGTCGCCCACGCCGCCGGTGGAATGCTTGTCCACCTTCTTGCCGGGCAAAGACGCAAGATCGAGCACGCTGCCCGAGTTCAACATCGCGCCGGTGAGTGCCGCCAGTTCAGTCTTCGTCATGCCCTTCAGCAGAACGGCCATCAGCCACGCCGAAGCCTGGTAGTCCGGAATGTCGCCGGCGGTGTAGCCGCTGATGAAAAACTCGATTTCGCTCCTGGTCAGCTCGCGGCCGTCGCGCTTCTTGCGAATTATGTCAACGATGCGCATGGATTGATTTGGTAATTGGGTAATTTGGTAATTGGGTAATTGAGCGTAGCGCGGCCTAAATTACCCAATTACCAAATTACGCAATTATCAAATTGCTCAATTACCCGATTCCAGCTTGAACCCCTCGGGCAGCAGATCGCGGATCGCCTTCGTCTCGACGCCGTTGCCGCTGCGATAGAGCACGACTGCCTCTTTGCCAAATTCCCAGATAACCTGCCGGCAGGCGCCGCACGGCGGGCAGACGCAATCAGCCTGCGACCAGACGCCGACCGCGCGCACGCGCATCCCCGGGCCTTCGTTCGCAACCGCTGTGAAGATCGCCGTGCGCTCGGCGCAGTTGGTCAGCCCGTACGAGGCGTTCTCGACGTTGCAACCGGTGTAGATCGCTTTCGCCTCGGTCAGCACGGCAGCGCCGACGCGGAACTTAGAGTATGGCGCGTAGGCGTGCAGTACCGCCGCGCGCGCCGCGTTGAGCAGCGCTTCCCGCTCGCCGGCGGTCAGCGCGGCGCTGTTCGCAGACACACATCCTCCCCGGCCAAAACCACAGCCACAACGGTGCTTTTGAACAATAACCCTGAATTACAAGCGAGCCAGCAGGATTGGTCAAGGGGAAAGGCGCCTTACGACTACGTCACTTTGAATTTGTGGGGCCATCTTGTTCCGGTTCGGGTGGAACCGGAGTTGCGGCCTCAAGTGGGAGTTGCGCTTGTTGTGGCGCGGTTGCGAGTTCAACGTTATTGTTGACCGGATCAACGATGGCTGTTTCCCAAATTTCTTCAGAAACTCCATCCCAACTAATACGTCCGTATTCTGCCACTCGATAATCACCACGCCGATTTGATCTTGGCCATCGCAATGAATACACCCCAAACACGTGAGCTTAACTTGGGTGCTCCCGTCCGCGAGAGTGATCGGCATTGTGCTATGGAGCACCAACCCAATCGGGAAGGCCGAGAGTATCGGGAGTAGCAGGAAACTGGTAAAACCGGTATCCACCATCGCCCCAGTTCCCGAGCGGCCCAGAAACTTCGATTTCGATTGTTGGGGAACCGCTGGTGTTAAAGGTGCCACGCACGGCTCACGCCCTGAGTGTGGCCGACCCGATAAACTCCAGGTGAGCCAATTCTCACAACATGAAAGAAACCTTGCGGGTTTGCCTTGTACGCGGTTTCAAGAGCTTTCTCTGGCGATTCGGCGACATACGCCAGCTCTCTGGTGACATCAATGACTAGGAACTGACCAGGGTGAGACAGTTCGTATTGCCCCTGAAATCGCTCCTTGTAAAGCTTTTCGCCTTTGCTGGAAATCTCATTAGGGGTAATCACGTCACACCTCGATTCGTAATTATGGACTATTGCGCATGGCAGCGGGAGATTTTTTAACTAGGTTCGCTAGTTCCTTTAGGTTCGTCACTTGATCCGCAGATGTATGCTTCCACTGAACAAGGGGTCGCACGTGCAACCTAGCTCCTTTGCGCTGCCGTCGCATCCGCCAGAGCGCGCAAGGACTGCTCGTAAGGCGCGCGGGCAATACCTCGCTCAGTGATTATGGCCGCAATGTACTTGGCCGGAGTGACATCAAACGCCGGGTTCTCCACCAGCACGCCTTCCGGTGCGATGCGGCGGCCGGCCAGGTGCGTCACCTCGTTCGGCGAGCGCTGCTCGATCGGAATGCGGCTGCCATCCGGCGTTTCCAGATCTACGGTAGAAAATGGCGCGGCCACATAGAAGGGGATCTGGTGCTCGTGGGCAAGCACGGCGACCGTGTAGGTGCCGATCTTGTTGGCGGTATCGCCGTTGGCGGCGATGCGGTCCGCGCCGACCACCACGGCCTGGATTTTGCCCAACCGCATGATCGCGCCCGCCATGTTGTCGGAGATCAGCGTAGTGGGAATGCCGTCCTTCATTAGTTCCCAGGCGGTCAGGCGCGAGCCTTGCAGGAAGGGACGCGTTTCGTCGGCGAAGACTTGTATGCGCTTGCCGGCGTCAACCGCGGCGCGGATCACGCCCAGCGCCGTGCCGTAACCGCAGGTGGCCAGCGCACCCGCATTGCAGTGGGTCAGCACGCCGCCGCTTGCCGGCATCAGCGTGGCCCCGTGGCGTCCCATGGCTTCGTTGGCCGCGATGTCTTCGGCGTACATGCGCTTCGCCTCAGTGATCAGCGCCTGCTTCAGTTGCGCCACCGGCAAGTGCGCCGACTCCTCGAATTTCGCCCGCATGCGGCGCACCGCCCAGAACAGATTCACCGCCGTCGGACGGGTCGCCGCCATGGTCTGGCAGATTCGTTCAAACTCCGGCCGAAGCTCCGCAACGCTGTCCGCCTGAGCGTCGCGCACACCCAGCGCGATTCCCATCGCCGCGGCCACGCCAATCGCCGGCGCGCCACGCACGATCATCGTGCGGATGGCTTCCGCGACCTCCTGATAGGTCGTACAGGTGACATACGTCTCTTCCGTGGGCAGCTTCGTCTGGTCAATGAAGCGCACCCCGGCGCCGGTCCATTCAAGGGTTTTAACCATTGACCTATTTATATCAGCGGAGGGCGCTCGAGTGCGATTTGGTGAAGTGTGATGTGGTGAAGTAAGGATTTGGTGAAGTCGTAAGCCGCCCGAAATTCGAAGTTGTCATCCCGAGCACCAGGTTGTCATCCCGAGCGCAGCGCGGGACCTGCTGTTTGCGCTCCTTGTACAAACAGCGGATTCCTCGCGCCAAACCCAGGCGCTCGGAATGACAATTCAAAAGTATCGACGCGGAGCGCGCGAAGCGGGTGTTTACTTCACCACTTCACCAAATCACACTTCACCAAATCACACTTGAATTCAGGCTACTTCGGAGAGAAGTTCCAAATAGCGGGACTCGATTTCCGCCCCGATGAAGGGACCGTCACCGGTGGCGTCGGTCTGCGGGTAGTCGAAGGCGACAAAATAGTAGACCCGGTGGCCATCGTTAGTGCGGACCGTGCGACGGAAGCGCATGCGGTCGCCTGCGATCCCGCCGATCACTTGCCCTGTCACGCCTTGCGACCAAAGGCATCCTGGCGCGATACGGACACGGTCGCCCAGTAGTGGTTCGCGTCGGATCATCGATGCACCTCGCAGCGTGGCCCGGAGACAACCGTCACCGCCGGGCGATCGCAGAAATCACACTTCGAAGCGCCAGCGGAAAGAGTGGATCCTGCTTGTCTTTGATGCAGCAGAAACTCTGCCCGGATGTCATTGGCGGCAAAAATGGCATGGAACGGCGCAGGGGCGGCCGCCTTCTCCACGTTCGCCCGGCCGCCGGCTTCTTCACGCTCCACCAGGCATAGCACGCCGACGATCTCGAACCCGAACTCGCGCGCCGCTTCGATGGCCTGGATGGTCGAGGCCCCGGTGGTGCAGACGTCGTCCACTATCACCACCCGCGCGCCTTTCTGCCGGAAGCCCTCGATGCGCTGCCCGGTGCCGTGCGCCTTTTCCGCCTTGCGCACGAGAAAGGCGTTCAGGCGTCCCTGGCTCAGGACGGCGGCGCTAACGGCGATAGGATCGGCCCCCATGGTAAGCCCGCCGATAGCCTCCGCCTGCCAGCCGCGGCGTTCAATCTCGTCGAGAAATGCCTGCCCGGTCAGCCGCGAACCCACCGCGTCCAGGGTGGTGGTGCGGCAGTCAATGTAGTAGTCGCTCGTGCCTCCGGACGACAGCTTGAATTCGCCCAGGCGAAACGACTTCTCTGCCAGCAACGCTGCAAGTTGGGACCGGGCCGAGGACATGTGGTGCTTGATGATAAGACGATTTGGGAATTTGGTCATTTGGTTATTTGCTGACGTGGTTATGGAAAACCGCCAGTGAAAGCGTCAGTCCTTGTGATTCTCTCTCCTTTGCGACCTTTGGGTCCTGATGGTTTGAAACAACCAAATAACCAAATCAGGTAAATGCCAGGGTGAGCAGCGTTTTTTGCTCCAACTCGTGCGCCTTGGCGGAGCCGGTGGCCGGGCTGGCGCTCGCCGAACGTTTCACCGAGCGCACCGGCGTTGGCCGGGCAATGCGGCGCAGGCGTGGCAGCACGAACCACAGCGCGCCCATGTTGGCCGGTTCCTCCTGCACCCAAACCACTTCGCGCGCGTTTTGGTGTTGGGCCAGCGCGGCGGTCAGTTCGGCTTCGGGGAACGGATAGAGCTGTTCGACGAAGACGATGGCGGTCTTCGCGTCCTTGCGCCGCTTGCGTTCCACGCGGAGTTCGTGGCCGACTTTGCCGGTACAAACCAGCACGCGCTCGGCGTTTTGGATTTCGTTGTCCGGCAGGACAAGCTGGAACCGCGGCCGCGATAACTCGGCCACAGGCGACATGGCATCCGGATGGCGCAGCATCGACTTGGGCGTGAACACCACCAGCGGCTTGCGCCAGCGCCGCAATACTTGCCGCCTCAGAAGGTGGAAGTACTGCGCCGCGGTTGAAGGCTGGGCAATCTGAATGTTGTCATTGGCCGCCAGTTGCAGGTAGCGCTCCACACGCGCGCTGGAGTGCTCCGGCCCCTGCCCTTCGTAGCCGTGCGGCAGCAGCAGCGTAAGCCCGCTGAGCAGGCCCCATTTGTCCTCGCCGGCCACCAGGAACTGGTCAATGATGATCTGCGCGCCGTTGGCGAAATCGCCGAACTGCGCTTCCCAGATGGTCAGCGTCTCGGGGTAGTCGCGCGAATAGCCATACTCGAATCCCATCACGCCGGCTTCGGAGAGCTCGGAGCTGTACACCTCGAAACGCGCCTGGTCAGGCGACAGATTGCACAGCGGGATGTACTGCTTCTCCGTCTGGGTGTCGATCAGTACCGCATGCCGCTGGTTGAACGTGCCGCGCCTGGAGTCCTGGCCGCTCATGCGCACCGGCGTTCCATGCAGGACAAGCGAACCGAACGCCAGCGCCTCGGCCATGCCGTAATCGAGTGGGCGCTTGCCGGTGCCCATGGCGAGCCGCTCGTCGAGCAGGCGCTTGATCTTGGGATGGAGGTGGAACTCTTCGGGCACGCGCACCAGGCCTTCGCTGATGCGGCGCAACTCGTCCTGATCCACTCCGGTATCAACTTCATACTCCGGCTTGTAGCGCCCTCCGGTGTACTTCGACCAATACTCGGGAAGCTGGTGCATGACGGGCCGTTTCTCCAGCTTTTTGGCCTCGCCCTGTGCCTTTTCGTACTGCGCGCGCACCTGGCTGACCAGCGGCGCAGGGTCGGCGCCAATTTCGCGTGCGTAGATTTCATACAGTGGCGGGTGTTTCTTGATCTTCTCGTAAAGCACCGGCTGAGTGATGGACGGGTCGTCTATCTCACTATGCCCATGCCGCCGGTAGCCGATTAGGTCAACGACGACATCCGTGCCGAACGTGTAGCGGTACTCGAGCGCCATGCGGGCCACGTGCACAACTGCCTCGGGGTCCTCGCCATTGACATGGAAGATCGGGATGGGCAGCCGCTTCGCCAGATCGGACGCGAAGCGCGACGACGCAATCTCCGGCGGGTTGGCGGTAAAGCCGATCAGGTTATTCGCAATGATGTGGATCGCGCCTCCGACCTCAAACCCGGCAATGCCGGAAAAGTTCAACGTCTCCGCCCAGATGCCCTGGCCGGCAAAGGCCGCATCGCCGTGTATGACGATGGGCAGCACCCGCTCTCGCGCCTCGTCCAGTGCGCTCTGGCTGCGCGGATGGCACGCGCTGTAGGGTGCGAGCCGAATTTGCTTGGCGCGCGTGCGTCCCATCACTACAGGGTCAACGGCCTCCAGGTGGCTCGGATTGGACACCAGGTGGATGTGGATGGTCTTGCCGTCAGGCGCGGCGTAGTCCCCGGTAGAGCCGATGTGGTACTTCACGTCGCCGCCGCCAAGCACGCTGCGCGGGTCAACATCCTCAAAATTCGAGAAAATCTCCGCCGCGCTGCGGCCCACGATCTGCGCCATCACGTTCAGGCGTCCGCGGTGGCTCATGCCGAGCACGGCCATGGTGGCGCGGTGAGCGATGGCGCCGTTCAGGATCTCTTGCAGCAGGGGAACCAGCGCGGTGACGCCTTCCAGTGAGAACCGCTTGGTTCCCAAATACCGGGCCTGAAGCACCTGCTCGAACACGTCTGCCCGCACCAGCGAGTGAAGGATGCGCCACCGGTCCACCGCCTGCGGCTCGCTTTCCATGTGTTCCTGAATCCAGGCGCGGCGCTCGGGATCGGGGATATGCATAAATTCGGCGCCGATGCTGCCGCAATACACGCGGCGGGCGCGCTCCGCTGCCGGGCCTGCCAGGCGCAACTCGGGATGTCCCCCCGGCTGCAACCATTGTCCCAGCGGATCGAGGTTGGCCTCCAGGTAGCCCCAGCGGCGAAACGCCTCCCAGGTACGCTCATCGGCTTCGCTTCGCGCCATCGCCGCAACGTCAGCACGGGAATTCAGGACAGTACTCATGGCTCACGCTCGCTTCTATTCTTATACGTCAGGCGAAGTCCGCAGCCGTTCTGCTAATCAATAACACACCTGGGAGTTTCACAATTGAACACTGCGGGCCGGCCAAACGCGGATTACTGTTTCTTGATGCGGCGTCGAGCAGTGTGGACTCTCAGAACAATTTTTCGGTTTCGCGAACGGGACTGGCCAGGTTTGCTCGTTTCATCAGGAAGCGCCCGGGCGCTGTAGCTGCTGGATGGCGTGCTGTTCAATCGCGTCGTATAGAGGAATTACTTGATTCTCGACCTTGGCGCTGGTGAAGGTAGCCAGCTCATAGCGCGCTGCCTCGCTGCGATCTTTCAATTCAAAATACTCGTGCTTAATCGCGCGGAGATACCATTTAGTCCTGACGCACTCGTTGCGAATCTCGTGTTTCGGCGGATGAAAACTGTCGTAGTGCGCGAGCAGCGCATCAACCCAGTGCAAACCCGCGTAAAAATAGGCGGTCACTGCCCAGTCGATGTACAGGGTTTTCGGCAGGTCGAATGTGCGGGCAAAAGCGAGGTTATGTTCTGCACGTGCTCGATGTTCTCGCGCGGTGGGCACTAGGCAGCAGTACGCCTGAAAATCGGACGCGCGTCGGAAATGAAGTCTTCCATCGCCCGCCCGTTAGGAATGGGAACCACATGGAAGTCAAAGAGCAGCTTCGGGAACTGCTCGGCAATACGGTCGGTTACCGCATAGACCGACCGATAGCTTGCGGACTCATCGTCTCGAATGCCAATCCAGACCGATACTGTCGTTCCAGCGCACATCAAATAAGCTGAATCGGCCGCCGGCACAGTCGCCAGTTGCGTTCTGATCTGGTCAGCAATCAATTCCTGGTTTACTCGGGCTGCGGCGGTGGCCACTGGCTTCTTCCTTGGCGTATCGGGAGCCATCAGTCTGCCTCAAAGCCTGCTTCCGTCAAGAGCCGCTGGACCCAACCCTCTTATTTTGATGCTCTTGGTCCATTCCCTGCGCCGAAGAAACACCGTGGATGATTACTTGTGTAACTCTTCGTTTTCGAGATCTGGTTCCGTTTTGGGAGTGGCGGCCAGAGCCGCAGCCGCTGTCCCGTTGACCCGCCTGTACCGCTGCCCCGATCACCCGACGCTCCACACTCGTTTGGCGTGCCAGGCTGCCAGTATGGTAATCAACGCTATGGCCGCCTGCGACCCCAGGCACAGGATGCACCAGGCGAACAGCACATACGCCTCGATGTAGGTCAGGTAGAGCGCGAAAGCCAACCCGCCGAGCGCGCCCAGCAGCATGATCACCGCCAGGCGGCGGTTGGCCGCCAAGCGCGACAGCACCATCAGCAGCGCATACCCAACCACCCCAATGCCGGCCACCGGCACCGGGCCGATTTCCGAGTAAATGCTGCGGTTCACCAGATCGCAGTTGAAGGTCTCCGAGACGTCGCAATACGCTGTGTCGTCCGTGCGATAGTGCGCAACCAGCGACAGCGCCGATAGCACCAGGCCCGCGGCAGCCAGCAGGAAAATCGCCCAGCCGAGCGCGCCGGTCGTGCGGCGGACAGGAACAGCGGCAGCAATCGCAGTGGTCATTTGGATGGTGTGGGCGCCGGGCATCCGGCCTTCTGCGCTATCTGGTTGAGCGACAACCCGGCGTCCACGCGCTCGCCGTCGGAGAAGACCCATGTCGGGTACCGCTTGATCTGCATCTGCTTGCAGGCCTCGGTCTGCACGCTCGGCGGTTTGCCCGGGATGGCGCACTCCACGTAGTTGATGTACGCGAACGCCGGGCCGAATTCTTTCTTCTGATCGGCGCAATGCGGGCACCACCAGGCCCCGTACATGGTGACTTTCTTCTTCCCCAGGCACTTGGCGAACTTCTCCATGTCGCTCTCGGCGGCACAGGCGGTGCCGAGGCCCAGCAGCAACAGCGTGGCAAAAACCAGCATCAAGCGAACTCGCAGCAGCATGACAACAATTCTAAAGGAAAGTTCGCGATTTACGCCCGCCAGTTTGCTTGGCCGTTGTAGCACCGCCGTCCCGGCGGCAGGCCCCTCTTGAGCGAACACCGGTCTCGCAACGGAACTTGCCGACACTGGGCAACGTACACTCCAGCATGTTCACCTTTCTCCTCTGGTGTGTGCTGCTGGTGCTCTGCTGGCCGCTTGCGCTCTTGGCCCTGGTGCTCTATCCGCTCGTCTGGCTGTTGCTGCTGCCGTTTCGCATCATTGGCATTGCGGTCGAAGGTGTACTGGAGTTGCTCTGGGCGGTGGTGACCCTGCCCGCACGCGTGTTGCGCTCACCCCGGCGGGCCTGAATGCCGGAGCGAGCGCACGCAGCCGCAGTTCAGTCGCGGTTTACGGTTGCGCGCAGCACTTCCGGCCCGCTTGGCTGCGTCACCCGCGCGTCGTTCTCGGCGGTCACGAAGACGTCGAACTGCTTGTATGGAGTGTTGGTCTGCAACGGTCCTTTCAGCTCGTCGTTGACGCGCAGTTCACCAACATTAAGTGGCTCCTCGCCGCGCGGGCGGATCCAGGTGACGTAAGCGTCGTAGCTGGGCTTTAGATCATGCGGTTTGGCCAGATGTTCGACTTCGACCCTCACGCCGGTGTTGCCGTTGCGGTCGGTGTCGGTGTGCACGTTGCCTTTGGCCGCCGGAACAAGCGTGCTGTTGATCATGTGGTCGTCCCGCGCCCACAACGCAGCCGCGCCGATCAGCAGCAATAAGCAGAGTAGAGAGACAAGAGCTTTGCGCCTCATAGCCGTATCCTCAATTTGGGTGAAATTTACAGATTTTCAGATGGCAGGCGCGGCGGCGTTTGTTGCCGGTAATGTGTATTGGTTCGTGCGAAATGTCCTCAGTTCGTCAGTTCCGGTTCGCCAGTTCGATAGATGTGTCAAACTGCGTCGGTGCGGAAGAGAGTGCCCGCTCGCGAGCGCGGAGACGCCATTTAGCATATTCGACCGAACGGTTCAGGCAGCTTTGGCGTCAACCGCATCCTCGCCGGCGGCGGCCGCGGCGCGTTGAACCCGGTGCGATTGCAGCCCGGCATCGCGAATCTTGTAGAGCAGGGCGCGATAGCTGATGTTCAGCGCCCGCGCGACGCGCTTGCGGTTCCAGTTGTTGGCTTGCAGCGAGCGCAGGATCACCTGCCGTTCCAATTCGCGTACCGCCTGGCGCGTCAGCTTCTTCAGCGAGACCGCGCCATCCAGCGGTATTTCCGGACTGAACGAGCGGGTCTCGCGGTTTTGCAACTCGCCCGCAATCGCCTCTTCCGTGCCCAGGATCACGTACCGCTTCATCAGATTTTCGAATTCGCGGATGTTGCCCGGCCAGTTGTACTCCCGCACGGCACGCAGCAGGTTCGGCGACAGCGGGTTGGCCTGGCAGTTGTAGCGCTCGGTGTAACGGTTGATGAAATAAGCCGCAAGTAGCGGGATGTCGTCGCGACGCTCGCGCAACGGCGGCAGATTGATCGTGACCACGTTGATCCGATAGAACAGGTCCTCGCGAAAGGTCCCCGCCTCCACCTCGTCGTCCAGGCGGCGCCTCGTGGAGCAGACCAGGCGGACTTCCTGCGTCTTATCGGCGCCGATGCGGCAGAACAGTCCGTCTTGCAGCAACTGGAGCAGGTGCGCCTGAGTTTCGCTATCAAGTTCGGCGACTTCGTCCAAAAAGAGCGTGCCGCGCTGCGCAAGGTGGACCCGCCCCGGCATAGATGCGTCGTGCTCGCTGCCGAACAGTTCACTTTCCAGGATGCCTCGGTTGGCCGGGCAGTTGACCTTCATGAAGGGTCCGCCGGACCAGGATGAGCGGCAGTGGATCAGTTGCGCCATCAGTTCCTTGCCGGCGCCGCTTTCTCCCTGGATCAGCACCGGGATATTGGCGTTGGCAACCCGCTCGATCTTGCTGCGTACCACGCGCATCAGCTCGGATGTGCCAAAGATCACTTCGTCGGGCGGGAGCTTAAGGGGAGCGTTCGCGGTGGCGATTGAACCCATACTAACCTCGCGACATGAACGCACTTGCACCCCAGAGGCCAAATTGCTGCGCCTGGCTGCGCGGCTGCCTGTCCGTCAGCGCGTGCCCGTTTACATGCTCGCCCACAACAACTTAGGAGCAAGCCACACCCGGCGCGGGTAGCCACCCCGGGGACGCGTTCCTGGATCCGGAGGCTGCACGACCGCAGGCGGGATACTTAGTTACCCTTTGGATACCAATATTGGGCGGCTGTGCTGGTGGGTAGTGCACCAGACTGCCCACCTCTTGGTGCGGGCTTCTCATGCCGCGGAACAGGCCCTTGGAACCAACTAGTTGCGGGATAGGCCAGTCCGCCTTGCTGCCACATCGATTGTTAATACACCACGAGCGCTCTCTCTTCGCCCTTGGCCCCCTAGTTAAGCTAGAGGCTAACGGCTGGGAGTTAAGGGCTGCCTCAGCGCCGCGATTCGCGGTTGCGCAACGCCTCCACAAACCGCACTTCGTCCGGCTTGTCCTGCGCGCGCAGCAGGTGGCGCACGCTCCGGCCGGTGACCAAGTGTACGACTTCCTCCGCCAGGTTCTTGGCGTGGTCGCCCGCCCGTTCCAGCGCCTGGCTCATGAACACCACGTGGAAGCTCTCCTGGGTGGAGAGTTGCTCGGGGTTCTCCAGATGGCGCACAAAGATCAGGTTCCGCAGCCGGTCCATTTCGCTGTCGGCGCGAAGCACGCTGACCGCCAGGTTCGGGTCGCGTGCGGCAAACGCCTTGTGCGCGTCTTTCAGCATCTTTTGCAGGATCACGGCCATGGCGGACAGGTCCTTCACGTCCTGCTCATCCATGCGCCCGTAACACGTGCGCGCGCGGGTGGCGAAGCCAAGTAACAGGTCGCCCACGCGCTCCAGTTCAATGATGAACTTCAGGCACGCCAGCAACTCGCGCGCTTCCAGGCCCGAGTGGCAGTGCGTGATGGCGTCGGTCACGCCCTCATTGATATTGCGGTCCAGTGTGTCGAGTTCCTCTTCATGGCGCCGTATGTCCTCGAGGGAACGGGGAGCGGAGCTGGTGAGCGCGTCGCCGATCGTGCTCGCCGCCGCGCTGGCCACTTCGCATGCACGCAAGGTCAGCGTCACCAGGGTCGCGGTTTCATTGGCGGGGCCTTCATTGCGGGCGGTGCTCATAGTGGCCTCCTGCCGAACGGAATTCACCGGGCATCAACGCTTAGGTTGTTCCTCTCAAAGCATAGGTTGTGTTTGTAGGCAGCGCAAATTGGAGTGTCCTTTCGGGGACTTGGAAGAATGATGTGGCGCCTGACTTGGTGAAGTGTGATTTGGTGAAGTTTTTCAATTCGCCCAGCGCGGAACCATTTGGCTTTGACTTCACCAAATCACCACATCACCAAAGCAAAACTTACTGCCCACTGGTTCCCGCCATGCGCGACAGGTGGATGCGCGTCATCCCGTCCTCCTGGCGTATTTCGATCGTTACGAAGCCCTTTTCGCTGCTCACCACGATCGCATGGCTGTTTTCGTCTGCGCTTTCCACGGTGGAATTCGGGTACTTCCCGCGATAGAACTCGACCACGCTGCTGACCGGATCGCTGGTCTCGAACTCCGCTCCGCCTACGACCACGCCGCCAATGTTCATGGTTGCCGCGGAATTTGCGCGGACCTGCGCGCCCGGGTAAACCTCAACGGCCAGGTCGGCGGCAACCTTCTCGGCCGAAACGCCTTCGCCGCTGCTGATTTTCATGCCCGGAAGCGTTACCGTCGTGCTCCCGCCAGTCTCGTTGACGATGGCCTTCTTGGCGCGATACACGCCGTAGCCGATCGTACCGACGGTAATGATACCGAGCAGTACGAAGATCCCCACGACGATCAGTATGATCTTCAACGCCCCGCTGCCCTGCTTGGGTGCGGCTCCGGCCGGTTGTGCCATCGCCGGAACCGGCGCCGGCGCAACCCCGGCAGCCGCTTGTCCCGGCATGGGCGCCTGCACCGAATGGGCCGCGCCGCCCGCCGGCGTACCGCAGTTAATACAGAACTTCGTATTGTCATCGAGCCGCGTCCCACATCCCGTGCAGAATGCCATTGCTCACCTCGCCCCTGAAGGTTGTCACTGCCGATTCTTACGTCGCGCGGGAGTATATCTTAAGTGCGGTGAACTGGCGAGAACAGAGGAACGGGACTGGACCCTAGATCAATTGCGCAATACTGGCTCACTGCTTCAATGGCTCAATGTGGAGATCGTGGCCGCCGTCCGCGACAGATAATCCGTCATGCTGAGGACCAGCAGGATCGCCAGCCAGAACACGCCGGCAAAAGCCGCGACCCACACGATTTTCTGCTTTTCGTAGCGGATGTGCATGAAGATCAGCGCCACGACCAGCGCTTTGACGGAGGCGATGGTCAGCGCCACCGGCCCGCTCCACATCCCAAGATCAATGAAGGAGACGACGGCGGTCACCACCGTCAGCACCATCAGCACCACCCAGGCCACCAGGTAAGCGGTCTTTCTAACTATTACTTCTGCCATACGGACCTACACATGTTTGTGACTGACCAGGTAAAGCAAGGGATAGAGGAAAATCCAGACGACATCCACGAAGTGCCAGTACAGTGCGGAATTCTCGACCGGGTTGTGGTACTCGGGCGTGTAGCGCCCCTGCCAGGCGAAGTAGGCAACAATGCCGACCAGCACCACCCCGATCAGCATGTGCAGCGCGTGAAAGCCCGTCATGGCAAAGTACAGCACGAAGAACATCTGCACCGCGCGTGCGTCCGGCCCCTCCCATTGAAAACCGGGTCCCGGAAACTTATGGTGCACCCAGTGGTCGTGGTATTCATACCCCTTGATGCCCAGGAACACCACCCCCAGCAGCACTGCCAGCATGAGAAACGCGACCAGCGTCCGGCGATGGCCCTCCTGGGCGGCATGCACCGCAAGGGCGATGAACAGTGAGCTGGTGATCAGCACCACCGTGTTGATCGTGCCGGCCCAGAACATCATGTCCACGCTGCCGGCGCGCCACGCCTGGGGATAGGCGGCCCGGTACACCATGTAGCCGGTGAACATTCCTCCGAAGAACATGATCTCGGTCATCAGGAAGATCCACATGCCGAGGGTGGCGGACTCGCGCTGCTGATCGAGGCTGGCGAAGTGATGCTGCAAGGCATGCGTGGTCACCGCCTCCGCCGCCTGCGTGTTCACGGGACTGGCATGGCTAGGCACGGGCGCGTTCCTCCGGTCCGGGCGCCACGCCCATTTCTTCCTCGGGTGGCATGTCGGGCAGTTCGTGGTAGTTGTACGCTTCCCAAGTCACCACGGGCGTCTCGTCGAAGTTATGCGTGATGGGTGGCGAGGTTGTCTGCCACTCCAGGCCCGCCGCATTCCAGGGATTGCTGCCCGCCGGCCGCCCGTATCGCAGCGACCACAGCAAATACAACAGCGGCAGAATGTATCCCACGCCGAGAATGGATGCTCCCGCCGTGGAGAGCACATTCAGTACCTGGAACTCCGGCGCGTAGGCCTGATAGCGCCGGGGCATGCCCACGTAGCCCGCCACGAACTGCGGAAAGAACGTCAGGTTGAAGCCGAGGAAGGTGGCGCCGGCGGCGATTTTTCCCCAAAATTCCGAATACATCCTGCCGGTCATCTTGGGCCACCAGAAGTGGATGGCACCCATGTAACCCATGACCGCGCCGCCCACCATGATGTAGTGGAAATGCGCCACCACGAAGTACGTGTCCGTCACGTGCACGTCAATCCCTAGCGACGCCAGGAACAGCCCTGTCATGCCTCCCATCGTGAACAGGCCGATGAACCCCAGCGCGTAGTACATGGGCGTGCGCAAATAGATCGAGCCCTTGTACATGGTGGCGGTCCAGTTGAACACTTTGATCGCCGAGGGGACCGCTACCAGGTAGCTCAACAGGCTGAAGATCATTGCCGCGTAGGTGGCCATTCCCGCGACAAACATGTGGTGCGCCCAGACCAGGAAGCCCAGTACCGCAATCGCGATGCTGGCCATGGCGACAGCGGTATACCCGAACACCCGCTTGCGCGAGAAGCAGGCCATGATCTCGCTGACCACGCCCATGCTGGGCAGGATCATGATGTACACCGCCGGATGCGAATAGAACCAGAACAGGTGCTGGAACAGCAGCGGATCGCCGCCCAGTTTCGAGTTGAAGATACCGAGGTGAAACACTCGCTCCAGAAAAACCAGTGCCAGGGTGATGGCCAGCACCGGCGTGCCCAGCAACTGAATGATGGAGGTGGCGTAATTGGACCATATGAACAGCGGCAGGCGGAAAAACGTGAGCCCCGGCGCCCGCATCCGGTGCACCGTCACGATGAAGTTCAGCCCGGTCAGAATGGACGAGAACCCGACGAGAAAGATTGCCAGCGCTCCTTCGACCACCTTCGTATTGGAGTACTCCGTGCTGAAGGGCGGGTAGAAGGTCCACCCCGTGTCCCAGCCTCCGGTCACGATGGCATAGATCAACAACACGGCGCCGGCCATGTACACATACCAGCTCAGCAGGTTGATCTTGGGGAAGGCGAGATCGCGCGCTCCCACCATGATGGGGATCAGAAAATTGCCCAGCACCGCCGGAATCGAGGGGATCAGGAACCAGAACACCATCACCGAGCCGTGCATGGTGAACATCTTGTTGTAGGTGTCCGCCTGCACCATGTCGCCGGGGGGCGTCAGCAATTCCAGCCGGATTATCAGGGCGAAGAAGGCGCCCAAAAAGAACATTACGGTAATTGAGATCAGATACAGCAGCGCAATGCGCTTGTGATCGGTCGTGAGCAGCCACGACCTGATACCGTATTCGGCGTTCAGGAAGTTTTCCTTTGGACTGACCTGGATTGCAGTAGCCATAAGCTTCGGTCCTTGAACTCCTCCCTAACGCGCTGCTGGCGGCGCTCCAGTCAGCGGCGTCACCGCCGGACGGTTGCTGACCGGTTCCGTTTGTTGCGGCGTCCCTAACGACTTCACATAGGCCACCAGTGCCAGCACTTGCTCCTCGCCGAGGATGCCCTGGAAGGTGGGCATGACCGGCTTGAAGCCGGCCACCACTTTTGCCCCAGGGTGCAGAAGGGACTCGCGGACATAATTTTCGTCGGCGATCACCGTGCGCCCGTCGTCCAGCAGCACCGGTCTGCCGTACACGCCTTGCAGGTTGGGCCCGCGTCCCTGCGTGTCGAAGCGGTGACACGTGGCGCAGCCGAATTCCTGGAAGAGCTTCTGTCCGGTGGTGGCAATCGATCCCTGCTCGCCCCCGCCCATCAGCCATGCCTCGTAGGCCGCCGGTTGCATTACGACCACCTCGCCGATCATGCCGGAGTGCTGGGTGCCGCAAAACTCGGCGCAGAACAGGTGATAGCGCCCCGGCTTGGTGGCCGTGAACCACGCTGTGGTGTAGCGGTCCGGCAGAACGTCGGTCTTAATGCGGAAATCCGGCACAAAGAAGCTGTGGATCACGTCTTGCGAAATCATCGTCAGGCGCACCGGCCGGTTCAGTGGAACGTGCAGCGTATTGATTTCCCTCACCCCATTTTGGTGTTGCAGCTTCCACATCCACTGCTTGGCCACCACGTAGATTTCCAGCGCGTCTCGCGGTGGCCGCGCCTGGGCGAGGTAGATACTTGCTCCCCAGCCGAAGAACACCATGAAGATGCCGAGCGGGATGGCCGACCAGGTCAGTTCCAGCGGAATTGAGCCCTCAACCGGTTCCGCCACCGGGTGCTTGCTGTGCCGGTACCTGAAGGCGAAGATGAAGATCAGCAGAAAGACCAGCAGCGTTACCGCGCCCGTCACCGAAATCAGGAACAGGTACAGCGCGTCCACCCGCTGGGCGGCGGTGGAGGCGTTGGTCGGCCAGAGAGGAATGTTCTCCCACATAGAGTCAGTGCACCTGCCCCGACGAGGCCGGCATCCGCCGTTTCGCTCGCTGCGGGTCGTAGCGGAACAGGAAGATCAACAACGATCCCAGGATGAGGACGGTGAGTCCGCCGGCGATCTTCAGCACGTTCGTGATAATGGCGCCGTACTTTCCGGTGCGCGGATCATAGTGGTAGCAGTAGAGCAGCAGTTGGTCCACCAGCGTACCGATCCTGTTATTCGAGGCCTCTACCAGTCCGAGCCGCAAATCTTTCGGCGCGTAGCTCACGCCGTAGTAGTACTGTGCGACCCGTCCCTGCGGCGTCAGTACCATGATGCCGGTAGCATGCGCAAACTGCCGTTGCTGCGGGTCCCAGTGGTAGCGGAAACCCACGCTCTCCGTCAGAGCATGGATGTTCTTTTCGTCGCCCACCAGGAAGTGCCATCCGTTCTTCCCCCCGGGACGCCCGAAACGCTGCAAATACGAGTGCTTCTTTGCCGCCGCCAGTTCCGGCGTCTCACGTGGATCGAAGCTGACGGTCACCACGTCGTAGTCTTTGCCCAGCTCAAACTTCAGCAGCCGCATCGAGTTCGTCATCCCATTCAGCACTTCGGTACACAGCATGGGGCACTCGTAGTACACCAGGCTCAGGATCACCGGTTTGCCCTGGTTGAAGTACTCGCCCAGCTTCACCGTACGCCCGAACTCGTCGCGAAACATGGCCTCGAGCGGGACCTGCGCGTCCAGGTGTTGATAGATCCCGACGTTGCTGAGCTGCGGAGGCAGCTTGTCGCTTCCCTTGTCGCCACCGCCCATCTGCGCCCACGCGGGAATCGTCAGCATCAACACCAGCGCGACGATCAGGGCGCGGACAATCTTGTTGGGTTCATTCATGTTCACTACCTCTGCGGCCTATCACTCCCCGGCATTGTCTGTCGCGGCGCGGGAGTAGCCTGCAATTTCTTCTGGTATTCGCCGATGGCGCGGCTGACGTTAACGCCCGCCGCGCTTCCCTCGTTCACCGCGTCCACCGCGGGTGGCGCAGGTACGTTCGCCCGCGCGGGCAAGCCGGTCTTGGCCACGATCTGGATCGCCTGCTCGATGGGGATGTGTACGGTCCCTCGCGCCTGGTCCACCCAGCCGTAGCTGTTCAGGATTTCCTCTTCTCGCTCCCGGAACTTGTTCATGTCCGCCACCGGGTCGGGTTGCAGGCGCGGGGCCGGGAAGGTCACCGCCGGATCACCGCCCACCCGCTGCATTTTTCGCTCGCCGGTTACGATGGGAGGGCTTATGGACGGACGCAATTCGACTTCCCCCTTCATCGCGTATTTGTAAAGCCCCCACAGCAGCACGATGACCAGCCCGACAGCAATCGCCAGCACGAACAGGAACCCGAACACCCCGCGCGCGCTCATGTCGGTGGCGTCGTAAGTGACATCCGGGTTGACGGCCAAATGCTGGTCCCTGATTTCAGGCTCGTTCGTGTTCGATCTCATGGCCTTGTTCCAACAGCAGTTTCACGTGATCGTCGTACACCGCCAGCAGCGGCCGCCGCCTCAAATAGCTGAAGAACAGCGCGAACCACAACGCCACCAGCGCGATCGGCACTACCGCATCCAGCCACGAATACCGGAAGTGTCCCTGACGGTTCTCAAAGTTCGGCATGACGTACCAGTAAAGGTCCCAGTACCGCATGAACATGATCCAGGCAGCGACCTTCATCAGGCGCTTGTGGTCCCGTTTCAGGCTGCGCGACAGCAAGAGAAAAAATGGAATGAAGAACTGCCCGATGACTACGAAGTAGGCGACCTCGCGCCACCCTCCGCGCGTCCGGTTCAGGTACCAGGAAATCTCTTCGGGCAGGTTGCCGGACCAGATGATCAGCCATTGCGAGAGCGTGAACCAGCCCCACAACATGGTGCAGGCCAGCAGCAGTTTGCCGTAGTCATGGAATTGTTCCGGCTCCACCACCTCGCGCATTGGCGGACGCAGTACCAGGCGCGACAACACGATCACCGCCATGGACCACGTGATCAGCCCATGCCCGGCCATGAACAGCAAGCCCCAGATTGTCGAGAACCACTCCGGATCCAGTGACATCGCCCAATCCATGGCCGCAAAAGTGAGACTGAAGCCGTAGATCACCAGTCCCACACAACCCACCCCGCGGAACGGCCGGTCCAGCACCACCGCCTCGCGGTCCTGCCGTTCCGACTGCCGGTTCAGCCACCACGCCAGCCCGATCCATAAGGCGAAATAGACCACTGCGCGCACGATGAACAGGCCAGGGTTCAGGTATAGCGGCCCGATCCTTTGCAGATGTTCATTGTGGGCGCTCTCCTCAGCATGCGACCACGGATAGAGATGGTGAATACCGATGATGATCGGGACGAACGCAATCGCCACCGCCCACAACGTGCGCGAAGCCGCCTCCAGCATGCGCCGCAGCACCGTGCCCCATGCGCCTCCCGTGGCGTGATAGATCATCAGCACGGCCAGGCTGCCCAGGCCCAGGCCCAGCACATACAAAAAGCCCAGCAGGTACGCGCGGAAGAATTGCTCCACATCGATGATCAAGCCGATGATCGAGGCCACGGCGAACACGGCGCCGACGAAGAGCGCTCGCCGCTGCCAGTCGCCGACCACCGCCGGTGGTGCAAAACTCTCGGTCTGGGCGCGTGTGCTCATGGCCTCTCCTTTTTCTCCTGTGCAC
Source organism: Terriglobales bacterium (assembly GCA_041946775.1). Taxonomy (GTDB): domain Bacteria; phylum Acidobacteriota; class Terriglobia; order Terriglobales; family Acidobacteriaceae; genus JBHGBA01. The sequence continues at coordinate 66,876 of JBHGBA010000007.1, forward strand.
GGCCCTTTTCGCCTTCCTGCTGCGTTGCACCGGGTGGCAGTTCCTTCGCCGGCAAATCCCCCGACGACGGCGCGGCATGCAACGGCGCGGCCCCGGTTCCCGGAGTGCTGCTGGCCGGCGGCGCGGGCGAAGGGATATTGGTGCCCGCCGGCACCATGCTCGCGGGAGCATTCTGGCTCAGTTGCAGTGCCCGGATGTACGCCGCGATCGCCCAGCGGTCGTGCGGCTCCACCTGTTGCGCGTAGTCCGGCATCGCGCCGAACCCGTTGGTGATGACGTCGAAGAAGTGCCCCAGCGGTGCCTTGCGCAACCGGTCAATGTGAAACGACGGCGGGCGCCGGAATCCGCGCTGCACGATCATTCCCGTGCCGTCACCGGTGCGGGCATGGCACGGCGCGCAGTAGATGTTGTAGCGCTCGCGGCCCCGCTCCAGCGCCTCTTGTGTCGCCGGGAAGGGCAACACGTCGCCTGGTTCTTTGCCCATGAACCCGCTATAGAAATAGGTATCGGTGCGCAGAAAACCGCGCGCCACCGTACCCGCAATCAGCGGGCGCGACGACTGCCCATCCTCGAAGAAATCACTGCGCCGCAGCGGCTTGAAGCGCGGCTGGTTCTGCATGTCTTCGCGACAGGAGGTCAGGCTCCCCACCGCAACCAGCGCCAACAACACCACATACACACGTCCCCGCCTGGCCGTCAGCCCATGGCTTAGTGCCCAACGGAAAACGGAAAACGGAAAACGGGAAACGGAGTTTGCGCTAATGCGGCACCTCCACCACCCGCACCGGGCCAAGGCCTTGCAGGAAGTCGCGCGTCATATCCAAGTCAAAGCGCGGGTCGTTGGCTTCGATGCAGAGGAAAAACTTATCGCGCGAAGCGGCCTCGAATTCCTCCACGTTGAACACCGGGTGATACGGCATGGGCAGCCCGTTCAGCGCCAGCATGCCGACGAATGCGGCGATGCCCGCGAACAGCACGGTCATCTCAAAAGTCACGATGATGAATGCCGGCCAGGAGTGCATCGGCCGGCCTGCTACGTTCACCGGATAGGCGATGGTGCTGATCCAGTACTGCAGCATGTAGGCCGTCAGGCCGCCCAGCAGGCCGCCGGTCAGAGTCACCGCTGGCACCGCGTCCTTCTTCAGTCCCAGCGCCTGCGGCAGGTCGTGGATGGGGAACGGCGAATACGCGTCCATGCGCCGGTAGCCCTCGCTGTATGCGCGGCGCGTCGCCCGCAACAGCGCGGAAGGCGTCTCGAACTCCGCCATCAATCCATATACCGGCGGAATCATAGGATCCTCGCATCCTCCGTGGTTTCATGCACCAGGTGGCGCATTTCGAAGATGGTGATCATCGGCAACACGCGCACAAACAGCAGGAACGCCGCCAGGAAAAACCCGATGGTGCCGAAGAACGTCGCCCAGTCCCAGCGCGTGGGGACATACATGCCCCAAGCCGACGGCATGTAATCGCGGTGCAGGCTGATCACCACGATCATCACCCGCTCCAGCCACATGCCCAGCAGCACGTCCAGCGAAACCAGGAACAGCAGCACCGGCCGCAGGCGGAACGACTTCAGCCATAACAACTGCGGCACCACCACATTGCAAAAAATCGTCAGCCACCACACAAACGCGTACGGGCCAACAAAGCGGTTCCAGATCAGCGTCTTCTCATAGGCACTTGGGCTATACCAGCCGATAAAGGTCTCGATGATGTATCCGTAGGCGACGATGATGCCGGTGGCCAGCATGATCTTGGCGGCGTTGTCCAGGTGCCGCAGCGTGATCATGTCTTCCAGGCCATAGGCCTTTCGGATCGGGATGGCCAACACCAGTACCATGGCGAAGCCGGAGAAGATCGCGCCGGCAACGAAGTAAGGCGGAAAGACGGTTGAATGCCAGCCGGGCAGAATAGCGATGGAGAAGTCGAAGCTGACTACCGTGTGCACCGAGAGCACCAGCGGCGTGGCCAGGCCCGCCAGCAGCAGGTATGCCGTTTCGAACCGCTGCCAGTGGCGTGCCGAGCCGCGCCAGCCGAACGCCAAAAACGCGTAGATCCTGCGCGCCCACGGGTTCAGCGCACGGTCGCGCAGCGTCGCCAGATCAGGAATCAGGCCCAGGTACCAGAACAGCAGCGAAACCGTGAAGTAGGTCGAGACCGCGAAGACGTCCCACACCAGCGGGCTGCGGAAATTCGGCCACGCTGTCATGGTGTTCGGGTAAGGGAACAACCAGTAGAAGAGCCACGGACGCCCCAGGTGCAAGATGGGGTACATCCCGGCGCACATCACGGCGAACAGTGTCATCGCCTCGGCGAAGCGGTTGATGGAGTTTCGCCAGGTCTGCTTCAGCAGCAGCAGAATGGCGGAAATCAGTGTCCCCGCGTGGCCGATGCCGATCCACCAGACGAAATTCACGATGGCGAATCCCCAGGCCACCGGCACGTTCACGCCCCATATGCCGATGCCCACCATGAACAGGTAACCGGCCGCCAGCACCAGCACGGTGGCCAGAAACGCCGCAGGGGCCATCACCAGGTACCAGCCGACTGGCGTGCGCCGCGTGGTGACAATCGCCGTCACCTTATCGGTAACGCTCGCGTAGTCATGCCCGGGGAGCAGCACCGGTGGCCGCCCGTGGGCCACATTCATCCGTTCGCCTTCGCGTATTTCCGGCATTACGCTTTCTTCTGCTCCACGGGATCCGGGATTTCCGGGTTGGGATTGCGCACCACCGCCAGGTAGGTGGTGCGCGGCCGCGTGTTCAAATCGGTCAGCAGCCCGTAGTTCAACGGCGCCTGCTTCAACTGCGTCACCCGGCTGTTCTTGTCGTTGATGTTGCCGAATACGATGGCGTCGGCCGGACAAGCCTGCTGGCAGGCCGTCTGCACTTCCAGGTCGCGAATCAAGCGGTCCTGCTTCTCCGCGCTGGTCCTGCCGTGCTGGATGCGCTGGATGCAGTACGTGCACTTCTCCATCACCCCGCGGCTGCGCACCGACACTTCCGGGTTGCGCATCATCTTGAACTGCGGGATGGTCCAGTCCTGGAACAGCAGGAAATTGAACCGCCGTACCTTGTACGGACAGTTGTTCGAGCAATACCGCGTGCCCACGCAGCGGTTGTAAACCATGTTGTTCAGGCCTTCGGTATCATGCACAGTCGCCGTTACCGGGCACACCTGCTCGCAGGGCGCGTTCTCGCAGTGCATGCAGGGCACGGGCTGGAAGAACACCTGCGGGTTCGCTGGATCGCCCTTGTAGTACGTATCCACCCGCAGCCAGTGCATGCGCCGGCCCCGCGCCACCTGGCCTTTGCCCACCACCGGGATGTTGTTCTCCACCTGGCAGGCGATGATGCACGCGTCACAACCCACGCAGGCGTTGTGATCAATGCTCATCCCCCATGCGTATCCGGTGTAGTCGTAATTCGGATACAGCGTCTCCTGGCGAGGTGGTTCGTGTTCTTCGCGGTGGGCGAACAGCGGATCGGCCTTGTACTCCTCCAGCGTCGCCGCGCGCACCAGCCCCCGGTTCTGCATGTCCTGGAACCCTTGCGCGCTGGTCAACTGGTAGGTGTTCCCCGTCTTGCGAACGTTCACCCCCGGAATGACGTGCGGTGTATTCGTGGTGCGCAGCGGATAGGCGTTGAACCCCATGCCGTTCGAAGCGCGTCCCAGGTTCCAATGCCCGTACCCGACGTACAACACCAGCGAGTCCTCCGGGACTCCCGGCTGCACCCACACCGCCCCCAGCGCCTTCTGCCCTGCCGGTGTCTGGATTTCCAGTACGTCGCCGTACTTCCAGCCCTGCTTGCTCGCGGTCGCCGGTCCCACCAGCACCGGGTTGTCCCAAACCACCTGGCTGATCTGCTTCGGCAGTTCCTGAAGGAAGGCGTTGTTGCCGAACTCATTGCCGTCGTTTATCGAGAAGTCGGGCCGTATCGCAATCTCCAGCCCCTGGCTGGGCGCCGTGGGCGGCGGGAATGTCATCCGCGCCTGCACCGTCTTCGGCGGCAGCGTGGTTCCCGGCACCAGCCCATCGTGCACCACTCTGCGCCACCAGAACTCGAACTCCGCGTCGTTGCCCTTGAACTGCGTCCGCCAGTAGCCGCGCACCAAGTCGTAGCCGGAGACCAGCGGATCGTCGGAAAACGCCCCCAGCACCTCGTGCAGGCTCTTCCCGCCGTACAACGGCGCAATCAGCGGCTGCACGATGCTTACCGTGCCGTCGTAAGCGCGCGCGTCGCTCCATGCCTCCAGGTAATGCGCCGCGGTGATGTGCCACTGGCACCTGGCTGAAGTCTCGTTGTTGTAGAGACCGTGGTACACCGTCCCCGCAACCTTGTTCAGCCCGCCGGCGAAGTCCACATCCGCAGGCGCATCGAACACCGGGTTCACACCCGAGATCACCAGGATCTCCACTTTGCCGGCGTGCATGTCCGCCGCCAGCTCCTTTAGGCCCTCCATCTGGTTGGCCGGATTTTGCTCCACCGGATCGGTGTAGATGACCGTTTTGCCCGCGTTCCCCAGCAGTTGATTCATGGCGTGCGCGAGCGCGTGGACCACCGGTGGCTGATGATCACCGGCAATAACCACTGAAGTGCCACGGTGCGCCTGAAGGTCCTTCACCAGGCCGTCAATGAACTTTGCCTCCCATTCGTTCTTCGGTGTCGCCGCGCCCGGCACGCTGATGCCCAACCGGCTCGCGACCAGGCGCGCGTAGCCTTCCAGTGCGCTGCCCTTGACTGCCAACTTGTGGTCTGCTTTGCCGCCCGTGATCGTGGGCGTGCTCTCCACCATGTACATGCGGTTCATGGGCCGAATTGGCATCGGATTGCCCAGCACATCGGCATGGGGTGGGAGCTGCGGGGACGCCACCCGGCGGCTGGCCCAATCGCGGGCGTAGCGCTGATTGCCGGGAAAACCCGCCCAGAAGAAATCGGCGTCCAGCGACAGGATGATGTCGGCTTCCGCCAAGTTATACCTGGTTTCGACATATTGGCCGAACGCCATTCGCGCGCCCTCGCGCACGCTGTCGCGGCCCACCGGGTCCCACTGATACCACTTCGCCTGCGGCATGGACTTCAGCAGCGTGCCCATTTGCCAGCCCACGGTCGGCGAGCCGATGGTCGGCGTCAGGAACCGTAATCCCGCGCCGCCGTTCGCCTTTTGCGCCGCGGCCGGTCCGCGGATCGCCGCCAGAAACGACATCCACGGCCGAATCTCGCCCAGGTACGTGTTGCTTTCCGAGCGGTCCGGATCGTAGAGGTTGTAAATCGCCGCCTGCGAGAAGATGTCGCTCCCGCCCAGGCTGGCCGGGTGCTCCGGATTGCCTTCAATCTTGGTCGGCCGCCCTTCGCGGCTGGTCACCAGTTGCGGGCAGGCATACCCGTTCAGCGTCATCGCCGTGGCGTAATAGCGCGGCACACCCAGCGTCAGCTCTTCCGGTTGCCGCACATACGGGACAATCGGCTCCATTGGCTGCTTGATGCACGATGTCAGTCCCGCCAGCGCGACGGTCACGCCCATCAACTTAAGGAAGCCGCGCCGCGACGGCTCGTCCAGCCACTCCGAAGCCCCCTTGGGAAACTCGCGATGCAGCGCTTCCTTGAACTCGCGCGTCTGCGCCAGTTCCGCCAGGCTGCGCCAGTACTCCGGGGCTTCGTCGCTCGCCAGCTTGTCACGGATTTCCAGCAACTCGCGTTGGCCGAGCTTGCCCGGGCAGATGGCCTCGCTTCGCGGCTGCTTGTTATCGGTCTCCATTCTGCTTCTTACGCCTTAAGGGCTGCTGCTAACGGTGGCACGTCCAGCAGCTCGTGATGTCCTGAACGCTGCGCAGGTGGTACTTGTTTTTCAGGTAGGAGCCCAGTTTGATTTGGTCCGTGAAAACTTGGCCGTCGTAGGCGACCACGTTTCGGCCAGCCGGTTGCTGATAGCGCATGTTGAACACCTGCTCGCGCGGGCGCAGATACTTCTCCGGCGCCCGATGGCAGTCCAGGCACTCCTCCATCATCCAGCCCTTCGCGGGATACACCAGCGGCATGCGGTCCACCGGACCATGGCAGGAGTCGCAACCGACGCCTTTATTGATATGAATGCTGTGGTCAAAGAACACGTAGTCGGGAAGGTCATTGACCCGCGCCCAGATCAGCGGCGCTCCCGAGCGGAAACTTTGCCGCACCGGCTCCAGCATTGGCGTGTTCGTCCAGATCTGCGCGTGGCAATTCATGCAGGTCTTGGTCGGCGGGATCCCGGCGAAGCTCGACACCTCCACCGACGTGTGGCAATACCGGCAGTCAATGCCTAGCCCGCCCACGTGGTGCTGGTGGCTGAAAGGCACAGGTTGGATATGAAAGACGTTGCGGTTCGAGTACCACGGCGCCCGCTGCATGTCTTCGATGAACCACAAGAACAGCCCCACGAACAGGAAAGCGCCTATCAGGCTGGCGCGCGAGATAGTGTTGGTGCTGCGATGGAAGATCTGTCCCATTCAGCGGACTTTCTTCAGTTGAGCGTAGTAACTAGAGCTTGTTGCAAAAACGGGTTCCTCTGTAGAGCACAGCTTCAGAGGCTGCTGAAAAACTCGCTTTTGAGCTCGTTTTGAAAGAACGCGGCTTTCAGCCGCGCCGAACAACTCCTTTGTTCTTCATTCCGAGCGGGCTTCAGCCCGCGAGGAATCTGTCTTTCAGACTTATTCAGCAGCCTCTTCAGCCGTGCCGCCCGGAGCCGCCGCTGAGGTGGCTTCAGCCGCCGAGGGGCGATGCCCGGTTCAGTAAGATACCGATTCTTGAAACACGCTCTCCGGTTCCCATAAGGGCACGACTTTGGCTTTGCTGGCCGCCGCACACCCCAGGCGAGCAGCCGACTGCAAAACACTGAATAGATGCAGGTAACTGAGCAGGTGGATTGGAAAAATGTGCGTCTAGGTCGTGGTACTCCGCCTTGCTGCACGAATACAAGCGGCGCTCATCCGGGCTTAAGCTAGGCCGATCGTCGCTCCACGACGGAAACGCCTGTCTGGCGGCTCTCGGTTCTCGGCTCTCGGCGGTCCGCTCGCGGCTCGCGGCCATGTAGAGGAGATCACTGACTGATGCTTTGCAAACCTATCCGGTGGGGTTTGAATGACTCAATTACCCGATTACGCAATTGCCAAATTGCGCGCGCAGTCGTCAGCCCCTTGACCCGATGACCCGCTGACGCAATTAGCGAATGTTCATCACTAAGACTTTCAGCTCGGTCATATCTTCAATCGCCCAGCGCAGCCCTTCGCGCCCTGTACCTGACTCTTTCACGCCGCCGTACGGCATGTGGTCAATGCGCCAGCTCGGAATATCGCCCGCGATCACCCCGCCCACCTGCAATTCCTCATACGCGCGGAACAGCAGCCGTGCGTCGCGGGTGAACACGCCGGCCTGCAACCCATACGGCGAGTCGTTTACCCGCCGGATGGCGTCGCCGAAATCGTCGTAGGGTTCTACCGTCACCACCGGCGCGAACACCTCGGCGCAATTGACGCGCATCTCCGGTTTGGTATTCGTGAGAATGGTTGCTTCAAATGCGTTGCCGTGCCGCTTGCCGCCGCAGACCAACCTTGCGCCTCCCGCCACGGCCTCTTCCACCCATTCCTCCGCGCGTTGTGCATCTTTTTCGCTGATAAGCGGCCCGAGCGAGGTCTTTTCGTCCAGCGGATCGCCGATCACCATCTTGCGCGCGCGCTCCGCCAGCAATTGCGTGAAGTTCTCGCAGACCGTCCGCTCCACAAAGATGCGCTGCACCGATATGCAGCTCTGCCCCGCGTAGCCGAATCCGCCCGCCACGCACCGCCCCGCCGCGTAACCAATGTCTGCATCGCTGTGGATGATGCAGCCCGCGTTGCCGCCCAACTCCAGCACCACCTTCTTCCGTCCGGCGCGCTTCTTTACCTCCCACCCGACAGCGCCACTTCCGGTGAACGTCAGCAGCTTCAGCCGCTCATCACTCACCAGCGCCGACGCATCCTCGTTCGAGAGATAGAGCACATTCAGCGCGCCGTCAGGCCAGCCGGATTGCTGGATCAACTCCGCCAGCATCATGGCGACCAGCGGGTCTTGCGGTGCAGGTTTCAGCACCATCGAACATCCGGCGGCAATTGCCGGCGCGATCTTGTGCGCCACCAGGTTGAGCGGGAAGTTGAACGGCGTGATCGCCGACACCGGCCCAAGCGGAAACCGGCGCGTGATTGCCCAGCGTCCCGCGGCCGAATCCAGCAGGTCGAGCGGCAACACCTCGCCGTAAATGCGCGTGGCCTCTTCCGCCGCCACCTGGAACGTGAACACCGCGCGGTCCACTTCCGCGCGCGCCTGCGAAATCGGCTTGCCCGCCTCCTGCGCCAGCAGACGCGCAAACTCCTCGTGCCGGTGCGACAGTCCCTCCGCCACCATGCGCAGCACGCGTTGCCGCTCGAATGCCGGTAGCTTGCGCGTAGTCTCGAAGGCGCGCCCTGCCGCCTCTATGGCGGACTCGACGTGTTGCCCCGTGGCACGATACACCACGCCAACCACGCGCCCGTCCCATGGTGCGCGAATTTCGACCGGTTCGCCTTCGGTCAGCAGTTTTCCATTGAGGAGGAAAGGATAGCCGCGCGCCGATGACGCCGATTGCTGAACGATCGTGCTCATAACTGCAATATGTTAATCCTCTTTCGGAGTCGGCGTTTCCTCTCCAATGAAGTGTCGCCGTCATCCCGAGTGTCACATGAACCTTCGGCCCGCAAATCGAGATGAAAGTCGCGCCCTCGCCCGTAGCGCCGCCGTCCCGGCGGCGGGCCCCAGTTTCCCTCTGCGCCCTTGGTGTCCCTTGCGTTGGAGCTTTTGTCTGCGGCCGCCTTTCGACGGAGCGGAGCGCGGCGCGTTTTGCCGCGCGCAGTCGAGGGACCCTGTGTCTGGGTTTGCGCGCGCCCCCAAAAGAATAAAACCGCGAGGCCGCAGCCTCTCGGTTCACCGATCACCGGATCACCCGATCACCCGATGAGTTACGTTCCAATCTCCGCCTTCACCAACTGGTCTTCCATATCAATCTCCACGTGGAACCCCAGTGATTTGCAGATGGCGCGCATCTCGCGATTCTCCGCAAGCATGGTTGCGACAACTCGGCCCAAGCCTTCAGCCCGCGCGATCTCTACCGAGCGGCGGAACAGCTCTTTTCCCAGCCCCTGGTGCTGATATTCATCGCTCACCAGCACCGCGCACTCCGCCTCGTTCACCCCGTGCAACTTGCTCAGGCGGCTAACAGCGATAATCTCATCCTGGCCGTTCTCCGGATGGTGCCGCACCACCACCAGCGCCATCTCACGGTCGTAGTCAATGAAGCATATGCGGGTCAGCCGCTCGTGCGCGGTACGCTGGCTCAGCTTCAGCGGCTGGAAATAACGCAGATACACGCTGCGGTCGCTCAGCCGCTCATGGAACCGGATCATCAGCGGCTCGTCTTCCGGGCGGATCGGCCGGATCGTCACCGGTGTACCGTTCTTCAGCTTCCATTCCGCGATGTACTGCGCCGGATACGGCCGGATCGCCGACCTCGGCAAATCCTCCTCTTTCGTATCCACTGGATGCAGCACCACGCGCGCGTCCAGCGCCCATAAGTTGTCCGCCGAAGCCAGCAGCGGATTGATGTCAATCTCCTTGATCCACGGCTGCTCGACCACCAGCTGGCTGAAGCGTACCAGCAACTCTTCCAGCGCTGCGAGGTCCACCGCCCTCCGGCCCCGCACGCCTTGCAGCGCGGTGTAGATCTTCGTCTGCTCCATCATGCGCTTCGCCAGCGTGGTATTGAGCGGCGGCAACGCGAGCGAGCGGTCTTTGAACACCTCCACCAGTTGTCCACCTGCGCCGAACAGCAGCACCGGCCCAAACTGCGGGTCAATGGAGCTGCCGATAATCAGCTCATAGCCGTTCTCGTGTGAGATCATCGGCTGCACGGTGACGCCCAAAAAGTGTTCCGCACCCAACTTTTCCGTGACGTTGTTGCGAATCGCGTGGAACGACGAGCGCACCGCCGGCTCATTGCGAATGGACAACTGCACGCCACCCACGTCGGTCTTGTGCGTTACGGTCTCGGAGTAAAGCTTCAGCACCACCGGGAAGCCGATCTCCTGCGCCGCGTACACCGCTTCGTCTTCCGTGCGGGCAATCTTCGTATCAACTATCGGGATACGATACGCCGCCAGCAACTGCTTCGATTCGTACTCCGTCAGCGTGGTACGTCCCGACTCGTGGACCTTGCGCACGATCTCTTCCGCGCGATGCCGGTCGGGATCGGCGGCACTGCGGATGACCGGCGTTTCATACAATCCGCGCAGGTTGTACGCGTACTTCCACATGTAGTTGAACGCCCGCGCTGCCGTGTCGGGAAAGGGGAAGGTCGGAATGCCGGCCCGGTTCAGGATTTCGTTGGCCGCCGCAACCTCCGCTCCGCCGATGAAACTTGCCAGCACCGGCTTGCCGGTCGAGCGCGCATAGGGCTTCAGCAACTCGGCAATGGTCGTCGCACTGGTCAATCCCTGGGGCGCCGTCACTACCAGCAGGCCATCAGTGTTCGGGTCCTTCGCCGTGATCTCCAGCGCTTTGGCGATGCGTTGCGCGTCGGCGTCGCCCAGCACGTCCACCGGATTGCCGTGGCTCCAATGCGGCGGCAGAAACGAATTCAACGCTTCCATGGATTGCGGCGTCAGCTCGGCCAGCACGCCGCCCAGCGCCGTCAACGCATCGGCAGCGAGCACCCCCGGCCCGCCCGCGTTGGTCAACACTGCCAGCCTGTTGCCCCGCGGCCGCGGCTGCTTGGCCAGCACCTCCGACATATAAAACAGGTCGCCGATGGACACCACGCGCAGCACGCCGGTCCGCCGGAACGCCGCTTCCAGCACTTCATCGCTGCCCGACATGGCACCGGTATGAGACAGCGCCGCTTTCGCCGAACCCTCCGTGCGTCCCGCCTTGATCACGATAATCGGCTTGGTCAGCGACACCTCGCGCGCCGCCGACAGAAACGACCGCGCGTCGCCAATCGACTCCATGTAGCAGACAATCGAATGCGTGCGCGAATCGTCGCCGAAGTAGTCAATCAGGTCGCCCCAGCCCACGTCGAGCATTGAGCCCACCGACACGAACGAGCTGAAGCCCACCATCTCGCGCAGGCTCCAGTCGAGAATCGCCGTACACAGCGCGCCACTCTGGCTGATGAACGCCACGTTTCCCGGGCGCGCGATGGTGTGCGCCCAGGTGGCGTTGACTCCGCTTACCGGGTTCATCACCCCCAGGCAGTTCGGCCCGATCACCCGCAGCCGCGAGCCCCTCAGCCGCTCCTTGATCTCCATCTCCAGCTTCAGGCCCTCGGGACCGGTCTCGCGAAAGCCCGCGGAGACGATGATCGCCGCCCGCACTCCCGCCGCGATGCATTCAGAAATCACGTCGGGCACCGTCGGCGCGGCGGTCGTGATGATCGCCAGCTCGATGTGTTCGGGGATGTCGCTGATGCTGGCGTAGCTGCGGATGCCCAGCACGTTAGGCCGGTTTGGGTTCACCGGAAACACCGTGCCGCCGAACGGATTGCTCAGCAGGTTCCACAGCACGTTGCGCCCCACGCTGCCGGGCCGCTCGCTGGCGCCCACCACGGCCACGCTGCGTGGCGCGAATACCGCATCCAGCGGATGCCGCTCCGCGTGCAACACATCGTGTGCCGGATCGCTGGTCTGTTTGCCACTGGGCCGGCTTGGGCCTCCCGGCGTACCACTGGGCCTGCTGGCAGTCATCACCCAACTCCCTTTGTCGGTGATACCGGACGGAATGAACCGATCAGTCTAATCGATTTGCACAGTGTACGATGGAGCGATTTCCCGTCTCACTGGAGTTTCCCAACCCGCGTGCCCAAGGCCTCATGCGCATTCACAACAGGTGCGTGGTCGGGTACCGCGTGCCGGAGGCACGCCCGACAATGGCCCAGGACGGCAGTCCTGGGTCGAAGCGTGCAAAATTCAACCAAGTCCCGTAGGGACGACCGAAACCACGCTCGGCGGCTCACGCGGAATTACAACTTGTCATTTCCATCGGTTGCCATCGAATCGGCTGTCATCCTGACCGCGGCTGCTGTTGCCGCGCGAAGGATCTATGCATCTTGCGCATCCCGTGCTACTTCTGCCTCCGCTTCCCCTTACCTGCTGGCTTTTTCGGCGGCTCCGGCGGCTGCGCTCCCGTAATCTGTCCCGTGGGCGGTTCCGCAAACAGCTTCTTGAGGAATTCCGCAGGGACCGTCGCACTCAGCACCGCCCGGCTGTCGTTCTGCTCCACCGCCAGGCTGTCGAAGAACGCCTTCACGTCCGCGTCCGTTCCGCTGAAGCTCATCGTGTTTTGCAGTCCACGCATGATGGACAGAAACGCGCCCGCCTGGTCCACGATCTGTTTTGCCTGGTCCGCGTTAGCAGTAAAGGCCTCGGCCTTGACGTGAATCGCCGTGGTGTAGCGCACCGACCCCACAACGACCGTATCGGACGGGAAGAACAGGTCGAAGCCGCCCGGCAACATCAGCGGCGTGCCTCCGCCTGCGTCGCTGCCGGTGCGTGCCATCGCCCACATCAGGCTGCCTAACGGCACCCGCCGGTAGTACTCGCGCACCAGGGCCGGACCGCCGAACGGCAGTGCCAGTTCCTTGTAGCGGTCAATCATGTAGTGAATGGCAGCCGGACCATCGGTATTCGATACCGCCGCGATCCCGACCCCCAGCAGCGCCACCCGGACGGTGCGGCCCTCCAGCGGAATGTTATAAATCGTGACGTTGCGATACGTTTCGACCGACTGTGCGATCTTGCGGAAGTACTTGTGGGCGCGTTGCGCATCGAAGCGTCCGCGAAACACCTCCGAATATCGGCGAAACGCGTTCCGTCCGCCCGCCTCGGGCGCATCCACCAGTCGCGGCGGCGCGTGTATGGCAAACGCGGCCTCATCCAAATCGCGCTCGAACTGGAACCCAGTTTCGCGAACAAATTCTTCGTACTCGGCCTCGTGTACCGGCGGAGTTTTCTCGCCGATGACCCCCAACGTGCGCAGCGGCTTCAGATTCAGATAGAGGTAGGCGTCAGCTTCCGGCAAAAGACGCGCGGGCTCCGGTGCGGCGCGGCTCCGCAACAGGAACGCGGCGACCACCGCCGCCGCAAACATCACCACGCCGGTTGCGATCCAGATTGTCCGTCGTCTCATACAGAAATGCTGCTCTATCTTACACAACTTGCAGCAGAAGTCTGGCGTGGGGACACCCGGCAGCCGCCTCACACTCAACCCACGTGAAAATACGGCTGTCGAATGACGGGGGGTTCACTTCACCAAGTCCCACTTCACCAAATCACCAGATCCAAGATCACTCGATCACCCGTTCACCCGATGACGTGACTTCCCCCCCGCCCCTGCGCTAAAATGAAGGACCGAGGGCTCGGCTGTTCGCACTCGTGTTTTTGGTGGCTTTGTTGGCTTACTTTCCGGACACCTCTCGGGGAGGTCAGCGGGGAAGTCTGCTTGCGCCTGCCGTTCCGGCGTGCTAAAGTTTCTATTTTGTCCCGGTGGGCGGGACGGGTTTAGCTGGCGTAGCTCAGCTGGTAGAGCATCTGATTTGTAATCAGAGGGTCGGGGGTTCGAA